>JAEETJ010000004.1 GCA_016290295.1 Bacteroidales bacterium
TAGATGAGTGACAGAGGCGAATTTACACGATATACATGCGGTGGAACCGCAACCGCCGCATAGATGAGTGACAGAGGCGAATTTACACGATATACATGCGGTGGAACCGCAGGCGATGCATATAACAATAACAAAATATAAAAATCAAAATTAAACAACAATGGAAGACAGTTTGAATTTAATTGAAACCTTTGCCGAGTTCAAGGAGTTCAAAAACATTGACAGAGAAACCTTGATGCGTATTTTGGAAGATGTTTTCCGTTCCGCATTGACGAAAAAATACGGTCCTGACGCCAATTTCGACATCATCGTGAATGTTGACCGTGGAGACCTTGAAATCCAGCGTTATCGTGAGATTGTGGAAGACGGCGAGGTGGAGAATGAATTTACCCAGATTGCCTTATCGGACGCTATCAAAATCGAACCCGACTTCGAAGTTGGTGAAGAGGTGATGGAGAATGTGAAGCTGACCGATTTTGCCAGAAGAGAAATCTTGGCTCTGCGTCAGAATCTGATCACCAAAGTCATGGAATACGAGAAGGATCTGGTATATAAGAAATATGAGCATCGCATCGGCGAGTTGGTCACTGGAGAAGTCAGCCAGGTATGGCGCAAGGAAATTCTGGTGATTGACGAGGACGGTGTGGAGTTAGTGCTGCCCAAAGCAGAGCAGATTCCCGCTGACAAGTACAAAAAAGGCGACACCCTCACCGCAGTGGTATTGCGTGTGGAAGTCCGTGCCTCCAGCTTGCTGATCATCATCTCCAGAACGGCTCCTACCTTCTTGGAAAGATTGATGGAGACCGAAATTCCTGAAATCAACGACGGTTTGATCACCATCAAGAATGTGGTGCGTGCTCCCGGCGAAAGAGCCAAAGTGTTAGTGGAATCCTTCGACGACCGTATCGACCCCGTTGGCGCATGCGTTGGTATGAAAGGTAGCCGTATCCACAGCATTGTACGCGAGTTGCGTAACGAAAATATCGATGTAATCAACTATACTTCCAATATCGAATTGCTCATCAGCAGAGCATTAAGTCCCGCTAAAATTTCTTCTATCGATATCAACGAAGAAAACAAAACCGCTAATGTATATATGAAATCCGACCAGGTATCATTGGCCATTGGTAAGGGTGGATATAACATCAAATTGGCTAGCAAATTAGCAGGTTACGATATTGACATCTTCCGCGATGATGTGGTGGAAGAAGAAGATGTTGATTTGGATGAATTCAAGGACGAATTCGATGACTGGGTGATCGAAGCCTTCAAGAAAATCGGTTGCGATACCGCCAAGAACGTGTTGGCTATCGACCGTGATGAATTGGTACAGCGTACCGACCTGGAAGAAGAGACCGTTGATGAAGTGCTGGCATCCATCAAGAAAGAACTTGATATCGAATAAAACTGAAAATTGAAAACTGAAATCTGAAAACTAAAAAAACAAATAATTGAAACTGAAAACTGGAAGATAAAACAACTTTCAACTTTCAACTTTCAACTTTCAACTTAAAAAATATGGCAGAAGGAAGAAAAATACCACGATTAGGCAAGGCAGCTGGCGAATTTAATGTCGCCATCGGCACAATTACGGCATTGCTGAAGAAGAAAAATTTCGACATTGTCGAGAGTCCCAACACCAAACTGACTCCCGAGATGTACGATATTCTCCTTCAGGAATTTCTAGGGGAAAAACTCGTCAAAGAGGAAGCTCAAAAAATTGAAATCGGCACCTTCAAGAAAGAAGAAGAAGTCGCTGAAACTCCAGTGGTTGAGAAACCTGCTCAGGAGGAGGATACTCATACTAATGAAGTGCTGATCAAAAAGCCCAATGTCATTGAGCATGAGACCTTTGACATTCCTGTAGAAACGGCACAACCCAAAGTCGTTGGCAAGATTGACATCGAACCCAAGAAAAAACCTTCTGCCAAGAAGACATCTGCCAGCGAGAAAAAGGAAGAGCCCGTCGCCGAGGAGACTCCTAAGAAAAAAGCCAGCAAAAGTGCCAAAGAAGTCGAACATATTGAGACTGAAATCGAGGATATCACTGGCAACATCGTCACTGTTGGCAAAATCGACCTGGATAGCCTGAACAAAAAAGGCAAAAAGTCCAGCAAGAAGAGTGAGACCAAAGAAGTTGTCGAGGAAACAGCTGACGACAATCTGAAGCAAGAGGATACGGAAATCCCTGAAACAGAGGAAGCTATTGATATTGTTGACGTTGAGGACACTGAAGAAACCGCTTCCGAAGAAACTGAAAAGAGAGTGGTCATTCCCGAGAAAGTGATCGAACACATCGAAACCCGGGTTGAGAAGCTGCAGGCTCCCAAAATCATGGGTAAAATCGACCTTCCTGTGGAAAAACCAAAAACTGAGAAACCACAGCCTCAAAACACTCCCAAGGAGCAGAACGAAGAGAAGAAGAAAAAGCGCAAGAGAATCAAACAACAGGCTGTAAAGACTCACGGCAAGGAAGAAAGCAACAAGAAACCCGCCGCACCGAAGGTAGAGATTTCCGAAGAAGACATCCAGCGTCAGATCAAGGAAACCATGATGCGCCTTGAACCACTTGGCAAATCAAAGACCTCAAAACGTAGAAGAGAGAAGAGACAGCACATCCATGCCGAAATGCTGGAGCACGAACAGCAGGAACTCGAACAACAGAAGATATTGAAGGTCACGGAATTCATCACCGCCAACGAATTGGCTACCCTGATGAACGTGAACGTCAACAAGATTATCGCCACCTGTATGAGTGTCGGCTTGTTTGTATCCATCAACCAGCGTCTGGATGCCGAAACCATTTCCCTCTTGGCCGACGAATATGGCTTCCAAGTAGAATTTGTGGGTGCCGATGTGGATGAAGAGCAATCCATGCATGAGGAGGACAATCCTGAAGATATGCAGCCCCGTCACCCCATCATTACCGTCATGGGACACGTTGACCACGGTAAGACCTCCTTGCTGGACTACATCCGTAAATCTAATGTTATTGCCGGTGAGGCCGGTGGTATCACCCAGCACATCGGTGCTTACGAGGTAACTCTGCCCGATGAGAGAAAAATCACCTTCCTGGATACTCCTGGCCACGAGGCATTTACCGCTATGCGTGCCCGTGGTGCCAAGATTACCGACCTGTGTATCATCGTTATTGCCGCTGATGACAACATCATGCCGCAGACCGTTGAAGCTATCAACCACGCCCAAGCCGCTGGTGTTCCTATGGTATTCGCTATCACCAAGATTGACAAGCCGCAAGCTAATCCTGAAAAAATCAAGGAAGGTCTGGCTAAGATGAACATTTTGGTGGAAGAATGGGGCGGCAAGTACCAGTGCCAGGAAATTGACGCTAAACATGGTACCAATGTTCAGGAACTGTTAGAAAAAGTTTTGTTGGAAGCCGAATTGTTAGACCTCAAGGCCAACCCCAAACGCCCCGGTGTCGGAACCGTCATCGAGTCCTCTTTGGACAAGGGCAAGGGCTATGTGGCCAAGGTTTTGGTTCAAAACGGCACTTTGAAAGTGGGTGATCCTATCATCGCTGGTCCTTGCTATGGCAAAGTAAAAGCTTTATTCAACGAAAGAAACCAGCAGGTACAGTCCGCAGGTCCCGCTACCCCCGTGTTGTTGTTGGGTTTGAACGGTGCTCCGCAGGCTGGCGACCTGTTCAAAGTGGCCGCTTCCGAACACGAAGCCCGTATCGCCGCTACCAAGCGTGCTCAGCTGAACCGAGAAATGGGTCTGCGTACCCAGAAACATATTACCCTGGATGAAATCGGACGCCGTATCGCCATCGGTGACTTCAAGGAATTGAACATCATTGTTAAAGGTGACGTGGACGGCTCTGTGGAAGCCTTGTCAGACTCTCTGTTGAAGCTCTCCACCGAACAGGTACAGGTGAACGTGATTCACAAGTCTGTGGGTCAGGTGACCGAAAGCGATGTGTTGTTGGCAACCGCCTCCAACGCTATCATCGTGGCTTTCCAGGTACGTCCTTCCCCAGGTTCACGCAAGCTGGCCGAGCAAGAGCAGATTGATATCCGCACATACTCTATCATCTATACGGCCATCAACGAAATCAAGGATGCTATCGCTGGTATGCACTCACCTGAAATCCACGAGAAGATCTTGTGCAACATAGAAGTCAAGGAAGTCTTCAAGATTACCAAGGTCGGCAATGTGGCAGGCTGTATGGTTTTGGATGGCAAATTGCAGCGCAACAGCAAGATACGACTCATCCGCGATGGTATCGTTATCTATACCGGAAAATTGGGCTCCCTGCGCCGTTTCAAAGACGATGTCAAGGAAGTCACCGCCGGTCAGGATTGCGGTCTGAATATCGAGAACTTCAACGACATCAAGGTTGGAGATATTGTAGAAGGTTACGAAGAATACGAAGTTAAAGTCACCTTATAAAACAACAAGTCATGTCTGGAGAAAAACCGATCTATAAAATAGGCATTACGCATGGCGACCTCAACGGTATTGGCTACGAGGTCATCATCAAAACTCTTGCCGACAACAAGTTATTAGACATCTGCACGCCCATTGTCTATGGCTTATCCAAAGTAGCGGGTTACTATAAAAAGAACTTGCAGATTCAGGATTTTTCTTTCCAGTACATCAAGAATGCGGGACAGTCCTCCCAGAAAAAGGCGAACTTGATTAACCTGAGCGAGAATGAGATTCCCATCAACATGGGTGAATCGACGGATGTGGCCGGTAAGTATGCGGAAATGGCTTTGCGCTATGCCTGCAACGACCTCAAGAACAATGCCATTGATGCCCTCGTTACCGCTCCCATCAACAAGAACAACATCCAGTCGGAGCAGTTTCACTTCACTGGACATACAGAGTATTTAGCTTCCGTTTTTGCTGCGGAAAATCCTCTGATGATGATGATATCCCCTGCGGTGAAAGTGGCCTTTGCCACCAATCATTTGCCCATTAACGAGGTATCCCAAAACCTATCCAAAGAACTGATTATCAAAAAGATTCAGGCTTTACACCAAACTCTGCTCAAGGATTTCGGTTGCACCAACCCCAAAATTGCCGTATTATCGCTGAATCCCCATGCAGGCGACAGAGGTTTAATTGGCAAGGAAGAGGAGAACATCATTGTTCCCGCTATCCGTGAGGCTTTCGACCAGCATATCAATGCTTTCGGTCCCTTCCCCGCCGACGGTTTATTCGGTTCAGGCAATTACAGTAAATTTGACGCTGTTTTGGCTATGTACCACGACCAAGGCATGGCACCTTTCAAGATATTGGCTGACAATGAAGGGGTAAATTATACGGCAGGCTTGCCCATTGTACGCACCTCTCCCGCTCACGGCACCGGCTACGACATTGCCGGCAAGAATTGTGCTGATGAGCAATCACTGAGGAGTGCCATCTACTTGGCGATAGATATTCTGAGGAATCGGAAAGGAGAATAAAAAAAAGCTCGCGTTTGCGAGCTTTTTTTTTATTCTTCAGTTTTGCCTTGGGATTCAACCAGCTGATGGTCGATGAAGATACGGCTGCAGGCCTCGCAGACGATAATCTTCTTGTGCAAACGGATATCCAACTGGCGCTGTGGCGGGATAGTGCTGAAGCAACCACCGCAAGCGTCACGTTCAATTTGAACGATAGCCAAACCGTTACGCACATTCTTACGGATACGCTCAAAAGCAGTCAACAAACGCTCATCCACCTTAGCTTTCAGAACTTCGGCTTTCTCCATCAATTCCTTCTCTTCCTTCTCGGTGTCAGCGATGATGTCATCCAACTCGCTCTTCTTCTGAGACAACACTTCCTCATATTCTTTCAGTTTTTCCTGGAAACCACCAATCTCTTCGGTCTTGGCGGTAATCTCAGCCTGATGTTTCACTTTATGTTTCTCAGCCACCTGGATTTCCAGTTTCTGATATTCGATTTCTTTGGCCAAAGACTCATATTCACGGTTATTGCGGACATTGTTCTGCTGCTCCTCATATCTCTTGATAGCCACAACAGCATCCTGCATCTTGGTATTTTCTTCCGTAATCTTGTTATTCAGGTTCTCGATATCCTCATTATACTTGTTGATACGGGTTTGCATACCTTCGTGTGCATCTTCCAAGTCACGGATTTCATCGGGAAGCTCGCCTCTGATCACACGGATACGGTCAATCTGCGACATGATCTGTTGCAAATTGTACAATGACAACAATTTCTGAGCAATAGAAAGGTCTTCAGGAGTTTCAACAATCTGTTCGTCGTGATGAGTTTCAATCATCACCGGTTGGTTTTTCTTATTCTCCTTGGCAGGAGTTTCCTTAACAGACTTTTCAGCTTTGGTCACCGTTTTCTTTACGGCAGCTCTTTTAGTGGCTTTTTTGGGTTCTTCCACTTTTTCGGTTTCTTCAACCTTGGTTACTTTCTGTGTCTTCTTCGTTGCAGTTTTTTTAGCAGTTGTAGGAGTTTTCTCTGCTTTTTCTGCATCCTTTACGACTTTCTTTGTTGCCATGATATATGTATTATTATATTGATTATCAATATTATGCGTATATAATATCTAATTTATCCAATTTAGAAAAATGGATTGCAAAATTACAAAAATTTTCTTTTAATTCAGCATATAATATATCTTTAATAAAATGTTCCCCTTCAAAATGCCCCACGTCAAGGATAAGCATCTGATTATCAGGAATAAAAAAATCATGATAACGCACATCTCCAGTCACATACGCATCTGCACCAGCTTGCAAGGCCTGGCGGATGAGTGAGGAGCCTGCGCCACCGCATACCGCCACCTTTTGCACCGGTCTGTTTATCTGTCCCGCATACTTCACCACCTTCAGTCCAAGGCACTCCTTGACATACTGCACAAAATCAGCCACAGCCATGGGTTCAGGAAGCTCACCCACCTGTCCCAGTCCGACACGGCCATTATATTCATCATCTAAACACTTGGGGTCGAGCACCTTGGTATTTTGCAGTTTCAGCTTCTCAGCGAAAGCATAATTACCACCACCAATACCACTGTCCACATTGGTGTGCATGGAATACAGCACTAATTTGTTTTCGATAGCCTTACACACCATACGCCCTACCCTGTCGGTAGGTTCAATCTTCTTCAGTCCGCTTCCAAAAATCAAGGGATGATGCGCCACTATCAAATTGGCATTCAATGAAATAGCTTCTTCTATTACCTTATCGGAAAACTCAAAGCAAACCAAGGCACCCGTAATTTCCTGTTCCTTGTCACCACACTGCATGCCGCTATTGTCAAAATCCTCCTGCCACTGCAGTGGGAAACGGTGCTCAAGATGCTGTAACACTTCCTTTATCTTCATGTTTATCAGTTGTTTGTTGTGTATTCTTTTTAGCTTCCGCGATGCTTACGTTCAAGTCGAAACATGCCAAAATGACGATGGCATCCCAGTAAATCCACAGCAACACGGCAATCAACGCTCCCATAGAGCCGAAAATGAAATTGTAATCCGCAAAATCCGAGAAGTAGAAATCAACGACACCCAATAAAAGCACCAGCAGGATAGTGGCTACAGAGGAGCCTGCCGAGAAAAAGCGGTAATTCTCTTTGTCCGCTGGAACAAAATAATACAACATGGATATCAGGAAATAGATGGCCGCAAAAATAAGCAACCATCGTAATACTGATACTGCATTGGAATATAGTACCGCGTTATGCAAAGTGTAGGTGTCGATATACTTGAGCAAACGCGAAGTAAGTACAAAAATCAAGATGATAGCACACACCGCCGCCACAAAAATCAAAAAAATTTGTAAGCTGACGAACAATTGCTTGAACAGGTTGCGGGTAGGCACCTCATAATAGGAGGAGCGCAAGGAATTAAGGAAAGAATTGATAGCGATGACCGAAAAATACAAACCCATAGCCAGAAAAATCCATACCAGCGAGCTGCTCTGCCGCGACAACACCTCGGTAATCATTTGATTGGCAACGGGCCACGCATAATGAGGTATGACAAATTCAAAGGCATTCAGCATGTGCTGCTGCATAGATTCTCCCAAAAAGGAAAAGATAGAGAACAATGCCATAGCCATGGGGATGACCGCGATAAAAAAACGGTAAGTCATGGCTGCCGCACGTTGAAAGAGAATGCCTTTCACCAGCGAACGGCCAAAAAGACGCATCACCGTCAGCAAAGGAACATGCTGAAAGCCCGGAAGCACAAGGTTTTCCGCATTCCGCTTCAATTTATCGTACCATTCCATTAGACTTTGTTTACGCATCGCTATAAACTAATAATTTACAATGCACAATTCATAATGCATAATGCACAATCAAACATTAACTCTCCTGACCTTTCCATCCCATAATCCTGTAATCCCATAATCCTGTAATCCTAAATCCTGTAATCCCATAATCCTGTAATCCTAAATCCTGTAATCCTAAATCCAACTGTCAATTGTCAACTATCAACTATTTACTCCTCCAACGATTTCTCGGCGGCCTCCATGCCTTCCACATCGTCCATACCGGGAGTCACCACATCAAAACTCAGTACCACCTTGCCTTTCGGAGCAAACTTCTTCCCCACATTATTGGTAAACTGCAAATGGTCTTTCGTCACTCCATACTGGGCAAAATGCTCATATATCAATTCCTGCAAATGCTCATATTCCTTCATGGTTTTTTCATTCTGCTTAGGATCTCCTTCCTTGTAATAATTAGCCAAATTGAATGAAGGAGAGACCGTAATGGTCAGTTCCGGCTTGTCTTTCACCACCTCACAAATGGCATTGAACTGGTCGTATTGACGGGAATTGAAGGAACGCTGGTCAAGGTCCAAAGTCAAATCCTTGAAAGCGTCGGCATTGGCACGACAGGCCTGGATAATCATATCCACTGGCGAGGCGGCCACACGCAATATGGTGTTAAAGAAGGCCTTGACGATAATCTTCCGGAAAGAGAACTTGGGATTTTTAATATTACCCTTGACAGGCAAGTCCATCTTGGCCCGTCCCGACATATCGGTCAACACATAGGCAGCAGCCTGCAAAGGAAGTTTGTATTCCGGCTCAATATCCTTACGTTTCTTATCCACCACCAGATTATAAAAATCGAAATGATTCTTACTATCCAGCTCCTGATTCTGCAAGGTCGTTCTGCCCTTGTATACCAACACGCCCTTGGAAATAGGATAGGCAAAATAATGGAGAGAATAAGGCGACAGTTCCTGCATCTGCAAATCTTTGATTTCTATATCGATAGCTTGATTTCCTTTGGAAGAAAGGAAGCCTTCCCACTTACAATGGAACTCACCCGTTTTACCAAAATGGGCATACATAGAAGCCTTACTCAAGGTTTTGGAAGACAAGTTATGGGCATCCACCATAATGTTGCTCACCGGCAAGGTCATCACCTCATCCTTCAGGGTTCTGTCGGTGAAATTCACTTCGCAATCGTTCAACACCAGATGATTCAGGCGAATATCCGGAGCCACATTGGCATTGGAAGACTCGATTGCCATCGTTTCCTTTTGGGAGGATTTTTTCTTTTTCTTTTCTTTTTTCTGTTTTTTTGACTTCACATCTGATTCCTTCTGACTACTTGTATCAGAGGGGAATAAAGAAGAGAATGAACTGCCGTTTTTGTCAATTTCGAAATTCATGCGCAAAGCATCCAACTCGATGGTTTCTACATGAAAGATTTTCTTTTCAGGATTAAAATCCTCCATCTCTACATTCAGGCGGTCCAAAGTCACCACATGCTTAAAATGCTCTACGTCCATGTTGAAATCCTGCAGGCACAGATTACCTTTGGCATCCAGATTCAGAATGTGCTTCAAATTACCCGACACCGACAAATCGGCGGAGAATCTGCCGCTCATATCCTTGAAATTCAGCCACTGGCGCACGTAAGGTTCCACAGGATCCACATTGAAATCCTCCATTTTCATATAGAGTGTGAAGTCCGACTTGTCCATACCATAGCCCATCTTCACATCCAGTTTTCCACCATCCTCAAAAAGCAGCTGCAAAGCCGCATCCGAATTGCCGCGACCAAAGCAGAGACGAGGAACCTCCACATTGATGTCCTTCATGCATAGATTGCTGTTCAGCTGCAAGTCGGCATAACAAATATTACCATTTGTAAGGGCGATGCGTCGCAAATCCACCAGCCACTTACTTGGGGTTGTATCACGATGTTCAGGCCTGTAAAATTCAATAATATCAGAGAAATTGAAGACATAGCCATCTTGCGTGATGTTGATAACCGGTCCATCGAGTTTGATGTAACGCATCTTGACTTTCTTAGCCAACAAGGGGAAAACATTAATATTAGCCTTGAGCGAGTTAAAACTCATGAAACGGGTCTCATCATCCTCTTCCAGTGCCTTGAAACCATAAATGCCTACAGTGCCTGTAAAAAGATTCACGCGCAGTTTGTCCATAGTCACCACTCTGTGACACAACTCCTTGCTGTGTTTTTCTAATATAGGTTTTGCTATAGGACCGATGCAAACAGAGAGCACCGCCAGCAGCAAAACGATACTGGCCAGCACAATCAACAAGACTTTAAGCCACTTTTTCATAAATGTACTGTTTATTTGATGACTTTTAGACTCAGGTCAAGACTGGCGATATGGTGAGTGAGCGCACCCACAGAGATGAAATCGACACCTGCTTCGGCATAGCCTCGCATATTATCGAGTGTAATATTGCCTGACGCCTCCGTTTCCACCTTTCCGTCAATCAACTGTACTGCCTCTTTCACCAGTTCGGGAGTAAAGTTATCGAGCATGATACGGTCAACACCCCCGTGATCCAGCACACGTTTAACCTCTTCCAGATTGCGGGTCTCAATTTCGATTTTTAGATCCAAATTATTATCGGAGAGATATTTACGCGTCTTATCGATAGCATTTTCGATACCTCCCGCAAAGTCGATGTGATTATCTTTCAGCATCACCATGTCGAACAAGCCGAAGCGGTGGTTGGTGCAGCCGCCAAGCTGGACCGCATATTTCTCGAACACACGCATATTCGGAGTGGTTTTGCGGGTATCAAGGATACGGGTTTTGGTACCCTTTACCACATCGGCATATTTCTTTGCTGTGGTGGCAATGCCGCTCATGCGCTGCATAAAGTTCAGCAAGGTTCTTTCTGCAGTCAGCATTTTCTGTGACGAGCCACGGATAATAAACACGATGTCGCCTTTATGAATTTCGTCGCCATCTTGCTTGAAAGCTTCCATTTTAATGTCCGGGTCAACGCAATGCAGCACTTCCCGTGCCACATCGATACCGGCAATAATGCCGTCGGCTTTGGCCAACAGCCGCATTTCACCTTGGATGGTGGGGTTAATACAAGCTAAAGAGGAGTGATCTCCGTTTCCAATGTCTTCCGCCAATGCGGCCATGATGGTGTCGTGTACAGTCATGATTTCAATGTGCTAATTAGTTAATGTGCTAATGTGCAAATGATTTTAGGGAATAGGGATTAGGGGTTAGGGGTTAGTTTTGAATTTTGAATTCTATTTTAATTTGCTAATTTACAAATTTACAAATTTGCTAATTAATTTGTAATGTATTCGCTGGTAGTGATGGTGTTGCTGTGGTTGAGGGCACGGTCAACGATAAAAAGCTCGTAGCAGATAGTGTCGTAGGGAGAGAAGGGGTTGTTGGCGAAGAGATTCAGCATAATTTCCCCGGAGATAGACTCTGGGGTATTGTCGCTTAATCGCGGAATCCGCATATTGAGGGTTGAGGGAGTTTCCACTTCCACAAACTCACCGTTTTGTTTTTCAAAGTAAGTAATAAAGCAGTTATAGTAATAGATAGAAGAGGTATCAAAGGGGGCCTGCGTGTCGTACTCGTCAAGTCCAATATCACCATCTCCGTCCTGAAATTTGAAGATCAGGCATACGTCGGTGCCATCGCTAACATCCTCACTAGGCTCCAAACTAACAAACTCTATAGCAGGAATCTCCGAGAACTTCTCCGGTTTCTTGCAAGCGGAAAAAAGCAGGGCCAGTAATAGCGGGATCAGAAGCAGAAGACGTTTTCCGTACATATATAAATATAAAGGTACAATCAGCAAAAATACAATTTTTTTTTGAATTAGCAAATTAGTTAATTCGCTAATGTGCCAATTATTTTATGTTGAGTGTTGATTTTGGCTGGAAGGATTACAGGATTACAGGATTACAGGATTACAGGATTACGGGATTACAGGATTACGGGATTACAGGATTATAGGATTATAGGGTTATAGGGTTAAAGGATGGAAAGGTCTGGAGAGTTAATATTGCATTGTGCATTGTGAATTGTGCATTGTGAATTGTGCATTGTGAAACGTGTAGATAAAAAAAATAGAGACGAGCCATAGCGCGTCTCTACTTTTAGGAAAATAATGTGATGTAATCTCGATTATTCAGCAGCTTCTTCGGTAGCGGCTTCGCTCACGTTACGAGAAGTGAGGACAGAAACCAAAATCTTGCCAGGATTGTCAACCACGGTGATATTCGGGACCTTCACATCTGAAACCTTGATAGACTCATTGATTTCCAGTCCGTTGATTGACAGCTCGATATATTCAGGAACATTTTCGAGCAGACCTCTAACTTTCAGTTTTCTAACTTTCTTAGCTAACTTACCACCACGGAGCACACCAGGAGAAGTACCCGTAACTTTCACCGGAATGTCAATAGTAATAGGTTTGTTTTCAACTACTTCGAGGAAGTCCACATGTAACAATTTGTCAGTTACGGGGTGGAATTGAGTTTCCTGGAGGATAGCGTTGAATTTTTTGCCGTCGAATTCGACCTGAGCATACTTCACTTCGGGAGTATAGATCAAATCTTTGAACTGACGCTGGTCAACAACGAACTGATATTGTTGTTTTCCACCGTAAATTACGCACGGCACAAGGCCTTGAGCACGCTGAGCTTTCGCATCTCGTTTCCCTACGTTCTCTCTTAGAGAACCGCTAATAGACACTGATTTCATTTTGCTTAAATTTTACGTTAATAATAGTTGGTCAAAAAAAGTTTGCAAAAATACATTTTTTTTCTTTTAAAAAAGCAATCATCGTAAAAAAAAAAACACTATTTTTGCACCCTAAAAAAAAGTATAACTAAAACACGTAAAAGATATGGCAGCAATTGGCGCAATTCGTAAGCATGGAGTGCTTTTGACGATTATTATTGGACTTGCATTACTTGCATTTATCGTTGGCGACTTTTCCAGTTTGAGAGCAATTTTCTCCGATCAATACACTATGGCAAGTGTAAATGGTGAGAAATTAAACGAACAATATCAGAAAGAATATGAAGAAAATTCTGCTCTCTGGAAAATATTGTACAACAAACAGACATTGGAAGAGACCGAGAACTATCAGATTCACGAGCTCACCTGGAATAACCTGTTGGAAACTAAATTAATTGACAAGGAGTTGGATAAATTGGGCTTGCAGTATTCCAATGAAATGATTGAAGCCGCCAGCGACGAAATGATCGCCAGTCTCCGCACCAACCGTCCCAACCAGCTGTTGGCTCAGATGGTGAACGTGATTGCCGAGCAATACGGTGTGGAAAACGCACTGAGTATCATCTCCAACATCGAAGACTATCGCGATGTGGAAGGCGCTTCTGAACTGTACAATGCCTACAAGGCTATCCAGCGTTTCAACATCACCGACGCTAAGAGAATGCACTATTATGCATTGGCTCAGGGTGCCACCTACTTCTCAGACAAGATGGCTGAACAATTGGCCAACCAGAACAAGAACACAATGGCCTCTTTCGCCATGCTGAATCCCTACGCTCCCGTTTTCAACGACGTAGTGCCCAGCGTAAGCGACAAGGAAATGAAAGATTGGTATAACAACCATAAAAAAGCTTTCGATGTAATGGAGAATCTGCGTGACATCGACGTTGCCGTATTCCCTGTTACTCCCTCTACTGAAGACTTACAGACCATTGAAGACAGTGTAAGAGCTGAATACCAGCGCTTTGTTGCAGCTCCCTCACTGCTCGAATTCAACATGGCAGAAGAAAAAGGTTTGGTTGACAGTACTTATTATACTGCTGAAGATATCAATATTGATGAATTGGACAGCTTGATTTTCAAACGCCCTGTTGGTTCAATGATCGAACCTTTCACCTATCAGGATATCGTATGGTATTACGGCAAAGTTTATGGTGCTGAGATGCGTCCCGACTCTGTCATGGTTGCATTCCTGGTAGTGGATTACAAGACTTCCGCCCAGAATCCTAACGGCACTCGTACCAAAAAGCAAGCCAGATTGGAAGCTGACAGCTTGAATCAATTGGTGAAGAGCGGTGCTAACATCTTCCAGCTGATGCCCAGCTATTTGGCTGGCCGTCAAGCTACCGACACCACCCTCTGGGTTCCCGAACGTGGTACTATTCCTTCATTATATAATGAATTTGTACATACTAATATCGGTGGCACCTACGTTCACCAGTCAGGTTCCGCTTACGTTGTTTACCAGATTCTGGCCAAAACAACTCCTATTGAAAAACGTCAATTCGTAATTTACACCCACGAAATCACTCCATCAGAAGCCACTGTTAAAGGTATCAAGAGCAGCGCTAATACTTTGGCTGCCGCAGCTAGCAATGCTGATGAATTGATTGACGCCGCTAATGCACAAGGTGTTCAAGTATTAAAAGGCACCAACGTGAGAGCTATGGACGCTACCATCTCACAGTTGCCAAACTGCCGCGAAATCGTTAGCTGGGCCTTCTCAAAAGGTGTTAAAACTGACGATGTTTCAGACGTCATCAACCTCTCCAACAGAATCTATGCTGTTGCCGCAGTAAGAAACGTTAGAGAAAAAGGTATGCAGAAATTTGATGCTGTGAAGACAGACATTGAAAACCAATTGAAAGCTGAAAAGAAAGTAGAAATGATTGCCAACAATGTTAATGAAGAACTTGCAAAAGGCGCTTCACTCCAAGACTTGGCAGGCAAATACAGCACCACCGTCATGGATAGCATTCCTTTGACTTATTTGGCTGAAAGCTATATGAACAGAAATATCGAAGACCTCGCTATCTCCAAAATCTTCGCTATGCCAGCTAACAGCAGCAAAGCCGTTGCCGGTAAGAACTACGTATATCTCGTTAATGTAAGCAACTTCAACGACGTTCCCGCTTCTCCCAACTACGCTGGAGAAAAAGGCGCCTTGAGAAACATCTGCGTGGGCAGAGGCCGTAACGAAGCAACAATCATGCAGGGTTTGAGAGCTAAAGCCAAAATCTTAGACCAAAGAAATATGTTCTATTCCAAATAGAACTCAGTTCAATAAAAAAAACAACAGCATAGATTAAACCTTTTTGCAAAGCGACAGTCTATGCTGTTTGTTTTTTTAAATTTGTAATATAAAATATTATTATATGAAGCAACTCTACCGTTTTGCCAGCTGCCTCTTTTTTTTGTTTGCCTTCGCATACAGCTACGCACAACCCGAAATGGTGAGACCACCCATGCCTGGACAATCAGCCACCTCCGGCTCCATCATGGGTATGATTGTCGATGAAAATGCCAAACCCATCGAATACGCCTCCATCTATGTCAAGAAAACCACCGACTCGACGATAGCCCAGACCGGCATCACCAACGAAAGTGGTCGTTTTATGATTCAGGAGATTCCTTTCGGAGAATATTTTATTGAAATACAATACATTGGATATCGCAAACACTATTCCAAACCCTTCACTATCAGCAAAGAGCAATCTGTTTTCAGAATTCCGAAATTCACTCTGTCAAACAAAAGCACATCTCTGCAAACCGTAGAGGTAAAAGCTCAGAAAGACATGTTGCAGACCAATCTGGACAAGACGGTGTACAATGTGGAGTCGAGCATTATGGCGGACGGAGCCACCGCGATTGAAGTGCTGGAAGAGATTCCCTCGGTGGACGTGGATGTGGAAGGCAATGTAACGGTGCGTGGTAGTGAGAACGTGACCATTTGGGTGGACGGACGCCCGACCAACCTCACTTTGGACCAGATTCCCGCTTCCATGATTGAGAGTATTGAAGTCATCACCAACCCATCGGCACGTTTCGATCCCGACGGCATGGCAGGTATCCTCAATGTGGTGCTCAAGAAAAAGAAAGAATCAGGTTTCAACGGTATGGTCTCCTTGGGTGGAGGCATGTCGCTATATACTTTGGAACCTACTCCCAAGCATTATATTGTGCGCCCGTATATCAACCAATACAATGCCAATGTGAGCTTCAACTATAGCTACGACAAAATCAACTTCTTCATCAACTACAGCTATAGAGGTCACAAGTTCAAAAATGGCGGCAAGTTGGACCGCGACTCCTGGTACGGCAACGATACCACCAACCTCAATCAGACCAACCTCGGCCAAGGTAGCGGTGGCGGCCACAATGTGTTCACCGGCCTGGACTGGTTCATCAACAAAAAGAATACGCTGAGCTTCTCTTTCGGTTTCCGCTATGGCACCCATAAAGACACCAGTTCGCTCACTTCCGAAAACGCCGACTGGATTGAGGGAGAGCTATTTCCTTCCTCCTATTATGCACAATTTGGCAACGGCAAGAACAAAAACATGAACTTCAATGCCGCCATCAACTACAAGAAGACCTTTGAGGTGAAAGGCCGCGAGCTGACCGCAGATGTCTCCTACAACCATGGTTTCGGGGATAATAACAACTGGTCTGTACAGGAATTTGATCTTCCACTGGAATACGACTATTTCCAGAAAACAGTATCCAAATCCTTAAACCGCAATGCCAATGCCCAAGTTGATTTTGTGACACCCATCGGCAATGGCGGCCGTATTGAGACGGGTTATAAGTTCTCTTATCGCTCCATCGGTCAGGATTATTCATTGTACAACGCCTACAACACAGACCCCTGGGCTCTGGATTCCTTACAGCTCAACAATTTCGAATACACCGAATATCTGAACGCCTTGTATTTCATTTATTCCAACACTTTCTGGAAAAAACTGCAGATTCAGGTCGGTTTGCGTGGTGAGATGGCCAATACTTTCTCTAACTTGAAATCAGCCGATACCGTCTATAAGAAAAACTACTACAACCTCTTCCCGACGGTGCACATCAGATATGAAATCAACGACAAACACTCTCTGAAGCTGAGTTACTCTCGTCGTGTGCAGCGTCCCAACATCTGGCAGCTGAATCCTTACCGAGATATTTCCGACAAGCAGAATGTCCGCTGCGGTAACCCCTATCTGAATCCCGAGATGGCCAACTCACTGGAACTCGGCTACCAGCTGACCATCAACAAGTCCTTCTTTAGTGCCACGGCCTTCTACCGCCACCGTAGCCACCTTATCACCCGCTACACCACACTGGAGCAGTATATTCCACAAGACACGACGGAAGACAGCTATATTTATACCCTCACATCATACCAGAACCTCAACCAGAGCCACAATATCGGTGTGGAACTGTTCTATAGCCAGCGCATCTGGAAATTCTGGAAGATCAATGCTTCCTTCAATTTCTATAGGAATATCATCGAAAGCGACAACCTGCTGGATGAAAACCTCGCCCGCAACTGGGAGTTCCGTTTCCGTTTGAACCAGACCTTCAGCTTTGGCAACAACTGGGATATCCAGCTGAACTTCCGCTACAGCTCACCTTCGTTGACCACCGGCAGTATGGGTTGGGGCACCGGAGGCGTAGGCCAGGGACGCCGTTCTGCCCGTTACTCGCTGGATTTCGCCGTTAAGAAAGGCTTCCTGAAGAACAGCTTGGTGGTGAGTCTGAACATCCGAGACCTTCTCTTCATGGTCAACCAAACCCGTATCCATTCATACCAATACAACGACTATAACGGCTATGACTCTTACAGTCTGCGTGACCGCAACGGCTGCCGTATTTCCCTTAATGTGACATACAAGATCAACAACTACAAGCGCAGGAAAATGGAGATGCCTTCCGATGATGGCAATATGGAGTATGAAGGCGGAGGTGAAGAATAAGGGAAGTCTCGCTTCGCTCGAGGGGAGTTTGAATTAGCAAATTAGTTAATTAGCAAATTAGTTAATTAGTTAATTGGCAAATGTGCAATTGAATTATTGGGGATGTTTTGCGGAGGAAAGTCAGAATAAAAATTTCTGATAATTCAGGGATTTTGTTTAATTTTGCAAAATAATTTTTGACTACTGACAATGACACCTGATATTACTGATAACATGGCCGCTTTGGTGGAAAAACTTCGCCAGCCGCATCTTTGGGATGAGCAGCCTGTTTTCTGTTTTACCTCTGATATTGACTGGGCTTCGGAAGCAGTCATTGGCAACTTCTTCCAGAAGATGCCATTGGAGTTGCTGAAGCTGACCACCTACGTCACCCATGCGTCAGAAATCATTGAACGCTATTACAAAGATGGGAAAATCATCCGCGGCATACATCCCAATTTCCTGCCAGGCTCCTCGCAAGGCAACAGTTTCCGCGAAGTGATTGAGACTTGTCTTTCCTTTGCCCCAGAGGCCACCACTACCCGCTCCCACCGCGCTTTCGATGTCACCGACACAGCCCATATGCTCAAGAACGAGTACCATATCCGGACATGCTCCAACTGCATCACGACCATGGCACCCCGTATTGCGCCTTTCTGGATTGAGTCCAAGCTGCTGCAAATACCTGTATTTCTGGAAGAAGGCAGTTTCCTCTATAATGACCTGGGCTTGTCCATCCAACCCTATCTGAAATATTTCACCTCGCCAGGATTGAAAGTCATCAGTTTTCATCCGATGAACATGGCTTTCAACACCCCTTATATCGCATGGATGCGCCAAATCAAAGACTCCATGAGCCGTGAGGAATTCAACAATATCAGCCATGAGATGATCGAAGCCAAACGCAACCGCGAGAAAGGAGCCTACGACCTGATTATGGAGATTATCAACCTGGCACAGAAAATTCAAGCTCCTATCCTGTCTATAGAGGAGATTTACCAACATACAATAGCATAAAACATTTATTATGAGAATATTAGAAAGCGAAAGACTGATTCTGAAACCCGTTGAGCCCGAAGACCTCAACTTTTTGATGGAACAACGCTGGGATGCTGACTTGACCGATTATATCATTCATAATCCCATATCCACCTACACCCAGCAGAAATGGTATGAGAAAATCTGCAAAAACGGTGATGTGGCCATGTCGATTTTCTACAAGGAGAAAGAAGGCGAAGATCCGGTTTTGTTAGGAGCTGTAGGTCTGTACGATTTCAATTACCGCCATCAGCGGGCCACGTGGAAGACCTTACGCATCCCAAAACAATACCAAGGTCTCGGCTTAGCTTTCGAAGCTTCAAAGATGCTTATTGACTATGGCTTCAACACACTGAACCTCAACAAAATCACCAGCGACGTGTTCCCTCACAACGAAAGCATTATCAAATTATTGGCCAAGATGGGCTTCAAAGAAGAAGGCCGCCTGAAACAGCACTACTTCCATCAGGGAGAGTTTAAGGATGTGCTGATTTATAGCCTGACGAGAGACGAGTACAGACAGTTGACAGTTAACAATTAATAATTGATAGTTGACAGTTGATAATTTGAAAGTATATAAAAAAAAAGAGTCGTCATTGCTGGCGACTCTTTTTAGTTTGTTTTGCTGAACTTTTGTTATTTGATAACGCCAAGTTCTTTACCCACTTTCGTGAAGGCGGCGATGCACTTGTCGAGGTGCTCGGTTTCGTGAGCAGCGGAAATCTGAACACGGATACGAGCCTGATCTTTCGGCACTACGGGATAGTAGAAACCGGTAACGAAGATACCCTCTTCCTGCATCTTGGCAGCCATCACCTGTGACAGTTTGGCATCATACAGCATCACAGCGCAAATAGCGGACTGAGTTGGTTTGATGTCGAAGCCAGCAGCCTGCATCTTGGTCACGAAATACTTGGTGTTAGCGTGCAGCTTATCCTGCAGTTCGTTGGTAGCGGACATCATCTCCACCATCTTCACGCCAGCGGCAGCCACCATCGGCGGAATAGAGTTGGAGAACAAATATGGACGTGAACGCTGACGCAGCATGTCAATGATTTCTTTCTTACCAGTAGTGAAACCACCGATAGCACCACCGAAAGCCTTACCGAGGGTACCGGTCAGGATTTCAATTTTGCCACGCAGGTTAAACTGTTCGGTTACGCCACGACCAGTCTCACCTACTACACCAGCAGAGTGAGATTCGTCCACCATGACCATAGCGTCGTATTTGTTGGCCAGTTCATAAATCTTATCCAGCGGAGCCACATTACCGTCCATAGAGAACACACCGTCGGTCACAATCAAGCGGAAACGCTGAGCCTGAGCGGCCTGCAGCTGTTTCTCGAGGTCAGCCATATCGGCGTTGGCATAACGATAGCGGACAGCCTTGCACAGACGCACACCGTCGATGATAGAAGCGTGGTTCAGTGCGTCGGAAATGATAGCATCCTGCTCAGTCAACAGAGGTTCGAACACACCACCGTTAGCGTCGAAGCAAGCGGCATACAGGATAGTGTCTTCCGTACCGAAGAACTCAGCGATCTTAGCTTCCAACTGTTTGTGCAGGTCGGAGCAACCGCAGATGAAACGTACAGAAGCCATACCATAGCCATGGGTATCGAGAGCTTCCTTAGCAGCAGCAATCAGCTTGGGATTGTTAGCCAGGCCGAGGTAGTTGTTAGCGCAGAAATTCAGCGCTTTCATGCCGTTCTGCAAAGTGATTTCACCGCTCTGCGGAGAAACGATAATACGTTCGTGTTTGTATAAGCCGGCATTTTCAATGTCGGTCAATTCTTTTTGAAGATGAGCTTGAAAATTGTTATACATGATATTTGAATTTAGGATAATTATTTTGCCAATTTAACTTTCAGCACCTCAAGCATATCGCGGGTCATTGCATCGAGGTCATATTCCGGTTTCCAGCCCCATTCAGCGCGGGCGCAGCTGTCGTCCATTGAGTTGGGCCATGAGTCGGCGATACCCTGACGCAGTTCATCGAACTTATAATCCATCTTGAAATCGGGCATATACTTTCTGATAGCGGCAGCAATCTGCTCCGGTTCGAAACTCATAGCTGTGATATTGAAAGAGTTTCTATGAATCAGTTTAGAAGGATCGGCTTCCATGAGTTCCATGGTGCCTCTCAAAGCGTCGGGCATATACATCATGTCCATATAGGTACCCGGTTTCAGCGGGCAGGTGAACTTACCTTCCTTGATGGCAGCATAGTAAATCTCTACGGCATAGTCGGTGGTACCGCCACCGGGCAGAGTGACATTAGAAATCAGGCCTGGGAAACGTACCGAACGGGTATCCACGCCGAAACGTTTGTAGTAGTAGTCGCTCAGCAACTCACCAGTCACCTTGGTCACACCATAGATGGTCTGCGGACGCTGGATAGTGTCCTGCGGGGTTTTGTCGTGTGGTGTATTAGCACCGAAAGCTCCGATGGAGCTGGGGGTAAACAGGGCACAATGGAATTCGCGAGACACCTCAAGGCAATTGAGGAGAGCGCCGATACCTACATTCCAGCCCAGCATGGGATTGGCTTCTGCCTTGGCTGAAAGGATAGCAGCCAGGTTGAAAATAGAATCAATATTATATTTCTTCACCGCATCGGCAATATCCTGTGCATTGGTAGCGTCAATTTTGCAGGAAGGACCGCTGTCGGCCAAGTCGCCTTTCAAGGGGTACATCAAATCGGCAGCCACTACATTGTCGGTGCCATAAACTTTTCTCAGCGCGGGAGTGAGTTCAGAACCTATCTGTCCACAAGCTCCAATTACTAATATCTTTTTCATTGATGATGAGTTTAAATTTTGACCTGCAAAGATACAAAAAATGTTGAATCGTTTTTTAATTTCCATAACAAATTATACGTTTTTATTTATAACTATTCATATTAAAAAAAACATTATATTTGCAAGAATGAAAAAAATGGCAAAATTTATACTCAACATACTGATTATCATTGCTTTAGCAATACCCCACCGTGGCTTTTCACAGGTGGTTTCTTCCGATTCTGTGCAAAACAGCCAAACCACTGCCGCCGTCAACAATGACAAAGCTCAAAACAGCGGCAAAAAATCAGAAGGCAAAGCCAAGAAAAAGACGGGTAAGAGCAATAAGTTTTCCTTCGAGACCTTCGACATGAACTATGCCAAGGCTCTGAAATATTACGATAACGGACAGTACCTGTCGGCCGCACGTATTTTCGAGGAACTGTACCCTTTGTCATTGGGTACCCCTACCGCCGACACGCTGCTGTATTTGTTTGCCGACTGTTACTACAAGAACAAAGACTACGAGCTGGCCGCTTTCCATTTCAAGGACTATGCCCGCCACTACCCCGGCACTGAAAAAGCCGAGGAAGCCCACTATATGTGTGTGAAATCCGTGTTCGAGGTCTCCCCCATATATAGCCTGGACCAGTCATCCACCCTGTATGCCATAGACGAGATGGACCTTTTCATCAAGTCCTATCCCCGTAGCAAACATGTGGATGAATGTAACGAGATGTTAGACATATTGCGTGAGAAGCTGGCTCAGAAAGACTTTGAAATAGCCAAATTGTATTACAACACTGACAACTATCAGGCAGCGCAAATTGCCATAAAAAATTTCCTCAAAGAATATCCGAACTCAAAATACGCTCACGAAGCCGTATATATTCTGGTCAAGAACAACCATGAATATGCCAAAAAGAGCGTTAACAAGAAAAAAAGAGAACGTTTTCAAGCTTGTATTGACGCGTTCAAAATCATGCAAGCCCAATATCCTAATTCAGGATTTTACATGGATGCCAAGAAATTGGCAGATGATGCACAAGATCAAATCAATAAAATCAAAAATAATAACTAATATCAATGAAATCAGCAGATTACAAAAAATTAAAGGTTAATCCTTTCGCCATCACACGCGACATCGTTAAAATGGATGATCAAACCGGCAACATTTACAAGACCGTCGTCGTATTGTCCAAAAGAGCCAACCAAATCGCCGCTGACCTGAAAGAGGAATTCCACGAAAGATCACAGGAATTTGTCAGTGCCACCGACAATTTGGAGGAATACCACGAAAACCTCGGGCAGATCGAATTAGCCAAATATTTCGAGCAGTTGCCCAAGCCCACTTTGCTGGCCATCAACGAATACGAAAACAAACAGATTTACTTCAACGACGTTGAGAATACCGACCAAAACAGATGAGCAACACAGACTGTAAACATATAGTCATTGGCATTACCGGAGGGATAGCGGCTTATAAGTCACTATCCCTTATCCGCTTGTTTAAAAGCGCAGGTTACGAGGTGAAAGTTACCGCCACCCAGCATGCTTTGGAGTTCGTGACACCCCTCACCATTGAGACCTTGTCGCAGAATAAACTCTATACCGACATGTTCGAGCACGGTCACGAAATGGATGTGCATCACATCGCCATGGCCGACTGGGCCGACTGCATTATTGTAGCTCCTGCCACCGCCAATATCATTGGCAAATTCGCCAATGGTCTTGCCGATGACGCACTATCCACCCTCCTATTGGCCTGCAACAAGCCCATCTTCATGGCCCCTGCCATGAACTGCAAGATGTACGCCCATCCGGCAGTACAGCAGAACATGCAGACGCTTCAGCAGCGTGGAGTCCATATCATCGACTCCAAATCCGGCTTTTTGGCCTGTGGTGTGGAAGGCAAAGGCCGCATGGAAGAACCCGAGCAGATTTTTGCCACCGTTTGTCAGTTCTTAGACGGTGAGCAAACACTCAAAGGCTACAAAGCCCTCGTCTCCGCTGGTCCGACCTACGAACCCATCGACCCTGTCAGATTTATCGGCAACCATTCTTCTGGCCTGATGGGATATGAATTAGCAGAAGAACTGGCCCGCCAAGGAGCTGAAGTAACCTTAGTGAGCGGTCCCACACACCTGAGCTGTTCCAGCCATATCAACCGTGTGGATGTCAAGACCGCCGGCGAAATGTTCGACCAATGCATGCACTACGGTCCCGCCGCCGACATCATCATCATGGCTGCCGCCGTGGCCGACTATACCCCGAAAGTCACCGCCAGCCAAAAAATCAAAAAACACGAGGAAGGTCTTAATATCGAACTCGTAAAAACCAAAGATATTTTGTCCACCCTCGGACATCAACGCCGTGAGGGACAACTAATTACTGGCTTTGCCTTGGAAACCGAGAACGAATTGGAGAACGCCAAGGGCAAACTGCAAAATAAAAACATCGATATCATCGTTTTAAATTCTATGAATAACCCGAAGGCCGGCTTCAACAAGCCCACCAACCAAGTGACCATGATGGACAAGGAGGGACAGCTAATCCAAGGTGAGGCCAAAAGCAAAGCCGAAGTCGCCAAAGAGATTATTCAGTTTATAATCAGTAAATTAAACAAATAGAAATCATGAAACGTTTGTTGGTTTTATTCCTTCTGACCCTGATGACGGCAAGCTTGTCCGCCCAGGATTTCCAATGTCAGGTGTCTATCAACTCCTCCAAAATCAGCGGTTCCAACCGTGAACGCTACAATGCACTGCAACAGGAGCTGTACAAGTTCATCAACGACCGGAAATGGTGCCAATACACCTTAAAAACCAACGAGCGTATTGAATGCGGTCTGATGATCAATCTGACCGAGGTGTCCGGTGATGTGCTGAAAGGCACCATGACCGTCCAGTTGCACCGTCCCGTTTACAAGACCAACTACAAGACCACCGTGCTGAACTTCCAGGACAAGAAAATCCAGTTCACCTACGATGAAGGACAGCCTTTGGAGTATGATGACAACGTCAACCTAAACCAATTGACCTCTCTCATCGCCTACTATCTGAACCTTTTCTTGGCACTCGATTTCGACACCTTCTCCATGAACGGCGGTTCACCCTACTACGCCAAATGCCAAAACATTGTCAACTTATGCCAGAGTGTTGCCGAACCTGGTTGGCAGTCTTTCGAGTCAGGACAGAACAACCGCTACTGGCTCGTTGAGAACCTCACCAACGGCACCTACAGCAAAATCCACGAGTTTTTATACAACTATCACCGTTTAGGTCTGGATGTCATGGCCGACAATCCCGATGGAGGCAGAGCCGTGATATTCGAGGCGCTCAAATCCCTGCAGCAGGTGGCACGACAGAAATCCAACCTTGTCATCGTACAGTATATGGTCGGTGCTAAATCCGACGAAATCATCAATATTTTCAAAGAAGGCTTAGCCAACGAGAAAACACAAGTGGTCAACATCATGAAACAGTTAGACCCCGCCAACTCATCAAAATATGATGCCATAACCGCCAGCACCAACAAGTAGCCAATTATGCTCAAAGCCCTGCAAATAGAGAACTACGCGATTATCCGTTCCCTTAAAATCGATTTTGACAAGGGCTTCACGGTTATTACCGGCGAGACAGGTGCAGGCAAATCTATCATCATTGGCGCTTTATCACTGATTTTAGGCAAACGCGCCGATACAACCGTCCTTCATGATAAAACAAAAAAATGCTTTATCGAAGGCACCTTCGACATCAAATCCTTGCATTTGCAGGATTTCTTCCAACAAAACGACCTCGACTACCAAGACATCACCTACATCCGACGTGAGGTAACCGAAAACGGCAAATCCAGAGCTTTTATCAACGATACACCGGTTACCTTGTCGCTGCTCAAAGAGCTGGCTGAAGCATTGGTGGACATCCACTCCCAACACAACAACCTTTTGGTCAACAACGAGAACTTCAGGATTAATGTGTTGGATTTATATGCCCGCAATCATTCTCTGTTTGAGGAATACAAAACAACTTATAACGCTTACAAGAAAGCGGAAAAACAATATGCCGAACTGGTCGAGCTGCAAAAGCAGCAGGCTCAGGAACGCAGCTATCTTGAATATGTGCGTCAAGAACTTCATGATGCCCAGCTGAATGAGGGAGAACAGGAGCAGATAGAACAACAGATAGCCCTGCTTTCCAATGCGGAGACCATCAAGTCAAAACTATACCAGAGCATCCAACTTCTTGAAGAAGAGGAAGAAGAAAACATTATTCATCAGCTGCAAATCATACGTGACCACTGCCAAAGTATCAGTCAATACGATGCAGGAATCGAAGAATTAAGCCACCGTTTGGACAGCAGTCTGCTGGAGCTGAAAGACATTGCCAGAGACCTTAGCCTGAAAGAAAGCAAGATTGAAATCAACCCCCAAGAACTGGAAAGGCTGAACGAACGCTTGGACCTGCTGCTGAATTTAGAGCACAAGCACCATGTCAACAGCAATGAGGAACTCATTGATTTACTGGCATCGACAGAGGCCAAGTTGGATTCCATGACGGCCAATGACGAGCAGCTTGAGGAAAGTCAAAAACGCTGTCAGGAACTCTATGGCAAGACTTTGGAATTAGCCACTACCCTTTCCCAATCCCGTCATCAGTGCACTGACAAGTTAGAGCAGGAGATGATTGGCCGCATCAAGCTGTTGGGCATGGAATATGGAAATTTCAAGGTAGAAATTATCTCCGGTCAACAACCTGGTCCTAACGGCATCGACAAGGTGCAGTTTCTGTTTACCGCCAATCGTGGCAGCGAGCTGAACGAGATTGAGAAGACTGCTTCTGGCGGTGAAATCTCACGCCTCATGTTAGCCCTCAAGAGCATTATCAACGACAACAGCCTGTTGCCGACCGTTATTTTTGACGAGATTGACTCAGGCATATCGGGCGAAGTAGCCGGCAAAGTGGCATCGCTCATGCAAGAACTATCACTTAAACACCAATTGATTGTCATCACCCATCTGCCGCAAATAGCAGCTAAAGGTAAGAAGCACTATTTTGTTTACAAAGATGTTGCCGATGACAAAACTTTCACCCAAATCAAAAGTCTGAATAAAGAGGAAAGCATTCGTGAAATTGCCACCATGATGAGTGGCAACCCTGTCAGCGATGCTGCCCTCAAGACCGCAAAAGAACTGAAAAACAATACTTTATCATGAAAAAAATCATCCTAATCATATTATGCTTTTGTTGCGTTTTCGGTTCATACGCACAAAATAAAGAGAAATTCCGCAATGCCAAAGACAGCAAATTTGTCTTTATGAGTACCATTGGTGTAGCTGGTGGTGCTGGCAGCATCAAGATACCTAACCGTGAAATACAAAACCGTCTGTTTTCTGTCCAAGTTAACCAGCTGTTAGCCTATCAATTCAACCCCAACTTCTTCATGGGTGTGAACTTAGGCATTGACTTCTGGCGTTATACGGCATTTATTCCGCTGACTTTCAACCTCAGCGTTAATTTCACCAAGACCAAATTCAGTCCCCACTGGTATGCCAACATGGGTTATTCCTTCAAGTGGTACATGAACCAGAAACCCGAGTTGACAACCCGCATAATCCAAGGCGCCAAAGCAGGTCCCGTAGTGGAAACCGGTCTCGGCATCAACATCAAAGTCAGCGAGAAAGTCTCCCTGCTGATATTAGCCACCTACAAGATGCAGCATTCCAGCATCAAATACAGTGTAGCTCATCCTGACGAACCCGACAATTCAGAGTATTTTACCAATAGCGAAAAGAATCACCACTACCACTTCGGCGGTGTAAAGTTTGGCATTTTATATTAGAAAATCACTTATTCAGCATAAAATAATAATCATAAAAAAATACAAAAACATGAAAAAATCTATCATTCTGATGTGCATTCTGAGCCTGCTGCTCTTCAATTCCGGTATGGCTCAGCGTTCTAACTATTACCGTGTAACGGATAACAGTTATAGCGACATCAAAATCTCCTACTCTATTGATGTTCAGAATCTTCAAATTAAGAACATCAAAACTGAGCAAGGTAATTATTGCCAGCTTTCTTACGAGGGTATGACTCCCACACAGAATGATGGCCAGCCCGAATTGCCTGTTATCACCAACCTGCTGGAGATTCCCTTTTGCGAGAATATACAAGTGAATGTGGTTAACAGTACTTACGAGACCTATAACCTTGCTGAACTGGGCATCAACCATCCTATTATGCCGGTGCAGCCTCGCCATCCCAAATCAGAAGACGGTCCCTTCCCCTTTGTGATTGACGAAGCGACATACGCTACCAACAGCTTTTATGGAATGCCGTTGGCTCAAAGCGAGAAAGTGGGTGTACTTCGTAACATCAACTTAGGCCATGTAAGTATCGCCCCCTTTGAATACAACCCTGTGACTGGTCAGCTCAGAGTTTGCACACAGTTAGACGTGGAGATCAGCTTTGTGAACCCCAACATACCCAGAACCATGGAGATGAAAACCAAACATGGTAACGGCTTGTTTGATGGCCAGCACTGCGGTGTTATCAACCCCATGAACACGCCTGGTTTCAGAGACGAGATTAACAACGCTCCGATTAAATATTTGATTGTGGCGCACTCCATGTTCAGAAACAACGAACAGATTGCCGAATTCATCAACTGGAAGAAACGCATCGGCTATTTGGTAGAGATCGCTTATACTGACGACAGCAATGTAGGTACTACCACTACCAGCATCAAGAACTTTATCAAAGCGAAATATGATAATGCCACTACTGAGGATCCCGCTCCTACATTTCTGCTGTTTGTTGGTGACAAGGAACAGATTCCCGCTTTCACCGGCCAATCAAATTCTGGACACATCACCGACTTATACTATGCCACCTGGACCACTGGCGACAATATTCCCGACTGCTATTACGGCCGTTTCTCTGCTCAAAATGCCACCCAATTGTCACCTCAGATTGAAAAGACGCTGATGTTTGAACAATACTCCATGCCAGACCCGAGCTATTTGGATGATGCCGTTCTGGTAGCCGGCACCGATGCTAATTACGGTCCCACCCATGCGGACGGGCAAATCAACTATATCGCCAATAATTATATCAACACCTCCAATGGCTATACTACGGTACATACGCACCTGTACAATTGCAGCACCCAATCCGCCACTATCCGTAGTGAAATCGGAGCTGGTGTCGGCTGGGCTAATTATACCGCCCACTGCTCTGCTGAAGGATGGTACGAACCCAGTTTTACCAACAGCCACGTCAACTCCATGAGCAATACCAACAAATATGGCTTTATGATTGGAAACTGCTGTGAATCAGGAAGATTCGAACAAACATCCTGTTTTGGTGAGACTCTTTTACGTGCTTCAAAAAAAGGTGCGGTTATTTATCTCGGTGCCTCCAACAGCACCTATTGGGATGAAGACTATTACTGGGCTGTTGGAGTACGCAGCAACATCAATGCCAACCCGACATACGATGCCTCACACCTGGGAGCTTACGACCGCATCTTCCACACCCATAATGAAGCCCATAGCCAATGGTACACCACCGCGGCGGGTATCAACATGGCTGGCAATTTAGCTGTTGAATCCTCCTCTTCAACAAGAAAATTGTATTATTGGGAGATTTATCATGTATTTGGTGATCCCTCCATCAAAGCTTATTTGTCAGAACCGTCAGCCATCACGGCCAACATTCCCAACGGCAGCGTGATAGGTATAAGCTCACTTGATTTCACTGCAGTACCATACGCTTACGTGGCTTTGACCCAGAACAACGTGCTGATAAGCGCTGCTTTCGCCGATGCAAACGGTCAGGTTAGCTTGGCTTTGCCCGCCGACCTGATTCCCGGCCAATACGAGATAGCCATCTCGGCTCAGAACTACATCCAGTTCTTCCAAACCATCAATTTCGCTTCTCCCAACAGCTTCTATGCTGTAAGCAATATCGATTTGAACAACTGCGCAGCACTCAGCAACGATCATGTCAACGACTGGAACCTGCATGTTGAAAACGTCAGTGCTATCACAGGAAACAATGTAAGAGCCAAAATACAAGCCCTTACCCCCAACATCTATTTCCTTGTTGACTCCGTTTATATCGGCACCATGAATGGCAACCAGAACTTTGACCTCAACAATGCTTTCACTTCCAGAACCAGTGCGTCATTGAGCAACAACGAGCAGATTTCCGTCAGAGTGACCATACTCTCAAACAATGGCACTTTTGAGCGTGATTTCACATATAATGCCATCGCTCCTGAACTTCAGGTGGAGAGCACTATCATCAATGCCGGCACTCCGAATGTTGGCGAAATCAATCCAGGTGAGAGCGGCACCATCACCTTTGTAGTGAAAAACAGTGGTCAGAACATCATTACTGGTCTCACAAGCAATTTGATGTCCCATCATAGTGATATCACAGTCAACAGCAACAACGTAACGGTTAATGAAATCAATAACGGTGCTACCGTTCAGGTGACCTTTAACATTAGCGTAACCGCCTCTGCTACTATTGGAAGCATGTATCCCATGTCATTCAACATCAACAATGCGGAATATGAACTCAACATGCCCTATAATCTGATGATTGGCAGAGCCATGGAAGACTTTGAAAGCAACAGTTTCACCGCTTTCGCATGGAATAACAATAACCAGTATCCATGGGAGATTACTACAAGTAACATATATGCTGGCAGTTACAGTGCACGCAGCAACAGCAGCCTTCCTAATGGTAGTGGTGGCTGGTGGGGCGGCGGCAGCAACAGCAATTCAGACCTCAGCATCACTCTTAATGTAACTGAGGCAAGTCCTATCTCCTATTTCCGTAAGGTATCCTCAGAATCCGGCTACGACAAGTTCTCTTTAGCTATTGATGGTGAAACCAAAGAAGAATTGAGTGGTGAAGTAGCATGGAGCCAAGTCAGCTTCGATGTCACTCCTGGCAGTCATACTTTCAGATTCAGATACTCAAAAGATTACAGTACAACTTCCGGTAGCGACTGTGCATGGATTGACAACATCATCTTCCCCATCTCCGGCCAGACTATGACCCCCACATCACCCGTGCTGGTTATTGACCATTATGACATTGAAGGCACTTACGCCAACAATATCGTGTTGCGTGGCGACGAACCCGTCATCAAAGTCGTCTTCAAAAATGTAGGAGGCACGGTGGCTACCAATATCCAAGCCACACTGACTACCGCTGATAACGATATCAGCATCAACAGCAATGGCACCAGCAGCACAGTTGATTTCCCGTCAATGGCCATCAATTCATCCAAAACCGCACAATACAACATTGCCAAACTCAGTGAGATTACGGAAAGCAACAATGTTATCTTTGATTTCTCACTCACCTGTGGCAACATAACCACCAGCTGCCCCATTGCACTGACCTACCTGAATGGCACCAATCCTGGTAGTCCCACGGCCATTGAGACAACAAGCTCCACCACCCTGCTCATCTATCCTAATCCCAGCAGCGACCAGATCAATATCCAATGCAGCCACAACATGAAGTCTGTGGAGATTCTTGACATGGCAGGTCGCAGCGTGCAGCGTGTTGATGGCATTGGCGACAGCAATTACAGTCTGAACATTAGCAACTTGTCACAAGCTCTTTATTTTGTAAGAGTGATAGATGAAAACAACCAGCCGATTATCAGCAAAATCATCAAAAAATAAAACTCATGGCAGACACCTCAGCTCAATTTGACGAAATCGCCAAACAGTGCACCGACCTGTTTTCGAAAAAGGCCATTGACTATGGCACAGCATGGCATATTCTGCGACTGCCCTCGCTCACCGACCAGATTTATATCAAAGCCCAACGCATTCGCAGCCTGCAAGAGACCGGTGTAAACAAAGTGGGTGAAGGTATCATTCCTGAGTTTATCGGCATCGTCAACTATTCGGTTATGGCCCTCATCCAGTTGGAGGTAGGCGTAGCTGAGACCATGGATGAGATGCTTCCCGCCGACGAGGCCATCAAGCTATACACCAAGTACCTCAATAAAGCCAAGGAGTTGATGATGAACAAGAATCATGACTATGGCGAGGCTTGGCGCAAGATGCGCATCAGTTCACTCACGGACATCATCTTGATGAAGCTTTTGAGAATCAAACAGATTGAAGACAACCAGGGCAAAACCCTCGTTTCCGAAGGCCTGGATGCCAACTATTACGACATGATTAACTATGCGATGTTTGCGTTGATTCGCTTAGTGATTGAAGAAGAGGAGTAAACGAGACATTTCAATTGATAGAAAAGGTCGGCAGAATCTGCCGACCTTTTTTTCTTATAAAAACTCCTAAAATTCCAATGGCCATCCTGAAGATTTCTATTGTATCAGAAAACACACAATATGTTTCTTTTGCATGTTATCATACAATTTTGTCCACTTTTTGAACGAACGATACATTTTATACAACTCTGATTTTTAGCAAATTAACAATAACTTTGCTCTTGATTTTATGATTTGGATAAAATAACTTTGCGGACAAAAAAACAAATGAACTTCACGAACAACAAAACTGGTGTCTTTGGACCCATATATAACCAATTTCAAAACCAGCCGAAACTGGCTATTAAGCATTTACTTAAAGTACAAAACGGAGAGTGTCCCAAAGCACTGTTTCGCGAAGATATCGGATTTATTGATATAGTATGGGGCAAAAATGATCCAAAAACCAACAAAGGATATGGTTTGAAACATATTGTGGAAAAACATGGTCAAAACATAAAATAATTGGGCTTTGAAGTTGAGGATTTTATTCCAATTGTGGTACAGTTTGGAAACTTATCCGTGAAGAAATCAGATGATAAGAAAATGATATTGGAAAGTGATACATTTAGAATAGTCATACAAACAAGGTGGGATAATCAGATCAAAATCTTTTTGCTAACAGCCTTTGATTTAAGAAAAAAGCCTGAATAAATCAGGCTAATTCTTGCAATTACCAGGACTGCACTCATTGGTAATTTTACGATAAAGATACTCCCTTTACCAACGAGGCAAAGATACAAAAAAAATCATACGAAGCAAAAAATTTCTTTTCATTTTTTTCACCATGATAGGAAAATAGGTAAAAGATCTTTACCGACATTTTCAGCCTTGCAAAACTTGACGGAATTAGCGGCGGAGCCGCAATCACCGTATAGACCCAGGCAGAGCGCCTATACCACCCCACCCTCGTAGAGGGTTCAACATCAACAGGCATGGGTATAACACCGTTATTTCTGCCGCGGTGCGGGTATCGTGTGCACCGAAGCATTTTGGGCAAGGACACCGCGGAGGGGGGGAGCGTTTGAGACGAAGAAGACACAATAAAAACTCCCAAAATTTCTGCTGCCATTCTAAAGATTTTTGGAGCAGCAAAAAACACACAATATGCCTTTTTAGCATGTTATCGTATTATTTCGTCCACTTTTTGAACGAACGTTGCATTTTATACAATACTGATTTTTAGCAAATTAACAATACTTTCATACTTGATTTTATGATTTGGATAAGATAACTTTGCAAATAAAAAAATTCAAAAACTTGATATATATATCAATTATTTTTATAATTTTGCAACGTCATGAAAAAGAAAAGCACATTGGATAAAATATCCGAATCTCAAAAGGCTACACTCTACTCCATCAGCTTCGAGAAAGATGGCACAACTGAATTTGAGAAGTTTGTGTCAGAATTCGAGATGATATGTGATAGATTTACAACGGTTTGAAAAAATCTTAAAAGAAAACATTGAGAAAGGCTATATCAGCGTTCACGAAAAAGAACTTATAGGTACAGACAATATCATTTTCGAAATATGAAAAACAAACAAGAATGGTTCAAATCAAAAGTGAAGCAAGTCCCTCCGGAAATCATGACGGAAGTACAGCTTTCCGCTGGCATTATTGCACGCATTGACAGAATTCTCAAAGAAAAAAACATGACCCAGCGCGATTTGGCGAAGAAATTAGGGAAAAACGAAGCCATGGTATCACGATGGACCACAGGGTTCCCTAATTTCACACTTCGTACCTTAGCACAGATTTCCACCGCCTTGGGCGAACCGCTTATCAAATTGGCAGAGTAGCCTTCCTGAGTTTGACGGAATTAGCGGCGGAGCCGCAATCACCGTATAGACCCAGGCAGAGTGCCTATACCACCCTACCCTCGTAGAGGGTTCAACATCAACAGGCATGGGTATAACTCCGTTATTTTTGCCGCGGTGTAGGTGTCGTGTGCACCGAAGCATTGGGCAAGGACACCGCGGAAGGAGGTCGATTGAGCTGAAGAAGACACCCCAAAAACTCCCAAAATTTCTGCTGCCATTCCGAAGATTTCTGGAGTAGCAAAAAACACACAATATGCATTTTTAGCATGCTATCGTATTATTTCGTCCACTTTTTGAACGAACGATACATTTTTTCATAACACTGATTTTTAGCTAATTAACAATACTTTCACGCTTGATTTTAAGATTTGGATAAGATAACTTTGCGGACAAAAAAACTTATAGTAAAAAAAACAGTAAGTTATAACATATTGCAACTTTTTTGTATTTTTGCCAATGGAAAGAAAAATAATCACTTATGGAAATTATTTTAGATCATTTTTAAAGACGCTATGTGAAAATGTTCGATGGAAATTGGATTATGTATTGGATATGTTGAAGACCCAAAAGCGGCTCAACTCGAGGTTCGTCAAACCTATAAGAGAAGGGATTTTTGAATTAAGAATAGAATGGGAAGGTGACATATATCGGGTTTTCTTCATTTTCGACGAGGGTAACATTATCGTTCTTTTTAATGGATTCCAAAAAAAAACAAGAAGAACTCCGACTTCAGAGATAGAAAAAGCAATAACGATAAAAAAGGAATACTATGAATACAAAAGAAAACAAAATTAAGAGCTATGACACTATACTTGACGAAAGGTATGGTGCCGTTGGCACTCCCGAAAGGGAAGCTTTCCGCAAAGAAGCATACGCCTACTATATGGGCCAAGTAATACGTGAAGCCCGTCGGGAGGAAAAGATAACCCAGTCCGAACTAGGCAAACGGATTGGCGCCAATAAAAGCTACATATCAAGAGTCGAAAACGGACTCATCGACCCCACCATTTCAACCATTTATAGCATTATTACGGCTTTGGGATTAAGAATTGAGATTGTGCGCCCTGTAGGTTAACATAAACAGCCACAGGTCATTGTTTTTGCAGTTATAATTAGACACCTTTTGGGTATTCTATTTGATGAAATTCAAACAGCGATTATAAGTCATCTATTGCCGAACTGCGAACCTTTTCGGAATTGGCCTTGTCGTAATAGCCCAATCGAACAGCAGCTGTATTATATTTTGTCCCAGAAATAATAGACAGCTCAATGTTACCTAGATCTGTAGAGAATATGGTATACCATTCATATTCACCATCTTTTAATGCATACATGATAAGAGCATTATCATTCCCATGATAGTCTATAAAACGTTCTCTATTGTCCGATGGAATTCCATATTTTTCAGTCAACATGGATTTTAGAGTTTCATAATCACTTAAAACCGATGTCCATGTATCTTTATCAGGAAACAACACTGTGATATGACTCACAACATCGAGGTTTTTCAACGTGGATACCCCAACAACACAATTTTTATATCCCGCGAAATCACCAGTCAATATGGATATTCCATCTTGAGTTCCCTCGTAGTGGAATCCGGCTTTTACCATGGCATTGGTATATTCCTGTAAGGTGCCATCAATGGGCACACCCTTAAAAGAAAGATGTTGTTGGGCAAATGCAGTACCTGCAATAATGAGGCAAACGAAAAGGATGATTATTTTTTTCATAGGGCTGTTGGTTTTTTCAATGTTATGTTTATTTATGTTTATATCGTTTATTTGCATGTGCAGGATCTTTGTCATATTCTTTTTTCATCAAATAAAGTTCTGTATTAGACTCTATTAGGGATTTTCTGTCATTTTTATAAAAAGATAATAATTCCAAAACCAAAGGATTACAGAATCGTTCGTTATCGTTCTCAAAATTATTTTGATGAATATATTCTTTAACTTCTTCCCACTCATTTGATGGAAGTATATTTTCACATTTTTTGAAGCAAGTCCACCAGGAATAAACAGAAAAATGTTCCAAACTATAACCCAATACTCTTTTTGCAGTCTCTATACCTCTTTCAAGGCCAAGCCATTCAAAGAAAAAACGATAAATAATCATCGTTTCAGGCATTTCAAGCAATTGATGATATTCATTTATATCTTTGCCAAAAGCTTTCTCAAAAAAAGATGTGCCTCGCCCAATCTTGCCCTTGGTGCTATTTAATATGGCTTGAACGGCACGAATATATTTTCTATTCCAATATTCTCCAATATAGTCTCGATTATGGGAAAAATCCTCTTTCATCTCATCGTTTTTGCGAATAGGATGGAATTTCATCGGGAAGGAATATATACTTATTCCAAGAGTATCGCATAAATCCACATTAATCCTTAAACGCTCATATAAACTGTCTGGATGGTCTTTGTAATTATATAGCAAGTAATTTGAAAAATCTTTTATTCCTGCATCTTTACACATACGAATTGCCTCACAATATTCGACCTTAGTATGTAGATTATCAAAGGCTATGCGAACGGGACGAATGGCGATCTGTCCTAACAATCTGGCTTTTTCAGGTGTAAACAATCGAGCATCTAAACCTTGATTAAAATCAACAAAACGAAGTTTACCTTTCCCAGGCTGATAATACTTTTTGCCCACATCTTTCAGTTCATCGTATGCAGCAAGAATATTTTCCTTTGTCGCTGAATGTAATTTGTTAATATGATATTTTTGGAACAATATTTTGTATGCGAGATATGATTCTTCTCTGTTTTTCAACTTATTATAAAGTTCCATTAATAGTCTTTGTGATTTTCGAACATAAGCACGATCATTAACACCTTTTTGAAGATTATTTATACTTAATCTCAATAAATCCGGTTGCACAAATTTCTCACCCTTAGCGAACCCACAATCCTTAATTTCTTGAATAATTTTATCAAAATGATTGGATGCCAAAACATTGTTGTCCATTAAAAGCAGATCTTTTTGTTCACCGTATTTTTTTCGGACATTGTCTATCCGAATTTTTAAAGGGATATAATCTTGATAAATAGGCTCTAGAGTTTTTACAGCGCAAAACGCACAATTCCTTATACAACCACGTGTAGTGTATCGATAATACGCATTAGACATAGGATACTGATAATCTATCTCATCAAGAATAGAATAGTCTAGTTCTAATTCATCAATAGGAATAGTATTATCCAGATCTAAATCTCCAGGTCGTAGAATCCCGACATGGATCCCACCTGGTTTACCATGTTTATGAAGTTTCAAACCCGTAGCTATTGACAATTCATGAGGTTGGATTGAGGCAAGTACCCCTCCAACCATAAGGTTACTGTTTTTCTTAACCAAAAATTTTGCGAATTCGACGGTCTCTACAGTGATGTCCCAATAAAATGTGAAGAGAGTCGTCACACAAACGACGTCCCACTCTCGTTCTCGAGGATGTTTCCAAATTCCTTTCCAATAATAGTCTTTGTATTCAATGAGTTTGGAATATAAAAGAATTGATAATTCAGAACTCTCAAGTTCTAATTTGTCAATATACTCTTTGCGTTTTGTACGAATAAATTGAATAACAAACTCTTTTTTTAAATACCATTCAACAGAAGAATCAATCTGGGAAAAAGCATTGATACACTTATCAGCAATACGCTCAATCACAAATTGTTTCAAGTCGCCTTTATAAAACACAACTTCATCTCCCACCATTTTGTAGTAAGTAGAGATTTTCATCAAACCTACTGGAGGAAACTTATTTGCATAATTAGGTTCAATAAGCAGTACTTTCCGTTTCTTTTTTTGCCTTGTCATATCAAGCCAAATCTTTAACCACTTTTTTTCTTAATTCTTCTAAAAGGTCCCTATGTCGCTTGGGGCAATACGCGAACAACAAATCAAATATTCGCTTTGTGATTTCTATATCACTGTTTGACATTACCTCTTTTAGGGATTCATACGGATCAGTTGGTTTCAACAAATTATTCGTGGAAACGATGTTACTTTTGTCAGATTGCGGCATATCGCTGCCTGTCTCTATGCTTGAAGCGATAACTTGTTGCTTGTAATGTTCAATTACTTGTTTGGCAGCAACTGATTGTGCATTTTTTGACTTCTCCTTCCGATAAAGCTTGTCCAGCACAATATTTTTCTCCTCCTGTTTTTCAGGGGTTAGCTTTTCCTCTTTTTCAATTGTATTGATATCTCTGACGACATTCTTAATTTCATTTGCCAAGTGATATAACTTAACAAGTTCATCAAATTTATCTCTAATGAACGACTTCAATTTCTCAGATTCAGGAGTTGGAGCTAATCCATCTCTAGCACTATTAAGTTTGATCTTGGGATTCACAATATGTATTTCCCCATAAAAATATTTATTACCTCGTGTTTCGTTTTTGGGAAAGTATTGTGTCAAAATATTAGCATCTCCAACCTGTATATTATGTTTGCGTAAACGGAAGCAACTATTTTTATCCGACACAGGAATCTGTTTTGAGAAAGGTGTGTTTGCATACCATCCCCATGCCAACAAACCGTATTTCTCATCTTCAAACTTGAAATACTCCAATCTTAAAATATCATCGCCGGTCCCTTCAATTTTTAACCCATATTTTTTCTTTAGAGAAATGCCATTGTTGACCGATATTTGGAAAAAACCAACTTTCTGGTGTAAATCTCTATACTCATCGTGAACACAAGTATCAACCAATTGATTCTTAAAAGGCACGGAATAATCAACTGGTGCAACTTCCTTGAGATAATCTGATATAACACACTCATCTAACAATTCTGGATAATCAGGGTGGATATTTTCAAGAGTTACAATAAAATAGTGTTTTGAAGCTTCTTCTTCGTATAGTTTCAAATCTGTAGTCTTATCAATCACTTCCGTTGCTGTAGAGTGGTCTGAATCATCATCTAGAATGTTTTTTATTTTATCAATATCAAAGACTATTTCAGACGCCTTATTTTCGCCTTTAAAAGACGTCTTGAAAGAAAGTTTTTTACAAAAATATCCGCCGACCAGTCTTCCAATGCCAAATTGTCCAGCTGAAGTCTCTCCATCTTTTGAAGAGTCTGCTATATCAAGCAACACCGGTTCCACCTTGTCTATAGATACTCCTGTTCCATTATCTTCAATGGTAATTATCTTGTCAGTTTTATTGATAGTGATAGAAATCCTTCCATCAGTTATCTTTGACAAGACACCACTTTGTACCGCATCATTTATTGCATCCCGTGAATTCTGTATGTATTCTCGATAAATCAATTTTGAATCTCCATACATTTGGAACATAAGCATGGAAATAAGATTCTTACCGACTTTTGATTTATGCTCTGTCATAACACTCTGATTTTAGCCATTAGGAAATTGCTTGTATGTTGGACGTGGAAATTTAATATTTACCAAAGACCGCAGTGCTGGATTGGAAATAATATATTCACCTGGGGAAAGTCTAGTCATCATATTTTGGTATACTTTCGGAATATACCTATAATCAGACTTTGAAACTTCGATTGCATTCGTGCGACCATACGCATGCGTAGCACAGTTTCCTTTTACTCTATCGTGTATTGCGCTTCGAAATTGCTCAACCGAAAAAAGTATGATTCCTAAAGAACGACCGCGTTCGGCAATATCTAGCAATTGCCGTAGAATAGGCGAGTTTTTAGGTACATCGTTTGAAGCATATTTGTTCAATTCATCCACAAACAAAATCACTTTTTCAGGGATATCATCACGTTCTGCACCCAATTTCATATCATAAATGGCACGTGCCACACTACCGAATACAAAACTTTGAGTATTCTCGTCTAGGCGGGCAATATCAATTACCATTACTTGACCTGCCTTCAAATTATTTTGTATTTCATCTGTAATGTCAACATCCAAATTTGTATGTGTTTTGGCAAATACATCATTTCTAATAGCTTTACTTATACAACGTTTGAATTTTCTCCAACTAGTAACTTGTATCTCTTTGTTTTTATTGTCTTTATTTCCAGCTTGTGTTGATTTGCTAATAGCATCTTCTAATGACGACCACTTGTCAATTCCTTGAAAAGCGCCCTCCTTGTTAATGACGAAATTTACGCAACTTTCCAATGTACCAGAGCTATCATCCTCATTGGCAAGTAGTAAATCTAATTTATCCTGTGATTTTTCAAATGTAAATTTGTATGTAAAAGCTTTTTTATTCTCCTTCTGTCTTTTAACATCGTCTGGTTTGGCATAAGTTTGCACATTTTCAACAATACTATCTTTACTATATGGATAATAGTATTTGACATTTTTAAATGGTTCAGCCGACAAACCTAAATCCATATAAATTTTTTTATCCATATCCGATAAATCTGTATTTGCCTCGTCTATCGCCATCAAGTCCCTTCCTTTTACATTGAAAAAAACGAAAGCAGCAGAACTCCCATCTTCAAGCCTAAATTTGTGTTGAATAGCATTAAGTAAAAACATGGAGTATGATGTTTTTGCTGCTAAGCCTGAAATACCAGAAATATTAAGATGTGCTCCTTCTGGACCGATAAGGAAATGAGAGTCCAGTTCCACTTTTACTTTACATGTTTCATCTCCTTGATACATTTGCAAATACCCACATACGAGAGGATGTTTCACATCTTTTAACCCAAGAGCAACTTTAATATCCTCTTCATCACAAAGAGAAACCTGTTTGCCGTCTAATACAGGCGTATAAACATCTCCTGTATTACAAACAACACGAGCTTTTACATAATTCATTCCCAAATGATTCATATAGCCAACGACTTCTTTAGTATCTCCAAAATCGCTAGAAATATAACTAGTAAAATGACTTGATGAATCTGTTACATGGTTAATTTCTTCAACCACACCATATGTAACAGAATCTAACTCGTGTGTAACTTTGACGACATCAAAAGGACTGAGAATACATCGTTTGTCAGTCCAAAAATAAAACTCGTCAATAGTTGATGGCATATTTTCAGTGGCAGATACTTTACCAATAATTTTCATATTAAAACATATTTAGAATTATATTTTCATTAACATAATGCGATTTGCAAAAAGATTCAGTTAAGAAAATAGGGTACAAATGATTTGCCCAACGTGAATCTTTCCCAAAACACACGGGATATGCTTCTCGGATTAACTGTGAACTTATTGTGTTAATTAGTTCCGTTTCAAAAGGGCTATCATCCATTATCACCATTTCGCATTTAATGATATCTGAGAAATGTGAATCTCGAAAATCACTATTGCGCAGTCTGACATACCATACCGCAAATGCTTGAACAAAACCGTCTTTATTTTGTGATTCATAACGATACACTTTAGTACGTTCAAATGGCTTTAACTCGGCAATCGTTCTTGAAAGTCGATTTCCTTCATAATCAGAGAGAAGAGCGGGATCAAATAATTTGGAGACACCGACAACATGTGTGTAATTATCTTTAAAGTTATTGAACTGCGTTTTATCAAGGTTTGAAAACCTTGGATTATATTCCAAAGAACCATCTTTAATTAGCCAATGCTCATCATCTAGTTTGTTTTCTTGGCAAAGATTTGCCACAAGAAGTTGCTCTTCATCCATCATTTCATTTTGAATCTTAGCTACCGCACGATTCTTATAATTGTCTTTGTCACGATCCTCACTTGACCCATCAGTTTTGTATAGCAATATCTTATCAATTGTCAAATTTCTATCTGAAATGAATTTGGACTTTAACATTTCAGTATTCAAACTTTCGCAAAATGCACGACAAAAGTTCTCACCTCCATCATCATCATCAAAATCATCAGGCATTGCAATGACAATTTTACTACAAAGAGCACCCCTTTTAACAAGGGATGCATTCTTAATACAATCCCGACTTTTCCGTTCACAACAACCCACTATCACTTGTCCTGCAATTATGGGGAAAATTTTCTTACCAATGGCAATATCATCTACCTTGTATGTATGGCGTGAACCATCAAGAAAAAAACTAAATATTGGAGGGGGCACAACAGTATGACTTAGTAATTTGGACAAATCGACTGTTTTTTTTCGTGTTCTATCTGTTTCTGCAAAGTCACTCTTTGTAGAAATAGAGGCAACCTTATCATCATAATTATAAGCTATGGAATCGTTGTTCACTGTGTCCAGTGATAATTTCTTCGTCTTGTAACAATGATATTTGCCATTACCCTGCAACTCTATGAAATCTAATATTTTCATATTCTTTCAAACTGTTTTTTCCCCACCCCAAAAAAAATTTATTTCCTATCAAAGTTCCGGAAAGACTTGCAACATAAATAAAGTAACTCCACGCCTAAGCGCAAACATCACTTTTTATAGAGCTTTTTCAAAACTTTCCAGTTTCTAATATCACAAAAAAAATGCTTTTTTATACTAAGTGTTTTAAAGAGATTGTTTTCTTCTATGGGCAATTATTATTTGTTAATGATTAAATTCGTTTTGTGCATCATATGCGTTGCAAAAGTAACATAAATTTCTAAAAAAAACAACAAAAAACTATCTTTTACAACGGTTTTCCATTGTTTTTGTTTTGTTGCAAAGTATTGTTATTACTTTGTTGGCATGTTCGCGACTTTCGCGGCAGGCTCATCCCATCATCATAGCAAGCAACACCCGCACCGCGGGAGGAGTGATGATGTCGCTCCTACCCCACACTGCGGCCTGCGGCCTTGTGAGGGGTTACTAAAAGGTCGCCTCTGCGAGGCTCAATTGGTACGGCTTCGCCGTAATATACATACCATTACCCCGCCCTTCGGGCACCCGTTGGAGGCGTTGTCCCTTGTCCGTTCCAGGGGCTTTGCCCCTGTCTGTACCAGGGGTTTCACCCCTGTCTATGGTCTTTTCGGCCCTACGGGCCTTACTCCGCCCTGTCGATGCGTCCCATCAATTGTCCACCAACGGACGCATGCGATGCGTCCCTATATATCATATTTATATCAAAAATTTCCGCATGGAAATTTTTACCTTAATACCGCTTTTGCGAATTACTTGCTTAGAAAAACGAGGAGTATGGAGAGCTAAAAAGCCGACTGTTTGAGCTTGCTTTTGCAAGCGAGTTTCGGCTTTTTAGGCTACAGACGACCGTTTTTTAGCGAGCATATTCGCATGCGGAAAAGCCACTTTTCTTTGCCCCTTTCTTTTGTGGCTGCAAAAGAAAGGGGAAGAAAAAAAAATCACAACATCTTTTTTGCAACTTTTCGCTCACTTTCGTCCACTTTTTGACCCGAAAGTGCAAATTGTCAAACCATTGATTTTTAGCAAATTAAAAATTATTTTGCCATTGATTTTTCAGTTCAGGTGTTGTACCTTTGCAGAAATCAAAAACTAAATAAAAACTTATGGAAAAGAATCGTCCTCAAGTGGGGAGCGGGCCATCCAATTCGGACTCCCCATCAGACAATGTCAATTCTTCTATTACGAGTAGCCCTACCGATACCCTTCGTACCTCGAAGAATCCGAGTGCAAAAATAATAAAAAATCCAACACCAATATTGTCAAAAATAAGGAAATTTAAAAACAATGACTTCGTCCTAAATTACTCTAAAGGATGGAATGGTGTATTAGTTGGTTTACGAAAACTCCTGCAACTAAATTATGAAGGCGGTTCAAACTATGCAAATTACGAAACTCAAAAGGGGATTTTATCATTAAGGCTTTCTGACCATAATGCAAATGGCAACAATTTTAACACAGACCACATCAATATAAGTGTTTATGTTGCACTGATTGAATATCAGCATGTTGAGACAAGGGTAAAATACATAGAATATAGAATCACGAAAGAAACGTATAATAAATACCCCAAAAAAGTTGTATATGAAATTGTAACTGCAGTTGAACGAGCATTGAGTGGTGAAGTGTTTGAATTAAACAATGACATTGCTGAGAAGACGCCTTATGAAATAGAAATCTAGGGCCTGACAAGTCTGCTTAAACTCCGCCATGACAATGTGTGCGGGAGCAAGATCGAAATCATCCTTTGCTAAAACAACACACTTTCGCGGCAGGCTCATCCCATCATCATAGCTGGCGACACCTGTGCCGCGAGATGGGTATGGGGCATTTTGTACCAGGGGGTTCACCCCTGGCTATGGTCTTTTCGGCCCTACGGGCCTTACTCCGCCCAGATGCCACATCCCTACAATTGTACACCAACGGACGCACGCGATGCGTCCCTACAGACTAATCCAGCGGACACATAGAGAAATGCCTACGGCTGCCGTGATACGACAGCCCTACATGATGTGCGTGCGGACGCGGACGCATGCGATGCGTTCCTACACATAATACCCTGCGGCATCAGGGCGTAAAACTTCCGAAATTTCAGTTCCACCCTTCCTATCTTCAACCTGGATTCCAAAACCTCCACCTTCTTTTTTTTGCAACTTTTCGAACAATCTTGTCCACTTTCTGATCCAAAAATACAATTTATTAAACTATTGATTTTTAGCAAATTAACACACAATTTACTATTGATTTTTCTGTACTGATATCGTAACTTTGTGGGCAAAAACAAAGTACTTATGGCAAAGAAAAAGGATAAGAACGAACAACAAACTATCAAACCAGTCACAAATTGTGACCAGTTCCCAGAGGTAGTGGAAAATTTCCACCACTTCAAAGAAAACGAATCTATACTAAGTGTTCATGATATTGAAAAACTAATCGTAACGCTCAGAGGCGTACAAGTTATTATTGATCGTGATTTGGCATTTCTATATCAGGAAGAAGTCAAACAAATGAACCGTCAGGTGAAGCGTAATATTGAACGTTTCCCTGCAGATTTCATGTTTCAACTGACCAAGGAAGAGTATGCTAGTTTGAAGTGCCATTTTGGCACTTCAAACGAAAGGGGTGGTGATCGTCGTGCATTACCCTATGCGTTTACCCAACAAGGTATTGGTATGCTCAGCGGGCTGCTTCGTAGTCAAGTGGCAATTGAGACCAACATCAAGATAATGCGAGCCTTTGTGGGTATGCAACGATACATCGCCGCTAGCATGCAGCTATTCCAGCGGTTAAACATCGTAGAGCTCCAACAATTGGAGGCCCGACAATGGATGAAAGATACGGAAAACAAAATTGAAAGCATTCTTGAAAGAATCGAAGAGAATTCCCCAAAAATGCTTCCAGAGCAAATTTTCCACACCGGCTGTGTATGGGACGCATGGGCTTACGTTTCTGACCTCGTTCGAAGCGCCAAAAGCCGAATCATCCTCATTGATAATTTCGTTGATGACAGGGTGCTTACCATGCTCACCAAACGTACCGAGGGCGTTACGGCTACCATCCACACCCGTTACAGTGAGCAGTTCCTCACTGACTTGAAGAAGCACAACGAACAGTATCCTGAAATCCAATTCATCCAGCTCTCTCATCGCCACCACGACCGTTTCTTGATTATCGACGACAAGGTTCATTTCCTCGGTGCCAGCGTAAAGGACATGGGCACCGGCCTCTGTGCCATTACAGAGATGAAAGTTGATCCTGAAACCATTTTGGGGCTGTTAAAATAACGACCTGTTATTAGTACCGACGCTGTGCAGGGCAAGGCCGCCACCTCCCTCTGCTACAGCAACAGCCTTTCGCGGCAGGCAAGTTCCGTCATCAAAGCCAGTGTCCCTTGTGCCGCGAGGTGGGTATGGGGCATTTTTTACCAGGGGGTTCACCCCTGTCTATTCCAGGGGCTTTGCCCCTGTCTGTATTCTTTTCGGCCCTACGGGCCTGATTAAGCCATAACACCGCATCCCTACAATTGTTCACCGACGGACGCATGCGATGCGTCCCTACAGACTAATCCAGCGGACACATAGAGACATGCCTGCGGCTGCCGTGATACGACAGCCCTACATGATGTGCACGCGGATGCGGACGCATGCAATGCGTCCCTACACATAATACCCTGCGGCATCAGGGCGTAAAACCTCCGAAATTTCAGTTCCTCTCTCCCCTACTTCAGCTTGGATTCCAAAACCTCCACCTTCCTTTTTTTTGCAACTTTTCGCTCACTTTTGTCCACTTTCTGACCCAAAAGTTCAATTTATTAAACTATTGATTTTTAACAAATTAACAATTACTTTTCCATTGATTTTATGATTTCAACATTGTAACTTTGCGAGCGGAAACAAACCATTAATTTTAAATACTATGGAAAACAATTTACTTCCCGAAGTGGAAAAGAAAATTATCACCCTCAGAAACCAACAAGTGATATTGGATTCAGATGTGGCTGATTTGTATGGTGTGGAAACCAAAGAAATTAATCAAGCAGTAAAAAACAATCCCGAGAAATTTCCCAAAGGATACATTTTTCAACTTGAAGATCAAGAATTTAGAAATTTGCGGTCAAAAAATTTGACCACAAAATTTTCAAAAACACGACAACTTCCTAAAGCTTTTACCGAAAAAGGACTTTACATGTTAGCCACCATTCTCAAAAGTCCTAAAGCGGTGGAAACCACCATTGCCATTGTGGAAGCATATGCCAAATTAAAGGAACTATCACGGGTGATTGTGGAAGTTCCACATAAAGAGGAGGACAGCATGGAACAAAAGGTTCTCCTACATCGCGGAGGACAGTTAGTGGAAGACATCATGAGCAACATCCTTCCCAAACAAAGCAGTGAAACCTCCTTCGAACTAAACCTCGCCATGTTCAAATTCAAACATTCAGTAAAACGGGAGAACGAAGACAAAATCAACAGACTTGAAGCGGAACTCGCTGAATTAAAGAAGAAAATCAAAACCTAACGCTTCGTCCCTACAATTGTCCACCAACGGACGCATGCAATGCGTCCCTACAGACTAATCTAGCGGACACATAGAGAAATGCCTGCGGCTACCGTGATACGACAGCCCTACAGAAAGTTGGTAAAAAAACTTCATGTCAGCTTGATTTTTTGATCACTTTTTTATCAAGTTTTCATTGAAATATTCAAACGGACATGTGAAATAACAGAACAAAAAATGTTCTTGTTATATAGAAGAAAAAAGTGACGAAGAAGTTATCTATTTTTTGACTATCTTTGCACCCTCAAAATTTAGACCTAAAAATATAATAAAGTTATAATATTTCTAAACTCATAAACTCAAAATTCTAAACCCAAACTTACAAATCACCATCATTAATTCTTGTTTTTAATTCTTAACTCCAAAAATATGACCAAACAAAAAGAACCCATCTGGCTGAAAATAGTCCGTATTGCGCTGGCCTGCGTATTTCTTTACTCCGGCTTCACCAAAGCCATCGACCCCGTAGCCACGGGCATCACCTTCGACGAATACTTCACCTCCTTCGGCATGAGTTTCATGCACCCGCTGTCGATGTTCTTCGCCTTCTGCATGACCGCCGCCGAATTCACCCTAGGCTTCATGATGCTCTTCCGTATCAAAATCCGCTTCACCGCATGGTGCTACCTGCTCTTCATGGTCTTCTTCTTCTTCCTGACCTTATGGCTCGCCATCGCCGAACACCTGGAAGTGAACTACGGCTACAACTTCGGTGTGGTGCGTGACTGCGGCTGCTTCGGACAGGCTGTACACCTCAGCAATAAAGAGACCTTCCTGAAGAATGTGGTCATCATGATCCCCACCCTGATTGTGTTCTTCAAACGCAAAAGCATCCCCGACATCCGCCTGACGGAACTGGGACAGTGGTGCTTCGCCGCCATCGGTGCCATGCTCGTATTCGGCTTACAAGCCTACTGCTTCCGCCACCTGCCTATCATCGACTATAGCAACTGGAAAGTAGGCGAAGATGTGGCCCAGAACTTCATTGACAAACCCGCTGTGCAAGATATCGCATTTATCTATCGGAACACCGCAGATGGCAACCTCGTCACCCTGTCGGAGGATGAACTGATGACCATCGGCGATGAACAGCCTGACTTTTACGATACCTACGAGTATGTGGACCGCAAAGACAGCATTATCAGTGAATTTGAAAGAGCTCCTCATGAAGGTTTCAATATGCTGGATTCCACTGGTTCGGATATGGCCATGGAAATCTTCCTCAGCGAAGAACCCGCCTATATCTTCTTCATGCATAATCTGGATGAAACTAATATAAAGGGTATTCAGAGTGAAGAATTTAAGCACATCGTGAACCAATGTCTTGAAAACGGCATTACTGTGGTGGGTGTTTCCAACTCTGACGAGGAGACCATCCGGAATTTCCGCCAGAACAATAACATTCCTTTCCCCATCTATGAAAATCACATCGACCCCATTAAAGGTCCCTTCATGGTGCGTGATGCCGTCCGCTCAAACCCCGGCCTTATCATCATCCAAGGCGGCGTTGTGAAAGGGAAGTATAATTGGAGAGACTTTGGGAAGGTGAAAACTGATAATTAGCAAATTAGTTAATTAGCAAATGTGCAAATTAAATTAAGAATTAAGAACTTTTCATCATGAAAAAACTCGGAACCATAACCTTACTAGCTTGTTTAGCGCTTATGTTTACCCATTGCAGTAACAAAAATGCCCCTATCCAGTATCCGGAAGCCGCTATGGGCAGCGACACAGATGTTTATTTCGGTGTAAAAGTAGCCGACCCCTATCGTTGGCTGGAGAACGATACCGCCCCGGAAGTGGAGGCATGGGTACAGCAGCAGAATGAAATCACCCAGAACTACTTGCAGAAGATTCCTTTCCGCGAGGACCTCAACAAGCGGTTGACAGCGATTTCCAACTATGAAAAGATTGGAGCACCTTTCAAAAAACACGGCAAATACTATTTCTACCGCAACGACGGCCTGCAAAACCAAAGTGTTTTGTATGTCAAGGAGAGCTTGGACGGTGAAGCCGAAGTGTTACTGGACCCCAACACACTGTCAGACGATGGCACCGTGGCCCTCAACGGCATCAGCTTCTCACACGACGGCAAGTATCTGGCCTATACCATCTCCCGCAGCGGCAGCGACTGGGTTGAAATCTATGTGCTGGACTTAGCTACCCGCCAGCTGACTAACGACCACATCGAATGGGCCAAGTTCACCAGTGCGGCATGGCACGGCGATGGCTTCTACTACAGCTGCTACGACCGCCCCGAAGCTGGCAAGGAATACTCCAATATGAACGAAAACCACAAGATTTTCTATCATAAAATGGGTACTGCACAAGAAGAGGATGTGCTGATTTATGAGAACCCGAAATATCCACAGCGCTTCTATACCGCAAGCACCGACGAGGACGAAACGGTAATGTTTATTTCCGAAGACGGTTTTGGTGCAGGCAATAATCTGATGATGAAAGATTTACGCAGACCCAACGCTCCCGTAGTCGCCATCACCACCGATGCCGATTTCATCTACTCACCTATTGAGGTCATGGGCAACAATATTTACGTTTATACCAACTACAAAGCTCCGAAATACCGTCTGATGAAGGCCAACATCGACAATCCGAGAATCGAGAACTGGACAGAAGTGATTCCGGAAAGAGAATATGCGATGAGCTCAGCAGAGATTATCGATGGTAAATTCGTACTCTGCTACAACCAAGACTGCTCCGAGCACGCCTACGTCTATACTTTGGAGGGCCAAAAAATGCACGAGGTGGAACTGCCTACCTTAGGAACAGTTTGGTTCAGCGGTGATAAAAAAGACAAAGAGGTCTTCTACGGATTCTCTTCCTTCACCTTCCCCTCCACCATCTACAAATATGACATTGACAACAATAAATCAGAGTTATACATGGCTCCCAAGGTGGACTTCAAGAGTGATGACTACCTGACCGAGCAGATTTTCTTCACCAGCAAAGACGGCACCAAGGTTCCCATGTTCATCACCTACAAACGCGGTTTGAACCTGAGGGGCAACAACCCCGTATTGCTCTATGGCTACGGCGGTTTCAACATCAGCCTGAACCCCTCTTTCTCCACCATGCGTATTCCGTTCTTGGAGAATGGCGGCATCTATGCCCAAGTCAACCTCCGTGGTGGCAGCGAATACGGCGAGGAATGGCATCAAGCCGGCACCAAGATGAACAAGCAGAATGTTTTTGACGACTTCATCGCTGCCGCCGAATACCTCATCAGCGAGAACTACACCAATCCGCAGAAAGTGGCCATCATGGGCGGCTCTAACGGTGGTCTGCTGGTAGGTGCTTGTGTCAACCAGCGTCCCGACCTGTACCGTGTAGCCATCCCGCAAGTGGGTGTGATGGACATGCTACGCTACCACCTCTTCACCATCGGCTGGAACTGGGCTCCCGACTACGGCACCAGTGCCGACAGCAAAGAGATGTTTGAGTACCTGTACAACTACTCACCGCTGCACAACATCAAGAACGACGGCACCCCCTACCCTGCCATCTTGGTGACTACTGCCGACCATGACGACCGTGTGGTACCCGCCCACTCGTTCAAATACACCGCCGCTTTGCAGGCTGCCAACACTGGCAATGCCCCGAAGCTCATCCGTATTGAGACCAAGGCCGGTCACGGTGGCGGCATGCCCCTCAGCAAGGTGATTGAGGAATATACCGACATCTATGCTTTCATCATGTATAACCTCGGCATGAAACCCAAATTCTAAACAAAGAGATGACCCAAGTGCTGCTTCATTCTTGTTGTGCTCCATGCTCATCCGCTATCTTGGAGTGGATGCTCAACCATGACTATCAGCCGGTCATCTATTATTATAATCCCAATATTTTTCCTGCGGAAGAATATGAGATCCGAAAAAAAGAATGCAGCCGCTATGCACTGAAATTAGGAGTAAGCATGATTGACGGAGACTACGAACACCAGCAATGGTGCGACATGGTAAGAGGAATGGAAGACGAAGCGGAAAGAGGACCGAGATGCCTGCAATGCTTCAAGATGCGCTTACTCAAGGCCGCAGAAAAAGCCAAAGAACTGAATATCAGTTTATTCACCACCACTTTGGCTTCTTCAAGATGGAAAGACCTGCATCAGATTAACGAGGCAGGTTGCTGGGCCGCCCAACAGGTGGAAGGCACCCAATTCTGGGACAAAAACTGGCGTAAGGACGGCTTGCAGGAACGCAGAAACCAGCTGCTGAAAGAAAATAATTTCTACAATCAACAATATTGCGGCTGTGAATTCAGTTTAAAAGCGACAGCAGCAAAAATGCAAAAATAAAAACGAAATGCCGCAAAGAAAAAATATATACAGAAAATTACTAATCCTGCTCTTGCTGGTGACCTTCAGCACAGCCGCCTTCCCGCAGAAAGGAGGCTTCGGCGTTCCCAACCTGCAGAAATACGACAAGAAAATCTTCCACTTCGGATTCAGCATCGGCTATAATCTCTTCGATTTCAACCTAAAAAACAATGCCTATTACCCGATGAGCGACTCCCTGCTGGTCATCAACACCAAGGCCGTCAGCGGTTTCAGCTTGGGCATTGTCACCGATTTGCGAATTTGGAAGTATTTCGACTTGCGTTTCATCCCCGGACTATCCTTTGGTGAGCGTGTCCTTAACTACGAATTCGCCAACCGCGTAAGAGAAAACGACAAACAACGGCGTGTCGAATCCGTTTACCTGGATTTGCCCCTGCTGTTCAAAATCAAATCCTCCCGAATGCATAATGTCCGCATTTATGTCATCGGTGGTTTGCAATATAGTCTAGACTTGATTTCCAACCAGAAAAAACAGTCCAAGCGTCCCAACGAGATGTTAGTCAAGCTCAACAAGAACGATTTGCAGGGACAAGTGGGCTTCGGCCTGGACTTTTACTGCACTTACTTCAAACTTACCACTGAGGTCAAAATGGGCTTCGGCATGCTAAACCTGTTAGTACCCGAAAACCATATTTATACCAGCAATATCACATCTGTAAAATCAAAAACATTACAAGTATCTATAATATTTGAATAATCATGGCAAACAACGAAGAACTTTTTAAACAAATCATTTCCCACGCGAAAGAATACGGATTCATTTTCCCATCCAGTGAAATATACGACGGTCTCAGCGCCGTTTACGACTATGGCGAATATGGTGTAGAACTGAAAAACAACATCAAACAATACTGGTGGAAAGCTATGGTGCAGTATCACGAGAACATTGTCGGTATCGACAGTGCCATCTTCATGCACCCCACCATCTGGAAGGCTTCCGGCCACGTGGATGCTTTCAACGACCCGCTCATCGACAACAAGGACTCCAAAAAGAGATACCGTGCCGATGTGCTGATTGAAGACCACATCCAGAAAATCGAGGATAAAATCAACAAAGAAGTTGAAAAAGCCAAGAAACGCTTCGAGAACTTCGACGAAGACCTGTACCGTAAAACCAACCAGCGTGTAGTGGAATATCAGCAGAAAATCGACGATATCACAGCCCGTTATGCCGACTTGATGAATAGAACCGACTTAGCCGGCTTGAAGGCGCTGATTGAGGAATTAGGCATTGTCTGCCCGATTTCCGGTACCAAGAACTGGACCGACGTGCGCCAGTTTAACCTGATGTTCGCCACCCAGATGGGCTCTGTGGCTGAGGGTGCCGACACCATCTACCTGCGTCCCGAGACCGCCCAGGGTATCTTCGTCAACTTCCTGAATGTCTATAAGACAGGAAGAATGAAGATTCCGTTTGGCATCGCCCAGATTGGCAAGGCCTTCCGTAACGAGATTGTCGCCCGCCAGTTTATCTTCAGAATGAGAGAGTTTGAGCAGATGGAAATGCAGTTCTTCGTTCGCCCAGGTGAAGAGCTCAAATGGTTCGACTACTGGAAACAGACTCGTATCAAATGGCATCAGGATTTGGGCATCGCTCCCGAAAACTACCGCTTCCACGACCACGAAAAGCTGGCACATTACGCCAATGCCGCTACCGACATCGAATTCAAGTTCCCCTTCGGCTTCAAGGAATTGGAAGGTATTCACTCACGTACCGACTTCGACCTTAGCCAGCACGAGAAATATTCCGGCAAGAAACTCCGTTTCTTCGACCCCGAGACCAATGAAAGCTATGTACCCTACGTCATCGAGACCTCTATTGGTGTGGACCGTATGTTCTTAGCTGTTTTCAGCCATGCTTACACCGAAGAGAAGCTGGAAGACGGCTCCACCCGCGTGGTGCTGCGTCTGCCAGCCAAATTGGCTCCTATCAAGGCTGCTGTATTACCTTTGGTGAAGAAAGACGGTCTGCCCGAAAAAGCCCGCGAGGTCATGGATATGCTGAAGCCTTACATGATGTGCCAGTACGACGAGAAAGACGCCATTGGCCGCCGCTACCGCCGTCAGGACGCTATCGGTACACCTTATTGCATCACCATCGATAACCAGACGATGGAAGACAATACCGTTACCATCCGTGAGCGCGACAGCATGGAGCAGAAACGCGTGCCCATCAAAGAACTGCTTTCCGACATCAAATTCTAAAGCATTTTGCTCTCATGCCGCAACCTATACTGCTGTTAAAAAACGGCATTCGACTCATACATAAAGAGATAAATTCGCCAATATCCCATTTCGGCATATTGGTGAATGCTGGTACACGCGACGAAGATCCTGACAAGATGGGCATCGCACATTTTGTGGAGCATACCATCTTCAAAGGCACCCAAAAGCGTAGTGCCCATCAGGTTATCCGACGCATGGAGGATGTGGGCGGCGACCTGAATGCCAGCACTTCCAAAGAGGAAACCTATTTCCACGCCTCTTTCCTCTCACCCGACTATCCACGGGCGGTGGAATTGCTGGCTGATATCTTCAGCCACTCCACCTTTCCCGAGCAAGAGCTTGAGAAAGAGAAGGATGTAGTCATTGAGGAAATCAACTACTATAAAGACACCCCCGCCGAACTGATCGTGGATGATTTCGAGACCTTGGTGTTCCAAAATCATCCTATGGGGCGCAATATTTTAGGCACACGCAAGGATGTGAAACATTTCAAGCGTGAGGACATCCTGAATTTCATCCGCAAGAATTATGCGCAAAACAACCTTGTCTTAGCCTCTGTAGGAAACATCTCCACGAAGAAACTGCTCCAGCTCTGCGAACGCTATTTCGCTGATGTACAACTCGTTGACACCCCCACTTCCAGAACCGCCTTCAACAACTATCAGGCTCAACATCAAAGGGTTAACAAGCATAGCAACCAATCCCACATCATGATGGGTAACCTCGCGTACGCCATCACCCGTGATGAACGAACCGCATTCCAACTGCTCACCAATATTTTAGGTGGTCCGGGCATGAACACCCGACTGAACATGGCCATCCGCGAAAGCAAGGGATTGGCCTACGGGGTGGAAGCCGTGTATTCCCCTTTCTCAGACACAGGTCTATTCACCATATATATCGGGTGTGAGCATGATACCATTGATCAATGTATCGATTTAAGTTATAAAGAACTTAAAAAAATGTGTCAAAACAAGTTGGGAACCATGCAGCTGCACTATGCCAAGAAACAATTCCTGGGACAGCTTGCCATTGCCAACGAAGCCAAGCTCAACGAAATGATAGCCTTAGGCCGTACTGCCCTCTTTTTCGAGGAGGTGGAAAGCACCGAGGAATCTATTGAAAAGCTGAATGCGGTCACTGCGGAGGAGCTGCTTCATGCCGCCAATGAAATACTCATTCCCGATCAAATGTCCACATTAATATACGGAAAACCATGAGAACCATCAGAGATATTTTCATAGCCTGCACCCTGCTGTTCCTCGTTGGAGCCTGCCATCACCAGCAAAGCACAGAGGATAGCATAATCATTGACGAGGAGTCCATCACGGCCTTTGCCATGCAAATCGAGCAAAGCGTTGTAAATGGTAACCCCAAGGTATATAATGATGCATTCGACAAGGATTACCTCAAGTCTATCATTCGGGATAACTCCATTGTCAACAGCAGTTTAGATGCCGATTTCGGGCAGGAATACTTTGAAAGCAACTTCCATCTCGGGGATGAGGCTGTACAGGTGGTGGACAATGGGGGTGACTTTAGATTTGTACGCTATTATTTAAATGTCGAAGACAGCACACATCACATTGTCTTTCGCAGCTACAATGATTTCACGCTTAATTTTTTCGACTATATAATTGATACAGCTAAAGGCCAACTGGCCATTAAAGACGGTTTCATTTACAATACTGGCAGTCATTTTTCGGATATCATACGCGAGAATGTTTTGCTAAACGTTTTGTATAAAACTAATCCTGAAGGCATTACATCTACACTCAGCACCATCAAAGAGCTTGGAGGCTCAGGCAAGCACAAGGAGGCCTTGCAACAGTTGCGTCAACATGAAATGGAACTCCGTGACTTGTCGTACTACTGGCAACTGTATATCATCAACCTGTACCAAACCTGTCCGAAAGAGCACTACATTGACTCACTCAAGCAACTGGAAACAAAGGGATTAGATCCACGTATGAGTTTATTGCACCAGATGCTGTTTTACCTCAACGAAGGAATGGCAGAAGCCAATGACAGCACCATTAACCAGTTGATAGAATATGCGGGAGATGATCCTATTTTCCTCTTGATTTTCGGCAAGACCAATTATTACGCCAAGAGCTATGAAACTGCTTTAGGCTGTTACGAAACGGCCGAGCAATATTTGCCACCTTTGTGGGATTTATGGTTTGGGAAATTGGAGTGTTATTATGCGATGAACGACCAGGAACATTTCGACCAATGTTTGGAGACAGCCAAGAAGAATTACGGTATGACTGATGAAGAGCTTTCCGAGTTGAAGAAAAAGCATTTTTTCAAACAAAAATAGCCAAACAGATTACCTTTATCTTGCCCACGAAGCAGGATATCGCAGTAGCATACTCTTAAATTTGACATCAAATAAAAACACAAATAACTATATATCAACAAGATACATTCAATAAAATCATTTCAACAAAATTTTATCGTACCTGTTGCTTATATTATAATTTTTTGTATTTTTGCAACCCGATTTTGAAAGTACAAAAAAACAACAAAGAAAGATAAGAAATGGCAAATCACAAGTCAGCATTAAAAAGAATCAGAGCTAACAACAGAAAAAGATTGGAAAACAGATATTACGCTAAGACCATGCGTAATTCTCTCAGAGACATAAGATTAGTTTCAGACAAAGCTGAAGCACAGAAGAGACTGCCTTTAGTGGTTTCTTTGATTGACAAATTGGCAAAGAAAGGCATTATTCACAAGAACAAAGCTGCCAACTTGAAATCTGGTTTAATGAAAAAGGTGAACCAATTATAAGGGTTGATTGGTTTTTTTTCATATTTTTGTGTTGCGCTATATATGGGCTATCCTGTATATAGCGTTTTTGCTTTTAAAAATTATTTTGTATTTTTGCATTTTCAACATTAACCAAAATTGAATCGACATGAAAAAAATCGTTTTTTTTGCCATCACCTTATTGGCAACGTTAGTAATAATTAGTGCTTGTAAAAAAGACAACCCCACCCCCAACGAAAATAACAACACAGAGAACCCAGGCGAGGACTCGAGTTCAGATAATCCAAATTACCCATCAACAGCGATAGTCATTTCCAATGCTGTTACGGATTACGATGGCAACAAATATGATGCAGTGAAGATTGGCAATCAAGTATGGATGGCGAAGAATTTGCGCACCAAGCACTATGCAGATGGCACTCCAATACCTGCTGGTGCCAGTGGCATGATAAACTTTCGTTTTGCCCCGAATAATAATGAAGATAATGTCCCTGAATACGGTTATCTGTATAGCTGGGAAGTAGCCATGAATTATGCAAATAGTAGCAATTCAAACCCCAGTGGAGTACAGGGAGTTTGTCCTAATGGATGGCATTTGCCAAGTGAAGCCGAATGGACTCAATTGCAAACTTATATGGGCAGTCAGTCAACCTATCACCCTGATGGTCACTCAGATTACATTGCCAAAGCTTTGGCAGCTACTTGGGGTTGGAATCAAGGTTATAATACGTATGCAGTGGGCAATGATCAAAGCGCAAATAACGCTTCAGGGTTTTCAGCTCTTCCTGCAGGTGCATGTAATTTGGGAGTATGCATCGGCTTTGGCGAACATGCAGATTTTTGGAGTTCTACATCATATCCCGACCTCGACAACTACGCATATTTCCTTAATATCCATTGCTATAATGAAAAAGCAGCATTAGGCAATGGTAATAAGTCTATCGCAAACTCAGTTCGTTGTGTGCGTGATTAACCATCCTATCATACCCTGCATACTTATAAGGCTTGGCGGAGGCGGAGGAGTTTCACCAACAAATCGTGTAATTGATTCAAAGGCAGCATATTGGCTCCATCGGACAGAGCCTTGGCAGGTTCGGGATGGGTTTCAAGGAACAAGCCATCGTAACCGACAGCTACAGCTGCTTTGGCTAAGGTTTCTATCAGGTCTGGGCGGCCACCGGTAACCCCTTTCGGCTGGTTGGGTTGCTGCAAGGAATGGGTGGCATCGAAGACCACAGGACAAGCATTACTTTTCAGTTCTTTAATACCACGGAAATCCACCACCAAATCGGTATAGCCGAAAGTGGTGCCTCGTTCCGTAATTAACACTTGCTTATTGCCGGCTTCACGAACTTTCTCCACGGCAAATCGCATCGCCTCGGGCGACATGAACTGTCCCTTCTTAATATTGATAATTTTGCCCGTTTTCGCTGCTGCCACCAGCAAATCGGTCTGTCGGCAGAGGAAGGCCGGAATCTGCAGCACATCGGCCACCTGGGCCGCCCATGCCGCTTCCTGCTCCGTGTGGATATCTGTCACTATGGGCAGATCCAAATCAGCCTTCACCTTGGCCAACACCGCCAGTGCTTGCTCATTGCCAATGCCAGTAAACGAATGCAGCGAAGAACGGTTCGCTTTTTTATAGGAAGCCTTGAAATAGTAAGGAATTTCAAGTTCCACGCATATTTTTTTGATTTCGCGGGCAATCAGGAGAGTGATTTCTTCTCCTTCCACCACACAAGGGCCAGCGATTAAAAAGAAGGGGGTGTTCATTGCAGGTTACAGGTTACAGGTTACAGGTTGCGGAATTTAAAGTTCAGGGTTAGAAAGGTTAGGAAGGTTACAAGATTACAGGATTACAAGATTACAAGATTACAAGATTACAGGATTACAAGATTACAGGATTACAGGATTACAGGATTTTGGATTATCAATTATCAATTGTCAATTGTCAACTGTCAATTATCAATTATCAATTGTTCTAGCTTCGGCGGGAGAATTTGGCAGCGATATAGATAAAGACGCTTATCAGCGCATAGAGCAAATCAATGAAGAAGATATGCGGAATAATGTCTTTTTCTTTCAGTTTAGCTGCGGAAAAGCCAAAAACAAGGTATTGGCACAGCGTTTTGAAAACAAACACCGACAGGGTCGCTATCAGGAAAGGCAATATATACACGGAAAAACCGATACTTAGTCCCAAAAACACGAAAAACAGCAGATTCAGAACGCTATAGGCACCCAAGAGGAAACGCACACCCGGCTTATAGAAAGAGCGTGTGCTGAGATAACCCTTTTTCTCCTTGAACCAACGGCGGAAATTCACCTTGGGACGAGCGATGGTATAAGATTCGCTAAAATATTCAATATCAACATTTTTATCCGTAGCGGCACGACCAATAAAGATATCATCATCACCATATTCGATATGATTATGGGAAGCGAAACCACGCTGTTTCATAAACAGGTCCTTGGTATAAGCCAGGTTCTGTCCCTTGCCCATATACGTCATCTTGGCCAAAGAATACGAGAAATATTGTATTGCGGTTTGCAGCGAATCGAAGCGCAGCAAGCGGTTGAAGAAACCCGGCTGTTTTTCAATGGAGCAATAACCCAGCACAATCTGCTTGCCATTCACGAAATGCTTGGCCATATTCTGGAGCCAATAAGGCGAGGCGGGCATGCAATTGGCATCTGTCAACACTATCAACTTATGTTTTGCCTCCTTGATACCGATAGCCAAAGGGAACTTTTTACCTTTAATAGTTGTGACAGAAGAGTTTAGGTCAACAAACACCAAATGAGGATACTGTTTTTGGTAATCCTCCACCACCTGTGCCGTCTCGTCATGGGAATTGTCGCTGACTACGATGACCTCATAGTCGTTGTATTGTTGCGTAAGGATGGCAGGCAGGGTTCTGCTCAGATGATGCGCCTGATCGCACGAAGTTATGACAATTGATATAGGGTCCTGACGGTAATCTTTAATCTTTTTAGGTTTATGAAACGCAAAACGGACAAAGATAAATCCATAATACAGTATAAGGAAAAATGCTATTACAGAAAAGCATATCAGGAAAATAAGGGGCAGATTCAAAGGTAAGACAGTTGTCATATATTGATGTTAATATTAAATACAAAAATATTTTAAAGTTTAGGATTTTTGATGTATTTTTGCCGAAATTTACTAACAAAATGCAGTTTATAATTCAACATACTGACCCCAAAAGCTCTGCCCGTGCCGGTTTAATCCATACCGACCATGGTGACATTGAAACCCCCATTTTCATGCCTGTAGGCACCGTAGGAGCTGTTAAAGCCGTACATATCAAGAATGTACGGGAAGACATCAAAGCCCAAATCATTCTTGGCAACACTTATCACTTATACTTACGTCCCGGACTTGAGGTACTTGAAGCCGCCGGTGGCCTACACCGATTCAACGGCTGGGACAGACCGATACTGACTGACAGTGGCGGTTACCAGGTATTTTCATTGAGTGCCCGACGCAAAATCAACGCCGAGGAAGGCGTTTGGTTCCAGTCGCACATCGATGGCTCGCGACACCTGTTCAGTCCCGAGAAAGTAATGGACATTGAGCGCAGCATCGGTGCTGACATCGTCATGGCGTTTGATGAATGCACCCCCTACCCTTGCGACCATGCTTACGCAGAACAGTCGATGAAAATCACCCACGGCTGGTTGGAGCGTTGCTGCAAGCGTTTTGACGAAACAGAGCCGAAATACGGCTATTCCCAGACCCTGTTTCCCATTGTGCAGGGCAGCGTATTCCCCGAACTTCGCAAACGTTCTGCGGAGTTCATTAGCTCGATGAACCGTGAGGGCAATGCCATCGGCGGTGTGTCCGTCGGCGAGCCCACCGACCTGATGTACGAAATCACGGAATTGTGCTGCCAGCTGCTGCCCAAGGACAAGCCCCGTTACCTGATGGGCGTAGGCACTCCCGCCAACATCATTGAGGGCATTTCCATGGGCGTGGATATGTTCGACTGCGTGATGCCCACCCGCAACGGCCGAAACGGCATGATTTTCACCTGGGATGGCATCATGAACATGCGCAACGAAAAGTGGAAGAACGACTTTACCCCGATAGACGCCAACAGCGACCTGTTCGCCGACCGCGAATACACCCGCGCCTACCTGCGCCACATGTACGTGGCTGACGAGATTTTAGGCCCTATGATTGGCAGCATCCACAACCTGCACTTCTATCTGGACTTGGTGAAGACCGCCAGAAAGCACATCGCCGACGGCACTTTCGCCAGTTGGAAGAATGAGATTTTACCAAGGATTTCGCAGAGACTGTAAGAGACGTGAAGACGGGGGAGTGACGCACTGCGTGCGTCAAAGGGGAGTCTCGCACTATGTGCTCGAGGGGAGTCGCGGGCTGCGCCCTTGAGGGGAGTCTCACACTGCGTGTTCGAGGGGAGTTTCGCTACGCTCAAGGGGAGTTGTTAAATGTGACGCAGCATCTTACCTTTTAGCTCCATAGCTATTTTTTGATAAACTTGGAAACGGAAAAATGCATATCGGTGGTGAGGATGCGTACGAAGTATAGTCCGCTGGCCAGACTGTTGACGTTGAGGGTGCTCAGTTGCTCGGCCTGTCCGTTATAGCTCATGATCTGGCGACCACTCAAGTCGTAGATCACGATTTGCTGTACCGGCTCAGAACTTTGCACATAAAGCATACCCGTGGTGGGGTTGGGGAACACACTGAAAAGTATCTCCTCGCGGGTCGCAACACCTACATTGTCGTCCATGTCCTCCACACATAGGGTGCCCATGCCGGGGAGTACAATGTTGTCCACCCAAGCACAGTCGCTACCATCGATGACACCAGAGTCCTTCCGATAGCTAAATCTGAAGGTGTGCGTGCCTGAACTGACCGGGAAAGAAGCCTGTGACCAATCGGTGGAACCCGTTTGGCTATCCATCTCAGTATTGTCAATGTAAAATTTAAAGAAGTCATAGCCATCCTCAGAAGAAACTTTGCGGAAATAGGAGATGTTTGCAGAGGGGGAACAGTTGACTGTGATGAAGAATTCAGATTGGTCGTTGTCGGCCAAGTCCTGTTTGGAACGGATGCAGTAGTTGCCAGCATAGGCTTGCTCATTGGTAACAAACCAAGGGTTATTGTTGGTTTGCCATGGGAAAGCGGTCAGATTACCTGTCTCGAAGGTTTCCATAACAGTACCAACAGTCAAGTAGATGGTGTCCACGATGATGTCCTGTCCTACCACACATTTCACGTAGAGTGGTACAGTTGTCATGTCCGGAACAGAGGCACCGATTGACACTTGATACTGGGCAGTTGCAGAGGTGCCAGCAGGCAATACCGAGATATTCTGGGCTGGGGTATTCACGGTCACCAAGCTGTAATGGCTGGTGAGGTGCAGAGCGGCATTGGTCAATGGGCAATGGCCGATGTTGGAGTAGGTCACTGTCACATTGGCCATGTCACCTGGAGCGAATGATGCAGTGCCATTCGTGTTCTGAAGGGCCACATTCGCAATGGAAAATATCGGAGTCACAACCATTATCGTGAAATACTTGGTGGTGGTCTCATTGCCGAAGGTGGTAGTAATGACAAAAGGAATCTCGTCGCCATCCCGGGCATCCGCAGGCAACACGATGGTGAAAGCATTATTGTGCGTGCTGGTGGCGTCAGCGGCGATGCTGTTGTCGCTCACGCTGTTTTGGAGGATGGTGACACCAGGATAGTTGCTGCTGAGCGTGGTGGTCACATTGGAGGCTGTAGCTACACCGTAGTTAGTCAAGGCCACATCCATATAAACAGTGGAGCCTGGTTGCGGAACACTCTGCTCCGACAAGGAAAAAGAAGAAACGGCCACAAAGGGGCCCGTCGGGGCAATGACCTGCACAGTCTTGAAGAATTGGATGTGGTTTTGTGCCGATACTGCCAACTCATAATTCCCCGTGATGTTGACAGCGCTGAAGGTGAGGCTGGCATAACCGGAAGCATCCGTGAAGGCGGCTGCTATCAACTCGTTGTTGTAGGTCAGGGCCACGTAGGCGTAGGGCACGGTTTGTACGTCATAGCTGGTGCTGCCCACCAAGAGAAACTCGTCGGAGTTGACGGTCAAGTTGGATGGAATGCCCAAATAGGGTTTCAGGGAAGGGTCGCCCATCAGGTGGTAAACCTCCCAGTAGTAAAGCTTTAGATCTGAGCTTGAGCCTTCCACCGCCAGATCTCCGGCAGTCATGTAGCCCGCGATGCTGGTGACCCAGGCATCGTGATTCTCGCCGTGCGTGTGGAAGATTCTGTCGTAGGCACCCAGATGGTTGGCATTGTATGTCGGGGTGGAGTCTATGGTGCTGCGGAAGCCGACAGACCAGTAAAAGTCCTCATCCCAATAAGTGATGTCGGAACCGCCGATATAGCCGACAGCCCCTTTGTCGGGGACACGCAAGAGCATTTCGGCAAAACACTCAGGGTCTCCAAAGGTGCAGGACAGACAGCAGTTCCCGATCATAAAACCGTATTTGTCGGCATTGTTCATATATGGCACGTGGTCACAGGTGAACGCGGGCTCGTTCCAGCCGTATCCAGAGCCGTGTGCCGTGTAGTTGATCCAACCACATCCGGAGCTGATCTCCTGACGGATGATCGAAGCCTGGCTGGAGCAGTCATACAAATGCTTGTACACCGTGGTGTAGTTGTGCGTGGCGGAGGTGGTGTTAACGTAATTGTCAAAGATGTAGTTGATCTGACCGTTGAGATGGGTGGGGGCCCAGATGTCGTCGTTGCCGGCAATCAACACGGCCTTGCCCAGATAGGACGGGTCCGGCATCGTATATTGCTCGTACATCAATGTCTTCTCAATTTGCGGAAGCAGTTGGTTGATGTTCTGAGCCGAGAAACGACCGTAGTAGCAGTCCGGCAGATGGTCGCCGCTGGTCCAAGTGGCATAGTGCAAGTCCGTCTTGTGGTTCTGAGTGCCCGTGAATGCGGGTATCTGTTCGACATCGCCGACGAGCAGGACAAAGGTGGGGGCGGGGTTCTCGGCCGTGGCGTTGGTGTACTTCGTCCGGATATAGTTACTGATGGCCGTGGTCGTGGTGCCTATAGTGTTCGTGTAGGCGACTTCCACAAGATAGCCGATACGCTTTTTCCAGTTGACGAAAGACATCAGTTGCTCGTTGTTGGCAAACATATCGTGGGCAATGATCAGATACTTGATGGGAGTGATGTTGAACTCGCTACGCATGTTCATTGGGTTGATGACGGCCTCCTTGGCAGCATGGAACAACGGACTGTAGTATTTGTTCTTCATCTCCATGGTAGCCGGAATGTTGGCATTCTCGTAAGTAATCTCCACTTCGATACGGCTATATACCCTAATCTTGTTCGTGACAGGATTGTAGGCTACAGGACTCACCACCACATTGGCCATATTCACGTCTCGCATGGTGCCGATTTTGTGGGCAGTGACCACCTCCGGCTGAGAGGTGTAGAATGCATCGGTGCGATAAACGGCTTCGTTCTTGCTAAAGGTACGTTCTCCCGTATAGGACTTGGAATAGTTCTGTTGGCAGGGCATCACCGGATAGAGCACATTCAAGGCAGCAGCATCGTATTCCACGTAGTCTGCCGACACAATATGGACGTTGACCTCGTCGCATAAGGGAATCTCAATCAACTTGGTGAGTTCCGGCAATGACGGGAAACCCACTTTCGTGGAGTTGTCGTAGCCATCCATGATGAGGGAAGAATAGCGGGCGTCTCCGACTTTCACCGCACTGCTCTGTAATTTGGGCGTATTGAACACAATGGAAAGATTGTTTATCGTGTTCTGCTGGAGTGTGTAGTTCTGTGTCTGTGCACTCGAAAAGAGAACTCCAATCAGCAAAATACAGAATAATAATATTTTTTTCATTTTACAATTTTCTTTAATATGGCAATAATTTTGAGAAATAATATCCATTATGTCTGCAAAAGTAACAAATTATCCAACACATTGGGCTTTTTTTTGAAAATTTTCCAGCAGCATAAGTACAACTAATTTTTCTTTTTACAATGTTTCAAAGAAAAAAAATTCTAAAACTTACCTCCTTCAATTCGGCAGAAATGACTAATTTTGCCACCGCAAAAAAACACAGAAAACACACCGTGATTTTGCAAAATCAAAACACTAAATTAACCCTGTTAAACTATTAATTGTTAACCATCAATTATCAACTATAAATGATCGTTTGTATCGCTGAAAAACCAAGTGTCGCCAGGGAAATCGCCAATGTGCTCGGTGCCAAGCAGTCGCACGACGGCTACATCGAGGGCAACGGCTATCAGGTGACCTGGACCTTCGGACACCTGTGTACGCTGAAGGAGCCGCACGACTACACCTCGATGTGGAAGCAGTGGTCGCTCAGCAGTCTGCCCATGGTGCCTCCCAAATTCGGCATCAAACTCATTGACAGTCCCTCCATCAAAAAACAGTTCGGCATTATTGAAGGATTAATGCAGAAAGCCGACCGCATCGTCAACTGCGGTGATGCCGGCCAGGAAGGTGAGCTGATACAGCGCTGGGTGATGCAGAAAGCCCGTGTCAACTGCCCCGTAGATCGACTATGGATTTCCTCATTGACGGAAGAGTCTATCCGTGAGGGTTTTAAGCAGCTCAAAGAGCAATCCAACTACCAGCCGTTGTATGAGGCGGGACTGTCGCGCGCCATCGGTGACTGGCTTTTGGGCATGAACGCCACCAGACTCTATACCCTCAAATACGGCAAAGACCGGCAGGTGCTATCCATCGGCAGGGTGCAGACCCCTACCCTCGCCCTTATCGTGAAGCGCTACCATGAAATACAGAATTTCAAGCCCACCGCCTATTGGGTGCTGTCCACCATATATCGCGACACCACCTTCACCGCCACCAAGGGCAAGTACCAGTCGGTGGAAGAAGGCCAAGAAGATTTGCAACGCATTATCGGTAAAGAGTTTACCATTACCGACATCAGCACCAAGAAAGGCAAGGAGGCACCACCCAGACTTTACGACCTCACTTCTTTGCAGGTGGAGTGCAACAAGAAATACGGTTTCTCGGCAGAGCAGACCCTGCAGCTGATTCAGAGTTTATACGAGAAAAAACTGACCACCTACCCCCGTGTGGATACCACCTACCTCAGCGACGATATCTACCCCAAATGCCCTGGCATCCTGAAAGGCATCACAAACTACAGCGCATTGACAGCACCTTTGTTAGGCAAGAAGCTGCCCAAAAGCAAGAAAGTGTTCGACAACAGCAAGGTCAGCGACCACCATGCCATCATTCCCACGGGACTGAACCCAAAATCGCCGCTGCCGGCTCAGGAAGCTTGTGTTTACGACGAGGTTTGCCGCCATTTTATCGCCGTTTTCTATCCCGATTGTGTGTTTTCCAACACCAATGTGACTGGTATCGTGGAAGAAGTGCAGTTCAAGACCACGGGCAAGCAGATTCTCGACCCTGGATGGAGAGTGGTCATCAAGGCAGAAGCCCCTTCGGGCAAAGACAAAAGCGAGGCCAAGGCCGACAGCAAGAGCAAAGCCAAGGGCAGTGACGACGAGGATGAGGAAAACAAGAACGAGGAACGGGTGTTGCCCTTATTTGTCAAGGGAGAGCACGGCCCCCACGAACCAACCCTGAGCGAGAAATGGACCAAGCCGCCCAAGCCATACACCGAAGCCACCTTGCTGCGGGCCATGGAAACGGCTGGCAAGACCGTAGACGACGAGAGTCTGCGCGAGGTGATGAAAGAGAACGGCATTGGCCGTCCCTCTACCCGTGCAGCCATCATTGAGACGCTATTCAAACGCAACTATATCAAGAAGATACGCAAAAGTCTGGAACCCACCCCAACGGGCATTGAACTGATTAGCCTGATTCGTGAGGAACTGCTCAAAAGTGCTGAATTGACGGGCATTTGGGAAAAGAAGCTGCGACAGATTGAGCAGAAGCAGTACTCCGCCCAGCAGTTCATTGATGAGCTCAAGCAGATGGTAAACGACATTGTGCTGCAGGTATTGCGCGATGACAGTGACCGCCGTAAGATTGCCACCCCGTCCTCTTCTGCCATCAACAGCAACAACAGCGGCAGCAACAATAGTAGCAATGCCTCCGCTGCCGACAGTATTATCGGCCAGCCCTGTCCGCTGTGTGGCAAGGGACGCATTATCAAAGGCCGTACAGCATACGGCTGTTCGGAGTGGAAGAGCGGGTGCGGGTGGAGAAAAGCGTTTAAAGTTGAAAACTGAAAGTTGAAAGGTAGCAGGTGGAAGGTGGAAGGTAGCAGTAATAAAGGTGTGAGAAGGTGAGTTCAAAATTCAAAATTCAAAAACAAAAAAAAAAACTCCCCTCGAACGAAGTGAGACTCCCCTTGAGGGCGAAGTCCGAAACTCCCCTCGAACGAAGTGAGACTCCCCAAAAAACAACTTACACATTTGCTAATTAACTAATTTACAAATTATAACGCACTATGGAATCGATTAAGAAGATTTATAAGAAAGGTTATGGGCCGTCGAGTAGCCACACGTTGGGGCCGAATCGGGCAGCCATCAGTTTCAGGGAGAAGAACCCCACCGCTGCCAAATTCCGTGTCACCCTGCATGGCAGTCTCGCCGCCACTGGCAAAGGCCACCACACCGACAAAGCCATTATTGACGGGTCGGCTCCCATCCCTGTGGAGCTCATCTGGAAACCCGAAGTGGTGCTACCTTTCCATACCAACGGCATGCTTTTTGAGGCATTGGATGCCAGCGGGAAAGTTTATGACAGCTGGACCATCTACAGTGTGGGTGGTGGCAGCTTAGCCAACGAAGAGACCCAGGAGAGCGTGGAGCACATATACGAACATCAGTTCATGAGCGACATCCTGGCCTATATTGAAAAAGAAGGGCTGACCTATTGGGAATATGTGGCCATGCATGAGGACAAAGACATTTGGGAGTACCTCGGGCAGATGTGGGAATCGATGCAGCATACCATCGAAGAGGGTTTGCAAGCCGAGGGCGTTATTCCTGGCGGGTTGCACTTGCGCAGCAAGGCACGGCAGTACTTTGTCAGAGCCAGCTCTTACAAGCCCTCACTGCAAAGCCGCGCATTAGTCATTGCCTACGCATTGGCCACTTCCGAGCGCAATGCCATGGGCAGCACTATCGTCACTGCCCCCACCTGCGGAGCATCGGGTGTATTGCCGGCGGTGTTGTATCATTTGAAGAAAAACCATGGTTTCAGTGACATCGAGATACTGCGAGCTTTGGCCACTGCTGGACTTTTCGCCAACATCATCAAGACCAATGCCTCCATTTCAGGGGCAGAGGTAGGCTGTCAAGGCGAGGTGGGCAGTGCTTGTGTGATGGCCGCCGTAGCCGCCAACCAGCTCTTCGGGGGCAGTCCGCAGCAGATTGAATATGCCGCCGAGATGGCTATGGAGCACAACCTCGGCCTCACCTGCGATCCCATGTGCGGACTTGTGCAAGTACCCTGCATCGAGCGCAATGCCATGGCTGCCCTCCGTGCTCTCGACATCAACATTTACGCCATGATGAGCGACGGCAACCATCTGATCAGCTTCGACAAAGTGGTGAAAACCATGAACCTTACAGGCAAAGACCTGCCCTCATTGTACAAAGAGACCGCTCAAGGAGGATTGGCATTGCTGACGGAGGAGTGATCAATTAGTTAATTAGCAAATTAGCAAATTGGTTAATTAGTTAATGTGCTAATTAATTGTGGGTAAACAAAAAAAGGTGATGTTAGGAATTAGAAATAAACTATTGATAATGGAAATTTTGAGGGACTAGATTTCCAACAATAATGGATTAACCAAGGCCATTCTATTTCACCTTACTCATCATCACCAAAAATACTTAAATATAAATAATTCATAATCAACACTATATACAAAACAAACTATTTCAAACAAAATTTCCGTCGTACTTACTTTTGTATTGATTTTTTTTGTATTTTTGCACTCCAATTTTGATTAACTATTAAAAACCAAATCATAATGAAAAAAGGTATTCATCCAAAAGAGTATAGAACAGTGGTTTTCAAAGACATGTCCAATGAAATTGCATTCTTGACCAAGTCAACTGTTGCAACGAAGGACACCATTGTTTGGGAAGACGGCAAGGAATATCCCTTGGTAAAATTAGAAATCTCCAACACTTCACACCCCTTCTTCACAGGTAAGATGAAGCTGGTTGACACCGCCGGTCGTGTGGATAAATTCCGCAGCAAATACGGCAACTTCGGTAAGAAGAACTAAGGAAATTTCTTTTTCCGACACCAAAGCACCTCCGTTTTCGGGGGTGTTTTTTTTTGCCCAAAGGAGGGGCGTCAATTAAGAATTAAGAACTAAGAATTAAGAATTAAGAATTAAAAGTTAAAAATCCTCAATTATTTAATACATATCACAGTATTTCAAGAATTTTATGTAGCTTTGCATTTTCAAGTAAATTCATCAAAATAATCATATCAAAAAGAAACACTATGAAAAAAATCTTTTCAATTTTGGCTATTGCATGCATCGCCATGCTGTTTTCCGCATGTCACAAAGATGGCATCTTTAATCCCAAGAAAAAAATCCACAAAATCTACGGTTCCAGTTCCTATACCGTAGATGGCAACACCCACAATTTCAGCAAGGAACTTCAAGAAGTATGGACATGGAACAAGAACAATACCCTTGCAAAAATTGAGACCTACTCCGGAAGTGACATTTATTCCACAGAGACTTTCTCCTACAATAATAAAAAACAGATTTTGCGAGCAGATGGAATAGTCCCATCAGAGAACTCCACTTTTGCCATAGAATTCAAATACAAGAATAACAAACTGAGTGAAGCATCCTATTATTATGACAATTATTTAACCGGAACATATAAATTCACCCATAACAAAAACCAAATCACAAAAATCGAAGAATACTTTGACATGAGTAAGGGAAGCGGAACCAACCACATCAGAGCTCTGAGATTTATTTTACCCGACCAGCTATATCAAACCATTGAAGAGCAAGATAAAAAAATGCAGACATGTGGCAGCAAAGGTTATTTGGCCACCGTCTATGAATTCACTTGGGACAAAGATAACATTGTCAAAATGGTAACGACAGAACCAGAAGAAATGGGTGATGGTGAAGGATATTCTTTTACCACAGAATTTCAATATGACAATTACAACAACCCATACAATGGTTTTTGGGATGCCGAGGGTGTAGAAATTTTTGGGGGATTCTGCTCCTCTAAAAACAACATCGTAAAGAAAAACATCATTTATAAAGAAGGTGATTTCAATGAATCATACACCTATGATTACACCTACATTGACAAATTCCCTCTTACGGCCAGCCATACACAAGCGGAAGCAAATTACTCCTATACTAATACCCTCGAGTACGAGTACAAATAGAATTTCAAGTAAATTCATCAAAATAAACATATCAAAAAAAATGAAAAAATTCTTTTCAATTTTGGCTGTCGCATGCATTGCCATGTTGTTTTCATCCTGTCACAAGGAAGGGGTCTTCAATCCCAAGAAAAAAATCAGCAAAATTTATACTTCCTCCTCTTATACGGTCGATGGAAACACGACGACTTCCAATAGAACACTAACTGAGGAATGGACGTGGAACAAAAACAACACCCTGGCCAAAACAGACCATCATTTCGGGCTATACGAAAGCACCGAAACCTATACATACGACAAGAAAAGAGTTGTTCGCATAGACGGCACCACTACTGACATCAATTTTGGCCATAGTTACACCTATCGTATTGAATTCAAATACAATGGCAAAGAGTTGTCGGAAGCGGCCTATTACGACGGTGATGAATTGCAAACCAAGCTCGTATTTACCCATCAGAATGGTAAAATCAGCAAGATAGAACTCCTCGGAATGGGCATGGAATATATGGATAAACAACTCACATCCATGCACTCCTTGCTTCCGGAGCATTTGTATTCAAGTTTAGAAAAAATGTATAAGAGACGTCTTTCTAAGTCCAACGCCAAAGGCGAGGCCACCTTCAGTTGGGAACTTACCTGGGATAAGAACAACGTAAGCAAGGCTATTTGTACAGCAAAATATGCAGAAGAAGTTGAAAAAGAAATCATGGAGTATAAATACGACAGCTACAACAATCCTTTCTATGGTTATCTCTCTCCAGAAATGGCCGAGTATTCAGGTGCCGACTATTTTTCCCAAAACAATATTATCCAGATAACAACGCAATATCTAAGCAGTGATCCTGAGGATGAAGGCAGCACTGATATTGACAACTACTCGTACACCTACGAAGGGAAATACCCTGTAACCTGCACTCATACTGAAACTATCAGTAAAGACAGCTATACAGACATCACCGAATACGAATACAAATAGCGTAAGAAAAGCTCATAGTCAAGTATAAAGAACTAAGAGTGAAAAGCAACAATTAGCAAATTGGCACATTTACTGATTTGCTAATTTTTTTGTATCTTTGCCGTTCAATTTTTTTAGCATGGACGATTTATCACTCATCAACGATTTTATCAATAACGAAGCTAATTTCATACCCTTGTTCTCCTCAGATGATGAAGACGCGTTGAAAAACGAACAAGTGCCGGATTTGCTGCCGATACTGCCCTTACGCAACACTGTTTTGTTTCCCGGCATGGTGATTCCCATCACCGTGGGCCGCAACAAGTCCATACGCTTGGCACAGGAATACAGTCGCAGCAACGACCCCATCGGTGTGGTAGCGCAAAAGGACAATGATGTGGAAGAGCCGCAGATGGAGGACATGTACCCTGTGGGCACCCTTGCCCATATCCTGCGTTTCCTTTCCATGCCCGATGGCAGTGTCACCATCATTGTGCGTGGTCTCAAACGCTTTGAAATCAAGCAATTGGTTCAGACAGAGCCCTATTACAAGGCCTACGTTTCCGAATACATCACCAACGACTTTGACCCGGCCATCAAGAGCAAACGCACTTTCAACGCCCTTATCGGCTCCATCAGAGACACGGCCATTTCGATGATCAAGAAATCGCCACAAATTCCGCAAGAGAGTGCCATCGCCCTCCGCAACATCGAAAGTTCTACCTTCCTGTTAAGTTTCGTCGCTTCAAACCTGTCAGTCAGCGTTGACGAAAAACAGAAAATCCTGGAAATAGCAGACATAGAGGAACGTGCCAAATTGGTACTGAAACTACTCAACAACGACTTGCAGATGCTGGAACTGAAAAACCAGATTCAGTACAAGTCGAAACAGGAATTGGACAAGCAGCAGCGCGAGTATTTCCTGAACCAGCAGATGAAGACCATCCAGCAGGAATTAGGCGGCTCGCCCAGCGAGAAAGATTACAATGAACTGAAAGAAAAGGCGGCTAAAAAGAAATGGAACGAGGAGACCAAAGAGCTGTTTGAGAAAGAGTTAGAGAAGCTGCGCCGCACCAATGCCATGTCGCCCGACTACTCCGTACAGCTCAACTACCTGGAGCTGCTGGTGGAACTGCCGTGGAACGAGTACAGCGAAGACAATTTCGACTTGGAGCGTGCCCACAAGATTCTGGACCGCGACCATTTCGGTTTGGACAAGGTGAAAGAGCGTATCATTGAATATTTGGCCGTGCTGAAGCTGAAAGGCGATATGAAATCGCCCATCTTGTGTTTGGCAGGCCCTCCGGGCGTAGGTAAAACCTCTTTAGGTCACTCCATTGCCGACGCCCTTGGCCGCAAGTACATCCGCATGTCATTAGGCGGCCTGCACGACGAATCGGAAATCCGTGGACACCGCAAGACCTATATCGGTGCCATGCCTGGCCGTGTCATCCAGAACATGCGCAAGGCCGGCTGCTCCAACCCTGTTTTTGTCCTCGACGAAATCGACAAGGTGACGGGCATGACCGTACAAGGCGACCCCTCCGCAGCCTTACTCGAAGTTCTTGACCCAGAACAAAATAGTGCTTTCTACGACAACTATTTGGAGACCACCTTCGACTTGTCGAAGGTACTCTTCATTGCCACAGCGAACAACCTGGGCAATATCCACCCTGCCCTGCTCGACCGTATGGAAATCATTGACATACCTGGCTACTTGCTGGAAGAGAAGGTTCAGATTGCCAAGAAACATCTCATTCCCAAGCAGTTGAAAGAGCACGGCATCAAGAAGAGCGAATTATCTTTCCCCGATAAAGTTATTGAACAGATTATCACGGAATACACCCGCGAATCGGGTGTGCGTCTGTTGGAGAAGACCATCGCCCGCATCATCCGCAAGAGAGCGGCCCAGCTGGTAAAAACCGGTGAGATGGAGAAGAAAGTCCATTCCGAAGACCTGCAAGAATTGCTGGGTTCTCCCATCTTCCAAAAAGAGAAGTCTTTCAACAACGACTGTCCCGGTGTGGCCACTGGCTTGGCTTGGACTGCCGTCGGCGGGGAAATACTCTTTGTGGAGGCTATAACCAGTCCCGGCAAAGGCGGTTTAACCATGACCGGCAACTTGGGCGATGTGATGAAGGAGTCGGCCACCATTGCCTACGAGTACCTCAAAGCCCATGCCTCAGAGTATGGCATTAGCGACGAGACTTTTGAGAAGCAGAAGATACATGTACATGTGCCCGAAGGTGCCACCCCGAAAGACGGCCCCTCCGCCGGTATCACCCTGCTCACCGCCATGATTTCCGCCTATACTGGTCGCTTGGTGCGTAACAAGATTGCCATGACCGGCGAAATTACCCTCCGTGGCAAGTTACTGCCCGTGGGCGGTATCAAGGAGAAGATTCTTGCTGCCAAGCGCTCTGGCATCTACGATATTGTGCTGTCCTCCGACAACAAGAAAGACATCGATGACATCAAGGAGAACTTTATCGATGGCATGAGGTTCCATTATTTTGACTCGATGAAAGAAGCTCTGGCGTACACTATTAATTAGCAAATTAGTAAATGTGATAATTAGTTAATTATAATTTGAATTTAGAATTCAGAATTCACAACTGTCAACTTAAATAATCGGCTAATCAAAGCTACCGCACGAGAGTTTCCATCGGCTACAACAATACCGTTTCGCGGCGGTCACATTTTCTGCTTCGGTGCATATATAACCCACGCCGCGACCGTGATGTATGACAATTCCAATTTCTATTGACATGGAATCCCTGACGGGATTCGGTGACGGTGTGCACTCATCTTCCCAGGGTGTCGGTGCTCGTACCTCTTACCTCGCACCTTGCCCTGGACTATCGAGCCCTGCAGACCTAAAGGCCTGCATACATTGGCAACATCAGTTCATTGATGAATGAGTGCAGAAAACACCGATACACAGAGCGGACGCGATTCATCGCGTCCCTACAATGAAATCGGACACAACAAATTGCATTCCTACAGTAAATTTCATATAGCTGTGAATAGTTTTGGAATTTTATGTAAATTTGTCCTTTCAAATTAAGAACAATAAACAACTGATTGTGAGAAAGTTACAGTTATACACAGGACTATTTTTGCTGATTATTCTGCCATTTTTTTCTCAAGCGCAGGAAACTGACACGACAAAGAAGAAAATAAGCCACCGTTTCACCACCTTAAGTTTCGAGGCGAGGGCTGAATTGGAATACTTAGGCACTTACCAATGGGATAACACCAACGACCCCATCACCTATCATATGGATGAGACCGGCTGGAACAGCAACTACGGCTTCCACGGCCAATATTTCAACTTTCTGATTGGCGGAGATATCGGCAACCACATCTCCTATTTCTTCCGCCAGCGCATCATTCCCAAAGCCGGTTCGGTCAGCTTTTTCGACAACACCGACTTCCTGTACATCCAATACCGCTTCAATGACCAATGGGCGATACGCATGGGCAAAGAAGCCCTCTATGTTGGTGGTTTTGAGTACGATGCAGCACCCATTGATGTGTATTACTACACCCATTTCTGGGGCATCATCCATTGTTTCCAACTGGGTGTTTCCGTTTCCTATACCGACAAACAGAAGAAAAACAAAATCGCCTTCCAGTTTGCCAACTCACCATATATTTATTATGAAGGCACAGGTAGCGAATGGAAGAAAGGTCTGTTTTCATACAACCTGTACTGGAATGGCAATTACGGTCCTTTCACCGCTTTGTATTCCATCAACCTGATGGAATATGAGCGTGGTTCTTTCGTGAATTACATCGCATTGGGCAATAAACTCTCGTTCGACAAATGGTCGATTTATATTGACTACCAGAACCGAGCTGCCAGCTTCAAGCACTTCTTCCGCGACTTCACCGTGGTAGGTCGATTGGACTGGCATGTCAGTCCAAGTGTAAACCTTTTTGCCAAAGGTGGTTACGACCAAAACTTCGCCGAAGATTTCTATACTGAGAAACCGATGGATGTGATGATACCCGCGGGACACAACTATCACTTCTATGGTCTTGGCATCGAGTTCAGACCCGCAACTTATCGTGATTTGCGTATCCACGCCTTTGTGGCCAACAGCGTACTTTACCGTCCCGAAATACTTCCCAACGAAACTGTTTCATACAGGATTCCCGATGAAGGACATGGCACTTTGCAGGTCAACGTAGGTGCCACCTGGAAAATCAACTTTTTGAAATATTTACCCGAAAGATTAAAATAACAAAGCAATATGGCACCCTTCAATTTCAGAAACAACAATATTCTGCATCAGATTTACCGAATTTCCAGAAATAATGTCATGCATTATATGGTGAGGGCATACCGCCGTACCCATGAGCTGGTCATCTTTCTGGTTATCTTTTTCGGCTTTTTCATCGGCTTGTCCATTCCCATGGGCTTGCCGAACATGCTGAACACCTTCATGAACACGGCCTATCATCTGCTGCTCGAAACAGTTTTCTACATCATGGCCATCACCGTGATGACAGGTGCCATCAGCAAGCTGTTTGTGGAGTTTGGTGTGGTAGTGCTGTTGGAGAAGATGCTGAAACCGCTGATGAAGCCACTCTACAACCTGCCCGGCGTAGCCTCTTTAGGCGCTGTGATGACCTTTCTGAGCGACAACCCTGCCATCATCACCTTGTCGAAGGACAAGACCTTCAGACAGTATTTCAAGCAGTATCAGATGGCCTCTTTGACCAACTTCGGCACCTCCTTTGGCATGGGTTTGGTGGTTGTGGCTTTCATGACTGGTCGCGGCTATGGTAGTGGAGCATTAGTCGGTTTGGCCGGCGCTTTCATTGGCAGTATTGTCACCACCCGTATGATGCAGTACTTGACACTGAAATCCTATCCGGAATTGGATTCTCCGATGCCAGGAAACCTTGCGGAACCCACAACCGAAAAAATTGAGAATATTGATAAAGCACAAGTCGCACAAGGAAATCTGGAAGAAGAAGAGAAAAAAGGCCCATTTTTGCGCACGTTGAACGCCATGTTGGACGGTGGCAAGAGCGGTGTGGAGATTGGCTTATCCATCATCCCTGGTGTGCTGATCATCTCCACCATTGTAATGATGATCACATTCAATGCCCCTGCCGACGGCTATACCGGCGCAGCCTACGAAGGTGTACCCGTATTGCCCTGGTTAGCCTCCAAAATAGACTTTATTTTCCAATGGCTCTTTGGTTTCGACCATCCCGAACTGATAGCCTTCCCGATTACCGCCTTAGGAGCTGTAGGCGCCGCCATCGGTCTGATTCCTGCCTTTGATACTTCTGGTTTGATTACCGCCAACGCCATTGCCGTATTCACCGCCATGGGCATGTGCTGGAGCGGTTTTCTGAGCACCCACACCGGCATGTTGGACTCTCTCGGCTACCGCAAACTGATATCCAAGGCCATTATCTCCCACACTATTGGCGGCCTCATCGCCGGCATATCAGCGCACTGGTTGTTTGTGCTGGTGTCGCTGATATAAAGCATAGTGGGAAAAAACTCTAAATTCTCCGAAAGATCTACCGTCTATGCCAAAATCTGGCATAGACAAAAATGGCACTTTTTCACACGTATGTGGTTTCACATAGAAAAAACGACCACTTTTTTGTTAAAATATACCAGTTTAACATATTGGCTTTCAATAAAATAATTTTCAAAAGGGCTTGATTTTGCATTTTGGTTTTTGTATCTTTGCGGCTTCATTAAATAGTAAATTATATGGAAACTGAAACTGCATTGAAGCCTATAGAAAGTACCATTGAGACCATCCGCTCCCGAATATACGAAATAAGAGGGCGAAAGGTGATGCTTGACCGGGACCTCGCTGATTTGTATAACGTAGAGACCAAACGGTTGAATGAAGCAGTAAAAAGGAATATGGAACGATTTCCTCCTGATTTTATGTTTCAATTGTCGAAGGACGAATTTCAGAATTGGAGGTCGCAAATTGCGACTTCCAATAGTTTGATGTCGCAAACCGCGGTTTCAAATACAATAAAGATGGGGATGCGAAAACAGCCGTTCGCTTTTACAGAATTAGGAGTTTCTATGCTTAGTTCAGTATTGAACTCCAAGGAGGCTATCCAAATGAACATCAATATTATGCGGGCGTTTGTACTGATGCGGCAGGCATTGTCGGAACTGTCGGCAACCAATTCGCGGGTGGAACAGCTTACAAGACGTGTTGATGACCTTAGCCATTATGTTGATGACATTCTTCGTGACCAGAACGACATCAACGAAGCCACGACCCTGCAAATAGACCTTATTCAAGACTCTTTGGCGGAACTTCATGCGGAAAAAACGGAACGTGACGAGGAGAATTCTCGCAGGAGAATCGGATTTCGGATTGAAAAGGAAGAGACAGCCGCAAAACAGTAGCTACAGTTTCATGTCGCACCCAGTTCGCTCACTTGTATAGTTTCTGGTAGTGCGTACTTCCTAAACCCGAATTCTTTTCAGTCCAAGGCTTCCTCTATCGAGAGGTGCAAGAGATTAAGGGAGTGGTGGAAAAATCATAGAAATACGCCATGGCACGTCACTACTCTAATATCCTATTCACCGCTTCTATAACACGCTCGGGAGAAATGCCTGTCAGGCAGCGATAATCACCATATTTACAGGGGTTGTTGCCATAGATGCTGCAGGGGCGGCATGGAAGGTCTTCCTGTATCACATTGTCCATCGACTGGCCCCAACCCAAGAAGCCAGCTAAAGGATGCGTGGCACCCCAGACACTTACCACAGGAACGCCTGCCAATGAAGCCAGGTGCATATTGCCACTGTCCATGGCTAACACAAGTCGCAGACGGCTCATCAGCCGCAGTTCCTCGCCCATGTCGGCCAAGCGGCCCACCACAGACTCCACATTCGGGTATTTTTGTTCCCACTGTTCCATCAAGGCTTTTTCTTCCGCACCTGCGCCAAACAGATAGACATGCAGATGTTTGGAGAGTTCTGCCACCACCTGCTCTAACTTATCCAAAGGATAAACCTTTCCCTGATGGGCAGCGAAAGGAGCCACGCCGATGGCATTTTCTTTTGCAATCGCTTCATTTCCAAACAACGAAAACGGCTGATGCCAGTCTATCCGCACTGGATAGCCCAACTCCGCCAGCACCTGCTGATAACCCTCGAATGATGTACGCTGCTGAGTCTTCACCTTCGCCTTGATAAAGTTTTTCCGTTGGCGTCGGTCCTTATCAAAATAGGCCGTCGGTATTCCATCCAGTCTAAAGAAATTTCTTAAACAAATGGTTCTCAGTACATTATGAAAATCCGCAATAGCACAGGGTTGCAAAGTCTTCAACTCTTTATAAAGCCTTCGGATTCCCGGCAAGCCCTTGTAATTCTTCAGATTCACCCCGACAAACGACACATTCTGTGGCAGCATTCGCATTACGGGTCCCACGTAGGGACGGCTCACCACCGTGATTTGCAAATCGGGATATTGCCGGGCCAAAGCATCAATCACAGGCACCGACATCAGAATATCGCCCAAAGCGGAAAAACGGAAAATGAGCAGATGCGGTTTCACTTTTTGCCGTATAAAACAGGATTAGTGCTGGGGTCATTGTACATTTTCATCTGCTTGTACACACGCATGTACTTGCGTCCCGCCTCGAAATCTGCCAACAGCTGATCAATAGCGGTACTCAGGTCCACCTGCTGCTGCAACAATACATCCAGTTTTTGCTGGCACAGCTGCCGGTGTTCCTCGCTGGCATCCTGACGTTCCACCTGCTCACGCATGTGATAGATTTTCAGTGCCAAAATACTCAAACGGTCCACAGCCCAAGCAGGACTTTCCGTGTTGATGGTGGCATTTTCGGCCACTTTCACCTCATGATATTTCGTATAAAAATAGCTGTCGATAGTCTCCACCAGATCCGTGCGTTCCTGGTTGCTACGGTCAATCCGTCGCTTCAGTGCCAAGGCTTCCACCGGGTCGATATTCGGGTCACGGATAATATCTTCCAGATGCCACTGCACCGTATCAATCCAGCATTTCAAGTACAAATCAGCCTCAATACTGCCAGCGGAATATGGATTTCGAATCGGAGCATCCACATTGTCCGTCTGATGATAATCCTTAATGACCTGCTCAAAAATCGGGTTCGCCAAAGCTGTAAATGTCATATCGTCAGTTTTATTAATACAAAAAAGCAAAATTACAAATAAAAACGACATCTCATAAAAAAAATTGCCGTACATTTGCAACAAATTTTTCAACTCATGATTACAGTAGATATTCAAAACACCAATAAAACCCTGACCATTCCTTTTGGAATGACGGTACAACAGTTAGCAAAAGAAGAAAATATCCGTTTGGAATACCCTGTTATGGGGGCACTTATCAACAACAAGGTACGCGAGTGTGCCTATCGAATTCACAAGCCCTGTACGGTGCAGTTTTTCGACATGACCTCTTCCTACGGACATCTTATGTACACCCGTTCGGTCTATTTTATCTTGTATAAAGCCGTCAAAGAAACCCTGCCTAAATATGTGAGACTTAAGATTTTACACTCCATTTCAGGTGGAAAATACTGCGAATTGGACAATTTGGATCAGCCACTCGACCAAGCTCTGGTCAGCCGACTGTATAAACGCATGCGGGAAATCGTGGAAAGTAACATTCCCTTCGAAAGAGTGGAACTTCCTTCCAAAGAAGCCGTTCAACTGTTTAAGGATGAAGGACTTGAAGACAAATACGAGTTGTTACGCAACCGCACCCGCATCTACACGTCCATTTACAAGTTAGGAGATACTGTCAACTATTATTTCGGCAATTTAGCACCCTCAACAGGGGTCATTCATTTGTTCGGTCTGGAGTTATACGAATCGGGAATGTTGCTAAAAGTACCTCAACCACAGCATCCTACCACCCTTTCGCACACCCATCAGGTGCCCAAATTGTTTTCTGTTTACCAAGATTACAAAAAATGGGCCAACACTATCGGCATACCCTATGTTTACAATGTGAACAAAAAAATAGCCGAAGGCAAAATCCAAGACACCATCCTCATTACCGAAGCCTATCACGAGAAACTTTTAGCAAAAATCGCCGACCAGATTCACGAGCGTAAATCCAAGGTGGTGCTCATCAGCGGACCGTCCAGTTCAGGAAAAACCACGACCTGCAAGCGCTTGTCGGTGCAGTTGGGCATTTTAGGCTACGATCCTGTGCAAATTTCCGTGGACGATTTCTTTGTGGAACGCGAAGAGACTCCCAAGGATGAAAACGGAGAATACGACTTCGAGTCTGTGGATGCCATTGATCTGAAGCTGTTTAACGACACGCTGAACCGCCTGCTGCAAGGCGAGGAGGTGCCGCTGCCCACTTTCGATTTTTCCGCTGGCAAAAAAATTTGGAAAGGCAATACCATACAGCTGCGTCCCAACTCCATATTGGTGATAGAAGGTATCCACTGCCTGAACCCCCGTCTGACCGAACAAATTGATGACAACATCAAATTCAAGCTATTCGTGTCGGCTCTCACTTGTATCTCCATCGACCGACAGAACCCTATTCCTACAACAGATAACAGACTGATACGTAGAATTATACGAGATTACAACTACCGTGGGTATTCGGCTCAGCAGACCATCAGTCGCTGGCCCAGCGTGCGTCGTGGCGAGAACCGCAACATCTTCCCTTTCCAAGAGAATGCTGACGCCATGTTCAATACCTCACTGATTTGCGAAATGGGCGTACTGAAGAAATACGCTATTCCCATTCTGTTGGCCGTACCAGAAAACTGTGTTGAATTTGCCGAGGCCTACCGACTGCTGAAATTCCTGTCGTATTTCAAGGTAATTCAAGAAGAGAACATCCCCGGCACCTCCATCTTGCGCGAATTTGTCGGCGGTAGTAAATTCAAATACTAAGCTGAAAACACTATTCGATGCTTTTCAACTCGATAGAATTTCTGATTTTCTTCCCGATAGTCACCCTGCTGTTCTATCTGCTTCCGCATAAGTTCCGCTGGCTACTTCTTTTAGCTGCCAGCTGCTTCTTCTATATGTGGTTCATTCCCAAATATATACTCATCTTACTGATAACGATTCTAATAGACTATACGGCAGGTCTCCTGATTTTCAAATGGAAAGACTCACCCTCGAAGAAGAGGACATGCCTGATTGTCAGCATTATATCCACTTGTGCGGTTCTGTTTATCTTCAAATACCTCAACTTCTGCAGTGCCAATTTGGTAGCTTTAGCCCAACATTTCGGCTGGTCGCACCCGCAGCAGGTACTCAATATCGCCCTGCCCATCGGTCTGTCATTCCATACCTTCCAGAGCCTAAGCTATGTCATCGAGGTATATCGTGGACATCAAAAAGCGGAACGTCATTTCGGCTACTACGCCCTGTACGTCATGTTCTATCCGCAATTGGTCACGGGTCCCATTGAGCGCCCGCAGAACCTGCTCACTCAGCTGCATCGCGAGAAGAAACTGCAATACGACAATATCGCTAACGGACTGAGACTCATTCTTTTCGGCCTCTTTCTGAAGATGGTGGTGGCCGACAATTTGGGTGCCTATGTGGACCAAATTTATGAAGACCCTCATGCTTTCAGCAGCGCTGATATTCTGTTGGGCATGATATTCTATTCCTTCCAGATTTACGGCGACTTCTTCGGCTATTCCTCCATTGCTTTGGGCTGCGCCTTAGCCATGGGATTCACGCTCATTGACAACTTCAAAACCCCATATCTGTCAGACAGCATTCAGGAATTCTGGCGCAGATGGCACATTTCCCTCTCCACCTGGTTCCGCGACTACCTGTACATTCCCTTGGGTGGCAACCGTGTCAGCATTCCCCGTTGGGCGCTCAACACGCTGATAGTGTTCACCGTATGCGGCATCTGGCATGGTGCCAACTGGACCTTTATGATTTGGGGCTTCGCCTACGGGGTGTTACTCTGTCTGGAAAGGCCGCTCCGCAGTATTCATATCTTCGATAAAATCAGCAGTAAAAGCGGAAAAAGCATTCTCAAAGGACTCAACATCCTCAAAACTTTCATCATTGTCACCTTTCTCTGGAGTATTTTCCGTGCCCCATCTTTCGACAGCCTGCATCAACTGTATTCCGCACTCTATCATAACTTTACCCAGCCCATGCAACTACAGATCAGCACCATTGTATGGGTAGCCCTGATACTTTTCATACTTCTGGATATTCTGATTCGCCAAAGCCGCTTTGACCAGTGGTGCAGCCAGAAAACCGGCCTTGTACGCTGGAGTATTTATGCTCTGATGATTTTCGCCATCATCGTATTTTCATCCGTCCAACAATATCCGTTTATTTATTTCCAATTCTGATGAAAGAGAACACCAAAAATACCCTTCGTAAAATTGGCATGAAGTTGTTGCTGCTGATAGCGGTATTGGCGGTTTTGGACGTGCTATATTATTACACCTATTACCCTAAAGACCTGAAAGAGCAATGTTCGCTGATAAACTTATCGCAAAAGCCGGCTCTTGAAGGCGGTGACATCATATACTTAGGAGAATCCTCCAACCATTCATTCTGCGAAGCCGACAGCGACCAACGTTATATCTGTATGATGCTGGATGACCTCCTACCCGACCATAAAGTTTGCAATTTGGCCAAAGATGCCTGCCATGCCGGCGTTTTCTATGATATCATGTGGAATATTCCCCAGGAAAGCGCAGTCAAGACCGCTGTTGTCACCGTCAACATGCGCTCCTTCTCCAGCGAATGGATTAACTCCGATTTGGAGACAGCTTTGCAGAAAGAGCAGGTATTGATGAAACAAGCCCCAGCTCTATACAAGCGCCTATTGCTGGCATTCAAGGGATATACCCACTGGACCGAGGAAGAACGAGGACATAAAGTACGGAAAGATCTGAAAAGACAACGATTCAATATACCCGATTTCCCTTATCACAACGCCTCCGAATGGGACCGTGCTCTCGGTAAAAGCGGCATGTTATTTGATGGGACCTACCCTTCTTGGGACACCATCGCCTTGGCGTGCCACTACATCAAGGATTTCGCCTATCAACTGGATGACAAGAACCCTCGTATCAAGGACTTTGACAGAATTGTAAAGCTGTGCCAAGAAAGAGGTTGGAAACTGGTTTTCAATATTTTAGCCGACAATATGGATCAGATTGAAGCTTTGGTAGGACCAGAATTGCCTCAGTTGATGAAACAGAACAACCAATACATCATGGATCGTTATCAGTCACAGGGTGTTACTGTGATTGACAACTACAATGTCGTACGTGATGCGGACTTCTTTGAGCGCGATTTTCCGACAGAGCATTACACCCAGACTGGCCGTCTGACGATTGCCCGAAATATCGCAGAGGCAATTAGATAATTAGATAATTAGCAAATTAGTTAATTAGTTGATGGAACAATTATATCTGTATTATCCCTTTTAGTCTTGTTGAAATTTCTATTTTTGGCCAGAGAATTTTAGCATCAGCTATGGTCTCTCCCTTTCGCGGCGGTTGGCAATACACTTCGGTGCACACGAGCCACTCGCCGCGACCAAATAAACAATCCATAACTCGTCCTATGCGTCGGTTGCGGTTACACCGCAATTTCGGCCGCATCGCGGCACGCGCCGCATAGCAAATGATGAACAGAAATGTATAACAGCGTGCCAGAGGTACGCTCCTACTACAATCAAATTATCTGGTATGAAATCAAAGGTTAGAAGAGATTTTAAATTCTTAGCTTTCAGTTCTTAATTCATCTCGATATCCCAAACGATAATTTTGCGTTGGAGTATGGCTTGGCGACCATGGACAGCATCGCCTTGTATTGTTTCAGCCTTGGAACTTCCGTATGGCAATTCTTTAATAATCAGTTGTTTTTGTTCAATATAGCGTCTTAAAACCCCACCATTGTAGGCCTTTAACTCATTGAGCAATGAGACAATGCGGCGCTGCGACAAATGCCGGTTATAATCGGAATTATGGAGAGAGCTGGCATAGCCTTCAATGCTCAAGGTAATACGTTGTCCCTGTGCCAAACGCTCCTCGACAAACGAAAGCAACTGCTGTACCTTTGAACGACAAGCCGCTAATGAATCATCGAAGAAACTTTCCAACCACTGTTTTTCCTCCGCATTGACCGCTGCAGCAAGATACTGTGCTTTCTGACGGCCATACTCCATCTGCAAGGCAGCATATCGGGCTGTGGTTGTGTCTTTTAAGGTTTTAGGGTCGGGCTGGTCATTGTCGAAGTAAAGGTTGAGCGGGAAGAAATCTTTAATGACCATGAGGACTGAATCTTGGCTGACTTCCAACGTGTCTTTTTCTTTTAACAAATTTTCCCAACGGTAAATATCATTACAGCAGGTATCTTCCCAATGCGTAGCGTCATAAGGCCGGTTGGACGACAAATATCCAGACTTACCATTCTGATTTACAGCAAAATAAATATCATTCTCCTCGGAATTAAGTGGAACACCCATATTTACTGGGGTCGTCCAACTGCACAAACCACCCTGACTGCGGAAGATGTCATAGCCTCCAATTCCAGGCCATTCGTCAGAACTGAAATACAGCGTATTTGTGTGCACATCGTAAAAGGGGGTCACCTCATTACCCGCCGTATTGATGCCGTTACCCGCATTAATAGGAGTCTCATACTTTCCATTTTTACAAATAGAAAACCAGATATCCATATCACCCTGGCCATTAGGGCGATTCGACACAAAATATAGTACCGCATAATCCTCCAATTCCGCCAGAAAAGGCTGGGTACTGCTAAAATCCTTGCCATTGATGTCGCTGCCCAGCAATTCCGCTTTACCCCATTTACCCTTTTGCTTGTGACTTTCGTACAAATCACACACAAGTTCTTCATTTACAGTTCTGTAGCAACGAGAAAACACCATATAATCCTGGGCCTTGTTGAAACAGAAATTCGGATGATAATATTTCCCTTTATTAATCACCGAAGGTAAAGTTTTAACATTCAAATAGTTATCATCTTTATAATCAGCCTGATAAATCTTGCTGGACCAATGCGTATCGAAGAATAGTTCATTGTCATCATCCACTTCCGAACGCATGGAGGAGAAGAAAAAGAGCGAATCGGAGAGCAAAAGCGGGTTGTATTCAGAGAAAGGGCTGTTGATATTGTCGGGAAGGCGGGTAATTGTGTAGGGCAAGTTGTGTTTTTTGATGCTATCCGCCAATGCTTTGCGTTCCGCCAACGACAGGCCATTCTGAGCCGACATCGTTCCGATGCAGAACACACAGAGCAGAAGCGTGCAAACCAAAAATTTCATCCGATAATACATCAATTTATACAATTCACAATGCACAATGCACAATTCACAATCCCTATCCACTATCCCCTTATCTCTATCCCCCTGATCACTGACCACTGACCACTGGCCACTACATAATATCAAACGGACAAGGCTCCTTGCCCAGCTTAGTAATGCGTTTCCGCTTAAACACGTAATTCAAAGACAGTTCCAGTCCTCCACGGGCATGGTTAGCGGGAACCAAACTCGACAAAGTAATGTCGTAACTAAGCCCTAAGCGCAGCCGTTGCCACTCGAAAAAAAAATCCAAAATCAGTGCGTCATTCCATCGGTAAAAGGCACCTCCCCCGATGGAAAATACCACTGTATAACTGTTTTTCATCTGAAAATACTCCACATTGGTGCCGAAAACCACCTCGTAAAACTGCTTCTGCACCTCAGCATAAACCGCAGGCTGTAGGGCCACATCATCCACCACACGAATAGTGGAAAGAAAATAAGCATTAATATTGAGTGGCAGGCGTGTCGCACGGTCGTTGAAAGCCTGATTAGGCTGCGTTAAATGCTTGACATTCACGCCAATTGTATAGCGGTCGGTCTTGTTGGGAGAGAAATTCCACAAGGCCCCTGCCCCACAATCAAAAAAAAAGACTTTCTCTTTACCAAAATTCTCTGACACAGGATTTTCAGAGCTGAAAATATTGTTCACAAACTGCTCATCGAAGGTCATAGCACTATAGTTGATGCTGCGCTGGATAAAGCCGAAATACATGCCTATGCCCAACTTATGCCTACTTTTGCGGCCTATTGCCTTCATGTAGGACAGGCTCACGTAGGGCTGCACGCTATTATAGCGCGAGTCGCCCGTATAATCGCAGTTGACATTCACACCAACGCTGAACTGCTGCCGATGTTGCTGGTCACGTATCACCGGCACATCGCCATAGACGCTGAAATGAACGTAAGGCTTTGTGACAGAGAGCCATTGTGTTTTCTGGTTGGCGCCGAAGCGAAATAAACCGTCATAGCAACCCGTCTGTGCCGGATTCAGCTCCAACGGTGCAGTATAGAATTGCGAATAGTGCATATCCTGGGCGAAACAGAAACGGAAGCTGAACAAGGAGATAAGTAACAGAATTATATACTTGTACTTGTCTTTCCAGCAATTTTTCAGATAGCGGCGCAACTCATTCTCGCGGGTATTGTTACCTGGCTCATAAAATTTCTTTCCGCTAATAGCTTCCGGCAGGAACTCCAAGTCGGCAAAGTTACCTGCATATTCATGGGCATATTTGTAGCCATCATGATAGCCCAGCTCCTTCATCAGCTTGGTGGGTGCGTTGCGCAAATGCAAAGGTACGGGCAGATCGCCAGTCCTTTTTACCCATGCAATCGCCTCATCAATAGCCATATAGGAGGCATTGCTCTTTGGCGAACAGGCCAGATATACAGCGGTTTGCGACAACACAATACGAGCTTCAGGCATGCCGATATGGTGCACCGCCTGAAAGCAATTGTTCGCCAGTAGCAAGGCATTGGGGTTGGCATTGCCAATATCCTCGGAGGCGAGGATGATCATACGGCGGGCGATAAACAGGGGATCTTCGCCAGCCACCAGCATACGCGCCATCCAATACACCGCCGCATTCGGGTCGCTGCCGCGCAACGACTTGATAAAAGCCGAAATGATGTCGTAATGTTGTTCGCCTTTCTTATCGTAAATGGCCAGATTCTTCTGTATAACCCTTGTTACCAAGTCATTGGTAATCACCAGCAAGCCATCTGTAGGCGGTGTGGCCATTGTCACCAACTCGATGGCATTGATGAGTTTACGAGCATCGCCACCGGAATAGCGCATCAGTGCCTCCACCTCCTTAAAATCTATGCGGCAGGACAAGTGCTCCTCCAGATAGCTTTTCGCTGATTGGATAATCTTCTCTAAATGAGACTTCTCTAATGATTTCAGCGTATAAACCTGACAACGGGACAACAACGGAGAGATAACCTCGAATGAAGGATTCTCGGTAGTGGCACCTATCAGGGTCACCACACCACGCTCCACAGCTCCCAGCAGAGAATCCTGCTGTGACTTGCTGAAGCGGTGGATTTCATCGATAAAAAGGATAGATTTCTTCTCGGATTTTTCCGCCTTATCCAAAATCTCACGAATATCTTTTACCCCGGAACTGATGGCACTCAGCATATAGAAATCCGCACCAGTCACCTCGGCAATCAGCAGGGCCAGCGTAGTTTTGCCAACGCCTGGAGGACCCCACAAAATCATGGAGTAAATGGTGTCATTCTCCAACGCTTGCCGCAACACTCCACCAGGCCCCATCAGGTGTTCCTGCCCGATGTAAGCATCCAAGGTCTTAGGTCTCAATATTTCGGCAAGGGGCTGTTGCATTTTTTATTATTTAGAGGAGTGCTTTGCTGGGAGTCTGCATTCATGCAGAGGGGAGTTTCGGGCTGTGCCCTCAAGGGGATTCTCGCGCTATGCGCTCGAGGGGAGTTTAGCGAAAATCAATTTTCTATATAAGTGACTTTTTTCTTTTTCAGTTTTGAGAATGAATTAATACCAATTCTTAAAGAGAAAATATGAGAATACAAGGCGATAGAGACATCGCCGATATCCGTAAAAGCGTAATCAATAGCGACAATATCCTTGATATTGAGGCCCACGCCCAGATTAATCTGGCAGGTCACCTTGGTTTTATTGTCGAAATCCGTCTCCTTCTGGAAATTGCCGATACCGGCACGCAAAGCTACAATTTTCTTGTAGGCGAACTCCATTCCAAAATGCGGATTAAAGGTGAAATATTTGGTACTCAAGATATTATCTCTTCTTCCATCAAAAGTAAAATCCGTATTCAAGGCGAAAGTTGCGTTAAAGCCCTTTCCCAGTTCAACATATTTAGCGCCACCCATAATCAACTGGGGCACTGTCACTTCCAAAGAATTTTCTGGTATCTCGTTGCCCGTTTGCAGAAACACTTCCTTTACACGGTCGGTCAAGGTATAACTCCAAGCATTGAAAGTACCTGTACCATCTTGCAGCATTACTCCTACCTGCCATCCTTTATTCACATACTGCAGGCCAAAGTCCAATCCGAAGCCCCAAGCACCGGCAAAGTCACCGATACGACGACGGATGATTTTGGCGTTACCCCCCACAGACAAGCCCTTCACTTGTTTGAAGTTATAGGCAAAACTCAGCAGGAAAGCATTGTCGGCAGCAGAGAAATAGGAGATGCGGTCATAATCGATATTGCCGTAATTATCAATCAGTTCAGTGGTATTCATAATATTATCCACTCCAAAGCGGATATAGCTGAAGGCCACGGTGAACGAAGAGTCGATTTTATATGCCGCGCCAGCATAATCATATTTGGAGATACCCGCAAAATACTCGGCATGCATGGCGGACAGTTGCAGTTTCTGCTGCATTCTGCCCAAGCCTGCAGGGTTCCAGTAGGCAGCCGTCACATCATCGGAAATGGCCACCATGGAATTGGAAAATGCCAAACCTCGCGCTCCGACACCCAATGAGAGAAATGCATTGCTGTACTTCGCCGTTTGTGCATAACTTGCTACAAACAGCCCGAAAATCAACAACAAAGCAACTATTTTTCTCATCTGAAAATATTATCTCATATTAATTGCAAAGATACGGAAAATTTCAATTAGCAAAGTAGTTAATTAGCAAATGTGCAAATTGTATAGCTTCTACAAGCAAAGTTGCATAAAACAGAGCGGCATAAATAGACAAAAAAAGGCGGACACAAAAGTCCGCCTTTACAATATCTTCGGTCAAAAATCGTCAATTTTCAACTATTTCTGCGGCATATATGGAAAGTCAGTGCCGGGAAAATAGGACTGTGAACCCAACTGCTCTTCGATACGGAGCAACTGGTTGTACTTGCAGATACGGTCGGTACGGCTGGCCGAACCGGTCTTGATCTGACCTGTACCCAAAGCCACTGCCAAGTCGGCGATAGTGGTATCTTCGGTTTCACCAGAGCGGTGTGACATCACTGCGGTATAACCGTTCTTGTGAGCCATATTCACGGCATTGATAGTCTCGGTCAAGCTACCAATCTGATTCACTTTGATCAGAATAGAATTAGCTACACCCTTTTCGATACCCTGAGCCAGACGCTCCACATTGGTCACGAAGAGGTCGTCGCCCACCAACTGGATCTTGTCACCCAGCTTGTCGGTCATCAGTCTCCAACCGTCCCAATCGTCTTCAGCCATACCGTCTTCGATAGAAACGATAGGATATTTTTCGGTCCAATTCACCCAGAAATCAACCATTTGTTCCGGAGTCAGTTTTTCACCGGTAGATTTCTTCAGATGATAGACATTCTCTTCAGGAATATAATATTCTGATGAAGCGGGATCCAAAGCGATGCATACATCCTCACCGGGTTTGTAACCAGCGTTTTTGATAGCCTGCAGAATCACTTCGATAGCCTCTTCGTTAGATTTCAGGTTAGGAGCGAAACCTCCTTCGTCGCCCACATTGGTGGAATAGCCCTGAGCTTTCAGCACTTTCTTCAGGTTATGGAATACCTCAGCACCCATACGCAAAGCGTTTTCGAAAGTATCAGCACCCACGGGCATAATCATAAACTCCTGGAAGTCGATGCAGTTATCAGCATGAGAACCACCGTTTAAGATGTTCATCATCGGCACGGGAAGCGTGTTGCAGGTGCAGCCACCCACATAGCGATACAGCGGCATACCAGCTTCTTGTGCAGCAGCCTTGGCGCAAGCCAAAGAAACACCCAAAATAGCGTTGGCACCCAGTTTTGACTTGTTGGGAGTACCGTCGATTTCAATCATGCGGGCATCGATCTCGCTCTGATTTTCAACATACATGCCTTTCAGCTCTTCGGACAGGATTTTGTTCACATTCTGCACAGCCTTTCTCACGCCCTTGCCCATATATTCGTTCTCATCGCCATCGCGAAGCTCGCAAGCTTCATGCACACCTGTGGAAGCTCCTGACGGAACAGCAGCTCTACCCATGGCGCCAGCGGCGGTGTAAACATCAACTTCTACAGTAGGATTTCCTCTTGAGTCGAGAATCTGACGACCCACAATACCAATAATTTCGCTCATAATTATACGTTTTTAAGTGTTTTAATTTTAAAGTTTGCAAAGATACGATTTTTTTCAATTAGCAAATTAGTTAATTAGCAAATTAGTTAATTACCAATGAGACAATGTGCTAATCTGCCAATTATTTTGGGGAGTCTCACTGCGTTCGAGGGGAGTGACGCTATGAATGCGTCAATGGGGAGTCTCGCACTACGTGCTCGAGGGGAGTTTGGTTGTGCACCGCATGTCGGTCTTGCCCCCGCACGAATGAGATATAGAGGCTCCTGCACCTCACAGTTGCATAGGTTACTGTAGCTAAGACTAAGCACGATATATTTCTAAAAGGAACTTCGCGACTGAAAGAAGTGTAAAGGTTCCTGAAAGCTGCTATTACAATAACCCCAATATGGTTTCAGGAGCAATATTCATCTCGGTGACTGCACAAAGACCAGCCCCCATGTCTTTTACGCTGGCACCGAGGAAATGGACTTTGTCGTCAATAATAAGAAAACGATCATGATGGCGGTAAGGAAGCTGAACGAACTCAATCGAGGGATATTGCTCGTTATGCTTTTTGAGGTCTGTAAGAAATTGCTCGCTATAGCGAGTATGGATGGTAGCCGTAACACCTTCGGCACGTTTGGTGAGCATACTTAGCACACGGTCATCTACGAAGTTATCGATCAGTATGATTCGGTTTTTGGCACTTCGAACCAGGTCTGAGACGTATGCCCATGCATCCCACACACAACCAGTAGGGAAGATTTGTTCGGAAAGCATCTTAGGCGAGTTCTGTTCCATTGTATCGAGAATGGCATCAATCTTTTCGTCGGTCTCGATTTGATGTTTCTCAAGGTGGGCAATACGCATCAAAATGCCTGCGTTTTGTGCAAGATATTTTCGCATTGCAACAAAAGCATCGATGATTCTGATACTAGTTTCAATGGCTCTATTGTTGGTTAGAACTGACGGTAGCATAGACACACCATAGACAGTAAAAGCGTAAGGTGTCGTTGTAGAATGTTTCAAGGATTTGAACCGGTCACAATTTGTGACCAGTTCCGTCATTTCAACTTTCGTCAACTGAAATCTGTATCTCTCTGGAAATCGTCCAATGTTTCTTCTTACCTGCTGATTTAACTGCTTTGTTGTAACGTTATAAATCACAGCCAAGTCTCTGTCTATCAGTACTTGTGTTCCTCGAATTGTTAAAATGAGATTCTCTATTTCATATTGACTGGGGATGATTTCGTTATGCTCGAGGTGGTCACAATTTGCAACCATCTCTACGTCTACGGACTGGTTGTGATTTGCGACTAATTCGATTGCACGTTGTTCTTTCTTGTCCTTTTTCTTTGCCATAAGCACTCTGTTTCTATCCACAAAATTACAACATTGGAAACGAAAAAACAATAGCAAAACACATGCTAATCACATAAAAATCAAAAGTTTAATAAATTGCACTTTCCATTCAAAAAATGGACAAAAATATGCGAAAAAGTGCAAAATGGAAGGAAGGATGTTATGGAATTGAACCTAAGGTGTAAGGGACAGTTCTGAATATTTGGAAGTATTTAGGTGGGTAATTTACGGTTGCCGTGATACGACAGACCTACAAGGTATTACAAGATATGCATATCTGATACGGACGCATTCGATGCGTCCCTACATTTGTTCCTTGAAAGATAGATTGCCTAATGCCAGGACACCGCGTGCGTAGGCCATGCCGACATGCGGTGTGCAACCATACTTCCCTCGAGGGCGTAGCACGAGACTCCCCTCGAACGAAGTGAGACTCCCCTTGAGCATGAAATGCGAAACTCCCCTTGAGTGCATCGCCCGAAACTCCCCCAAAATAATTTGCACATTTGCCAATTAACTAATTTGCTAATTAAAAAATTGTGTATCTTTGCCACGCAAAACTGAGAAGCGGATTTATCTTCTTCAAAGTAAGCAGACTTATCAATAAACATCTAATCCAAAGGAAGTTACTAATGGAAAAGAGAATAGGAACAGTCAGTATCCTGATTTCATACACCAGCGTTGTACCCGAAGTGAACCGGATTTTATCCGATTTTGGTGCTATGATTATCGCCCGCCAAGGCGTGCCCATGCACCAACACGGCTTCAACATCATTACTTTGATTATCGAAGGCACCACCGACGAGCTCAGCAGCCTCACCGGCAAACTGGGACGTTTGCAGGGCGTGGAGGTGAAGTCGATGCTGGCGAAAACCAAGACAATTAACAGTTAACAATTAATAATTATAAATTATAAACTATAAATTGCAAGATATGGATGCATCAAAGAAATTCAAAAACTTCATCAACAGGGAGAAACTGTATGGTTTGATTGAAGGAGCAGCGCCTACAGAGGCTGAGCTTCAGCAGATTCTGAACAAGGCATTGGAACTGAAAGGCCTTGGTTTGGAAGATGTTGCCGCCTTATTGAGAGTTACCAACCGTGACCAGATTTACGAAATCATGGAGACCGCCAAGAAAGTGAAACAGGACATTTATGGCAAGCGATTAGTGCTCTTCGCCCCTGTTTACACGGGTAACAAGTGCGTCAACAACTGTGTATATTGCAGCTTCCGCCGCGACAACCACCTCATCAAGCGCAAAATCCTGAACATGGACGAAATCGCTACCGAGGTGAAGACCCTGCTGCGTGACGGCCATAAACGTATCCTGCTGATTTGCGGCGAAACCCCCGCCAACGATATCAACTACATCTGCGAGGCTATCAGAACCACCTACGCTGTAAGAGAAAACGGTCAGTACGTGCGCCGTATCAACGTGGAGTTAGCCCCCATGTCCGTAGAAGATTTCCGCAGACTGAAAGCAGAGAAAATCGGTACTTACGTGTGCTTCCAAGAGACCTACGACCCCATTCTGTACAAGGAATACCATCCGGCTGGCTCTCCCAAGGCAGACTACGAAAACCGTCTGTTGGTGATGGACCGCGCCATGGAAGGCGGCATCGACGATGTAGGTTTGGGCGTACTGTTCGGCTTGGCCGACTACCGCTTCGAAATCTTGGCTTTGATGGAACATGCCCACCATTTGGAAGAAGCTTTCGGCTGTGGCCCGCACACCATCAGTTTCCCGCGTATCGAACCCGCCGAAGGTGCTCCACTGCCAGACAATATCCCACACAAAGTCAGCGACGACGACTTCAAGAAAATCATCGCCATCATCCGTATCGCCCTGCCTTACACTGGTATCATCTTGAGTACCAGAGAGAACGACGATATGAGAACTGAGCTGTTCAACTACGGTATCAGCCAGATTTCCGCCGGTTCAAGAACCAACCCCGGTGCATACGCTTCCGAAGAAGAGCACACCGGCAGCCAGTTCCAGCTGGGCGACCACAGAACCTTGGATGAAGTGGTTTCCGGAATGATTGATGCGGGTTACATTCCCTCGTTCTGCACCGGATGCTACCGCAAGGGACGTGTCGGCCACGACTTCATGGACCTCGCCAAACCCGGCTTAATCAAGGAATTCTGCATGCCCAATGCCCTTTTCACCTTCCGCGAATACCTCAACGATTTCGCTTCTCCTGAAACCAAAGAAAAAGGCTACAAACTGATGAAGGAGCTCATCGCAGGCGTGGAGAAACCCACCCTCAAGAAGACCATCGAGACCAATGTCGCCAAGATTGACGAAGGCGAAAGAGACATCTATTTATAGAGGGGGGGACAATGCATAATTAACAATTAATAATTAATAGTTAATAGTTAACAATTAGAATTCAGAAAAAAGACCTTATTGTAATTTGACATGATAGAAAGCGTGCGTCTCTTCGGGGACGTGCGTTTTTCTTTTCTCCAAAGCACTCCTTTATTTTTCAATAAAAAAGATAATTCTTAGGCTGTTTTCTTTCTATTGAATAAAATCAAAATGAAAGCAAGGACAGCCACAACACACTGTATCACAAAAGCGATTTTACAGTCACGACGGTCATAATAGAATCTTATCTGATGTTTTCCCTCTGGCACATCCACTGACATCATTGCCTTATTCATCACATTGATTTGCAAGGGAATACCATTATCCATTTCAGCCTTCCAGCCAGGATACCACATTTGTGCCAACACCATGGGCCGACTTTCCGTCGTAAACGTCTGTAACAATGCCTCACCAGGCTTGAATTCCACAAATTCAGCCTTCGCCTCCGTCTCATAATGAGTCGTTAACGCGTTGTCACCACGGCTCTTTGCCGTTATCTTTGATGTGTACGCGGTATCTACCGACAGCCACTGGGGTTCATCAGAATAGACTATTTCAGAAGGGAAGAAAACAGCACGGGGCAGATACAACAATTTATCATCCTCTATATACATCTGTATCATCTCCTGATGTGTCTTCAACTTGAACGGATCACGGCTTGCCCATTCAATTTTCTTCGCAAAACAGCCTATGTTCTGCCACATAAAACCATAATCCTGTTCATGTTGCATTCTTTCGCAGGAGGTCACCTCTTGTGGCAGCGGATAATCATGGGGCACTGTCGCCAAAATCTCCGCAAACTGCGCATTGGTGTAATTCTTTTGAAAACCCGTGGAAGACAGGCAAAGCCATGCCATGACCACCAAATCCATAAGCAAGGCTGTTGCCAATATGGGCTGAGCATCCTGTTTCTTTCGCCACAGAAGAAACGCCACCACAAGCATCAAAACCAAATAAAACAGCGATTGCAATATCCAATGAATGCTGTTTGTGCTATTCTTCTGCCACTGAGACCAATTCATACTGACATGATAAACCACCACTGCAAGATACATTGCTCCAAGAAGCAAGATAAAAACCATAAAAAATTTCTTGTATCTATCAAAATTCGTCCATAAGGCCTCACAACCCAAAGTTGCCACTACCAAGATAGAGACCACCACAAAGCATCTGAAGATAGTCTGATACCTCAACATATTGATAAACGGCAGGTGGTATGCGATTTTATAGATCGGCAACTGGCTCCCGAACGACCATAGCAAACACAAAATACCCCAACACAAAAAGAGCCACACGTTGACATTCTTTCGCTGGAACAAACCCACCATAAAGAAGAACACCGTAAACAAACCCACAAACACCGACCTCATGGAAATATCCAAGCTCATCCACTCACGGCTATAACTGGCCATCCAAGGAAAGAACATGGACAACAAGGCTTTTGGCGTGTATGCCATCGCTGTCGCCTGCTCGTAGGTCAAGCCATCACCCCTAGTAACATAATTCATCGCTTCCATGTAAGAAAGCATGGAAGGTAATGACAGCAAAACTAATGCGACAGCCGAAACGCCTAAAAACAAACATACTCTCTTAAACCTTCCGAACTCTTTATGTGCTATCATACTGATAATATGAGCAATAGCAAAAACAATAAAGAAGTAGAAGAGGATAAAACAAAAGCCCGAATAGCCACCCGTGAACATCAATGACAAAGCCAAGGCAAAACACATGGCGTTTTTGAGCGAAGGGGTCTCAAAAATCCTAAGCATATAATTTAAAGCCCACGGCAGCCATGCCAAAGCTATAATCCATGAATAATGCTGGGTGTTTCCCGTAAAAGGACCGGACAGCATGTAGCAGCATGCTATCAGGAAACAGACCACTTCGCGTTTGGAAAAGCATTGTGCCAGTTTGTAGAAGCCCCAACCTGCCATGAAGACATGGAAAATAAACTCCACACTCCAAAAGTATGAATTATAATGGCCCACCAAAGCAAGCAACCAAAACGGGAGATAAAAAATCGAGGACTGCGGATCCGCATGAGCCGGAATACCCATCGAGCGATAGGGGCACCAAAAAGGCCACACCCCGTTTTCCAGGGTATTCATCATGAACCAACGAGAGGGGAAAAACTCATCGGCAAAGTCATATATCGGAGCAAAAATCAGCGTACCAAAACAAGCCAAAACACTGATTATCAGCAAATAAAAAACATACTTGTTTTGCTCAAAAAATTTTCTCACCTTGTACAATTATCAGATAATTTCTATTGATGAAGCCTCCACCCAGCCTTTTTCTCCGTTGGGTAATTTGATTTCCACCCAAGTGCCTACCCTATCGGTAACAGCCACTTTCAGTCCTTCGTGAATAACGAACAAACTTGTACCCGACTCATTCGGTGTTCCTTTGGCATTCACCACCGACTGCATCACGATAGCTTCCGGCTGGTTGACATAACGCTTGTTTTCTTTCGAGGCAAAAATCAATGAAAAGATAGCGATTAGCAAAGATATAAATGCCAATGACACAGCCGTCACACTCAGCCAGCGACGACGTGAAGCCAGCATCAGGGCTATCGAAAGGGCAAAGATTGCTCCAAAAACGACGGCCATTACCGCCCAGCCCGTCACCGTCATGCTTTTGGAAAGGCCATTCCACCAGCGCACGATAAACAATTCTGGCAATACTTCTATCTTATCAGTAATCTGCAAGTTAGCGTATGTGATATTATGTTTGATATCCTCGTTGGAAGGGTCTAAACGCAAGGCTCTTTCATACCACAACAAGGCATCTGCCGTTTGTTTGGCTTTAAAATAGGCATTTCCCAAATTATAATACAAGATAGCCCCTTCATTACCATGGTCTATTATCTCCTGGTAACAATCAATAGCCAAATCATAATCTCCATTCTGATATGCTGTATTGCCTTGCTGCATCAACGAATCATCGACAGAGGCAAAAGTAAAAAAGCTTGCTGACAAAAGTGCGATAAAAGCAATTATTCTTCTCATAACCAATTATTTATCTTCTTTCTATCTTAGTCATAAAATCATGGGCCCGCTGATACATGTCATTCATCATTTGCGAGCTGTCGCCTGGTGCGAAACGGGCAAACTCGCACTGGTTCAGGGTTTCCAAAAATTCCTTCACAGATTCCTCATTCACATGTTTTTCTTTCAGTTTTTCCTCTACAGTATCCATCGAAAGCTGTGACAATGGGATATGGAATTTGTCGCTCATATAGCCCCACAGCACCTGTGATATTTCCACGTAAAACTCCTCTTTCTGACCTGCTTTCAGCAGCTGACCTGCACGTTTCAAGCGCTTCTTGGCCACCTTATTAGCCCGTTTATCTTTCAACAGGACCACATTCTGCTTGGTTTCCATCGTTTTTCTCCAAATGATGACAAAAATTATCAGGAGCAGGAAAGGCAGTATCATACCCACATAAAACCATGGTGAACCAAAGAATTCGCCACGTTTGGGATGGAAAGCGTTACCGTTGGTTTTGATAAAACGTATATCCTTTGAGAGGAATTTAATATCTTTTTGATTGGAGGAGGATGTTGTTATGCCACCACCTTTGCCTTTTTCCACCTTCATCTTGTAGCTGTCGGATGTCAAAGTTTTATAGCTATGCGATTTGAGGTCGAAATACGAGAAAGAAGCGGCAGGAATGGTGAACTCGCCAGGCTCACGAGGGATGAGGATATACTCAAAAGTACGGCTGCCCGTCACAGTATTGCCACGGGTATTGATATTGTCGGTAATTTTCGGATCGGTCACGTCAAAGTCGGCGGGGAATTCAATCATCGGTGCTTCCACATGCTGGAGATTGCCAGTTCCGCTGACGGTAATGGTCAGATTGGCTGCGTCATTGGTTTTCAGTTCATTACGGCTCAAATTGGAACTCATCGTGAAATTACCCACCAGACCGCTGAAATCCTCTGGCTGATTAGCTGTCGGCAGTGGTTTGCAATTGAGTACTACGCTATTAGACTTCAGGTCCAACTCATAATCCTGCGCATACTGACGTCCACCGAAGAACATATCGAAGGGATCATTGCTCTGTTGGGTATAGATAACACGGGCCAAAAAGCCGATTTCGAAAGGCGTAACCGTAATCTTACCTGATTTCTGCGGGAACACAGCTGTACGGCGGACTTCAAAAACCGTAAACTTCTTTCCATCAACGACTTCTGTCGTACGAGGTGCATCAGCATCCGGATTGCCCAAAGTATAAGACCAAAGTCCGCTCTGGGTAGGCGCATTGACGGAAGTCACCTGATATCCGCCATTGACACTGGGGCCGACATACAACTTATGGGTAATAATGACCTGCTCACCCACGTATGGATTGCTGTTGGAGCAATAGGCTTTTACATACACATCCCGTTTGTCGAAACCTTGCGACTGCTGTGCACGCTGTTGGGACTGGCCTCTTCCAGTTCCGGCTGCAGCGTTTCCTCCGCCACCACCTTCTACCACATTGATAGTCACAGCATTCGACTTCACTTGATTGCCATTGACGGAAAACACCACCCCAGGGATAGTAAAACTGCCAACTTTATTGGCTGCCAAAGTATATGTAAAGGTATAAGACGAAGATCTGGTCACTTTCCCATTCATAATGCTGGTGTTAGAGGAAAATGACTGGCTAGGACCATTCAGCACATCAAAATCAGCAAAATTAGTGCTTAGCATCTTCGACGGTTCCTCATTCAGGGTCACCTGATAACGGAATGCCTGCCCCACTCCAACCTCGGAAGGAGCCTTGGCGGTACAGGACACCTGTGCCCAAACAGAAATGCAAAAAACTGAAAATAAAACTGTTAGAAATATTTTGAGGGCAGTTATATATTTATTCATATCTTCAATACTTAGGTCAAGAAAAATAACGATGCAAAAATACAAAAATTGTGCGTGTTGATTCAAAAAAACGTTTAAATTTGCACCAACGCAATTGAAAAAACAACCCTTTAAAAATCAACTTCTTATGAATTCAGACGTAGCATTAGTTTCCGGCGGAGCCAACCGAATGTTAGCCGAGAAAATTGCCGAGCATTTGGACATGCAATTGTTATCCGTTGATATTCCGCATTTTAAGGATGGGGAAATTCAAGTGTATTACAATGAGACCATCCGTGGCAAGCATGTGTTCATTATCCAGCCCACCTTTGCCCCTGCCGAGAACATCATGGAGCTATTGCTGCTGATAGATGCCGCCAAACGTGCATCAGCATACAAAATCATTGCTGTCATCCCCTATTTCGGCTATGCTCGTCAAGATAGAAAGGACAAGCCCAGAACTTCCATCGGTGCCAAACTGATGAGCAACCTGCTAACTGCAGCCGGAGTGGACCGTGTCATCACCATGGACCTGCATGCCGACCAGATTCAGGGATTCTTTGAGATACCGGTGGACCACCTCTTCTCTTCCAATGTATTTTTGCCATACATCAAGAGTCTGGAATTGGACAACCTCTGCATCGTTTCTCCCGACACTGGCGGTACCAAACGTGCTTCTACTTACGCCAAGGCCCTGAAATGCGACTTGGCTATTGGTTACAAGCAAAGAGCCAAACAAAATGTGGTAGCAGACCTGCAAATCATTGGTGATGTGAAAGATAAGAACGTCATCATTGTGGACGACATCATTGATACAGGTGGAACCTTGTGCAAAGCTGCCGCTCGCTGCAAGGAAGCTGGCGCCAAACGCGTGCTCGCCATGTGTGCCCATGGATTGCTTTCCGGCAGTGGCATGGACAATGTGGAGAACTCCGCTATCGAGAAGCTGATCATCACCGATACCATTCCGCTCAAACGCCCCTCCGAATCCATCGAAGTGGTTTCCGTTGCCAAACTGTTGGCTGAAGTTATCAAGAGCGTCATGGAGAAGACTTCCATTTCATCACATTTTGACGTATAGTATTAATTAGCAAATTAGTTAATTAGCAAATGTGCAAATTTTTTAGGGGAGTCTCACTTCGTTCGAGGGGAGTTTCGCTGTGCTCAAGGGGAGTCTCGCATTTCATGCTCGAGGGGAGTTTTTTGGGATTTTGAATTAAAAATCTCATAGCTCATTGCCCAACGCTCATTAGCAAAAAATAATATATGGAACAAGAAGTAAATCCCAAAGTTGAGGAGCTGAAAGAGTTAGGAAAGTTTGGCTTGATCAAGCTTTTAGGCGAGAAATTCAGCCACTACAATTCTTCAACGCTGACTGGTATTGGGGAAACCGCCACTGTCGTTGCCCACGGCAATACTGACAGCGTTATCAGCAGCAAACTTTTCATCGAGAACATCCATTTCGACCTCACCTACGTACCCCTCAAACACCTGGGTTACAAGACCATAACCGTTGCCGTAGCGGATATCGTCGCCATGAATGCCCTGCCCAAGCAAGTGCTCATTAACATTGCCATCTCCAACCGTTTTTCCTTGGAGGCGGTGAATGAGCTGACCGACGGCATGCAGCGTTGCTGTGACAGATACAGCCTTGATTTGGCTGGCTTGGACTTGTGTTCTTCACAAACGGGTTTGACTATTACCGTGACCGCCATTGGCGAAGTAGAGGACAAAAGCTTGGTACAGCGTGTGGGTGCCAAAGAGAATGAACTCATCTGTGTATCAGGTGATTTGGGAGCTGCATATACGGGACTGATATTATTGGAACGAGAGAAAAAGGTGTTCGAAGTCAACCCTAACGAACAACCTAATTTAGAGGAATATAGTTATCTGTTGGAACGCCAGCTGAAACCAGAGCCCCGTGTGGATATCATCCAGAACTTGCAAAAAGCAGGTATCACCCCAACCAGCATGACAAATGTTTGCGATGGTTTGGCCTCCGCATTGATTCACCTGTGCAAGGCCTCGAAAGTGGGTTCAGTGGTGTTTGAAAACAAGCTTCCCGTTGATATGCTTACTTTCAAAACCTTGAAAGACATGAATATCGTTTCCACTACCATTGCCCTCAATGGCGGAGAGGATTACGAGTTGCTCTTTACCGTTGCCCAAAAGGATTACGAGGCACTGAAAAACGTAGAGAACGTGTCTGTTATTGGCTACATCAAAGAAGAAGCTGCAGGCAATCAGCTGATAACCAACGATGACAGGCAGATTGAACTGCGGGCACAAGGGTTTGGAGAAGTTAGGGATTAGTGAATAGGGGTTAGTAGGGACGCACTGCGTGCGTCCGTATGGGGAGTTTCGCACTTCGTGCTCAAGGGAAGTCTCACTTCGTTCGAGGGGAGTGCTACGCAAGGGGAGTATAATTTGGATTTGTAATTTTGAATTAAAACTAAAAAATATCATGAAAAACGTATTCATTACCGGTGCCACCAGTGGTTTTGGTGAAGCCATCGCATACAAATTGGCCCAGCACAATGTCAACATGATCATTACTGGTCGTACAGAAAACAAATTGAAAGAAGTGGCTCAAAAGATTGAGAGTACCACACAAAGCAAGGTGCTGACCTTGGCTTTTGATGTGCAGGACTATGACCAGTGCGAAAAAGCCATCAACAGCATTCCTGAGGCTTTCAAGCCCATTGACGTATTAGTGAACAACGCTGGTTTGGCCGTTGAGTTGAACCCCGTCAATGCCGGAGCCATCGAGGACTGGGAACGTATGATCAACACCAATATCAAGGGTTTGCTGTATGTCACCCGCCTGATTTCTCCTCAGATGATTGAGCAGAAGAAAGGCCACATCATCAACATCGGTTCCACCGCCAGCCATGAGATTTATTATGGTGGCAACGTATATTGCGCCACCAAACATGCGGTTTTGGCTCTTACCAAGGGTATGCGTACCGACTTCTTGCCTTACGGCATCAAGGTTTCACAAATTTCTCCCGGTGCTGCCGAGACCAACTTCTCTGTGGTACGCTTCCATGGCGACCAGGCCAAGGCCGACAAAGTATATGAAGGTTATGACCCCTTGGTAGCAGAAGACATCGCCGATGTGGTGGACTTTGTGCTGACCCGCCCCGCCCATGTATGCCTCAACGAGATCATCATGACCCCGACGGCACAGTTTAATGGGACAATCGTGAGAAAGTAACAGGTTACAGGGGACAGGTTACAGGGGACAGGTTACAGAGAACTAAGAATTAAAAACTAAGAACTAAAAACAATTCAACAATTCAACATTCTTAACTCTTAATTCTTAGTTCTTAATTTGCTAATTTGCTAATTTGCTAATTAACTAATTTGCTAATTGAAAAAAATCGTATCTTTGCATTTTTAATTCATACATAGAATATGAAACAGTTGGCCATTGTGATATTAAATTGGAACGGAAGACATTTTCTGGAGAAATTTCTTCCGACATTGCTGGCCAATTGTAACGAAAACAGCGAAGTAGTAATTGTGGACAACGCCTCCACCGACGATTCCATTGATTTTCTCAAAACCAATTATCCCCAGCTTCGAATTATCATCAACGAGGAAAATTACGGTTTTGCCAAGGGTTACAATGTGGGCTTACGTCAAATAGAGGCCAAATACTACTGCCTGCTGAACTCCGATATTGAGGTTACCCCTAACTGGACCGAAGCGGTTATTGAACAGATGGAAGCAGATGAGCGGATTGCCGCTGTGCAGCCCAAATTATTGGCCTATCACAATCGTACACAATTCGAGTATGCAGGGGCCGCTGGAGGATTCATCGACAAATACGGCTACCCCTTCTGCCGCGGTCGCTTCTTTGACGTGTTGGAAGAGGATAAAGGCCAGTACGACAATGAGATGCAAATTTTCTGGGCCACAGGAGCAGCCTTGTTCGTCCGCAGTGACATTTACCATCAGTTGGGCGGCTTAGACGATGACTTTTTCGCCCACATGGAGGAAATCGACTTCTGCTGGCGTATCAACAATGCGGGCTACAAAATCATGTTCAACCCCAAAGCTGTTGTCTATCATATCGGAGGCGGAACCCTGCCCAAAGAGAACTCTTTCAAGACTTACCTCAACTATAGAAACGACCTGTTCCTATTGCTCAAAAACCTGCCCAAACGGAGACTATTTATTACCTTTTTCATCAGGTTCTTCTTGGATATTCTGGCCGCCTTTGTTTTCCTGATGCAGGGCCACAAGAAAGATTTCACCGCCGTATTCCGTGCCATGAGAGCTTTCTGCAAAGGTTATCGCAGCATGAAACAAAAACGAGGTCAAATCTCAGAAGAGGCTTTCCGCATGACCTACCCCCACTCCATCGTTTTCGCCAGGTTTATCAAAGGAAAGAAATATTTTGACGGGAGAGAGCTTTCCTAGGGGATAGGGGTTAGGAAATAGATTTCAAAATTAATAATCATAAACAATAAAATTCAAGATTGTCACCATGGAAATTTTCAGCATATTTTATAATTATCTCCTATGGATTATGACCATCCTGGGGGTTATTGTTTTCATCATATTGCAATTTATCACGCCCGCATACGGCATGACCTATAATAACCGATGGGGTAATTCGGTAAGAAGCAAGACAGGTTGGTTTATCATGGAAATTCCCGTTTTTGCGGCAATGTTGATCATGTTCCTCATCTCCCTGAAATATGGTCACGGCTTTAACTGGGTGACTTTCACCATGTTCTGTTTCTTTGAAATACACTACCTCCAACGCTCTATCATTTTCCCATCACTGATGAAAGGCACCAGCAAGATGCCTATCTCCATCATTGTTGTAGGCGTGTTCTTCAATACCTGCAACGCCCTGATGCAAGGCGGATGGCTGTTTTACCTGTCCCCCGCCGACTACTACCCCATCAGCTGGTTCTGGTCACCGCAGTTCATCATCGGCACCTTCCTCTTCTTTTTAGGAATGGTCATCAACCTGTCCGCTGACCGCATTATCCGTGCTTTAAGAACAGACAAAAACGACAACAATTATTATATCCCTTACGGCTGGCCCTTCAAGAATATAAGTTCTGCCAATTATTTCGGTGAGATTTTAGAATGGGTGGGATTTGCAGTTCTCTGCTGGTCAATGGCTGGTTTAGTGTTTGTCATCTGGAGTTTCGCCAACATCGTGCCCCGCTCCAAAGCCGTGTATGAGCGTTATACCCAGTTCTTCGGTGAGGAGTTCACCAAACTGAAGAGATATAAAATTTTCCCGTATATATACTAAAACGGAAAGTTGAAAACTGAAAACTGAAAATTAGCACATTAATCAATTTGCTAATTTGCTAATTTCTTTGTATTTTTGCCGCCGTATTTGAAAGGGGTGCTTAACAGCTGAGATCATACCCAATGAACCTGATACGGATAATGCCGGCGAAGGGAACAATTGCAGTAATCTTACTTATTTCAACCTCTTTCGTTTTTAGTATTAACCTTAAAACGGAAAGAAATGAAGTATTTCGCAAAACAAAAACAAAACTCTTCCTCAAAGAGGAAACCCAAATTCTTTAATGTTGCCATAATCTGTCTGCTGGCTATGCTGGCCGGAATGCTGGGTGTACATGCCCAAAGCCTTCCCGACTCGCTGAGTCCCATCATGCTGGAGGGTATCGGTGTAAGCTGGACTAAATCCAGCGGCGAGGAGATGTTCTCCGCCACCAGCATCAACAAGGATGAAATCAACAGCAACATGGGTAATGGCAGTATCAACAACTTATTTGAGCTGGTACCATCTATGATTACCACCTCCGATGCGGGAACCGGCATCGGCTACACTTACATGCGTATCCGCGGTATCGACCAGACCCGTATCAACGTTACCATCAACGGCATAGCCCTTAACGATGCTGAATCCCAGGGGTCCTGGTTCGTGAATGTACCCGACTTCGGTGCCAAAGTACAGAACCTGGATGTGCAACGCGGTGTTGGTACCTCCAATAACGGATCCGCCGCTTTCGGTGCTACCATGAATTTTGGGACATTGGACAATTCCCACCAGCGTTTCTTTGAAATTAGCAGCACTGTTGGTTCGTTCAACACCTTCCGCAATTCCGCCACTTTCGGCACTGGATTGATTGGCGATGTCTTCGCCGCCACCATCTCCTATTCCAATGTACTGAGCGATGGTTATATTAACTTCTCTTCCGCCAAATTACATAGCCTTTTCTTTTCCAGTGATTTCTATCTGAAAAACAAAAAGAAAAACAAAGACTACGGCAAACTGAAGCTTAATATATTATATGGTAACGAAAAAACCGGTCTGGCATGGAACGGTGTGCCCTCCTATATGCTCGACAGCAACCGTCGCTACAATAATTGCGGCGAATTTTACGATGCTACCGGAATGAAACACCATTATTCCAACGAAACCGACAATTACCAACAACTTCATACACAGCTGTTTTATGACTACAACAAACGTATAACCGACCGAAACCTTCTCAAAGTGAATGTGGCAGGACATTTCACCCGCGGCATTGGCTATTACGAACAATACAAACAGGATAAGAAATACTCCAAATACGCCTTGGACAACCCAATCGTTGGAGAGGATACCATACGTCGTGGCGATTTTGTAACCCGCAAATATCTGGACAATTATTTTTATGGCATGACCTTTAACATTAAACAATCTTTCCTGAAAGTGGGCAAGAATGGAATCAACAACCAGCTGTCATGGTCAGTAGGTGGTGGTCTGAACCACTACGACGGAAAGCACTACGGAACCATCGAATGGGCCCAATACGGCGGTGTGCCATACAACTACCACTGGTACGACGGCAAAGGCGACAAAACACAATTCAATGTATATGGTACTTTGGACTATAGCCAAGGCCGCTGGTACACTTACATCGACCTACAATACAGAATGATAAACTATGTCATCGCGGGTACTGATGATGAATTGACAGATATAGGCCAAAAATACCTATGGCACTTTTTCAACCCCAAAGCCGGCGTAAGTGTGGACCTGGACAAGAACAGACACCACAGCCTGTATCTCTCTTTGGCTCGCTCGCAGCGTGAACCCACCCGCAGCGACCTTACCGACAGCCGTCAGGATAAAAGACCCGTACCGGAAACCCTGTACGATGTGGAATTTGGCTATCGTATGAAATACAACAAGTATGCCTTCAACGCCAACACCTACTTCATGTACTATGACAAACAGCTTGTACTTACAGGGGAGATCAACAACGTGGGTGCTGCCATCATGACCAATGTGGATAAAAGCTACCGTCTTGGTATCGAGTTGATTTCCGCATACCGCCCCGTCAAATATTTCACTTGGAACATCAAAGGAACTTTCAGCCTGAACAAGATACTGGATTATACCGAATATGTGGATGATTGGGATAATGGCGGACAGGTGGTCAAACATCTCGGCACCACCGACATTTCCTTCTCACCAAACATTGTGGCCTCCAACGAATTCATTGTGACCCCCGTTGACAACTTCAATATAGCCCTGACCACCCAGTTTGTGAGCCGCCAGTACCTCGACAACAGCAGTAACAAGGCATACTCGCTGAAGCCATACTGTGTCACCAATCTGAACCTCAGCTACTGTTTCCACACCAAGCCAGTGAAAGACATTGAGTTGTTCTTCCGCATCAACAACCTCTTCAACGCCAAATACGAAAGCAACGCATGGATTTATCGGTACATTTACGAAGGCGTTGAGTGCGTCGATGATGGCTACTTCCCGCAGGCCACGATTAACTTTATGGGTGGGGTGAGGATTAAATTTGCAAAATAGTTAATGTGCTAATTAACAATGTGCTAATGTGCCAATTATTAATTAGCAAATACGCAAATAAAATCAACACATCAACAAACAAAACATTTTTCACCCATAGTTCTTAAATCCATTAGCACATTGGCACATTAACTAATTAGCACATTGAAATCATGGATACCTCAACCCTCATCGAATACATCGGCGTAGCCATCGGCTTTGCCTATCTGATATTGGAATACAAAGCCTCGTTCTGGCTGTGGCCGGTAGGGATACTCATGTCTCTGTTTTACATTGTCATTTTCTTCCAGTCGAAATTCTATGCTGATGCAGGTATATATGCTTACTATTTAGGGGCCAATTTATACGGATTAGTCGAGTGGCGCAGAAACAGTCGAAAAACCTCGGAAAAATCCATTGAGATGCCCATCACGCACACACCGAAAGGCAAGATTCTCCCGCTAACACTCATTGGCATATTGATATGGGCGGCATTGTGGCTATTGCTCAGCCACCTCACCGACAGTCCTGTACCTTTTGGCGATTCTTTCACCACTGCTTTGAGTGTGGTGGCCATGTATCTATTAGCCAAGAAGCACATTGAGCACTGGTGGTTATGGGTGGTAGTCAACCTCGTATCCACTGGACTTTACGCATGGAAAGGACTCTACCCCATGGCAGGCTTCTTTGCATTCTACACAATTATTGCCGCCATGGGATATTTCAACTGGCGGAAAGAGATGCGGGATCAGGTAACTACCGCATAAGACAAGGCATTCGGACCAATTCGGACCAAACAACTTATTAATCAAGTCTTTATTTTTGCAGCGTGATTGATTCAAGAAAATCAGTCACGCTGTTTCTTTATGTTGTGCGACATATCAATTTCAATATTAACCAAAATTTCAAAACTATGAAAAAACTATTATTATCCGCAATGTTTGTTGCCGTGACAATTATTATCATATCATGCGGCAACAAAAAAGAAAAAATAGAAACCATCGAAGAAACCATCGACTGGGCCTATAATGACGACAATTCCAGCGAGACGGTTGAGTATAGCAGTTCCTCCAGCAGTAGCTCTACCGACTGGGATGCGATTCTGGATGACTACGAAAAATACGTGGATGAAAGTATCGAATTGTATAACAAAGCCAAGCAGAACAAAACCAAATCCACCATACAACAACTAGAAAGACTCGAAGACCAGCTTGGCGACCTTTCAGAGAAAATCGAGAAGGCTTCCAGTAACATCAGCACTTCCCAACTACAGCGTTTTAACAAAATCACCAGTAAATACGCCAATGTGATGTACAAAATAAGTGATATAATTGATGATTTTGACGATGATGATTATGGCTTCAGCAGTTTCGGCAATGATGACGATGACGATGACGACGACTGGTAACAAATATATTTCTTTCAAATATTGGATAAAAATATGATGATACGCCCTAATTAAAAACCTTTTTACAATCAAAACAAATAACTAAAAATCAACAAATTATGACAGAACAAATCAATCTTCAACAAAATGCGCCCAACGCAGTGGCATCATTGGTATTGGGAATCCTATCCATCGTAACCGGCTGTTTCTTTGCAGGACTGATCCTCGGTATTATCGGAGCTGTTCTTGCATCAAACGGCATGAAATCCTACATGTTAAACCCCACTGCCTACAAAGGAGAGGGCATGCTCAGAGCTGGCAAAACACTCTCTATCATCGGTATCGTTTTAAGTAGTGTCAGCATCGTTTTTGCCATTATCTCTGCCGTCGCACTGGGTGGAAGTCTTTTCTTTTTTGAAGACATTTTAGATGTATTAGACATATAATGAGCAGCCTACAAGAATTCGCAGAATGGTTTTCAGGGCACCAACTGCCATGTGTCTGGAAACATTATTTTGGCATCGACTGTCCATTTTGCGGATTCCAAAGAGCAATAATCGCATTGTTACAGGGTGATATTTGGAAGAGTATCACCCTTTTTCCTGCCTTGCTGCCTATGTCAGTCACTGGACTATTATTCCTCATTTACTTCATTTTTTCAGTTCCAAAACTAAAAAAAACGCTCAATATCCTTTTGATTGCGGATTTATTAATCCTGATTGCCCATTGCATCTTCAAAAACATCATTCATTACTGCTGCTGACAAGTAGTATTCGGACCAATTCGGAAAGATTTTGTAACTTCTTTTTTTCGTACTTTTGCCAAAAATAAAACTATATGAACGACCAAGAAAATAATATTATGCTGCTGCGCCAGATGGTGGAAGAGTCGGTGTCGCGGAAGATGAAAACACCAGCTGATTTCCAGTTCCTCACCGGTGTTATCCAGGAACGATGTCGAGAGACCCTCGGCGTGACCACCCTCAAGCGCATCTGGGGCTATATTGACGGCTACGACACGCTACGTTTCTCCACCCTCTCCCTCCTTGCCCGCTGTGTGGGCTTTCGTGACTGGGACGACTTCGTTGAGAATCACAATGGCAAAGGAGAATCGTCGAATTTAGTACTTGGACGCTCGCTATACGCTACAGATGTGCCCATGGACGAACAGCTGACTATTACTTGGGCACCCGACAGGCGTGTGCTGCTACAACATAACGGGAACGGATATTTCACCGTGATAGAAAGCGAAAACTCCAAACTGAAACCCGACGACAGCTTCCACTGTACCTGTTTTATCATCGGACAACCGCTCTATTTGGACCACTTTGTACGGGGAAACAAGCCACCCACACTATTTGTGGTGGGCAACAAGGGGGGACTTACCAATGTTGAGCGGAAAAAAAGTTAGAAATCCTTATTAAATTTCCGTATGGATTTTTTCTCTAAAGTTGGCTGAATTGTATCTATTATTTTATTTTGTCTCTCAAGAATTTTCTCCTCGTAATAAGACTTCAATTGCATTTCCATTTTCTCACACTGCGGAATCTTTTGAATGACCGATGAAACCACCTGATCTTTCTTATAGAATCCACTCTTAAGAGGTTCACGGAACTGCATTTCACCACCGGCATCTGTCAACTCGGAAGGGCTCAAAGATTTATCAGGTATCGTCTTCTCCCATTTAGAATACCAATCCCACCAAGGCTTGAACATTGAATCCAGTTTCTTGTCTATCATGCGCCGAGCCTCCTTCTCAAAATACAAATCATCTTGATTATCAATGTTTTTTTCTTTCAAAGTCTTTGAAGGAGATGACTCTGAAAGGTCTTCCAATGGTGATACAGCCTGTGTAGATTCATCAATTGGGAGTTGTTGTTCTATATTTGTATCTGAGGATTTCTGAATAATCAAATCTTCAGTAACAGGGATTATCTCAGTTTCCTCTTTCGACTGATGGAAGAATAACCAAAACCCTATCACCAGACACAACAATAAACTGGCAAAAACAAGCATCAAACGACGAGAACGGTGCTGCATGCTTTGCCAAATTTCCTCCGCATGTTGAAAACGTTTTTCCCTGTCCTGATGCGTGCATTTGCGGGCAACGCCACCATAACGATTAGGAAAAAGCTGGCGAAGAATGATGCCAAAGGCATAAATATCTGCACGGTTGTCGAGAGGTACATTGCCTTTCACCTGCTCGGGAGCTGCATACTTGTTGGATCCCGCCGGTTGCTTGAGCACCCCATGATAATCGCTATCCGCCAAACCAAAATCTATCAGCTTAACATTCTGACCGTTACGGGTAATCAGAATATTATCGGGTTTCAGGTCGCGATGGATAATCTGAAGGCTGTGATAGTAAGACATGGCATCCAACAGTTCCTTCACAATTTTCAGGCGAATCTCCTGAGATGGTCGCTGTGCAAAAAACTCTTTTAAGGTGATGCCATCCACATATTCCATCACAATGCACGGTCCGACTACCGGGTCAATCTCCTTGCTAATAGTATGCACAATGTTGGGATGTTCCATCTGAACCCCCAATTCAAACTCTTTATTCAGCAACTCAAGATAAATGACCTCTTGTTGGTGTTCTGGTTTCAATCCTTTCAATACAAACCATTTACCATAGCGCTGGGCCTTAAAAAGACAGTTAAAGCCACTTGATGGAATCTCGGTATATGAGGTGAACACATTCGAGATATTCTCGAATGAGGAGATGATTTCACCGGAAGAAGAAGACTCGCCAATATCCATCACATAATATTTAATCTGCAAAAATAATTTTTTTTTTCATTTTGCTGCAACGTTTTTGGAGTTTTATGCGTCATGTAAAATGACAGGGCCCGTGTTTTTATTTTTGTTGAACCCCTTCTTGACCGCATTGTCAGAAGGGGTTTTTATTTACATATAGTGACATCGTTAATTGATTTTTTCCGTATCTTTGCTTTTTAATTCAATGCAATGAATATCATGGAAAAACTGTATCAACTGTATAAACAACACCCACGCATCTGCACCGACACACGGAACATTATCCCCGACTCATTATTTTTCTGCCTGAAAGGAGAGAATTTTAATGGCAATAACTTTGCCACCCAAGCATTGGAAGCTGGTGCCGCATACGTGGTGACCGAACGTCAGGATTTGAAGGACAATCCCCGCTGTGTTGTGGTAGATGATAGTCTGAAAACCTTACAGCAATTAGCCAGATACCATCGCCAACAGCTACAAATTCCAGTTATTGGCATTACGGGTACCAATGGCAAAACCACTACCAAAGAGCTGGTAGCCGCCGTGCTGTCAAAGAAATACAATATCTGCTATACCCAAGGCAACCTGAACAACCATATCGGGGTGCCCCTCACCCTGCTCAGCATCCATGATGAGCATGAGATGGCTATTGTGGAGATGGGAGCCAACCATCCGGGCGAAATCGCAGACCTTTGCACCCTGTCGATGCCCAATTACGGTCTCATTACCAATATCGGCACCGCCCATATCGAAGGCTTCCTTTCCAAAGAGAATATCATCACCACCAAGAAAGCCCTGTACCGCAGTGTTATGGACTGCAAGGGTACTTTGTTTGTCAATATTGATGATGATATCCTTACAAAAGATTTGGATTATCAACCCGTCATAACCTACTCCACCGAAAAAACAGCGAATGTCAACGGTCACATCGTTCGCAATGACGGCCTTATCAGCATCGAGCTGTTCGGAAAGGAGGTGAACACCCAGCTTACAGGTGCTTACAATTTGTATAATATGCTGGCGGCGGCGACAGTTGGACAGCATTTTGGAGTGAGCGAAGAGGACATTTGTGCCGCCATCGCCCAGTACCAGCCTGCCAACCACCGCTCGCAAGTGGAGCACAAAGGCTGCAATACCATCATCGCCGACTATTACAACGCCAATCCCACCAGCATGACCGCGGCCCTGCAAAACCTTATCGGCATTAATCACCCGCACAAAGTGGCCATTATCGGCGACATGCGCGAGTTAGGCAGTGTCAGCTACGAGGAACACGCCCGCATCATCAAATTATGCCAAAACCATCAGATTGAGACCTATTATGTCGGCAGCGAATTCCGGAAGCATCTGGATAATCATCCGCATAGTTTCATCAATGTGGAGGATGCTAACCAATATTTCGAGCAAAACCCGCTCAATAATGCCCTGATTCTGGTAAAAGGTTCGCACAGCATTCATTTAGACAAACTCATACTGCTGCAATAATATTTTTTACAGCGAAACAGCAAATACACTCCTGCGACATGAATCATCCTCCACTAAAATATCACCATGTCATCGGCATCATGTCAGGCACATCATTAGATGGGCTGGATTTGGCGTATTGTGTGTTTGGGGAGGAGGGTAAAAAGGTTTATAAAGACCTTAAGGACATTAATGACAAAGAAGAAAGAGATAGAGAGAACCAGAGCTGTATTTCTGGCAATAGTTGTTGGGAGTATGAGGTGCGCAAAGCTATTACGGTGCCCTACCCTGAAGAGCTGAGTCAAAAATTGGCGCAGGCCATGAGCCTGTCGGGCTATGAGTTAGCGTTACTCCACAACGAGTTAGGACGCTATATCGGCACGCAGGTCAACGAGTTTATGGCTGATTTTGCCGAAGAGGTGGAGCTAATTGCCTCACACGGACATACTGTTTTTCACCGCCCCGACTTAGGTATGACCCTGCAAATTGGTAGCGGAGCAGACATTGCCGCCATTTGCGGAAAGCCCACAGTCTGCGACTTCCGCACATTAGATGTTGCCTTAGGCGGACAAGGTGCGCCCTTGGTACCTATCGGCGACGAACTACTGTTCGGCCAATACGACATTTGTCTGAATTTAGGCGGCATCAGCAACCTTTCATATCGGGCAAACGGGCAACGCAAGGCCTACGACATTTCGCCCTGCAATATTGTGCTGAACCAGCTGGCCCGGCAAATGGGCAAAGCCTACGATGCCGACGGTAATATTGCCCGAAGCGGTCAGATCAACACCTCTCTTTTGGAACAACTCAACCAATTAAATTACTATAAGCAACTAGGAACCAAATCTTTAGGAAGAGAGTGGATTGACTCGGAATTCTTTCCTATACTAAACAACTGTCATCTATCTGTTCCTGATCAGATGCGGACCGTGTGCGAGCATATCGCCTTTCAAATTGCAGAAGCCTGCAACTCCTCCGGTGGCAAAACCTTGCTCATCACAGGCGGTGGTGCGCATAACGCTTTCCTCATCGACCTCATCCGTGAGAAATTCCACGGGCAGGTTATCATCCCCGATGACAAGACCATCGATTTCAAAGAGGCCATCATCTTCGCCTTTTTGGCTTTCCTCCGTGCCAATGGTTTGCCCAACTGCCTTGCTTCGGTCACTGGAGCGAGGAGGGACTCGTGCGGAGGAGGAATATACGGAGTTGACAGTTGACAGTTGACAATTGACAATTAATAATTGATAATTTATAGTTGAGATTAAGAATTCAAAAATCAAAAATCAAAATTCAAATCCAATTTCTTAACTCTTAATTCTTAGTTCTTAATTCAATTAGCACATTAGCACATTGACAATTAGCACATTATGAAGAATATAATTTCCCCTTCACTGAAAGATTACAACACCTTCCACATCGACTGCCAATGTAAGGAATTGCTGATTGTGGAAAATGACCAGGATATTGATGAAGTGTTTCAACACAAGGTCTTTCACCAGCCTTACCTGATGATTGGCGAAGGGAGCAACATCCTTTTCACCAAAGATTTCGAGGGAACCGTCATTCGATTGGCCACAAAGGGTATAGAGATTGTCAATGAAGACGATAAGTCTGTGTATGTCAGGGCGGCGGGAGGCGAGAACTGGTCCGATTTTGTACGCTTCACCATCGAGCACGAACTTTACGGTGCTGAGAATCTCATTGGCATCCCTGGCTTGGTAGGCAGCTGCCCCGTGCAAAACATTGGTGCCTACGGCAGCGAGGTGAAGGAGATCATTTATCAGGTAGAAGGCCATTATCTTCCCGAGGGGGAACCTTTTGTTTTTTACAATGATGAATGTGAGTTTGCCTATCGGGATTCCATTTTCAAGAATAAACTGAAAGACCGTTGCTGGATTACCCATGTGGTTTTCAAACTCGGCAAAGAAAAACATTTCCAACTGAGCTACAAACAATTAGCCGACAATCTGGCCTCCTTTGGCTCTGAATTGACCTTGGAAAAAGTAGCCAACACTGTGTTGAACATCCGCAACAGCAAGCTACCCGATATCACCAAGGTGGGTTGTGCCGGCAGCTTCTTCAAAAACCCCATCGTCAGTGAAACAAAATTTGCGGAACTTTCTGCCAAATTTGACGACTTAGTTCACTACCCTGCCCCTAATGGCATCAAATTGGCAGCCGGACAACTGATAGAAAAATGCGGTTGGAAAGAGGTCAGAAAAGGTGATGTCAGCGTATATCCCACACAGGCGTTAGTTATCGTCAATTGGGGAAATGCCAAGGGTTTCGAGGTCGTTGAGTACTACCAGAAAATCATCCAATCGGTAGAAGAAAAATACGGAATACGCATTGAACCCGAGGTCAGAATTGTGTGATAAAAAATATTTTCGCAGGAATACTTTTTGTATTAAAAAAAATTGTATTTTTGCAAACTCAAATTCAGAGAGAACAAAATAGAAAAAATTTAGTGTTATGGCAAAGAAAAATAAAGAAGCAAGACAACAGGTCATCTTAGAATGCACCGAACAGAAAGCCAGTGGCGTTCCGGGTATGTCAAGATACATCACCACTAAAAACAGAAAAAACACAACTGAAAGATTGGAATTAAAGAAATACAATCCCTATCTGAAACGTGTTACCGTTCACAAAGAAGTTAAATAATAAAAATCTATAGAAAATGGCAAAGAAGGTTGTTGCAACATTGAAAAGAGAAGGTGGCGTAGCTTATACCCGCGTGGTTAAAATGGAACGCTCACCCAAAACTGGAGCCTACACTTTCAAGGAAGCTGTAGTTGAATCCACCAACGTAAAAGACTTTTTGGCTAAAAAGTAATATTTTGTTTTCATGGTTAAAAAAAGCTGGAAGATCCCCTCTTCCGGCTTTTTTTTTGCTGTCAAGTCAGAACACAACTACCGTAGAGACGTGCCATGGCACGTCTCTACAAAAATAATCATGTAGGCTGAATCATATTCGGAGATTTTTATGTAACTTTGCAAAAATTTGTGTCATGGGCTTTTTTTCTATATTTTCCAAAGAAAAGAAAGAGGAATTAAACAAAGGTTTGGAGAAATCCAAAGAGAGCTTCTTCGCGAAGCTCGCCAAAACTGTAGTCGGTAAGTCAAAGGTAGATGATGATGTGCTCGACAATCTGGAGGAAATTCTGGTTACCTCCGATGTAGGCGTTGAAACTACCCTGAAAATCATCGACCGTATTGAAAAACGCGTATCAAAAGATAAATACTTAGGTACCAGTCAATTAAACACCATACTACGGGAAGAGATAGCTGGACTGTTGTTGGAAAACGACATGGAAGGCAAGCAGGATTTCACGCTTCCGGAAGACAAGAAACCTTACATCATATTAGTAGTTGGTGTCAATGGTGTGGGCAAAACCACCACCATCGGAAAGTTGGCTTACCAATTCAAGAAAAAAGGCTACTCTGTGATGTTAGGTGCCGCCGACACCTTCCGTGCCGCCGCCATCGAGCAGTTGGAAGTGTGGGCTGAACGTGCCAATGTTCCCATTGTGACACAAAAAATGGGTTCCGACCCTGCCGCTGTCGCTTACGACACCGTTGCTTCCGCTTTAGCCAAAGGCTCCGATGTGGTGCTGATTGACACCGCTGGCCGTCTGCACAACAAAATCAACCTGATGCACGAGCTGACCAAAATCAAGAATGTCATCCGCAAGCTCGTACCCGACGCTCCCCACGAAGTGCTGTTGGTATTGGATGGTTCCACGGGCCAAAATGCCATCGAGCAAGCCCGCCAATTTACCGCTGCAACAGAAGTCAATGCACTGGCTATCACCAAATTGGACGGAACAGCCAAGGGTGGCGTGGTCATCGGCATATCAGACCAATTCCAGATACCCGTCAAATATATCGGCGTAGGCGAGAAAATCGAGCAGCTGCAAGTCTTCAACCGTCTTGAATTCGTCGATTCCCTGTTTCCCGAGCAAGAATAAGTCTGCATGAACATCACCATTGACAAGGATTCGGGCTTTTGTTTCGGGGTGATCAACGCTATCCGAACCGCGGAGGAATATCTCTCCCAGCATCAACATCTGTATTGTCTCGGTGATATTGTACACAATAATGAAGAAGTTAAACGATTAGCCTCCAAAGGTTTGGAGGTCGTTTCCAACGAACAGTTTGCTCAGTTGCGTGACACTACCGTGCTCATACGCGCCCATGGCGAGCCACCCGAGACCTATCAATTAGCACAAAAAAACAATATTACCCTGATTGATGCCACCTGCCCTGTTGTGCTTCATCTCCAGAAAAATATCAAGAAAAAATATGAAAGTAATGGGGAACAACAGCAAATTCTGATTTTCGGCAAGAAAGGTCATGCGGAAGTCACCGGCTTGTTGGGACAAACGCAGCGCAATGGTATTGTCATTTCCTCTGCCGAAGACCTTGACCTCATCGACTATACCAAACCAGCAGCACTATATTCCCAGACCACACAGAGTTTGGAAGACTATTTCCAACTGATAGACACTATCAAACAACGATATGCAGCCCTTCAGCATGAGGAAATGTTTGAATATCACGACACCATCTGCCGACTGGTCGCCAATCGTTCACAGCATATCCGCGAGTTTGCCAGTCAGCACGACATCATCTTATTTGTCTCCGGTGAGAAAAGCTCTAACGGCTTATATCTCTATGATATCTGCAAGAAAAGCAATCCTCGCACCTACTTTATCTCTCGTATCGAGCAGCTGCAACAATACCAATTTCAGCCTGATGAAAGCATCGGCATCTGCGGCGCCACCTCCACGCCCATGTGGCTAATGGAAGAAATCAAACAGGTTATCCTCAACAACACCCTTTCATGCGAAAAATAGGCTTACTTTCTTTGCTATTACTGTGCATTCTTTGCCTTATCGCCTGCCATCGGCAAGATACATCGGCAGAGCAGCCAGTTCCATGTCATGATTTTGTCTATATTGAGCAAGACCATTTCATGCTTAACGGTGAGCCTTGGTTCCCGCTGATGATGAACTACAAAGCGTTGTTCAGAGTGAAAGGCTTCTCCGCACGGGTATCGCCCGACGCTTACTATCACAGCAATCTGTCCGAAGATTTCCGACGCATCTCTGACATGGGTTTTAACAGTATAAGAATATGTTTGGATACCATTCCCGAAAAGAGTAACCATAAAGCACTGTACCGGGCTGCAGAACGAATGTTAGACACAGCACAACTATACCATCTGAAAGTGATGTTGCTCATTAAACGCCCCTTGGACAGCGAGCTGGAAATCTTTACCGTGGGATTGCTCAAGCATTTGGCCCATCATCCAGCACTTTGGGCTTACGATTTTTTCAACGAACCCTTATATTTCGATCCTGTTGACCACCGTGATAAAAAAGAAGCCTATAAGATAGTCAAAAAATGGCGTACTATGATGAGGAAAAATGCACCTCACCAGCTATTCACTATCGGTTTTGCGGAGCCCATAGAGGTTTTTGAATGGGATCCCACCTATCTTCCCGTCGATTTCGTGTCTATTCACACCTACAATCCTCTGCGAATTGCCAGCGAGATGCGTTGGTATAGTGACCATTGCAAAGGGAAGCCCTGGATGGTAGGTGAAACTGGACTGCCAGCCGACAATGTGCGTGTAAGCTATGAAGAGCAAAGGCAATTCCTGCGACAGACTTACACCCTTGCACGACAATACAACAGTGCCGGCTACGGCTGGTGGTACTATCGCGATAATCCCGATGCCCATGTCTTCGAGGGACAATATACTGGTCTGATTAATCCTGACGGCCAAGACAAGCCTGCCGCAATGGAAGTATGTAAGCTAAAAGACATTCCCATTCCCGCCGATGACCATAGCCTACCCCCCAACTATTACAACATGCTGGGCTACAACAACATTGTCTTACATGGAACGATAAAAGACGCTGATACAGATCAAGGAATCTGCGGAGCCCTCATACGCGGTTGGACCAAGGACTGGATTGGCATGAACACCTATACCGATGAGGATGGCCACTTCACACTATACAGCAATGATTTCAATGTGCATTTCGAATTGTCAGCCCCGGGCATGGAAAACATCCGGTTTCACAGGGATGACATTGAATACCACTTTACCAGCATAGAAGCGGAAGAACAATGGTCGTTTGAATCACTGCCCCAACAAGACTTGGAATATCACAGCATCGATTACCATGACTTCTTAGACGGAGATAGCATGACCTTGCATTTCAATCCCAAACACTTCAATCAAAGCAAGATAGAAGGCGAATTAGGAGTGATAAAAATTAGCAAATTAGCAAATTAGCAAATTAGTTAATTAGTTAATGTGCTAATGAAATATGCGGTGGAACCGCAACCGCCGCATAGATAACAGGTGTTAGGAAGTAGCAATAGTTTGCGGTGGAACCGCAAGCCCCGCATAGATGCGGTTATTTCAAATATTCATTGATTTTATCTAACACGATACCGATGCGAATATCAAAGGCTTCGCGAGTGGCATAGCCCACATGCGGAACCAAAACACAGTTCGGTGCATCGAATAATTCATGGTTTTGGGGAAGCGGCGGTTCCTTTTCAAACACATCAATACCAGCACCAGCCAAACGATTTTCCTTCAGGGCAATAGCCAAAGCATCCATATCCACCACATTACCACGAGCGGTATTAATCAGTACTGCTGATGCTTTGCATAAGGCCAATTTTTCGGCTGAAATCAGGTGATGGGTTTCAGGGTTCAGCGGCACATGCAGAGAAATGATATCCGACTCGCGCATCAGCTGGTCCAATTCCACATAGTGGAAGGTATCGCTTTCCAATTCGGCGTATTTGGTACGACTCCATGCCAAAATCTTACAGCCAAAACACTGCAGCAACTCTGCAGTTTTACGACCAATGGCACCCGTTCCAACAATACCGACAGTTTTTCCCGACAATTCGCGTCCCAGGAAATTTCTGCGGCTAAGGCAATTACGCGTATCGGCGTCCAAAACGGTAATATGGCGATACACGTCCAGCATCAGACCAATAGCGAGTTCGGCCACAGCAACAGTCGCATAACCAGCAGCATTTTTGACCACGATATTGTGAGTCTGGCAATAGGCCATATCGATATGATCGAGACCAGTGAAAGCCACAGCCAGCATTTTCAGTTTCGGACAGCGGCACATCACGTCAGCCCCCAATTTGATATTGGAGATGATGACAATATCCGCATCAGCCATACGTTCGGCCAATACTTCAGGATTTTCGTTTCTGTCGGGGAAACAGACAAATTCATGCCCGCGGCAGGCGAAATCGGCGGCCAGTTGTTCAGCCAAGGCCGGGGTGATGCCAATGGGTTCTACAGCGGTGATTTTCATATTCTTGTTTATTTGTTGATTTGTTTAATCGTTTTTTCGTTTAGGCGTTAAGACATGCACTTCGTGCATTCGTTAAGACAGAACTTTTCCCCGCCTCCACATCGTGACATTTCTTTATTTTTCCTCACAAACAAAAAAAACGCTTTGCAAAGAAAGCGTTTTTTTTATTATGAAAACACAAAGATTCAAGGATTTTAACCTCTTTTTTCTTTGATACGTGCTTTCTTACCAGTGAGGTTACGCAGATAGAAAATGCGTGAACGGCGAACAACACCGTGTTTGTTCACCACGATATCGGAAATCAGAGGAGTTGCGAAGGGGAAAATTCTTTCTACGCCAACACCGCCTGAAATTTTTCTGATGGTGAAAGTTTTGGTTACTCCGGTGCCTGCAATTTGCAAAACAACACCCTGGAATTGCTGAATACGCTCTTTGGAACCTTCAACGATTCTGTAAGAAACGGTGATGGTATCGCCTGCCTTAAATTTCGGGAACTCCTTAACAGTCACGAAATTATCTTCTACATACTGAATCAAATCTTGTTTCATCTCTCTATTTTTTTATTTTATTTTTCTCTTCTTATTTTGGGGTTGCAAAAATACAAAAAATTTTAATACACAATACACTATTTCAATTTTTTACAAAACAATTTTCCTATTTCAAAAACGACACCCGTTTTTCTTCTTAAAATGCGCATTTATTATTCCACATTATGCCGCAAAACAAAGCATTCCCATCATCTTCAAATTACCAAAATATTAAAGTCATTTTTTTATTGTATAGAATAAATATTTTTTGTAGCTTTGCAAAAATTTATCCTAAAATGAGCTATATAGAATTTGACAAAACAGAATTGGTCAATATTCCCTTCTCGAAGAAAAAGGAAATCGTCCGCTGCAGCCGTACCGGAGCCTTCGCTTCCACCACGTTGCTCGGCCTTAACACCCGTAAATATCACGGTTTGTTCATCCTTCCCCAAGAGAATGTTGACGGTGAACGCCATGTTTTGGTGTCCTCTCTGAATGAAAGCATCATTATCGACGATATGGAGTTCCACCTTGGCATGCACCAGTACAAAGGTGGTATTTATGACCCGAAAGGCAACAAATATTTGCAAAAATTCAACGCCGACATTATTCCGGTTTACCATTTCCGCGTCGGCCACTTTAATTTCACCAAAGAAATACTTTTCTCTGACACTTCGGAGCGTATCATCATCAAATACACCATTCTTGATGATTTTGAATCCGCCTCCTTCCAGTTCCAACCGCTTTTGGCCTTCCGCCAGATTCATCAGCTAACCCACAAGAACGACCAGGCCAACACGAGTTATGACGAGGTTAAAAACGGTGTAAAATATTGTCTATACGACAAATACACACCCATTTACCTGCAATGTTCCGAAGCTATCGACTATCAGCATGCACCAGACTGGTTCTACAATATTGAATATGAAGAAGAACTCAATCGAGGCTACGAAGGACACGAGGACTTGCTGAAGCTTGGGCGTATCAATGTGCCCGTCAAGAGCAAGGAATTGTATTTCACCATCGGCACCAGTCCGATTGAACCCGAAGAAATTGCTGAAGTCTTCAACAGCACCTTGGATGGGCACCGCAGTCGTAACAGTTATTTGAACTGTCTGAAGAACGCCGCCGAGCAATTCATCATCGAGCGCAACGGCAAGACACAGATTATCGCTGGTTACCCATGGTTCGGCCGCTGGGGCCGTGACACTTTCATCGCCGTACCAGGACTTACACTGTCGGTGGTCAAGAAACCAAAAGTTTGCAAGACCATTATCGACGACATGCTGTCGGAGATGAAAGACGGATTATTCCCCAATATTGGCAGTGGCGACCAGGCCGCCTACAATTCCGTGGACGCACCCCTGTGGTTCTTCCGCGCTTTGCAGCAATACGCCTCTTATACCCGCACCGAGAAGAAAATCTGGAAAGAATACGGTCCTGTAATGCAGTCCATCCTCAACGCCTACCGCAATGGATCGCTGTACAATATCAGGATGTTGGATAACGGACTCATCTATGCTGGCAATGAGCATGTGGCCCTCACCTGGATGGATGCAGTGGTGAATGGTGTTCCCGTCACCCCTCGTACTGGTTGTGCAGTAGAAATCAACGCCCTGTGGTATAATGCTATACAATTCAGCCTCGAGGTGGCACGACTGGCCAAAGACAAAGCTTTTGTGGAAGAATGGGAGCCGCTGGCCAAGAGTTTCCCCGACACCTTCAAAGCCACTTTCTGGTCAAAGGAAATCGGCTATCTCGCCGACTATGTCAATGGCGACTACAAGAATTTCCAGGTGCGTCCCAACATGATGATCGCGGTATCATTGCCCTACGCTCCTATCAGCGAAAAAATCAGGCAACTGGTGCTGAAGAAAACCTGCGAAGAGTTGCTGACGGAAAAAGGTATCAGAACGCTGTCGCCCAACGATCCCGACTACAAGGGACATTACGAGGGCAACCAAGCCGAACGTGACGCCGCCTACCATCAAGGTAGCTGCTGGCCCTGGTTGCTGGCACCATTCTGCGACGGCATGCTCAGTGTCTATGGCCAAAATGCTGTTTCTGTCTTAGAGAAAATTTTCTACAATTTCGACAACTGCATGAAAGACTATGGTATCTCCACCATTTGTGAAATTACCGATGGAGACCCGCCATACAAACCCAACGGCTGCTTCTCACAGGCATGGAGTGTGGCCGCACTGCTGTATCTCAAATGGAAAATCGACACAGCAAAAAAATAACCGCAGCGAAGCTGCTTTATTCAATTTGATTACAAAATCTATAAAAAGGAAATACTGATGAAAGTTCTAATGTTTGGATGGGAGTTTCCCCCGCACATCGCTGGTGGTTTGGGCACAGCCTGTTATGGCTTGACCAAGGGACTGGCAGTAAACGGGGTGGATGTCGCTTTCGTCATGCCCAAAGCCTCTGGCGACGAGGACCAGAGTCTCATCAAAATCATCAATGCCAGCGACGTGGAAGTTGACCCTCGCTTCTCCCCTTTCTTTACGCAAGGCGGCGAAACCACCTATATCCAAGTCAACTCACAGATGATACCCTACGTCGGCTTGGACGACTATTACAATGTCATTAACCAGATTGACAGCGGCATATTCATCTCTGGCGACAAGCGCAGATACGAGTTCTCGGGCCGTTACGGCAGCAACTTGATGCAGGAAGTGGACCGTTATGCGGAAGTAGCCGCCGAAATTGCCAAGCATGAGCAATTTGACGTCATCCATGCCCACGACTGGCTGACCTACAAGGCCGGTATTGCTGCCAAAAAGGTCAGCGGAAAGCCGTTGGTGGTGCATATCCACGCCACGGAATACGACCGTTCCGGAGAACACAATATCAACGACATCGTCTATGGCCTCGAACGCTATGGCATGAGCGAGGCTGACATGGTTTGCGCCGTCAGCGATCTGACCCGCCGCATCGTCATTGAGAAGTACCATATTCCTGCCGACAAGGTGGTGACGCTGCACAACGCTGTGGTTCCCAACGACAAAACCGTGGAGCGCGAGAAGAATGTCAAAGAGAAGATTGTCACCTTCTTAGGGCGTGTCACTTTCCAAAAAGGTCCCGAATACTTCGTGGAGACCGCTCGCAAGGTGCTGGAGAAAGATCCCAACGTGCGCTTCGTTTTAGCTGGTGACGGTGACATGATGCCGCGCATCATCGAGCGTGTGGCTGAGTTAGGCATTGCCGACCGTTTCCACTTTACCGGCTTTTTGCGTGGCAGCGACATCGACAAGATGTTCGGCATGAGTGATGTATACGTCATGCCTTCTATCTCTGAGCCATTCGGTATTTCACCCCTCGAAGCCATGCGAGCCGGTGTGCCCGTGGTCATCTCCAAGCAGTCGGGTGTTGCCGAAGTACTGCAATACGCCATCAAAGTCGATTTCTGGGACATTGATGCTACTGCCGATGCCATCTACGGTCTGCTCCACTACCCTGCCCTGTCCAAACTCTTTGTGAACAAAGGTAAAGAGGAAGTGGACAACCTGAAATGGGAAAATGTAGCCCGCAAGCTCAAAGATATATATACCAAAGTAGTCAATAGATAACAATAACTCTTTCAAATACAATACCATGCATAACATTTGCTTCCATTTTCATATCAGCCAACCGTTCCGTTTGAGAACGTACCGCTTTTTCGACATCAACCAACATCATCAATATTTTGATGACTATCAAAACAGTTACCTAGCCAACCGTTTGGCCGAACGATGCTACCTTCCCGCCAACGCCATGCTGCAGGAGCTTATCGCCAAATACGGTGACAAGATAAAGGTAAGTTTCAGTATCGCGGGAAGTTCCATTCACCTTTTCCAGCAATACTGTCCCGAAGTGATTGAGAGTTTCAAGAAACTCATTGCCACCAAAAACGTGGAAATCACGGGCAACACTTACACCCACAGCCTTGCTTCGTTATACAACAAAACCAGCTTTATGGAGCAGGTGAAGTTGCAGGAAAAACTGCTGAAGGAAGTGTTCAAGGTACGCCCCACCTCATTCTGCAATACTGAAATCATCTATTCAGACGAGATTGGCGAATGGCTGCACGAGGCTGGTTACGATGTGGCACTGACCGAAGGTGCCCGCCATATTTTGGGTTGGAAGAGCCCTTGCTATCTTTACTGCAATCCCTTCCAGACCGACCTGAAACTGCTGCTCAGAAGCTACCGTCTGTGTGATGATATCACTTTAAGATTCGAGGAAAAAGACTGGGATGGCATGGGATTAACCGCTGACAAATACATCAGCAACCTGAACAAGATTCCCGATGACGCGCCTTTCATCAATCTTTATTTCGATTATGAAACCATTGGCGAGTACCACACCGCCGACACTGGTATTTTCGACTTCTTCAAATCACTATTTTCTCAATTGGCAGAGAGCGACAACTACCGTTTCATCACGCCGAAGGAAGTCAACAGCATGCAAGTTCCCTGTTCCACCATGCATGCCCCCTGGCCCATTTCTTACTCTGGGGACGAGAAAGACACGGCCGAATGGTTGGGTAATGACTTGCAGCAAGAAGCTTTCAATCAGTTATTTAAATTAGAAAGTCTGTACAAGAAATCAAAAAATAAAGTAGCTAAGGAAAACTGGCTGCAACTGCAGGCTGCCGACCACTTCAACTTCATGAGCACCAAGTGGTTTGCCCATGACAGTGTCCGCAGAAATTTTGATGTGTATCCATCTCCTTATCAAGCATTTATAAACTTCATGAATGTATTGAATGATGTAAAGCTGCAATTGGAGACCAACCCCGAAAAGAAAGCTTAAACAGGGGCTACAAAAAATCAAGAAAAAACTTCCAAAAAAAGATGGAGGTAAGGAAATTTTTCGTATTTTCGTAAGCTAATTTTTTATCCGTATAAGAAAGAACATTTTAACCAAAATTACTAACACATAAAAAATTAAAATTATGGCATTTAAAGGAGCATTAGTCATCAACACTGAAAAGTGTAAAGGTTGCGAAGTGTGCATCACGGGATGTCCGCAGAACCCCGCCTGTATTGCACTTTCGAAGAAAGTAAATGCAAAAGGTTACAACTACCTTGAGGTGGTCAATGCCGACGCGTGTATTGGCTGCGCCAACTGTGCAGTCATCTGCCCCGACGGCGTTATCGAAGTTTACCGCGCCAAAGAGTAACCGCGGACAGAAGCAAGAAAAAACAAAACAATTAACAACTAAACAAATTACAAAATGGCAAAAGAATTAAAATTAATGAAGGGTAATCAAGCCATTGCTGAAGCTGCCATTCGTATGGGCTGCGACGGTTATTTCGGATATCCTATCACTCCGCAGAGTGAGGTTCTCGAACACCTGATGGCTGAAAGACCATATCTGACAACCGGCATGGTTGTGCTTCAAGCCGAAAGCGAGCTGGCCTCCATCAACATGGTTTACGCTGGCGCATCCACTGGTAAACGCGTTATGACTTCTTCTTCCTCTCCCGGTTTCTCCTTGATGCAGGAAGGTCTGTCCTACATTGCTGGCGCCGAGCTGCCCGCATTGTGTGTTAACGTCGTTCGTGGCGGCCCAGGTCTGGGTACCATCCAGCCTTCACAGTCCGACTATTTCCAGACCACCAAGGGTGGCGGTCATGGTGACTACAGACTGATCACCTTGGCTCCCGCTTCCGTACAGGAAATGTACGACTTTGTGGAACTCGGTTTCGATTTGGCTTTCAAATACAGAAACCCCGCCGCTATCCTTTCTGACGGTGTTATCGGTCAGGTAATGGAAAAAGTAATGGTTGACGACTACAAACCACGCTGGACCAACGAATATATCGAAGAACATTGCCCCTGGGCCGCTACTGGTCATCGTGCTGGCGGCAAGAGCACTATCGTCACTTCTCTTGAACTCGAAGCTCTGAAACAAGAGGCTATCAACGAGAGAATCCAAGCCAAATACAGAAAATGCGAAGAAGAAGACGCTCGCCACGAAGCTATCCAGTGCGACGATGCAGAATACCTGTTCGTAGCTTACGGCTCCGCTGCTCGTATCTGTATGAAAGCCATGGAATTGGCACGCGCCGAAGGCATCAAAGTCGGTTTGGTACGTCCTATCACCCTGTGGCCCTTCCCGACCAAAGCTGTGGCTGAAATCGGTGGCCGCATGAAGAAAATCCTTAGCGTTGAAATGAATGCTGGCCAGATGATCGAAGACGTGAAACTGGCAGTGAATTGCAACGTTCCCGTTGAGCATTACGGCCGCTATGGCGGTGTCATCCCAACCCCGGTTGAGATTTTCGAAGCTTTGAAAAAAATGGTAAAATAATTTAATTAGCATTGAAATTATGACAAGAGAAGATATTATCAAACCCGAAAATTTAGTGTACAAGCGCACCTCTGTTTTGAAGGATGCCACCATGCACTACTGCCCAGGCTGCGGACACGGTACTGTTCACAGAATCATCGCCGAGGTGATTGAAGAAATGGGCATTCAGGACAACGTCGTCGGTATTTCACCGGTAGGCTGCTCTGTTCTGGCTTACAATTATTTTGATGTTGACTTCGTGGAAGCCGCCCACGGCCGTGCTCCCGCCTGCGCATCAGCCATCAAACGTCTGCGCCCCGATACTTTCGTATTCTCATATCAGGGCGACGGTGACTTGGCTTCTATCGGTTGCGCCGAAGTAATGCACGCCTGCAACCGTGGCGAGAACATCACCATGATCTTCATCAACAACGGTATTTACGGTATGACCGGCGGTCAGATGGCTCCCACCACCCTTGAGGGTATGGAAACCGTGACTTGCCCCTATGGCCGTGACCCCGAAATCATGGGACACACCATGCGTTTGACCGAAGCATTGGCTCAGCTGCCCGGCACTTACTATGTGACCCGTCAGGCTGTTTACACTCCCGCTTTGGCCCGTAAATGCAAGAAAGCTATCCGTCAGGCCTTCGAGAACCAGAAACTCAACAAGGGCGTTTCTTTCGTGGAAGTTACCTCTAACTGTAACTCCGGCTGGAAGATGACCGCTGTTCAGGCCAACAAATGGATGGAAGAAAACACACTGAAATACTTCCCGCTGGGCGATATGAAAGTGGATGGCAAATTCGATCCTAAGTTCATCGAACGCGTCGCTACCTTCGACCAACCCAATGAGACACTTTATTCATTGAGAAAAAAATAATAACCTTAAATTCACAAAGCAATGACAGAAGAAATAATTATAGCAGGCTTCGGCGGTCAAGGTGTACTCTCAATGGGTAAAATCCTGGCTTACGCCGGCATTATGCAAGACAAGGAAGTCAGCTGGCTTCCCTCCTACGGACCTGAAATGCGTGGTGGTACTTCTAACGTAACGGTGATTTTGAGCGACGAGCGTATCTGCTCTCCTTATCTGAACCAGTTCGACACCGCCATCATCCTGAACCAGCAGTCCATGGACAAATTCGAAAGCTCAGTAAAACCCGGTGGTCTGTTGATTTATGACCCGAATGGTATTTCCCACCACCCCACCCGTAAAGACATCAACATCTATCAGGTGGCCGCTGCTGACAAAGCCAGCGAACTGGGTATCTCAAAGCTGTTCAACATGATTGTGCTGGGTGGTTTCCTCAAGGTGAAACCCTTGGTAACCCCTGAAATGTTGCACAAAGGTTTGGAAAAATCTCTGCCCGAACGTCACCACCACCTCATTCCCAAGAACGAGGAAGCAGTGGAAATCGGCAAAGGTTTGCTGAAACCTTACCACACCCTGTAATCGGTTGGGCGGATAAATGTTCGCCCTATCCATACTGAAAAAAGCCCGCAACTGCGGGCTTTTTCATTTAATGGACGCATGCTACGCGTACCAATAATTTACGGCTGCCACAATGTGACAGCCCTACAATCCTATCGTGTCTGAACACATTTATCACGCGCACACCTCTTTGGGTAACAATATGGCACAACGGTCGATGATGACATTGGCATACTCGAAACCCGAATCACAAGTCTTCTTGTTTTTCGTACCGTCATAACCCATGTACAAATGCATGGTCTCATAGCCGGCCACAATCGCCGCTAACAGTTTCCGATCGCGCTGGCCTGCTGCCTCCTTATACTTGTCTATTGACGGACGGCCTTTCCCCTTACGGATGTTCAGCAATGCATCAAGGGCTATCAAGCAGCCATTCCATAGGGTGTTGCCTGCCATTTTAATGTACTTCCCATCAGTATAAATCTTCAATTCAGGATCATAATTGGCTTCTATGATTACCTTTTCCGCATTGGCCACATATCTTCGGGCCTCTGCTATAGGATCTTTTAATTCTTTCATAGCTGAATATTCGTTTTTCTGTTTATACTAATTCCCTTATCTGCCGGGCATCCTATTCTGCTCAACTAGATTTGTCTCGGCAGAACTACTCCACAGCATTAGAACACTTCCCTGTTTTTTGGTTTTTCTAAAGAAAACATCCCATCGCTGAGAGGAGAAAGCACATATAGTCCCTTGCGTTGGGCATATTTGTCTGAGCCATTGGCGAAGCGCATAGCCGCAATGGCCGCATATATTTTCTTACCTTCGAACTCATGAAAGATCTCCTTGAAATGTTTCATTTTTCTGAGAAAGTAGTCAACATCCTTCTTAAAACATGTCGTCTTCACCTCCACAGCTACGGCTTCCGTTTTGTTGCATAACAGCGCATCCACCTCCATTTCTTCCTCTCCAGCCTTCTCGCGACGAGAACCCTCGTAGGTATGGTCAATGTCAATTCCCTCAGCTTTGAAGACTTTCAGTGCCGCTGGCTTACAAAGATCTTCTATCATCTTGCCAAATTCATTCGTAAAGCCCCCATAGCGCTTATTGGCTTCCTCAATTTGTTGTTCGGCGAACAAAAGATTCATAGGTAACAAATAGTTATATAGGCATCCCAAAGCATCTCGCATAAAGGAACAAAGAAACAAAAAGAGGCCGACATTAGATTTTTTGTCGGCCTCAATGCCATTATACTCTGCAAAAAATAGGAAAGTCTAGTCACGAAGACATCTGACAGATAAGCCACAATATTTCATTACTTGTTCATTGCTCATAGTAGCACGGTTGTACCATAGGGACAAATAACAAGCAAATCCACTACCAATTTCGGTAGCACTCCATAAACACGCGCATCCACCAAGTTGGTTATAATAAATGAAAAAACCAACAGGGAAGGCAGAAAAGCCAGTGGAATTATTGGAATCTTGGTCATTGCCCACTGTACAAGTTTCAGAATAAGTATTCCACCCACTGGGGGAAGCTAAAGACTTGGCAATATTAGTATTATTAGAGCCACAAATATGGTACATGGAGAGATAATTGGCCAATTGCGTCCATTCAGTACTGCTTGGCACATGCCAACCATTGGGGCAAACGCCTTGCACCCCACTAGGATTAGTTGAGGACGATGAGGCATTATGCATAACGGCAGTCCAATTGTATAGATAGCCATAAGTGGAAACACTGTCTGGAATCCCATAAGGATAATAGAGAAAAGCCGAATCGCTACTATAGGTACTGCCACCAAGAGGAATACTTGTACCATCGGCATAATGCGTGGTGCGAAGATTCTCCCTCATCCAACATTGATTGCCTATCTGCACAGTATTGTATATATTGTTATCATAATCGGTCACTGATGGGACATCAGGACAGGCTTGTGGACTGCAAGGAGTGGTAAAAATCACTTGATTGCCGTAGGCTGTTCCCACGCTATTAGTGGCGTATGCACGCACGTAATAACTGGTTCCAGCAGCCAAACCTGTAATATTGCTAGAAAAGCTACCCGTGCCACCACCGTCAACTGAATGACTATCTGCCAATGTGGGCAACGGCAAAGTACTCCAACACACACCACGGGCTGTCACATCGGCGCCACCAGTAGAGGTAACAATTCCACCAGATATGGCAGAGGTCAGAGACAGTTGAGTATAGACAGCTGAGGTAATTACAGTAGGAACGACAGGATCTTGTTCTTCATCAAGAAGACAACGAACGGAGATTGCATTATCCTTATCAACATCACCATTATATACAATGGCATCATAATAAATGAGGCTATGACCAAAAACTTTACTATTACTGTTCTCGGTAGCACTCCAATAGCTCACATAATCGCCGAAAGTAAAGTAATTTCCCAGGGCGTAAAAGCCAGCAGGTAGAGCCGAGAAACCAGTGACATTGTTGGTAGTACGGTCATTGCCAATGCTGCAAGTTCCATCATGGGTATACCACCCTCTGGTAGCGGCCAAGGACTTGGCGATATAACTTGTGTTGGAATTGCACACATTCTCACTTTGAGAGGAAACAAAGTCGAACAGTTGCATCCATTCCGCCTCACTTGGCACATGCCAGCCTTCAGGACAAATACCTTGAACTCCGCTACGATTGACTGAAGAGGAAGTTGAAGGATGTATCACGGCAGTCCAATTGTAAAGGTAACCATAGGTGGCAACAACACTATGGTCGTTGTCTGGATTGTATCGATAAGGTGTACTATTGGAATAAGTGTTTCCCATGGCTATTTCTGTCCCATCGGAATAATGTTCAGTACGAAGGTTCTCACGCATCCAACATTGATTGCCTATCTTCACAGTATTGTATATATTGCCATCGTAATCCGTCACTGATGGAATGTCCGGACAAGCCTGTGCATACGCTGAACCACTCACATCCCTTATGCATCGTACTGAAAATCCATAGATATTAACAGCTTCTCCGATGAATACGGAAGAAGAGTTGTATACGAGAGTGCTTACATAAGCTTCGCTAGTGGGGTTCGTAGTACTCCAGAAATGGGCTTCTTCACCAAAACCATAGGTGTAACCATTTCTACTATAAGCACCTGCTGGCAAAGCCGAAAAGAATGTGGTATTGTTGGTGGAAAGGTCGTTACCTACAGTACACGGCCCCGAATAAGTATGCCATCCTATGGTGTCCGCCAAAGACTTTGCTATACCATCACAGACATATTCGTCCTGTTCTGAAACATAATCCACCAATTGCATCCATTCATCTGCACTCGGCACATGCCAACCCGTTGGACAAACCCCCTGAACCCCACTTGGGTTGTTAGTAGATGTAAGCACAGCGTTCAATGCCGCTTTCAAATTATAGAGATAGCCATAAGTATAGACATTATTTGTGTCATTGTTAGGAACGTAACGGTAGCCAACATTATGACTTGTAGTACTTCCAACAGGAATACTTGTACCATCAGCATAATGTGTGGCACGCAGGTTTTCCCTCATCCAACACTGTTCTCCAATCAGCACCGTGTTATATATATTACCATCATAATCTGTCACCGTGGGAGTGCCTGGACAAGCTCTTCCTATGGCAGACTGGAATCGCAAGGTTAAAAATTGGGAATCGTGCTGAGTTTGAGTAATATGTTCACTTTCGAACTCCACCCCATCAATGATAACATACCCTACATACTCCATCATGTCGCCCAAAACAAATGTTTGATTTGTGCTTCCTTTCATTGCCTTGCCCAAGTCTAGCTTATAGCTGAGAGTCTGCCCCTCATATTCAATCATACTGCTTCCTCCATTACCTTTGCTTACCATTTTGATGCTGGCAGAGTATTTGCCTGACTGAGCATGTAGGAAATAAACCTGCGCATTGGGCAAGGACAACCTAAACCGATGCGTTCCGTCACTCAACAAGCCTTCATAACGGACAAGTTCTTTTCCCGACAAGTCGGAAACCCACAATGTAGTCCGACCTGCTTCAGCTTTATGCAATTGTACCGTAGTGATTCCATCAAAAGGATTAGGAATATTCTGCTCCAATGAAAAAACATTTGCTACATGTTCAGCAATACGCGTAGAATTTTGCATCTCCAAGACAGTGTCAGGCCAATAAATGGTTTCCGTCCAATTTCTGCTCAAGTTGCTTATCACTACCCGATTCAATCGCAGATATCTACCACTTGTGTCTTGACCTGAGAAAGTCAAGGTGACTACTTGCTGAGCACACAAAATCATACTTGTCAAACATATTGCAACTAAAAACAATAATCTTTTCATAAGAGTTAATATGTTCACATTTTAGGAGTTTGAAGTTCTTAGGGAATCAAGTTTTTCCCAAAATATCGTCCTATATAATTTTATTTCAAAAAAAGGCAAATGCCAGAATATTCTGGCATTTGCGGTTAGAAAAACTTATCTTTATTGCGGCAAATATAGCACTTAATTCGGAAATGTTTTTCTGTCTCTTATTTCTGTTTCAGCAGGTCTCTGATTTCGGTCAACAGAACTTCTTCCTTAGTGGGTTCTGGTTCTGCGGGAGCTGCGGGAGCTTCTTCCTCTGGTTTTTTCACCATATTGGAAGCTTTGTTGATCAGCTTAATCACCAAGAAAATACAGAAAGCAACGATGAGGAAATCTACTGTTGTCTGAATAAAGTTACCATAATTCAGCGTAACAGCCTCTTTGACTACTTCCTCACCATTCATGACGGCAGGTCTTAATGTTGCTGAAAGGGTCGTAAAATCGACATTCCCGATTAAAGCACCAATCAATGGCATCAGAAGGTCATTGACTAATGAGGTTACAATTTTGCCGAACGCACCACCGATGATAACACCGATAGCCATGTCCATAACATTGCCTTTCATGGCAAATTCCTTAAATTCTTTGAAAAAACCCATAGTGTATAAATTTAGTTAGTAAATAAAAATGATTTTCGTTATAAATGCTTCGGCAAAATTAAAAAAAAAACTCTCTTGTTGTACACAAAGAGAGTTTTTATTTTAAAGAAAATCTCAAGAACGTGCTGATTATTCAGCGGCAGGAGCTTCTTCAGTAGCGGGAGCTTCAGCAACTGGAGCCTCAACTTCAGCCTTGGGAGCTGATTTCTTGCTACGTCTTGTTCTGGTGGTTTTCTTCTTGGTTTCGGTGGTGGTGTAAGTTTCATTGTAATCCACCAATTCGATGATGCACATTTCTGCGTTATCACCTTTTCTGAAACCGGTTTTCAGAATACGGGTATAACCGCCTGGACGGTCAGCCACCTTCTGGGAAACTTCTCTGAACAGTTCGCTAACGGCGAATTTGTTGTGCAGGGAAGCGAAAACCATACGTCTTGAGTGAGTGGTGTCATTCTTGCTGCGCGTAATCAACGGTTCCACAAATTTCTTCAACTCTTTAGCCTTGGCCAGAGTGGTATGGATGTGTTTATGCATGATCAGTGAAGCAGCCATATTGGACAGCATGGCAGCTCTATGCGCGCTTGTTCTTCCTAAATGATTGATTCTTTTAGCGTGTCTCATGATTCTTAATCCTTATCTAATTTATACTTTGATACATTCATTCCAAATTCCAGACCTTTCGACTTCACCAAATCTTCCAATTCGGCCAAAGATTTCTTACCGAAATTTCTGAACTTCAACAAATCGCTCTTATGAATAGCAACGAGGTCTCCCAAAGTCTCCAACTCAGCGGTTTTCAAGCAGTTCAACGCACGAACTGACAAATCCATATCCACCAGTTTTGACTTCAGAATCTGACGGGTCAGCTTAGAAGCATCGTCAAATTCCTCATTGGAAACGCTGGTTTCCGGAGAGTCAACAGCAATCTTCTCGTCTGAGAACAAGGCAAAGTGCTGGATTAAAATCTTAGCTGCTTCTTTCAGAGCATCTTTCGGATGGATAGAACCATCGGTGTCGATGTCAAGCACCAACTTCTCGAAGTCGGTACGCTGTTCAACACGGTAATTCTCAACGGCATATTTCACATTCTTGATAGGAGTGTGAATAGAGTCGATGGTAATTACACCGATGCCTTCGTGCAGTGATTTGTTCTCTTCAGCGGGCACATAGCCACGACCCTTATCGATAGTGATTTCCATAGAAAGCACTACTTCGGGTTCCATGCGGCAGATGAGCAAATCGGGATTCAGCACTTGGAAATAGTTCAAGAAACGGTTCATATCGCCAGCAGTGAATTTGTCCTGACCGGAGATAACGATTTTTGCAGTTTCCGAGTTGTTGTTCTCGATTTTGTTTTTGAATCGAATCTGCTTGAGGTTAAGGATGATGTCGGTAACATCTTCCATAACACCCTGGATAGAGGAAAATTCCTGCACCACGCCTTCGATTTTGATGGATGTGATGGCATAGCCTTCGAGCGAGGAAATTAAAACACGACGCAAGGCGTTTCCAATGGTCATACCGTACCCTTGCTGCAGGGGGCGGAACTCAAACTTACCATGGAAGTCGTCGGCTTCGATCATGATAACCTTGTCGGGCTTTTGAAACGTTAAAATTGCCATTTCTATTTTGTTTTTATTGTTATTTACTTTTTTTATGCGGCGATTGCGGTTATTCCGCAATACCATGTTAACTCCTGGCTTTCAATCACCATTATTTGGAGTACAATTCAACGATAGCCTGTTCGTTGATAGTTTCAGGAATTTCCTCTCTTTCAGGATAATTCATGAATTTGCCGCTCATCATATTGCCGTCCCATTCCAACCATGAGAAGGTATTGGTTTTACCGCTCAATGAGTTGGTGATCACTTCCAGAGATTTTGAACGTTCGCGAACTGCCACGATGTCTCCAGGAACGAGCAGAGCTGAAGGAATATTGCAGATCTGACCATTCAGAAGGATATGTCTGTGGCTCACCAGCTGACGTGCAGCGGCTCTTGAAGGAGCAATACCCAAACGGAACACCACATTGTCCAAACGTGATTCGATGAGTTTCATCAAGTTCTGACCAGTGATACCTTTCTTACGGGCAGCAGCGTGGAACAATTTTCTAAACTGACGTTCCAGAATACCGTAGGTATATTTTGCTTTCTGTTTTTCTTGCAGCTGCATACCATATTCTGATAATTTTGAACGTCTTCTGGACTGACCATGCTGTCCGGGAGGATAATTTTTGTGTTCAAAATATTTGTCAGCTCCATAAATAGGTTCATGGAACTTTCTTGCAATCTTGGTTTTAGGTCCTGTATATCTTGCCATTTTCTTGCTATTTTAAGGTTCTTTATACTGATTTTGATAAATTATACACGTCTGCGTTTTGGAGGACGGCAACCATTGTGCGGAAGTGGAGTCACGTCGGTGATTTCTTCCACCATGATACCGGCGGCGTGAATAGTTCTGATAGCGGATTCTCTACCACCACCAGGTCCCTTTACAAAAACCTTAACTTTTCTTAAGCCAAGATCATAGGCGACTTTAGCACAATCCTGGGCAGCCATCTGAGCTGCATAGGGAGTGTTTTTCTTGGAGCCTCTGAATCCCATCTTACCAGCGGAAGACCATGAAATAACTTGGCCGTCGCTGTTGGTGAGGGAAACAATAACATTATTGAACGACGCATAAACGAAGGCCTTGCCCATTGCATCAATTCTAACAACTTTTTTCTTTGTTGATTTGGTATTCTTTGCCATAATACTATTTCCTGATAATCAATTAATTACTTAGTTGCTTTCTTCTTGTTTGCAACAGTTTTCTTACGACCCTTACGAGTACGTGCGTTGTTCTTGGTACTCTGTCCACGTAACGGTAAACCGATACGATGACGAATGCCTCTGTAGCATCCGATGTCCATCAGACGCTTGATGTTCATCTGAACTTCCGAACGCAAAGCACCCTCTACCTTCATCTCGTTGATCATTCCACGGAGTGCTGCCAACTCATCATCATTCCATTCATTTACCTTTTTGTCATGGCTGATACCGGCTTTGTCCAAAATACTAGCTGCAGTGCTGCGGCCAATACCATAGATGTAAGTCAAACCGATGACGCCTCTTTTGTTTTTCGGTAAATCAATACCTGCAATTCTTGCCATAGCTTAAAATCTATTTTTTAATGTTAATACTTATTATCCTTGACGTTGTTTTTCTTTCGGGTTCTTTTTGTTGATAACATAGACCACGCCGTGTCTTCTGACCACCACGCAATCTTCCGATCTCTTTTTAACTGAAGCTCTTACTTTCATCTCTAATATTATTTTTATGATTTATGTCTGAATGTGATACGTCCTCTGGTCAAATCGTAAGGTGATACCTCAACCTGCACCTTGTCACCGGGCAGAATCTTGATATAATGCAGTCTCATCTTTCCTGAGATGGTCGCGATGATCACATGGCCATTTTCCAGCTGGACACGGAACATAGCGTTTCCTAAGGATTCGATGACGACACCGTCTAATTCAATGGATGATTGTTTTGCCATATCTTGATTCAATTATATTTTCTCTTCTGTCCCCAACACTTCCCCGATGAACTTGTATGTTGATAAAACTCTGGTACCGTTTTTGGTGATGGCGATTTGGTGTTCATAGTGCGCCGCGGGTTTATGGTCCATGGTTCTGATGGTCCATTCGTCGCGTTCGCAGTAGATCTTGCGTGAACCCATGGTAATCATCGGTTCGATGCAGATGACCATGCCCTCACGCAATCTGTCACCCTTGCCAGGTTTGCCGTAGTTGCACACATCCGGTTTCTCGTGCATGTTTCTGCCGATACCGTGTCCGCACAACTCGCGAACAACCCCGTAGCCGAACGACTCGCAATAAGTCTGCACGGCATGGCCGATATCACCGGTAGTATTCCCCGCAACTGCGGCAGCTATTCCACGATAGAGAGACTCTTTGGTACGTTCCATCAGCAGTCTTTTCTCCTCCGACACATGTCCCACCGCAAAGGTGTAGGCATAGTCGCCGTGATAGCCGTTCAGGTATGCTCCACAATCCACAGATATGATATCTCCTTCATTGAGCACCATTCCCTCTTTAGGAATACCGTGGACCACCACATCGTTTACCGAGAGGCAGAGAGAGGCAGGAAAACCGTTATATCCTTTGAAGGATGGCACACCGCCGTTGTCTCTGATGTAGGTTTCCGCAATTCTGTCGAGATAGAGCAACGGAACTCCCGGTTTGATGTACTTGGCCACTTCGGCCAGAGTTTTTCCAACAAGCAAAGAACTTTTTTGTATTATTTCAATTTCCTCTTCGCTTTTCAAGCGAATCTTGTTAAACATATTCATTAGTAAGCACCGCCGCTGTAGCGACCTTTAATTCTGCCGGATTTTGTCAAGCCGTCGTAATGTCTCATCAACAAATGGCTTTCGATTTGCTGAAGAGTATCCAGAACAACACCCACCATAATCAACAGAGAGGTACCGCCGAAGAACTGAGCGAACTGTTGGTTCACACCGAACAATCTCACGATAGCGGGCAGGATGGCCACGATAGCCAAGAAGATAGAGCCCGGGAGGGTGATTTTTGACATGATACCTTCAATCAGTTGGGCAGTTTGTTTACCAGGTTTCGTACCGGGGATAAAACCACCGTTCTTCTTCAGGTCTTCAGAAATCTGCTGAGGATTGATGGTGATAGCGGTATAGAAATAGGTAAACAGGATGATCATGAGGAAGAACACAATGTTGTATCCCCATCCGTTATAATCAATGAAGCTGTGCCAGAAACCGCTGGTTGACTGTTCGGTAACAGAAACGAAAGTCAAGGGGAGGAACATGATAGCCTGAGCGAAGATGATGGGCATAACGCCAGCAGCATTCACTTTCAAAGGCAGGAAGTTTCTCACACCACCATACTGTTTGTTACCCACAATTCTTTTAGCGTACTGAACAGGAACACGACGTGTACCCTGAACGAGCATGATACAGAAAGCAATGATCAGCATCATAATCACCAACTCGAGGATGAAGATGATAGGACCACCGTTCATATCACCGATACGTGAGCTGAACTCAGCTTTCAGAGCGAAAGGCAGACGGGCGATGATACCGATCATGATGATCATGGAGATACCGTTACCGATACCATTGTCGGTGATACGCTCACCCAGCCACATGATAAACAGGGTACCTGAAATCAAGAGGATAAAGGAGGTGACGGCAAACACTGACAAGTGACCAACCACCGGGGTAAGCATAGTCGGAGAGATAGCACCGCTGAACTGACCTTGGATCTGAGCGATATAAGCGGGGCCTTGGATAGCGACCACTGCCACAGTCAGATAACGGGTAATCTGGTTCAGTTTCTTTCTACCGCTCTCGCCTTCTTTCTGCAGACGCTGGAAATAAGGAACTGCCAGAGTCAGCAACTGGATAACGATAGATGCAGAGATATAGGGCATGATACCCAATGCGAAGATAGAGGCATTGGAGAATGCACCACCTGAGAACAGGTCCAACATACCCAGCAGACCTTCCTGAGCCGACTTGGTAAATGCTGAGAGGGCACCGGGGTTGATACCCGGAAGCACCACGTGAGCTCCCAAACGATAGATCAGGATGATAAAGAGGGTATAAAGAATTCTCTTTCTCAGATCCTCGATTCTAAAAATGTTTTTTATGGTCTCGATAAATTTTTTCATGAGATGTAATATAAGTATTATTTACATTTGTATTATTCAGCTGCGGGAGCGTCAACTTTTTCACCGATCACGGTAATCTGACCACCGGCGTTATTGATGGCAGCCTTAGCGGTTTCTGAGAAAGCGTGTGCGCTCACTTTCAAAGCGGCTTTCAGTTCGCCTTTGCCCAACACCTTGATCAAAGCGTTTTTCTTAGCCAGACCATTAGCCTGCAATACTTCGGGGGTAATTTCTTTCACGCCCTTGTTATCTGCCAGGTTCTGGAGAGTGCTGATGTTGATGGCGTTATATTCCACACGGTTGATATTCTTGAAACCTCTCTTAGGCATGATTCTGTAGATAGGCATCTGACCGCCTTCGAAACCGATTTTGCGGCTGTAACCTGATCTGGACTGGGCACCTTTATGACCTCTTGTAGAAGTACCGCCTTTACCTGATCCTTGACCTCTACCTACTCTTTTCGACAACTTAGTTGCGTTCTCAGCTGGTTTTAAACTGTTCAAATTCATCTCTTCTATGTAATTTCAAGATTAATACTCAATTAAATTTCTTCTACCGTAACCAAATGTTTAACGGCATTCACGATACCCAGAATCTGTGGGGTAGCGTTGTGTTCTACGGTCTGGTGCATTTTTCTGATTCCTAATGCTTCCAATGATCTTTTCTGGCGCAATGGTTTGTCGATAGCGCTTCTCACTTGTGTGATTTTAATTCTTTTCATCCCTTCAAATATTATTTTTGTTGTTAATTTCGTTAGCCATTTAAAAGCAAAATAGTGCAAATTTGGAAGAAAATTGCAACTATTTATTCACATTTAGACATTCATAAAACCCACCGAGCACAATCCAATCATTATTATAAAGTCCGTGAAATCAAGTAGTTGCGAGTTTTTCGAGTTCAGTTATTCTACTTCTTCTATTTCACTTCAAAAGGTTTGCAAATATACATCTTTTTTTTATGCAAAGATAAGGATAGATTTTTTTTGTTGAAAAAATTTCTCCTGTCGAAAAAAAAGAAAAAAAATTTTTCAATAGCAAACAATTTCTCAAAAAAAAATACTACTTTTGCATGATAAAAAAAATATTTGAAAAATTACAAGAAAAAGAACATTTAACATTAGTATTAACCAAAAAACAAACGCTTATGAAAAAAATCTTTACACTTTTTGTCGCTTTATTTGCAATGACATTTTTTGCAAACGCACAGTACCTGCTCCAGGAAGGTTTTGAAGGTGAAGACGTTCCCTCTGGTTGGACGCTTATCGACAATGATGGTGATGGTGCCAATTGGTATGTGTTAAACAATTCACAAAGTTCAAGTGGCGGCTATAACGTACATTCTGGCGATGGCCATATCACCTCCGCTTCGTACGCCAGTGGCGCATTAACCCCCGACAACTGGCTGATTACCCCCGCCATCAACCTGGTAGCTAATTCTACGCTTACCTTTTGGGTAGCCGGACAAGATGCAAGCTGGGCTTCAGAGTATTATGGAGTATTCCTCTCCACTACCGGTACCACTGTTAACGACTTCAATGTTGAATTAATGACCGGTACTTCTACTCCTGACATGACTCAACAAGTAATCAACTTGTCTGCTTACACTGGACAAACAGTTTACATCGCTTTCCGTCATTTCAACATTACTGATATGTTCAGAATCAACCTCGACGACGTTGAAATCAGCTTAGGTAACAACATCGCCAATGTTGAAAGCAGTGTGAACATTTATCCTATTCCTGCCAACACCATGGTAAATGTTGATGCTAACTCAAACATCAACAATGTTGAAATCTACACTGTTTCTGGTCAGAAAGTTGGTGATTTCTCTGCTAACAGCAATACAACCACCATCAATACTGAAAACCTGAGCACAGGTATGTATATGATGAAGATCAACACTGAAAACGGCGTAATCAACAAGAAATTCTCTGTTGCTCGCTAATCAGAAAATCTTTTCATAATTCAATTGATTATAGAGACGTGCCATGGCACGTCTCTATTTTTTTAGAACAGAGACCTATCACATGCATTCCTACATTTATGGAGACACATTACGGTGCATCTTCATTTTTTTTGTATTTTTGCAAAATGTATTCTTTTTGAATGAATAATGTAAGAAAACAACAAAAAACAACCAAATATCATTAATTATCAACCAAAAACAACAGTTATGAAAAAAATCTTTACTTTGTTTTTCGCGCTTTTCACAATGGCATTTTTTGCGAATGCGCAACAGCAAGTAACCGTGATTTTGGAAGCCCACGACGTGTGGGGCGACGGTTCCGGTTACCAACTCCTTTTGGATGCTGACCATACCGCATACGGTACAGTCATCCCAACCAGTGGAGGTTTGACCTCTGACGCAAGCACAACTATTAATTATGCATCCACCTTTGAGTACACTATCCCCACCAATGCGGATGGTAGTGCAAGCTCAACCAATGTGGTTGTGGACGGTTCTGTAACCATTACCATTCCCGCAGGTACTTACGATTTCTGTGTCACCAATCCAACCCCTGGCGACAGAATCTGGATTGCCGCTGGTGACAACGGCCGTAAAGATGACTATGTGTTCGACCCCGCATTCATTTATCATTTCACCGTGGCTATGAACGGACAGAATGACGGCGTGACCATTGAAATGACCCCCAACACCACCGATCCGACCATCATGGTAACTCCTAACACATTGAGCATGAATGCCATCGTTGGCAACTTCTCAACCGATCAGATATTAGTGTCGGCCTATAACCTCACCGCTGGCATCACCGCCACTACAGCTGCTCCTTTTGAAGTATCAGCTGACGGAACAACATACGCTGCTACCGCCACCATCGCTCAGGCAGGTGGTCCTCTATATGTGAAGTACACTCCCACCGCTGCCGGCACCGACAACGGCACTATCACATTGGCCAGCACAGGTGCTGCCAATGTCACCGTTTCTTTAACTGGTACAGCCATCGACTGCAGCAACAACACAATTCCTTATAGCTACGCATTTGACAATATAGCCATGGCCGACTGCTGGACCATCAACGATGCCAACAATGACGGCAAGACATTTACCATAGAAGATGGATATGCTCAATACACCTACAACAGCGAAAATGCCGCTGACGACTGGTTGATTTCTCCTGTCTTCAACCTGACAGGCTTACAATACGCTTCTATCGACTATGCTGCTCAAAGCACTTCCTATCCCGAAAAATTCCAAGTATTTGCCATCAATGCAAGCGGTAGCACTCCGCTCACTCAGATTATCGACGTCACAAGCACTGCCTATCAGACATTAATGATTGACCTCACTGCATTAAACGGCAACTACTCTATCGGTTTCCAATGTGTTTCCGAAGCAGACCAATTTTATCTCAAACTCACCAACTTTGTGGTTGACAACATTACCGGATCCTCTGTATCTCTTGACGAAACTGCATTGGACTTCGGTATTATCTCTGCCAATACTGTAAGTGAGGCTGCACCCGTGATCATGACCTCCGTAAACCTCGACGAGGCTGTCACTTTCACCGCACCCGCTAATTTCGAAGTTTCCACCGACGGACTGATTTTCAGCGGCACTGTCACCATTCCCGCCAACAGTGCCATGATTGTTTATGATTCTGTATATGTTCGCTTCGCTCCTACCGCAGCTGGTAATTTCGACGGCTATGTGATGGTTAGCAGCACCTCTTACACCGACAGCATCTATGTTGAAGGTGAAGCAGTGGATTGCTCACAGGGCATTGCCTCACTGCCATACATTTACGATTTCAACACAGGTTTGTATCCTCCCATTTGCTGGACCGCCATCGATGAGGAGAGTTATTCTGCAGTCACCGTTGATGAAGAAACTGGCGACTATGCTATTGCCATCAGCAATGTAGATCGTCTGATCACTCCTGAAATTCACGCCACCGATCCTATTATGCTGAGTTTCGACTTTGGCACGAGCGAAGGTGAAGCCTATCCTACCAAATTCCGTATCGGCTATTCTTCAACAGACATGACAGAAGCCAGCTTCACTTTCCTGAGTGAAGTTACCGCAGGAACCTGGATGGACACTTACACCACCATCATTCCCGCCGGCACCAAATACATCGCCATCGACGTTACATTAATGGGCAGCTATACTTATTGGTTCTGGCAAGTAGCCAATGCCTTGTATATTGACAACTTCAGCTTAACCGCTATCACTGAACCGACAATGATGACTAATCCCACTACCGTTAATATGGGTAGCATCGAAATGGGCGACCAAAGCGTTAAGGACGTTCAAGTGCTGACCGCATTGCTGACTGACAACATCACAGTTACCGCTCCTGCTAATTTTGAAGTTTCAAGCGATAATGGCAGCACTTACGCCGCTACTGCAACCATGCCCGCCACTGGTGGCAACTTGCTTGTGAAATATAACCCCACTGCCGCCGGTATTCACAGCGGAGTCATTACCCTGACCAGTGGTACAGCTAATGCCAGTGTAAATGTGACAGGACAGGCTGCAGATTGCTCTACTGCTGCCACACTGCCTTTCATTGAAGATTTTGAAAGCGAACTTTCCGCTTGCTGGAATACTATCGACAACGATGGTGACGGTTACAACTGGATGTCCAACATGGATTTCAGTGGCAACCTGAGTGCCAACTCTGGTGAAGGTGCGTATGTTTCAGAATCATACAATTCTACCAGCGGAGCCTTGAATCCTGACAACTGGTTGATTACCCCCGCTATTAATATTCCTACTACAGGTATTAACCTTTGCTGGTGGGTTGCTGCCCAAGATAACAGCTACCCCGCTGATCACTACGAAGTGAAGGTTTCCACCAGTGGCACGAGCACTTCCAATTTCACTTCAGTCTATGATGAAACCATCAGCAGCAGTGATTGGGCACAAAGAGTGGTTAATCTGGATTCTTACGCAGGACAAACCATTCGTATCGCTTTTGTTCACAACAACTGCACCGACATGTTCATCATGAAGATTGACGACATTTATGTAGGCGAAGGCGTTGGCATCAACGAAGTAGAAGAAAACCTTGTAAGTGTTTACCCGAACCCCGCTAACAACTACATCAATGTGAACGCTACTTCCAACATCGAAAATGTTGAAGTTTACACCATCTCTGGCCAGAAAGTTGGTAATTTCACTGCTAACAGCACTACCACAACCATTAGCACTGCTAATCTGACCAGTGGTTTGTATCTGATGAAGATTCATACTGAAAACGGCGTTATCAACCAGAAGTTCTCTGTTGTACGCTAGTTTTTGTCTTTTCATAATTCATTCAAAAGAGCGGCTCAAAAGAGTCGCTCTTTTTTTGTATCTTTGCACTCTCCAAAACTTGACACTTTATGACTTTAGGTATTCTCGCTGCCATGGAGCAGGAAATCAGCTTAGTATGCGAAATGATTGAAAACCCCGTCCGCACAGAGTTGGGCGGAAGAACCTTTTACCGCGGCCAGCTCAACGGCATCGACTGCGTGGTCTGTTTCTCCAAATGGGGCAAGGTGGCTGCTGCTATCACCACCACCCTCATGATTGAGCATTTCCACATCACCGACCTCATTTTCATCGGCACCGCCGGTGCCTTGTCCGACGAACTCAACGTTGGTGACATTGTGGTGGCCAAACGGCTGGTGCAACACGACCTCGACGCCCGCCCCATCATTCAACGCTTCCAGATTCCCTTGACCAACAGGATCTCTATCGAAAGTGATCCGAAACTTTCCGAATTAGCAGCTAACGCTATTAACACACTGATTTCTAAAGATTTCAGTGAAATCATTGGCATGGAAGCCGCCAAGGAGTTCAGTTTTATCCAGCCCAAACTTTGGCAGGGCGACGTGGCCAGTGGCGACCAGTTCATCAGCAGCAACGAAAAACGGCAGGAACTCATCGGCCTGTTACCAGAAGTCTTGTGTGTTGAGATGGAGGGTGCCGCCGTAGCACAAGTCTGCTATGAATTCCAACTTCCCTTCACGGTCATCAGAATCATCTCAGACAGGGCCAACCATGATGCTCGCGTGGACTTCAACCGCTTTACCGAAGCCGTTGCAAACATATACTCGCGGGCGATCATACGGGAAATGTTGGAGCAGTTGACAGTTGACAATTGACAGTTGACAATTAGGAATTTAGAATGTGCCGAAGGCACAATATCCTATTAACCCCGCACAAGCACGATAGTGCGTAGTGTGGGGTAGTGGGAATGAATGAGTGATATGCGTGCGGAAGGCACGCTACTAAGATTCCCATAGTAGCGTACCTTTGGCACGCTGTATGCCACCATGAGCATCGCCACCCCAAACTGCGGCCTACGTCCTTGTTAGGGGTTAATAGAATAACGTGCCTTCAGCACGCCGCTATAAATTTGGAATAATAAACTGATATTTGTCCCTCTACAAAATGAATTAGGGAGAGATTGAATAAAGATAAAAATTTCCAAACAATGCTCATATATCAAAAAATATTGTATATTTGTAAGTTAGTCCAAAAAAGAATAACTAATTAATAATCAAAATAATAAGTTCTTATTACCATGTCAAAAGTACTTTTTTTAGGAGATGAAGCCGTTGCGCAGGCAGCGTTAGACGCAGGCTTATCCGGAGTTTATGCATATCCCGGCACTCCATCTACCGAAATCACCGAATTCATACAAGAGTCTAAACAAGGCAAAGCAGGCGAGGTGCACAGCATCTGGGCTGGCAACGAAAAGACCGCCATGGAGTCCGCCATCGGCATGTCCTACGCTGGCAAACGCGCCATGGTGTGCATGAAGCATGTGGGCCTCAATGTGGCCGCCGACCCCTTCATGAACTCCTCTATCACCGGAGCCAATGGAGGCTTGGTTGTCGTTGTTGCCGATGACCCGTCAATGCACTCCTCACAAGACGAGCAAGACTCACGTTACTATGCCAAATTCGCGCTGATTCCGTCTTTCGAGCCGTCAAATCAGCAAGAAGCTTACGACATCACCTACGCGGCTTTCGACTTTTCCGAGAAATACCGTACTCCCGTGCTGATCCGTCTGACCACGCGTCTTTCCCACTCCCGTGCTGGCGTGGAACGCAAGGCCGAACGTCCGCAGAACCCCCTGCACCTTGAAGAGAACCCGAAACAATTTATCCTGCTGCCCGCCAACGCCAGAGTACACTACCGCAACCTGCTGGGCAAACAAGAAGCTTTCGAGGACGAAGCATGCAAGTCTCCTTTCAATCAATATATTGAAGGCAGCAACAAGAAATTAGGTATCATTGCTTCCGGTATCGCATACAACTACTTGATGGAGAACTTCGAGAACCAGCAATGCCCCTACCCCGTGCTGAAAATTTCACAATACCCCATCCCCTCCAAGTTGGTGGCCAAGATGGTGGACGAATGTGAAACCGTGTTGGTAGCAGAAGAAGGCTATCCTTTCATCGAAGAACAAGTACGCGGACTGCTGAACCGCACCGGTAATATCATTGGCCGCTTGAGCGGTGCCCTGCCCCGCGACGGCGAGTTGAACCCGAACTTGCTGGCTAAAGCCTTAGGTATGCCCGACAGTTACGGCACACCCGTTCCTGAACTGGTAGTACCCAGACCACCCGCCTTGTGCCAAGGTTGCCCCCACATCGACTCCTACAACGCCATCAACCGTGCCATGGAGAAATACGGCAAGGGCAAAGTCTTCGCCGATATCGGCTGCTATACCTTGGGTGCTCTGCCTCCTTACAATGCTATTTACACTACCGTTGACATGGGCGCTTCCATCACCATGGCCAAGGGTGCCGCCGACGCCGGCGTTCGTCCCTGCTTGGCCGTGATCGGAGACTCTACCTTCACCCACAGCGGTATGACCTCATTGTTGGACTGCGTATATGAGAACACTCCCGTTACCGTGATGATTCTCGACAACAGCACCACGGGTATGACTGGCGGTCAGGATTCTCACGCACTGGGCGTTCTCGGTGAAATCTGCAAAGGTCTTGGTGTCAAAGAAGACCACATCCACCGTATCAAACCCCTGCCCAACCAGCTGGAAGAGAATGTAAAGATTATCGAAAAAGAATTGGAATACGAAGGCGTATCTGTCATCATTCCTACCCGTGAATGTATCCAGACTCTCAGCCGCCGCATGAAAAAACAGCAGGCAGCGAAGAAGTAATTAGGGGTTAGGATATAGGGGATAGTAGAGACGTGCCATTTTGCGTCTCTATCGAAAAAAAGGTCTCCCCCTATAAATAGGGAAAAAACAATGTAGAGACGTTTCATGAAACGTCTCTACAGAAAAAAAAATAAAAACGCAAGGGCTGACCTGCGTGTCAGCCCCACATAAAAACAAAAACAATGAAAATCGACATTATATTAGCAGGTGTAGGCGGTCAGGGTATCCTCTCCATCGCCACCATTGTGGGCCATGCGGCCGTCAAAAGAGGAATGTTCATGAAACAAGCTGAGGTTCACGGTATGAGCCAGCGCGGTGGTGACGTGCAGTCACATTTCCGCCTGTCAGACCAAGAAATCGCATCAGACCTGATTCCCATGGGCAAAGCCGACCTCATCATCTCGGTGGAACCAATGGAATCATTGCGTTATCTGCCTTGGCTGAACAAGGAAACAGGCTGGTTAATCACCAACAGCCAAGCTTTTGTCAACATTCCCAACTATCCGGATTTCGACAAGCTGAATGCCGAATTGGGCAAGCTGCCTAACAAGGTAGTCATCGATGCTGACAAGATCGCCAAAGACTTGGGTTCCGCCCGTTCCGCCAACATGGTTATCTTGGGTGCCGCTTCTCCCTATCTGCAACTGCCTTTCGAAGAAATCGAAGCCGCAGTCAGAGAGAACTTTGCCCGCAAAGGCGAGGACGTGGTTAACGTGAATATCGCCTGCCTGAAAGCTGGTCGCGAATACGCTGAACAAAACAAATAGTTCAACACTTACATCTAATTCATAATGAACAACTTGTCTGAATTTCTTAAACGGAATTTTCACTTATTCCTTTTTGTGATTTTACAGATACTGTGTATCATTATGATTTCCAAGAGCGTAAGATACACGAGTTTTGCCCTATCCAATATTTGCCAAACCATCGTTTCCCCTATCAACAAAGCCTGGTATAATGTCATCCGGCATTTTTCTCTTGAAAAGGAAAACGAGCAACTGGTGCTGCAAAACATTGAGCTACTGAACGAGCGTGACAATGCTTTCATTTTCCAAGACGACTCTGTTTATACCGCCTATCAGCAGCAAGACGACAGTCTCAAGCAAAAGAAAATGCGACTGTACGATTATTCCTACGCCAATATCGTCTATAAGACCACCGATAAAACACATAACTATATTATCATTGACAAAGGTCGTGCCGAAGGTGTAACCACCGACATGGCTGTGCTTTCTGCCAATGGCGTATGTGGTGTGGTCAGCGATGTAACGGAGCATTTCGCCTCGGTTATTTCTCTCTTGCACCCCGATGCACGTATCAGTGCCAAATTATTACCAGCCAATCAGATAGGCACAGTTTTATGGGATGGCATCAACGCCCGGTATGCCCAATTGTATGATATTCCTCAACATGTTCCTGTAAATGTTGGAGATACAGTTATCACAAGTGGTTTCTCCAACATATTCCCGAACAATGTACTTGTTGGTATCGTATCAGACGTGGAAGACTCCGGACATAGTAGCTTTCTTACCATCAAAATACGCTTGGCTACCAACTTCAGCAATATCAACACGGTATATCTGATTCGCAATATTTACACTTCAGAGATGAACGAACTAAAGAGCAACTTCAAAGACGATGAATAACGCGACTGCCAACATATTACGCTTTCTGCTTGTGATTGTGGCACAGGTTTTTGTGCTCATTAACATTCATCTGTTCGGTTGTATTAACGCCTATTTATACCTGATGGCCTTGCTGATGTTGCCCTTTGAGATACCTCGCTGGGTACAGTATATCATCGGTTTTGTCACAGGTTTCATCATCGACATGTTCACCATGACGTATGGCATTCACGCTTCTGCCTGCACACTGATGATGTTTGTCCGTCCTTACTTGGTCATTGCCCTTAACGGACGCAAAACCGATATGATGACCGACAAGCCCCTGCCGGGAGTAAAAGACTTCCGCTGGCTGTTAGCCTATACTGTCATTCTCGTCTTTGTACATCAACTTGAGGCCGTAATGTTGGAAGCCTTCACATTCAAACATTTCTGGAAGACCCTGTTAGTCATCTTAGGAAACACTGTATTCAGCAGCTTGGTCATTTTATGCTGCGAATATTTATTTGTCCCTGTTAAAAAACATAATTAAAAATAAAGCTATGAAACCCAAATTAGTTGTAGGAAACTGGAAAATGAACAAGTCTTTCGATGATGCACAAGACTTGATTTTAGATATTCAAAACGGATTGAAAGACCTGAAATTGCAGACCGAAGTGGTGCTTTGTCCCCCCTTTGTCTATATGGAATTGATTACCGATATAGCGGAAGAAGAGGAAAGCCAGTTTTATGCCGGTGCACAAAACTGTAGCGAACATGCCAGCGGTGCCTACACAGGTGAAGTTTCCGCTGAAATGTTGGCTTCCATGGGTGTGGAGTTCTGCATTGTGGGACACTCCGAGAGAAGGAAATACTTTGGAGAGAGCAATGCCACTATCGCCCAGAAAATCAAACTGCTGCTTGAGAATGACATCGTTCCCATTGTATGCTGTGGCGAGTTGTTGGAAGAACGCAAAGCTGGCAAGCATACCCAAGTGGTGCAACAGCAAATAGAGGAAGCCTTGTTCGGATTACAACCCGCCGAATTCGAGCGCATTATTATCGCATACGAACCTGTCTGGGCTATTGGCACCGGTGAAACCGCCACCCCAGCCCAAGCCGAGGAGATGCATGCCTTCATCCGTTCATTGGTAGAGAAGAAATATGGTACCGAGATGGCCTACAACACTTACATTCTGTATGGTGGCAGTTGCAACCCCAAGAATGCCGCCGACCTCTTCATGCAGCAAGATGTTGACGGTGGCTTGATTGGTGGTGCGTCCTTAAAGGCCGACGACTTCCTCGCCATCATCCAAGCCGGAGAAAGCGTGGTGAGAGACAATTAGCAATGCACAAATAAAAAAAGGCTGTCACGTATGACAGCCTTTTTTTTTATTTGACAACCACCTTTTTGAAGTAGGCATCTCCTACCCGCACCAAATAAATACCTTTGGTGGAGATAGTGAACTGCCGTATTTCTTGGGTGTTCTGAGTATCGGAAGCGACAAGTTTGCCCAGCATGTCATAAATCGCTATACGCTCACCTTCCGCATGACATACTACAATCTGATGGTCATGGCAATATACGCTGACAGCGGACAAATCGTTATCATCAATTCCCACTTCAGGCTGGAAATTAGCCACGTAGGTCGTATTAGCTAAAACTGTAATATTTCTTGGGTTGTCAGTGTTACCGTCATTCCAATATACAAATTCATAACCTGCATACGGATTGGCCTGGATTTGAATCACTGAGCCATAATTGTAAGTACCGCTACCAGAAACCGTGCCCATAGCGTCATTGCCACTCAAGACTGTTATCTGATACTGATCGACGGCGAAAGTGGCAATATAGGTAGCATTGCCCGTCACAGTGATTGAACGAGGATTACTGGTATTACCATCGTTCCAACTGACAAAATGATGGTTCGCCGCAGGATTGGCGATAAGCTGCACTGTGGTACCGGCAGGATAAGTGCCACCACCTGTAACAGTACCCATACTATTATTTGACGACAAAGCCGTGATAGTATAGGTTTGTGGTGTAGAGCCAGCAGAAAGCACCGGACGAATCATCCAGGTATAGTAAAAATTGCCGTATGAGTATATTTGATCCCAAGTGCTGCCATCCAGCGACACCCATGAGCCGTCGGGGTTGCCGGCATACGTGCTGCCTGCGGCAGGATAGGTCACGCCTGTGTTGTACAGTACAATCCAAAGGGGTTGGGAAGGATTGATCGTCACCGGGGTTGAAAGCGTCGCGTCAAACCAAGCGTTTGTTCCATTCAAACTAAACGTTTGTGAAGCCAATTGCGTGCCAGGAGCATCTGTTCCACCCTGGCAAATACGGACCTCATACGAGCCGGCATAAGCATCCCATATACGGACTGAATTTAACGTGTTATATGATGACAACACACTGGCGGGGAATCTCACGGCCCAGTATAAAGTGCCACCCGCACCCATGCTGCTTTCAAAGGTACCATTGTCATAATGCAACTCATTGGTGCCCAAATCAGCGAAATAGGCAGTATAGGTGGCATTCGCCATGGCCGTAAAGGTGCGAGGATTATCTGTAACATTATCGTTCCAAGCTGTAAAGCGGTAGCCAGGATTTGCCATAGCCTCCAAGGTGACCTCAGCACCTGAGGAATAAGAGCCACCGCCCGTCACGCTACCCATGGCAGTGTTGGCCGAAGTGGCCGTAATCGTGTATGATACAGATGCATCCACTATCGAGACATTATCTAACAAAACGACATAACCGTCGTAGGAATCATGCACAAAGGCCAAATAGAAACTTTGACCATTATGACCGGCCAAATTCACGGTATATTGCTGGTAAGTTGCTGCAATTACGGTCTTCGTCATCAACGTGGTGTTGAAAGCGTTAATATTGGTATTACCCGTAGTGGACATTTTAACCCACAATGAATCAGGATAGCTACTATTCGCACAACGGGCATAGAAGGTCAGCTGATAATTTCCTGTTGCTGGCAGGGTAATCTGAGGAGAAATCAGATAATTTTCAGCATCTATAGCCAAGTTGTTATTAGGGTCATACGAATAAGAATATAAGGTATAGCTGCCATCATGTGCCGGCAAATTATCTGTCCGCCCCCAATAATTTCCATCACCATCCGCATCTATCGTTGTCCAGCAATTCCAGCCATTCTCAAAACTCTCGGTCCACGGGAATGAGGTAACCGTGCAGTTAGACGAAACCGCTTGGAAGTATGCGGTATAAGTTGCATTCCCTGTCACTGAAATGGTTCTAGGGTTGCTGGTATTGCCATCCTGCCAGTTCACAAACTCATAGCCCTGATAAGCAGTAGCTACAAGCTGGACTGTGGTACCTGCATTATAGGTACCACCGCCAGTCACGGTACCCATAGTAGTATTGGCAGATACTGCGGTGATGGTATAGGTTTGCGGAGTAGAGCCTGAAGAAAGTACCGGGCGAATCATCCAAGTATAATAATAGCCATAATCACAAATCGAATTCCAAGTAGTACCATCCAACGACACCCAAGAGCCGTCGGGGTTGCCAACGTATGTGCTACCTGCGGCAGGATAGGTCACTCCGGTATTATACAGAACAATCCAAAGAGCTTGGGTAGGATCGATGGTTACTGGCGTAGAAAGCGTCGCATCGAACCAGGCACCTGTTCCATTTAGGCTGAACGTTTGCGAGGCCAGCTGTGCACCAGGAGCAGTTGTTCCACCTTGGCAGATACGGACTTCATACGAACCTGCGTACGCATCCCAAAGGCGCACAGAAGACAATGTCGTATAAGATGTCAGCACACTGGTGGGGAATCTTACGGCCCAATACAAAGTGCCACCCGCACCCATGCTGCTGGAATATGTACCATTGTCATAATGCAGCTCATTGGTACCCAAATCGGCAAAATAGGCGGTATAAGAAGCATTTGCCATGGCCGTGAAAGTACGTGGATTATCCGTATTTCCGTCATCCCATCCTGTAAAGCGATAACCAGCATTGGCTGTAGCCTGCAGAGACACTTCAGCACCAGATGTATAGGTGCCGCCACCTGTCACAATACCCATACTAGTGTTGGCAGAGGTAGCCGTAATCGTGTAAGACTGCGAGGTATTCACGATGGAAATATTATCCAGCAAGAGATAATAGCCATCGTAGGAATCATGGATAAAGGCCAAATAGAAACTCTGTCCGTTATAACCTGACAAATTCACGGTATATTGCTGATAGGAAGCGGGAATCACCGTCTTTGGCATCAAAGTAGTGCTGAAAGAAGACGCATTGGCATTACCGGTTGTGGACAATTTCACCAACATGGAATCGGGATAATTGTTGTTTGCGCAACGCGCATAAAAAATCAGCTGGTATGTTCCTGTAGCGGGCAGGGTAATTTGCGGAGAGACCAAATAGTTTTCCGCATTCAAAGCCACCTGATTACTATTATCATACGAGAAGGAATACAGGGTATAGTTTCCGTCGTACGGAAAACTGGTTGTGCTTCCCCATACATTTCCGTCACCATCGGCGTCAATGGTGGTCCAGCAGTCCAAACTATTCTCGAAGCTCTCGGTCCATGGGAAAGTGGTTACCTCACAAGTTGTTGGTGGCTGGGTAGAGGTACAGGGTGTTGCAATAGAATAGGAGCCGCTTGGGTTAGAAATGGTCAGCAAAGCCTGTCCTGCCGCATTATAAACGACAAAGGAGCACTCATTATCCCACTGACTACCCGAAGTCCATGTAAGTTGCAGGGCAGAAGAGCATACATCAAACTGCTGTGTAGCATAACTTCCACTGCTGAGAGTTGCCGTACCATATACATAGCCTGATGCCGAGCTCAATGTCAGATAAGAGCTGTTCCATCCGTCACCATAGCTGTCTGTCATTTCAAGAGAAATAGTGCACATATCCGATGAACTGCATTCATTTTGCGACACATTGACTGTCACTGTTTGCGTTCCCTGGGTAATCGTAACGACTGCGGTACGTACTGAGCCAGTGTTATTGGCTGTTGCGGTGACATTTACCGTCGTGACCACTCCTGAGCCAGCACCCGTATTGGGAGAGACCGTCAACCACGACTGGTTTGAGGTAGCGGTCCATGAAGTGGTACTTGCCGTATTGCTGCTCACCGTAAAGCTGGCGCTTCCACCCTCTTGAGGCAAGGTAAGATACTGTGTGCTGGTATGAAGACCGGCAGGTTCGATACCCACCACCAGCGACTGATCCTGATTATAAGTGCCCATGGAGCCACTGCCAGTACCGCCACCACCTGGATTCAACGCATTATGGGCAAAATAGCCATCGTAAGCACTGCCCCAGCCCCAATTGATATGGAAAAGTCCATTGTTATCGTAGCCATCGCAAACAAAAGCATGACCGCCACCGCCGTGACCCGACTCTATCACCGGTCTGCCTGCATCCATTTCGGCAGTGAGAATACTAACCCAAACAGCATCAGTAGTATTGTCTTTATAAACACTATGTATTGTCGTACTCTTATAGCCAAAATAATCTTTCAATGCATTTTCAGAGCAGGCCAAATCAGAATATCCGTATGAGTTGGTATAAGCACCGCTGGAATTGATACCATAATCCATCTCGATAGCCACACCTACATGGAACATCAGGGTAGCCACCGCATTTACCTGAGCAGTTGTACTCTGGGAATTCAAGGCGTTAGGCATCAGAGACCATTGATACGTGGTTGCACCGAAATTAGCGGTCAAGGTGCCAAAATTGTCATCGGTATAAGTATGGGAACCCGTACCCGTAACAGGCCAGTTCCAATATTTCATCACCTGAGCCGTGGCCGTGGCAGAACACCCCGTAACCGCATGAATACCAGCGGAATCTGGGCATAAATTATTGTAGTACGGACTTTGATTCCAAGTGGTGGTCAGCATGGGTTCCACCGAGGTGGTATTTCTGGGAGTATAATAACCATTGGACATAGATGCCCACAACTCCAAAATCTCACCTGTGGCTCGTATGCCTGCCGACTTGTAGTAGGCGATTTCCTGCTCATACCCTTGCAAATGAGCATACACATGTTCTGGCAATGGGAAGGTAAAACTACTGCTCAACGAATAGCCGATGATGGGCTGGACACAATCGTCAGCTGCCACAATCACAAAGCCTTTCCCTTGTGGATGAACAAAAATATAAAATTCTTGAAAATCCGACTGTTCTGAAACATCCACCAAATTAACGGTAGTGGTTTTTCCAGCGTTGACCGACCAAAAATTTTGGGCCACTTGCAACGCAGTGGAAGTGGATACAGGTGCAGCATATACTGCGGTTATGACCATACAAAGAAGGCCAAAAAGAATAGATTTAAACTTCATAATTAAATGTATTATAGAATAATTTGCAAAGATACCATTATTTCCCAAAAGAAATACTTCATTTCATTTTTTTTGTACCTTTGCCCATAAATTATCATGAAACTTTAATAATGGAACAAATAAAAAAATCATGAAAAAGAACCTACTATTTTTACTCATGCTGACAATAGGATTCTGTTTTCTGAAAGTATCGGCACAGAATCCCTGCAACCCGATTATGGTAACAGACAATGCTCCTTGGTTGGATGACTTCAGCACGGCACCCGCATGCTGGGCTTTCCCAACAGACAACATCAACTCCTCATGGATGTGGGACAATGTGGATCATGACATTTACCATGATTACGGCACCTACGAAAGCGATGCCATTTCTCCCGTCCTTGACATCAGCGGGGTGACCTTACCCTATATTAAATTTTCCCAGAAGAGAGCCGATTTTGCAGCTTCCGAAGTAGCTGACGAACTTTATGTTTACTATCGTTCCACCGCTGTCGGCGGTGACTCCACCTGGTATCTGATAGGCTCCTATACCGAGGTCTGCAACGACTGGTTTGTGGACTCCATTCCCCTTCCCCATAATCAAACCACTATCCAATTCAAATTTCATGCAGTGGGCAATGGTTCTTTGGCCGATGGTATTAATATTACATTTGTAAACGTTTACAACGAGGAGAATGCTCCTTCATGCATTGCACCCACCGCCTTGAATGCATTCAACATCGGAGATTATTCCGCAGAACTTTCCTGGGCAATGGTTTCCGTAGGCAATGTTGATCTTTATTATAAAGCAGTATCCGACAGTATATATAATCTTATTGAAACCCCGATGCTTACCGACGGGGTATTCCTTCTCGACAACTTGGAGACAGCCACACAATATGTCTGGTATTTAGACATGGACTGCGGTGGAGAAAGCGTCCAAACGCCCTTGCATTATTTCACCACGGGCTGCGGACTGATAAGCACACCTCACTACGAAGGTTTTGAGTTTGTGAACCCTGGCGAGAACCCAGCTTGCTGGAACACCCTCAACAGTGTAGCCGAAGGCGCTTATCATTTTCCTGGTGTCAATAATAATATCCTATATACGCATACTGGCAGTCACAGCTATAAGTTCAGGAATGGCAGCAATCCCCAATATGCCATCATGCCCGAATTCGACAATGTATTCTCCACTCTGCAGGTAAACTTCTGGACCCGCAGGGAAGGTTCCGGCTCCGGCACCTTCAGCGTAGGCTACGTTACCGATCCTCAATCCGACAGCAGCTTTGTCTCATTACTAACCATAAGCGGTACTCAGCATGGCGACAACAGCTACCATAATTATACCGTACGATACGATAGTGTGCAAACAGTGGCGAATACCCACTATTACATCGCTTTCAAATACGAGTGTACAGGCACTTGGTTCTGGTATATGGATGACATCAGTGTCACCGAGATTACCCCCTGTATAACTCCCGACTCTTTGATTGCCAGCAATGCCACTGGCTCCAGCATCGACCTCAGCTGGACCGGCAATGCCGACGAATACACCTTATATTACAGGGTTGTCGGCGAAACCGCCTATACCCAAATCGACAATGTGACACTCAACGCAAACGGAGTTTACACCTTGGGAGGCTTGATGCCCAGCACCAATTACGAATGGTATGTGGAAGCTTATTGCAATGATGGAACGACAGTTCCAAGCTTTATTGTAGCCTCTTTCACCACCGAATGTGGAGCCATCACCGTGGTTCCCGTAAACTGGGATTTGGAAGACAACCTGACCGCCGGCACCACCGATTATCCATTGCCCACCTGCTGGAGCCGGATATCCGCCAGTACATCATCCCCCACTCCATACGTATATCACCAAACTGCAAATGCCCACAGCGGTAGCAAGAGCTTGCGTTATTATAACCGCTACCCCAATTCATACGCTGTACTACCCGCTGTGGACAATACCGTATTAAGCTTTGCCAACTTGCAGATTTCTTTCTATGCCAAAACCACATTCACCAATGCGGCTTTAAGTTTGGAAGTGGGTGTGATGACCGACCCTGAAGATGCCTCTACTTTTACAACAGTAGGTACCATCACCCCAACGGAAAGCTATACCTTATACGAAATTCCCTTCCTTAGCTATACTGGCTCGGGCACTTATATCGCCATCAGAAATGTATCTACCTCATCAAGCTTCGTTTACAATTATTTTCATGTTGATGACATCAGTCTGACATCAGTTGCAAACTGCACCGCTCCCATCAACCTGACGGCTGTTCCCTCCACCCATTCGGCCATGCTCTCATGGGTTTCCTCAAGTTCCTCTTTCACTTTACATTACAAAGAAGCTGATGAGGACATTTGGCAAACTGTAAACAATGTCAGTTTGAACAGCAACGGTGAGTATGAACTGACAGGATTGCTGGATGGTACCGCCTACGACTGGTATGTAGAGACTTCCTGCGGAATAACTCCCGAATTGGAAAGTACACACGCTTACTTTTCCACCATCATGGAACCCGTTGACCTGCCTTACCTAACAGACTTCTCCAACAGTCAAGAATGGTTAATGAACAATGGTCATGCCGGCAACTATTGGATGACTGGAATTCCTGCCGGAGACACAGAGTCCGCCCTGTTTATCACAGACGATGGTTCTACCGCGGAATATAACACCACCTTGAATGCTATCATCACCGCAGAGAAAGCCTTTAGCATGCCAGAAAGCAACCTCGTGCATGTGGAGTTTGACGTGCAAATTGGCGGCGAAGGAGGTTACAATCCCGCCGACTATCTGAAGGTGTTCTTGGCTCCCAATACAACTGAATTCACCGTCGGAGCCACCTCCAGCAATGCCCAATCCGCAGCCGGATATACCACTTACGCCTTCAACTTCAATGATTATATCTGGCAAACAGGTGAGCTCAATTATCCTTATAAACTGAACCTCACGCAAGACAGCATTTTACATATCAGCATGAATGTAGCCAATCCTGACATTAACGGAGAAGCCAAGATTGTATTCTTGTGGAGAAACGATGACTATTTAGGCACACAACCTGGTGCTATCATTCGCAACTTTATCATTACCGGTGACACTGCCTATACCCCGCCAACACCTCCCACACCTCTCAGCTGCAATATTCCCACCAATGTCACCACAGCCAACATAAGCCACAATAGTGCGGATGTCAGCTGGACCGCCGGTGAAGACGAGACCGCATGGAACCTGCAGTACAAGGAGAGTTCAACCAGCACATGGGGCAACAGCATTCCTGTGGCCGCACCCAGCTATCACCTTGCAGGGCTGAATCCCGAAACGGAATATCAGGTACGTATCCAGGCCAACTGCATCGACACCCTCAGCGACTGGACAGCACCCGTCAGTTTCACCACCGCCCCAGAAGTAGGCATTGACAACATCACACTGGCTAACAGTATCAGCCTGATGCCGAACCCGGCAAACAACCACATCGAGTTGCACGTGAACAGCAATGCAAACATGAAGGAAGCTGTGGTTTACAATGCTTTCGGCCAGATGATCCAGACCGTTGTATTGACCGACAACCACGCCCACATCGACCTGAGTGATATGGCAGCAGGTATGTATTTCGTGAGAGTGAATGGCGAGGGGGTGAGTGCGACGAAGAAACTTATTAAACGTTAAGACGAGAAGTGCTTCGCAGGAGGACTCATGCTTCGCATTCGAGGGGAGTCTCGCTGCGCTCGAGGGGAGTGGACTTCGTCCAAAGGGGAGTCTCGCACTGCGTGCTCAAGGGGAGTTTTTCTTGACGTCTTGACGTCTTAAGCCTAACCGAAAGTAGAGACGTGCCGCGGTGCGTCTTTACTGACACATAAAAACGGGCGATTGCCCGTTTTTTTGAATTTTTCTTGTAACAATTTTTCATTTTTTGCGTCTATATATTAAGATTTATGTATAAAAAATTCTATTATCAATTTTTTTGTACCTTTGCAGCCCCAAAAATATCAAAAACGATTATCAACTCAATATTAACCAAATTCAACAACAATGAAAAAATTTCTAACTTTGTTCTTTGCGTTGTTTGCGATGACTTTCTTCGCGAAAGCGCAAATTAGCGATGACTTTGAGAGCTATACAGCTTTCACTGTTGACCCTGCCGGCACCTGGACCTACTTTGACGGGGACAGTGCCACAACCTATGGCATCGACGGATGCTCCTTTACCAATTCCAATTATGTAGGTAGCTGCATCGTCTTTAATCCAAGCCAAACTTCTCCAAGTACCGCAACGAACTATCCCGCCCATTCAGGCTCGCAATTTCTGATTATGTTCAATGCTGTACCAAGCAGCATCGTACATGGAAGCACCACCAACGATTGGCTGATTTCGCCAGCAATTTCAAGCACCACAGGTAGCATCCTGACTCTTTATGCCCGTGAGATAACCACCAGTTATGGTGCCGAGACCATGAACATCCTGTACTCAACCACTGGCAACAACCCGTCGGACTTCACGCTGTTGCAAACAGAAGCTGTCAACAGCACAAGCTGGACCATGTACAGCTACAGCATTCCCTCCAATGCCACCTACGTAGCCATCAACTGTACTTCCAACGACGTTTTCGGCTTATGTATTGATGACATCTCCATCACACCTGTGCCCGGCGATCCCGCTATCGCTTCGGCCTCTTCTCTCGATTTAGGCAATGTAATGCTTCCCAACAATAATGTGGTCACCGTTCCTGTACAAACATGGAACCTCACTTCTGCACTTACCGCCAGCTCCTCCGATGCTGTGTTCGAACTTTCTTTTGATGGCACCAATTTCGCCTCAACCGCCACCATCAGCAATCCTGTTGACTCAACCTACACCCTGCATGTGCGGTTTACTCCCACAACTGGCGGAACGGCTACGGGTACCATCACCCTTTCAAGCACAGGTGCCACCAGCGTTACCATAGCACTCACCGGTAACGGTATTGACTGTAGCAACAATCCTCTGCCCTACTCTTTCGCTTTTGACAATGTGGAACAAGCCCAATGCTGGACTACGGTGGATGTGAATAATGATGCCAGCGGCAGCAATGGAGCCATCTTTATCAGCACCTCTGGCGGATATGCATTTTATCAGTATTTGTCAACTGCTGCCGCCAACGACTGGCTGATTTCACCCACCTTCTATATTCCCCAAAATGGCGCCACTGCCTCTTTCGATTACCAAGTGGCAATGTCATCCTATCCCGAAAAGTTTTCGGTCCATGTGATTCCCGCTGGCTCAACCTACACCAATGCGGTCCAAATTGTACCCACCCAGACGGTAACCAATACCACTCCCGAAACCCAGTATATTGACCTGACTAATTTCGCTGGACAGAGCATCCAAATTGCCATCAAGGTTGAGTCTGACGCTGACCAATATTACATTTTGTTCACCAACTTCTTTGTTGGAGAAGACATTCCTGTCACCCTCACTCCCAATCCGTCACAGATTAATTTCGGTGAGGTAATCGTTGGTAATACTCCCAACAATATGCTTATCCTCAACAGCACGAATTTGAACGAGGACATCGTTCTGACTACGGGTACTCCCTATAGCATCTCCTTGAATGGCACCGACTATTTCAGCACGATTACCATCCCCGCCAATTCCGAATTTGAAGTAAATGACACCGTATATGTACAATATACTCCCACTGCTGCAAGCAACTATGATGGTATGATCACCATTGTCGCCGGCACCATTCAAGATACCGTCATTTTATCTGGCTCTGCCATTGTTTGTGACGCTATCACCACCTTGCCTCACGAACAGAATTTCGACAATGTGAACACCGAAACCAGCTTACTGCCCGGATGCTGGGTACAATTGTCACCCTATAGCGGCTATCCGAAAGTGACCAGTTCCTACGCCCACAGCGGCCAGGCACTGGAATTCCACGCCAATTCCTCCACAACCACCTACGCTATTATGCCCCTGTTTGACGAGGAATTGTCCAATCTGCAAATCAATTTCTGGACACGCAGAGAAGGAACTTCTTCTGGCACTTTGTCTGTTGGATTCATAACCAATCCGACTGATGCCAGCACTTTTGTGCCCACATGGTCCATGTCAAGTGCCGAAATCGGTGACAATGACTATCACGAATACACCGTCCGTTTCACTGCTGCTGAAAATGTACAAACCGCTTATATCGCTTTCAGATATGAAGCTTCCTCTATTTGGTACTGGTATGTTGATGACATTACCGTTGACCTTGTTCCCGATTGTTCCGAAGCTATGGCTCTTAACACAATCAGTGCAAGCAACACCTCCGCTGAATTGACCTGGGACGGTGGTAACAGCACCCAATTCAACCTGCATTACATGAGCCTCAACGACAGCATTGACCATGTTGTAAATGGTGTTCAGCTGAATGTTGACGGTGTTTACACTTTGGAGAACCTTTCTTCCTCTACGGAATACGAATGGTATATTGAGACTGTTTGTACAGACTCCACTTACGCCAGTGCTCATGCCTTCTTCACAACTGCGGGATGCGCAGCTGAAGACCAGTGCACCATCACTATTGTGGGTGAAGACTCATTCGGTGACGGCTGGAACGGCAATGCCATCAACATTATGCAGAGTGGTGTCACTGTTGGCACATTCACTCTTCCTTCCAGCACAAGTTCATTAACTGAATCCTTCTCCGTATGCTCCGGTATTCCCGTAAGCTTCAGCTGGGTGAGTGGCAGCTATGCTTCTGAGACCAGCTTCGAAATCCACGACGGAGGAAACTCTGTGGTATTCACTGGTGCTGGCAGCGACATGGTTGGCGGCAACACCTTCTTCACTATGAACGACGCTTGCCCAAGCTGTTTGCCTGCATCCGCACTGACCGTTGACGCTGCCACCGAAACCAGCATCACCATCAGTTGGACCGGTACCGCTGCCAGCTATGATATTTACAATGGCGAAGACTTCGTTGCCAATGTTACAGCTACTACATACACCTTCAATAGCCTTACCGCCTCTACTGGCTATGTGTTCGGTGTACAAGCCATCTGCTCAGCCACTGACAGTGCTATCATGGCCACCATCATCGCAACAACTTCTTGTGCCACCACTGCCATTAACTTGCCCTTCACCGAGACCTTCGACCTCACCAGTGGCAGTCGCAACTGCTGGACCACTATTGACGCTGACAACGACGGTTTCAACTGGACAACTTTGACCGACGGTACTGGTGCAGATCAGGAAGCCATGCTTTCATACTCCTTCGACAACAGCACCTTAGCAGCTTTGAACCCCGACAACTGGCTCGTCAGTCCGAAACTGCATAGCAACGCCGGTAGCACTATAACCATGCAGTGGTCTGTAGCATCTGCTCCAAGCTATCCTGCCGAGCACTACGGTGTATATGTTTCCACTACCGTTATCGACACCAACGCCTTCACCATGGTGGATGAATGGACGATTAGTAATGGCAATGCGGAAGTTAAAAATATTGACCTCTCCGCATACGCAGGTCAAGACTTCTATGTAGCCTTCCGTCATCACAATTGCACCGACCAATATGTGTTGATGATTGACAATGTACAAATTTATGAGGGTACTTATGTGCCTGACACATTGACCGTAACTTTCGCTGTTAACAATGCCACCATGGGTACCACCAACCCCGTTCCTGGCAGCTACCAGTATATCGATGGCGAAACTGTAAACTTCAGCGCTGTGCCCAATGCAGGATACCACTTCGTAACATGGGAATATACTCTTGGTTCCAGCACCACAGTACAAACTTTTGATTCCCAATCCGCATACTTCAATGCAAGCTCTTTCATAAGTTATGGAAATATAAGCTTCACCGCTATTTTTGAGGCTGGTAATCCCGACAGCACCACCATCACCTACGCTGTGAACGATGCTACCATGGGTACTACCACTCCCGCTCCAGGCACTTACACCATCTATGTGGGCAACAGCATTCAGGCTGCTGCCACTCCCAATGCCGGATATGAACTCACCACATGGATTCTGGATTACACACAGAATGGCACAGTTACCAACATATTTACCATCGCTTCCGATGATACTGACTTTGAGAACCCGATTACCTTCGGCACAGTACCTCAGTCATTCGTAGATGCCGGTGCCACATTCACCGTTACTGCTGTCTTCGCAGCCAGCACCACTCCTCCGACTCAATACACTGTGACATTAAACAGTGCAGATGCCACTATGGGTACGGTATCTCCTGCCGGTACAACCACTGTTGACGAAGGCACCCCATTCACCGCTACCGCAACTGCCAATGATGGATATCACTTCTTACAGTGGATTGATGACAATGGCAATACTTTCAGCACCAACCCCTATACCTTCACTGTGACCGGTCACACCACCCTCACAGCCACCTTCGAGGCTAATGATCCACAGGTGACCTACTACAATGTTACCGTCACCAGCGCCAACACCAATATGGGTAATGTGAGCAGCACCGCCAGCGGCCAAGTAGCTGAAAACACAGAAGTTACGGTCACTGCTACCGCTCTTGAAGGCTATCGCTTCGTGAACTGGACCAATGACGCAGGTACCGAAGTAAGCACTGATAACCCCTATACCTTCACAGTGACAGAAGACATCACCCTGATTGCCAACTTCGAACTTATAGATGCTATTGAAGACATCACTTTGGCTCAAAGTATTAGTCTGATGCCGAACCCCGCTGACAACTATATCGTACTGAGCGTGAACAGCAATGTGAACGTGAAGGAAGCTGTGGTATACAACGCCTTCGGCCAGCTCATCCAGACCGTACAACTCACCGACAACCATGCCCGCATCGACCTCAGCAACATGGCCGCCGGTATGTATTTCGTGAGAGTGAACGGCGAGGGGGTGAGTGCGACGAAGAAGTTTATCAAGAAGTAATTAAGAACTAAGAATTAAGAATTAAGAACTTAGGTCTTAGAGCTTAATTGGTATTGAAATTAAGAGTTAAGGGTGATCATCATTCTTAACTCTTAATTTTTAATTCTTAACTTGTAGAGGCCTGGAGACGATATAGCGGGAAGTGCTTCGCAGGGGAGTCTCATGCTTCGCATTCGAGGGGAGTCTCGCTACGCTCGAGGGGAGTGGACTTCGTCCAAAGGGGAGTCTTGCACTGCGTGCTTGAGGGGAGTTCTTCTTGACGCCTAACCGAAAGTAAAGATGCGCTGCGGCGCGTCTCTACTTTTTTGACATACAAGATATTAACATTTAATGGTGGATAATTTAACGATTATTCACCATTTTTGATTATTTTTTCAAAACTTTTTTGTACCTTTGCCAACTTTAGAATGTTAATAATCTAAGCAGACTACAGGACATGACCAACACCGCTCAAATCTAAATTAAAACATTGATAATAAATATTTTACAATCAAAAGAAAATAAAAATACAATTCACTTTATTATTCACCTAATTCAACAAAAATGAAAAAAGTTTTACTTTTTTTGCTGGCATTAATGCTTGGGTTTAGCACCCTGCAACTGTCGGCACAGCAGACTGTAGAAATTGGTACGGGTACAGAAACCACGTACGTTACCCCGTACAATTCCCTATGGGGGTATTCTTTTGTGGAGCAGATTTATACCTCCGCAGAAATAGACATGGCTGGTGAAATCCTATCCATCAGCTTCAACAACAGTGGTTCCGATCAGACCAACAACATCACGGTCTATATGAAGCTTGTGAACAGAACTTCGTTCTCATCCACCACCGACTATGAAACCGTGACTGCGGCTGACATTGTTTACACTGGAAGCCATACTTTTAGCTCAGGATGGAGCACCATCACCCTTGACAGCCCCTTTGACTATGACGGTGTAAGCAATCTTATGATTGCCATACACGAAAACACAAGTGGATACAGCACCCGCTATTTTTACTATACAAGCACAACAGACGCTGTTATCACATTCCACAGTGACTCATACGACCCTAACCCATACGACCTTGGTTCTTATAGTGGAAACAAATATACCAGTTCAAACCGCGCTAACATCAGGATGGAAATCATGCCTAACGGCAACAACTGCTATGCACCCACTTCTCCGCTTATTTCAGATGTTGACTCTTACGAAGCTACCCTTTCATGGACTCCCCGTGAAGGACAAACCGCATGGGAAGTTTATTGCGGCACCGGTGTCATTGACTTGGACCAAGTTACTTGGACTGCAGTTACCGACACTTTCTACACTTTTACAAATTTGACACCTGCCACCAACTATACTGCTTACGTTCGCACCAATTGCGGCTCTGAGGTCAGCAACCCTCGCCAAGCAAACTTCACTACTGAAGCCACCTGTGCCAGCGTACCCAGCAATGTTTTAGTAAGCAATATCACTGCCACCTCTGTGGATGTAAGCTGGACCGCCGGAACCGATGATAGCGCTTGGGAAGTTGTGGTAGTACCCGCCTCTGCAGCTCCCGAAACCGGAACTCCTGAACAAACCAGCACACAACCCTATACCTTTGGAGGTTTGCAAGACAACACCCAATATAAAGCATATGTACGCACCGATTGTGGTGGCGGTGACCATAGCTATTGGTCAACTGGCACCTCTTTCACCACCTATCCTTTCTGCTCATCTCCATTAAATGTTAACATCAGCCAAATTACCGGTACATCCGCATTGGTGACCTGGAATCCCGCAGCCTTTGGTGCTACCAACTATACTGTCGAATATACACAAGACAGTCTAAACTGGACCATGGAGGTTGTTGACGGCACCCAGTTCATGATTTCCAACCTTGAACCCAACACCACTTATAGTGTAATGGTATATTCCAACTGTGACATCAGCACCGCTGATACAGTGGAAAAAACATTCACCACAAAATGCTTAGTGGGCGGCGACCTGCAAATTGGAGAGGGTACCTCTACCACTTCCTACTACCCCACAAACAGCTGCTACAACTACAGCTACACACAACAGATTTTCCTCGCCAGCGAAATGAATGGAGCAGCAAACATTAACTCGATTGCTGTTGACGTTTACTCCATTGCATCCAATTCCCGTCAAATCAGCATTTATTTGATGCATACCACAGCGGCTTCCGGCGATTTGCTGCCAACCACCAATGCACAGCTGGTCTATAGCGGCACCTTCAATCCTGTTTTAGGATGGAATACATTCAATTTCACCACTCCGTTCCAATACAACGGCACGAGCAATCTGGCACTGATTATCATTGACGCCACTGGCTCCTACAACTGTTCCAACTACTACAACTGCCACACCGCAAGCGCCACACTTTCCCACTGCGAGTATCAGGACAACACCCCATACAGCATCAACAACATCCCGTCAGGTGGCTATTCCGACATCTCTTCCACTCGCTGTAACATTATATTTGGCATCGACTGCGACGAAACTGTCACCTGTGTGAGACCAAACGTGTATGTAACCGAAACCAGCGAAAACAGCATTACTTTGGATTGGGCACCTGGTTACACTGAAAGCGCATGGGAAATAGAATATTCTGATGACAACAGCAACTGGACCCCTGTTGGCTCCACAACTACTCACCCATACGAAGTGACAGGGCTTAACGCTAACACCAAATACTATTTCCAAGTCCGTTCCGATTGCGGCGCTGAACAAAGCGACTGGTCAGTAGCTAGTGCCAGAACTGAATGCGGTGCACTTACGCAGTTACCCTACAGCGAAGACTTCGAAGACGCCAGCACCATATACAATACCACCCAGGATAATTACATTTTATGCTGGGACCGTTACGCTTCTGACCCCGCACATTATGTTTATATCCCGAGCAACAGTTACGCTCATAGTGGAACGCATTTCTTAGACTTCCACCACACCAACAGTTGCTTCAATATTGCCATCATGCCCGAGCTGGACGTCACCTTCAATGCAAGCGACTTGATGGTTTCCTTCTATGCATGCCGCAGTGGCAACACCGGCAGTCTGGAAGTGGGTGTGATGACCGACAAAGAAGACCCAACCACCTTTGAGACTGTAAGTATCATCGATTTGTCAGCAGCTAACACATACGAATATGTGGAACAGCACATTTCATTAGAGGATTACACTGGCAACGGCACCTACGTTGCTTTCCGCGTTTCCAACGCCCAAAGCTGTGGTTTCTACGTTGACGATGTGACTTTGGAAGAACGTCCGAACTGTATGTACCCCTCCGCAGTGACCGTAGACAGCGTAAGTGATAACAGCGTCACTATCTCATGGACTGCAATGGGCACTGCCACTGCCTGGAATATCGAATACGCCACTTCCGACTTCACCCCTGGTGAGGGAACAGGCACTCTCATCCCCAGCGTGACCGACAACCCCTACACGATAGAGAATCTGACTCCCGTTACCACTTATTATATTTACATACAGAGTGACTGCGGCAGTGAGTGGGTAGGCCCAATAACCGCCATCCCCGGTCAATACCTCATGGGCTCCACCGGCAGCGACACGCTGACTACTTGCGGTATGATTATATACGACGATGGTGGTCCCGATGGCAACTACGGCTCTTACTGTGATTTCACCCTCGTTCTCTATCCCGAAAATCCGAATGCGGTATTATACCTCTCCGGTACAAGCAACACGGAAAACAGCTGGGATTACATGTATGTATATGACGGAGTTGGCACAAGTGGCACAGAGCTTGCATACTACACTGGCCAGAACCAAACTGTAGACGTCATGTCACAGTCAGGTCCTCTTACCCTTGTATTCCATTCTGATGGAAGTGTATTTTATTCAGGTATTGCTGTCACCGCCACCTGCGTGTCCTGCTACCCGCCTACTAATGTCACCACTTCCAACCCGACATTGGACGGTGCAACCGTCAACTGGAGCGGCACAGGCGACAGCTATGTACTCTTCCTCAACGGCGACATGACCACCGGTTATCCTGCCAACGACACCACCTACACCTTCACCGGACTGACCAGCAGCACCATTTACAGCGTGCGTGTTGCCGCCATCTGCAATGGTGACACCTCCATGCTCTCATCGGCTGCCACTTTCGCTACGGCCTGTGACGCCATCACCATCACGGTTGACAATCCATGGACAGAAGACTTCGAAAATTACCAAGGTAGCGGTGTACAACAGTTTGTATGCTGGGATAGACCTGTCACCGAAGTAGTGGACAACGGTACTGCCCCGTTTGTCTATTGCGAATACGGTCAGGCTGCACACTCTGGCACCAACACCGCCGAGCTGAAAGGCACCCTCAACATGCTGGCACTTCCTCAGTTCACCAACGACCTCTCCGAGCTTCGAATCTCCTTCTGGGCTACAGGTTACAGCTATACCAATACTAACGTTGAGGTCGGCTACATGACAGATGTCAACGACGCATCCACATTCGTCTCTGTTGCCAATGCTGGCACACCTGGCGCACGTGGTGGTAGCAATGGTGGCAACGGTAACTACATGGGACCATTCAGTTTCGGCAATGTTACCGTCTCCAATGCAAGAATTGCTCTTCGTTACACAGGTCCAGGCAGCAGCTCTGGCTGGAATGTTGACGACTTCATCGTGGAAATCGCTCCCGACTGCCAGTCACCTGTGAAGACCAGCGTGACCGCCACCAACATCGGCGGACATGTGGCCACCATCAGCTGGGTTGACCTTGACGACACCCACACAGCTTGGACGGTTTACTATAAGGAAACTACTGGTAATGATTGGATTACAGCACCTGCTACCGACACTACCGTTACCCTCACGGGTCTCGATCCACTTACTTCTTATGATGTGTATGTAATTACCGACTGTGGCACTCCGGAAACTAATCCCGATGCTACTCATACTATCCATTTCACCACAACAGTAGCTTGTCCTGCACCTACAGGTATAACCCTTTCCAACGTTTCTTCCGACGAGGCCACCATTACCTGGAACGGCACCGCCAGCAGCTACAATGTAGAATTTGGTGAAGCTGGTTTCACTCCTGGCACAGGTACCGCAGATGTAGCATCCACCGAATCGTTCACGATGTCGAACCTTACTCCGAACACCAACTACACCATCTATTTGAACAGCGACTGCAATGATGCCAACGACAGCCTCTCCACTACCGTCTCCTTCACTTTCCGCACTACTCAGGTTCCTGAACAGCTGCCTTATACCGCTGATTTCACCGCAGCCAATGAATGGGTTTTGAATAATGGTACTTGTACCAACTACTGGGCCACTGGCACTGTGAACGCCACACCTTCCTTGTTTGTTACCAACAACGGCACCACTCCTGGCTACAACGAATCAAGCACTTCCGTTGTCTCCGCCGAGAAATTACTCAACGTGGGTGACAACGCTTCAGTCGTTATCAGCTTCGACGTTTATGTTGGCGGTGAGGGCACATCCAGCTATTCATACGACTATCTGAAAGTGTTCTTTGCCCCGGCAGAAAACGAGTATCCGGCAACGACCTCCACACCAACCTATGCCTCTTACACTTACGAGCCCAATGCTGTCAACTTCCAAAACTACCTCTCACAAACAGGTTGTTCTTATAACCCATTCAAACTCAGTTTGACCAACGACACGCTGCACGTGTCTGTTGAAATGCCCAACCCGTATGAGAACCCCACTGCTTCGTCTAATGCTAAGTTAGTGTTCTTATGGCGCAACGACTACTCGACAAGCACACAACCTGGCGCCATCATCAGCAATGTCAACGTTGCGGTGAACAGCTGCCCGATGCCTTCCGCATTAACAGTTGACAACATTACGACCAACTCTGCAGACATCTCCTGGACTTCCAGCGATGAGGTATCCGCATGGGTATTGGAATATCAACTTGCAGGTGACAGTTCATGGACTATTGTTAATGTCTCAACAACTCCTGAGTACACCCTCAACAACTTATCAGCTGCCAGCCATTACACTGTACGTGTCAAATCTGATTGCACAAGTGAAGAATCCAGCTATCAAACCATTTCATTCTACACTGCCTGCGATATTATCACCACGCTGCCCTATACAGAGAATTTTGACAATATCTCGTCAGGCAGCGAAAGCGCCTTCCCAACTTGCTGGGCCAGACCTATCCAATATTCTGGCTATCCATACGCTGTAACCGCATATCAGCACTCCGCACCAGCCAGCTTGAGATTCCAGTCAGAGACCACCACACCTACCACAGCAGTAACACCTCAGTTTGCAGAAGACATCCACAACCTTCAGTTGAACTTCTGGCTGAAGGCTGAAAGCACCACTTCCTCTGGTACTTTTGAAGTTGGTGTGATGACAGATCCTAACGATGTATCCACTTTCGTCGGCGTATGGACTATCCAACCGACTTCCACCAGCTGGATTGAATACACCCTCAACTTTGACACTACAGCTGTATCAGGTATCAACAAATACATTGCATTCCGTCAACACTCAAATTCAAGCGTTTATTATTACTGGTTGGATGATGTGACAATCGACCTGAATAGTTCATCCACACCAACCGATCCTACGGTAACTACCCAAGCTGCTTCCGCTATCGCTCAGACTACCGCCACGTTGAACGGTGTTGTCAACAACCCCAGCAATGTGACCATCACTGCTCGCGGTTTCGAATGGAAAGCTGCAAGCGCTTCTACCTATACTGTGGTTAACCTGACTGGCACTGCCAACACGCTGACTCACAACCTCACTGGTTTGACCGCCAACACGGCATACACCTACAAGGCATTCATCACCTTCAACGGTAACACTGTTTATGGCGCCGACGTGCCTTTCACTACTTTGGAAGAAGGACAGCAGACATGCAATGTTCCCACCAACCTCACCGCTACCGCTACGGCATACAACACTGCTAACGTGACTTGGACCGCAGGCGGCAGTGAAACCGCTTGGAACCTGCAATACAAAGCCGCTTCCGCTACCAACTGGAGCAGTAGCATTGCCGTAACTGCTACCAACTACCAGCTCACCGGCCTGACTGCTGAAACTGCATATCAGGTACGTGTACAGGCTGTTTGCAGCAGTACCTCATCCAGCGACTGGGCTACTGCTAACTTCACCACTCCCGCTGAGCCCGTTGAGCCATGCGATGCTCCTACTGGTTTAACCGTTGGAAACATCACTGAAAATACCGCTACCGTTACCTGGACTCCTGGTGGCAACGAAACCGCATGGAACGTTCAGTACAAGTTGCAGAGTGCAAGCCAGTGGCAAGAAGCCAACGTACAGCAGCCCTCCTACGATATCGAAGGTCTGACCGCCAACAGCACCTACGACGTACGTGTGAAAGCTATCTGCGCTGCCGACAACCAGAGCGACTTTGTTACCGGAACCTTCACCACGGAAGGTGTGGGTATCGACAATGTCACGCTGACCAACAGCATCAGCCTGATGCCGAACCCCGCTGACAACTACATCGAACTGAGCGTCAACAGCAATGTTGAAGTGAAGGAAGCTATCGTTTACAACGCCTTCGGCCAGATGATCCAGACTGTACAACTCACTGAAAACCATGCCCGCATCGACCTCAGCAACATGGCTGCCGGTATGTATTTCGTGAGAGTGAACGGCGAGGGTGTGACGGCTACGAAGAAGTTCATCAAGAAGTAATTAAGAACTAAGAATTAAGAATTAAGAACTTAGGTCTTAGAGCTTAATTAGCATTGAAATTAAGAGTTAAGGGTGGAGACATTCTTAACTCTTAATTTTTTTCTGAACTTGTGGAAGCGATATAACGGGGAGTGCTTCGCAGGGGAGTCTCGCTGCGCTCGAGGGGAGTGGACTTCGTCCAAAGGGGAGTCTCACACTACGTGCTCGAGGGGAGTTTTTCTTGACGCCTTAACGCCTAACCGAAAAAGTAGAGACGCAAAATTTGCGTCTCTACTTTTTTAAAAAAAATTGACTAATTTGCTAATTAACTAATTTGCTAATTGAAAAAAATGTATCTTTGCAAATCTATTCTATAAACATTCACCTATGAAAAAAATTTTATTTATTCTTGCGTTGGTGACAAGCCTTTTTGTTTTAAATGTACAAGCCCAAGTTCCGATTTTCAGTGAAGGCTTTGAAACAGGGGTTATTCCTTCTGGATGGACCAATATTGATGCCAACAACGATGGAGATACGTGGACTATATATGGTCAAGGCCATCTCAACGATTATGATGGTTATTCCATAATTTCCTCCTCCCAAGGCAGGACACCCGACAACTGGCTGGTTACCCCTGCCATCACACTGGGCACATCCAGTTCTCTGTCGTTTTGGAGAATGAGAGGCTTTATGTACAATTCCGAACATTATGGAGTATATATTTCCACCACCTCGGCAAGCGACCCTTCGGCATTTACCCTACTATATGAAGAAACTCCAGATAGATTCTGGGGAGAAGTTACAGTGAATTTGAACAACTACGATAATGAAACGGTCTATATCGCTTTCCGCCACTTTAACTGCACCAACCAGTTTGGCATCATGCTCGACGACATCCTCGTTACTTCCACCATGGCATCTTCTGTCATCACGGTGGAGCCCAGCACACTGCAATTTGTTGATGTGCCGGCAGGAACACCTTCGGCAGGGCAATTGGTGACGATCAACGGTTTCAACCTCACAGGTGCGATTAACGTCTCGGTGAATTCCCCGTTTGAAATCTCTACCGACAATGTCAACTACTCCCAAACTGTCACCATGCAGGCCACCGACCATGACTTGTATGTCCGTTATTTTCCCAATATTTCCGGGGTGGACAGCGACATGGTAAGTATCACCAGCGGTACAGCCAGTGCCACTGTGGCCCTCTTTGGAAACTGCATTGCCTGCGACTACCCCTCTGAACTTTCTGTATCTACCGTAACGAGCACCTCGGCCGTTGTAAGCTGGGGCGGCAGTGCTGACTTTTACAACATTTATTACAAAGCAGCTTCCGACACTGGCTGGACGGCAATCGAATACATACTCGCCGAAGATACCAGCGGATACACCCTCGACGAGCTGACCCCTTCTACCAGCTACACTTGTTATGTAGCCGCAGTGTGTGGCGACGGCAGCACCATAAACAGCATCGGAACAAGCAGCTTTACCACCAGTTGCAGCGCCTACACAGCCCCCTACACACAGAATTTTGACAATAGCAGTCTTCCGCAATGCTGGAACCGCAATAACGGATGGGCCAGTGAGGTGTTTGCCGGCGCAGGTCTCATTCCCGCCACAAGCGGTTGGAAATTTACTAACACGCATGTATTCGGAGAACACCACGCCTGTCTAAACATCTGTAATACCAATTGCAACAAGTGGTTAGTGACCCCACCCATTGACTTGAGCGGACTCGCTAATCCCGCACTGATCTTCGAAATAGCACTCACAACTTGGAACAATGCAGGGGCAATTACGCCTAACAGCCAGCCTGATGACAAGTTCATGGTGATTATCTCCACTGATGACGGCGCCAGCTGGAGTGCCGCCAACGCCACAGTATGGAGCAACGACGGCAACGGCGACTATGTCTATGACCAGATTCCCACCGCCGGACAGGAAATCACCATCCCCCTTGACAACTATGTCAACCAAACGGTAAGAATTGCCTTCTACGGTGAATCCACAGTAACCAACGGCGACAACGACCTGCACATCGACAATGTGATGATATATGACGCCAACTCATGTACCAAGCCGACAGGCCTGACGGTCACCAATGTTTCCAGCAATTCTGTCACGTTGTCGTGGACAGAAAATGGCACCGCCACCGCCTGGAACATCGAGTACGGTCCCACCGGCTATCAGCAGGGCTCCAGTGCAGCCACTACGGTACAGGCTGACACCATTCCCTTCACCATCAACAATCTGTCCGCCACCTCCTACGACTTCTACGTTCAGGCAAATTGTGGAGATGAGCAAAGCCTATGGGTAGGTCCGATCTCCGCCTATCCTGGCAGCTATAACATGGGGCTCTTAGGCAGTGATACCCTGACCACCTGCGACCTGATTGTATACGACAACGGCGGCTTCAATGATAACTATACGGCTTACTGCGATTACACCCTTGTGCTTTTCCCTGAAGTTAGCGGAAATTCCGTTGCCGTTTCCGGCAACTTCCATACGGAAACCTGCTGCGACTATCTCCGTCTCTATGACGGTATTGGCACCAACGGAACAATGCTTGGCGACTACAAGGGTACTGGTACCATTCCCACCATGGTCGCTTCCTCTGGTCCAATGACCATCGTCTTTCATTCTGACGGAGGTTTGCAATACGAAGGATTCGAATTAAACGTTTCATGTGTATCCTGTACACCTCCCATCAACCTGACCGCCTCCAATATCAGCAATACTTCAGCAGAACTCAACTGGACGGGATCATCCTCCCTCTACACGGTAGAATACAAGGCTGAAAATGAAACAGCTTGGACTACGGAAACCACCTCTGACACCACTCTTCTCCTCTCCAACCTGCAAGACTATACCGTTTACACCGTAAATGTTTACAGTGACTGCAGCGGCACATTGTCTCCTGCCGCCACCACCACCTTCACCACCATGATGACTTCTGTTGACATACCATTCAGCACAAATTTCAGCAACCCAACGGAATGGGCATTCAATAATGGCAATTGCAGCAATCGCTGGACCATCAGAGCGGTAAGTGACACCGCCAATGCCCTGTTTGTCACCACCAACAATAACACTCCCGGTTATAACACCAGCTCCGTCTCGGTGGTCTCCGCTGAGAAGCTGTTCACTATCGGAACGACTGAGGAATTGGAAATCAGTTTCGATGTACAAATAGGTGGTGATGAAGACTTCGACTACCTGAAGGTGTTCCTTGCCCCTGTTGACGAGACCTATCCTGCTTCCACCAGCCTCACCACCTCCTATGCCAGTGCGACCTTCAACACATACGCCGTCAACTTCACCGACTATCTGCAGTATTCCGGCTATACATCATTACCTTACAAATTCAACCTCACCAATGGCAACACCGTTCATGTGACGGTAGTAATGCCCAATCCCAACACCAACCCGGACGGCAACTCCACCGCAAAGCTGGTTTTCTTATGGAGGAATGACCATAACAGTGGTGTGCAGCCAGGAGCTATTGTCCGCAATGTTTCCATCGCGCCATTGGCCTGCCCTGCTCCCACCAACCTCAGCGTTATGAATATCACCGGCTCAAGTGCCGACATTTCATGGGACGCCGCCAGCACTGAGGAAAACTGGATTTTAGAATACAGAGCAAGCGGAGATACCACCTGGACATCTGTTCAAGTGAGCAACACCCCGACCTACAGCCTTAGCGGCCTGACTGTCGGAATCCCCTATCAGATACGCGTGCAGACGGTCTGCGATGTTAACGTGCAATCCTTGTGGATTTCAACGATGTTCACCACTTTCTGCGATGCTGTCACCACCTTCCCCTTCACCGAAGATTTCGAGCACAACGGCCTCATGCCCGACTGCTGGTCACAAGAATATGTCTATAACAACGTAAACTGGGCATTCCAAGCTGGTGGTCACAACAACGGATATATCCACAATGCCCATAGCGGTTCTTACAATGCTTTCTTTTTCGCCGAAAGTGAAGATGGTCTGACCACCCGTTTGGTCACCCCCATATTGGACCTTAGCGGCATGACGGAAGCATACGTCACCCTGTGGTATGCCCAGCAGGTATGGGGCAACAACCAAGATCAGCTGTATGTTTATTACCGTAGCAATCCCAACGACCCGTGGCAAATGCTGACCCTCTACTATGGAACTATCAACACATGGACAAAGGACTCTCTTGACCTACCCAACCTGTCGGCCACCTACCAGCTTGCGTTTGTAGGTATAGCCAACCACGGCTACGGCGTTTTGCTGGATGACATCACCATTGACGGCAGCAATACTCCTCCCGTAGTCACCGATCCAACCGTGTTAACCATCTCACCCAGCAATGTGACCCAGACCACCGCCATCCTGAATGCCACCATCAACAACCCCGACAATGTAGCCATTACCGACAAGGGTTTCGAATGGAAGCCGGCCAATGGCAGCACCTATACACAGATTGCCGGCACTGGCTCCGGTAATACTTTCACCGCATCGCTCAGCAATCTCACTGCCAACACGGAATACAGCTTCAAGGCATTTATCACGTATGAAGGCGGAACCGTTTATGGCGATGAGATAAGCTTCACCACTTCTGCTGTGGGTATCGACAACATCACGCTGGCCAACAGCATCAGCCTGATGCCGAACCCCGCTGACAACTTTATCGAACTGAGCGTCAACAGCAATGTAGATGTGAAGGAAGCTATCGTTTACAACGCCTTCGGCCAGATGATCCAGACCGTACAGCTCACTGAGAACCATGCCCGCATCGACCTGAGCAACATGGCCTCCGGTATGTATTTCGTGAGAGTGAACGGCGACAATGTGATGGCGACGAAGAAATTTATCAAACGTTAAGACGGGGAGTGCTTCGCAGGGGGGAGTCTCGCTATGCTCGAGGGGAGTGGACTTCGTCCAAAGGGGAGTTTCGCACTTCGTGCTCAAGGGGAGATTTTAATGTGCTAATGTGCCAATTGAATAAATTGACAATTGACAGTTGACAATTTGAATTTTGAATTCTGAATTCTGAACTCTGAATTTCTGACCACTGACCACTGACCCCTAATCACTAAAACAGGGTTATCAACAATCAATTGTTGATAACCCTGTTTTTTTATTGTATTTTTTTGTCAAAGCATTTGATTTTTTCATTAGGTTTGTAGTTCGAAATTCAAAATATTCCGCAATGTTTAAACAAAAAACTTCAAAATACATTTAACACCTTATTTATCAAATATTTACATTTACCAAATCCAACAGAAAAAAAACACAATTTAGTATTAACAAAAATAAAAACATCATGAAAAAATTCCTATTCTTTTTGCTGACGGCGATACTCACATTGCCGCTCATCACGCAAGCACAGCAGGAGATTACGATTGGTACGGGTACCAGCACCACGTACTACACCCCTTTCAATTCATTATGGGGTTACTCCTTTGTCGAGGCGATTTATACCGCTTCTGAGATCACCGCAGCCGGTGGTTCTGCTGGTGACATCACCTCCATCAGTTACGAAAAGTCCAGCGGTTCTGGACAGACCAACAGCATTGTTGTGTACATGAAAAATGTAAGCAGAAGCTCTTTTTCAAGCAACACTGATTGGGAACAAGTCACAGCAGCTGACATCGTTTACCAAGGATCTTGGACTATTCCAACGACAGGCTGGTCAACCATTACCCTTGATGTTCCATTCTCCTACGATGGTTCCAGCAACCTGATGATTGCCGTTCACGAATATACCAGTGGATACACCACTCAATATTTCTACTATACCAGTGCAACCAGTTCTGTTATTTCAGCCCATAGCGACTCATCGGATCCCAACCCTTATAGTTTAGGTTCATTTTCCGGCACCACCTATGTACAGTCGAATCGTGCCAATGTAAAACTGGAAATCACAGATCCTTCAGGATGCCGTGCACCCAGAAGTCTGACCATGAGTAACATTACTTCCGACGGGGCTGACTTTTCATGGAGTCCTGGCGAAACTGAAACCGACTGGGAAGTTTTCATCTCTGAAACCGTTGTTCCCGACAGCAACACTATCGGTACTGCTGTTACCGACACGTTCTATACCTTCACTGGTTTGAATGCCAACACCCCCTACAATGCATACGTTCGTTCTTATTGTAGCACAGAAGGCACATACAGTCCCTGGAGAACTATTGCATTCCGTACCGCCTGCGACAATATCACCACACTTCCCTTTACCGAAAACTTTGACACTTACGGAACTGGTGATCCTTCCTATCCCACCTGCTGGTACAAAATCAACACATACTCTTCCAACAGACCATACATTAACACCACCCATTACGAAGGTGTGGGCTCCTTATATTTCTATGCTGGCACAAGCGGCACTTACAACATCGCCATCACTCCTCTGTTTGACGCTTCCATTCCTATCAACACCCTTCAAGCGACCTTCATGTACAGAGCTACCTATGCTACTGACCGTCTGATTGTGGGTGTTATGGAAGACCCCACAGATGCCAGCACCTTTGTTCCCATTGAAACGATTCAGCCGGAAAGCTCAGTTACCACATGGGTTGAAAGGACTGTTTCATTTGAAAACTACACAGGCACTGGCCAGTATATCGCTTTCAAAAACGATTACACAAGTACCAGCACATACGCCTATATGGACAATCTCATAATTGAGACCATTCCCTCTTGTGCAAAACCCTCCTCGGTACACACCAGCAATGTCACTGCCACCACCGTGGATGTGGACTGGACTGCCTCAAATGACCAATACGCATGGGAAGTCGTAGTGGTTCCCACTGGCACCGCTGTAACGGATGGCACACCGGAGTCTGCCTCCACCCATCCATACACAGTCACTGGCCTGGATGATCAGACCACCTACGATGTATATGTACGCGCTAACTGCGGCAGTGAATACAGCCCATGGTCATTCCCGACCCATTTCACCACTGACCCGCATTGCTCATCCCCATTAAATGTCACCGTGAGCCAAGTTACAGGCACCTCCGCATTGGTAAGCTGGAATCCCGCCCAATATGGTGCTACCAGCTACACTGTGGAATATTCAGTAGCGGGTCAGGACAGCTGGAATATGCAGCTTGTGGATGGTACCGAATATATGATTCCAGGACTCGAGCCTGCCACAGATTACGAAGTGATGGTATATAGCAATTGTGACCTCGGCACCGCTGACACCATTGAGAGAAACTTCTCCACCCATTGCTTGGCAGGCGGAGATCCTTTCACCGAAGGTACATCCACAGCTTACACAATTCCGGTGAACAATTATTATCATTATTCATACACCCAGCAGATATACCTCGCTTCTGAAATGGGCGGCTCCAGCACCATCGACAGTATCGCTTTCGAGTATGCATACTCTACCGCATCAACAGTAAAAACCGATGTGGTCATCTATCTGGGACACACCTCGCAAAGCAGCTTCTCCAGCACTTCCAGCTACATACCTTTGTCCAGTCTCACGCAAGTATATAGCGGCCATCTGAACTGCCACCAAGGTTGGAACACCTTTGTATTCTCAACACCTTTCCAATACAACGGCACCGACAACCTCGTACTTGTAGTGGATGACAACTCCGACGATTACGATGGTAGTGCCTATACGTTCAATGTGCACAATGCAGGTGCGACCCGCACACTTTATTTTTACAGTGACTCATACAACCCAGCTCCCAGCAACCCGACATCTGCTGGTGCCAGCTCATCCACTACCTCCAATCGTAGCAATGTGAAATTCTTCATTCCTTGCGACAACACTGTAACATGCGTTGCTCCCAATGTTTTTGTCACCGGAACAACCTCTGAAAGCATCACTTTGGACTGGGCACCCGGTCTTTCAGAAAGCTCTTGGGAAATGGAATACTCTACCGACAATAGCACTTGGACTTCTGTCGGAACGGTCAACACCCATCCTTACGACTTGGACAACCTTGACGCCAACACCAACTACTATATCCGTCTTCGCTCCAATTGCGGCGGTGAATACAGCGACTGGGTATCAGTATCAGCCAGAACCGCCTGTACCAGTGTTGATGTTCCTTACACTGAAAACTTTGACTCCGCACCCGCTTCCGGTGCAGGTAACATGGTTTACTGCTGGACACGAGGCACCAACTCAAGTACCGCTTATCCTTACACTTCCAACTCCTATCACCATTCAGGCACTTACAGTACCTATTTCTATGGTGCTTCTTCTTATTATTCATATATAGCTTCCCCACAGTTCGACGACAATGTGCAAATGGACAACCTGCAGGTTCGTTTCTGGGCTTATAAGACCTCCGCTGCTTATTATATTCAAGTAGGTATCATGGAAGATCCTAACGATTACTCCACTTTCGTGCAAGTAGGTCAGGATATCACTCCGTCTGCCACTTCCACATGGGAACTGTTTGAAGTTAATACCGACAACTATACCGGCACCGGCAAATATATCGCATTCAGAATTCCGATGGGTGCCGCCAGCTATATGTACATCGACGACATTGAAGTAGATTACATCCCCTTCTGCGCACATGTCACCAACATTCATACGGTAGCCAACTCTGTAACAGCCACCTCCGCTGACATTGCCTGGACAGCAGGTGGTGACGAAACGGAATGGCAAGTGGTTTACGGTCCAGCCGGCAGCATCGTCGACCCAGATTTGGAAACTGCCGAGAACGTTTATACTCCCGAAATTTCACTGGCCAACTTGAGTGGTAGCACCCTCTATGATGTATATGTAAAGGCTGTATGCGTCTCAGAAGGCAGCATCTGGATGCAATACTCATTCAGAACGGCTTGTGGTGAAATAAGCTCTTTCCCATTCTCAGAGAACTTCGACAACATGGGTAGCGGCTCATCCATCTATCCCAACTGCTGGGCTCGTTCAAACACCTATTCAACATCTACCAACTACCCCTATGTGAGCACCAGCTACCACACCAGCGGCAACGCAGGCCTCTATTTCTACTGCTCAACATCCACCTATAATTTAGCTATATTACCTCCCGTAGATATCACTACCAACCCATTGAATACCTTGATGGTTTCATTCATGATGAGATCCACCTCTGCCACCACCTCCCAGATCACTGTGGGTGTCATGACTGATCCCACCAATCCCAACAGCTTCACTCCTGTTGAAGCCTTCCACAACACTGCCACCGGCACTTTCGAATACATGGAAGCCATGCTGAGTCCTTACACAGGTAATGGCCAATACATCGCATTAAAGCTGACCAACACCGGTTCAACATACTCTGTATATATTGATGATATTACCGTGGACCACATTCCTGGCTGTCCCAGACCAAGAAATGTGGTATTTGGCAACATCACCTCTGAAGGAGCCAGTGTTAACTGGACACCTTACGGTACAGAAAGCGCATGGGATGTGGTAGTTGTTCCCGCAGGACATGCTGTTTCAGAAGGCACTCCTGAACTTGTCACCTCTCGTCCGTATACCCTTACCGGTTTAGACGATGAAACTGCCTACGACGTATATGTCCGTGCAGCTTGTGATAACGGTGATAACAGCGACTGGTCAATAGCCGGTACTTTCACCACTACTCCTTTATGCTCATCACCTGTCGATGTTAATGTTTCCCAGATTGTAGGAACCTCCGCATTGGTAAGCTGGAGTGCCGCTCTTTACGGTGCAACAGGCTACACTGTAGAATACACTGAGACTGGCCAGAACAACTGGACAACAGCAGGTACTACCGATGCCACAGCATTCATGCTGTCAGGCTTGAATCCCTCCACTCCTTATACAGTTAGAGTTACTTCCGACTGTCCCAACGGCACAGCCAGCCCCGCCCAGGCATCATTCACAACCGGTTGCTTGGTAGGTGGAGCATATCAGATTGGCAATGGCACCAGCACCACAAGTTATTTCCCCGAATACTGTCTGTACAACTACAGCTACACCCAACAGATTTATCTTGCATCTGAAATGAACGGTGCAGCTCCAATCAGCTCCATTGCTTTCGAGGCTCAAACCATTGCGAACGCCAACCGTCATCTCAAAATTTACCTGATGCATACTTCAGCAGCCAGTGGCGCATGGCTGAATGCCAGCACTGCCACCTTGGTATATGACGCTACGCCCACCCTGGTAGAAGGCTGGAACACCTTCAGTTTCACCACCCCATTCCAATACAACGGCACCGATAACCTCGCAGTCATTGTAATTGACGCCACCGGTTCATGGAGTGGTACCAACTACTTCTATTGCCATACCACCAGTCAGACTCTGGCTCATTACGAATATCAGGATGACGATCCATACAGCATCAGCACCATTCCTGATGGCAGCGGCACCAGCTCCACAAGCACCTCTCGTAACAATGTGAGATTTGGTATGCCCTGCGACGACCAGGCCACCTGTGTGGCACCCAACGCTTATATCGCTGAAGTGACTTCAGAAAGCATCACCGTGAACTGGGCTCCTGGCTACACCGAGACCGCTTGGGAACTGGAATACAGCACCGATGATTCCACTTGGACTTCAGAAGGTTCTGTAACTGCTCCTTACGAATTGGACAACCTCAATGCCGACACCAGATATTACATCCGTCTCCGCTCCGACTGCGGTTCGGAATACAGCAACTGGGTAACCCTGAATGTCAGAACAGCTTGCGCTGATGTCACTGTGCCTTATATGCAGAACTTTGACGATGCTCCTGCATCAGGTTCAGGCAACATGGTAACCTGCTGGACCCGTAACTCCAACTATACCAGCACTCTTTATCCATACACCTCTTCTTCCTATCATCATTCAGGAACCTATTCAGTTTACTTCTATGGTACTTCATCTTATTATTCCTACATCGCTTCTCCGCGTTTCGCCGATGAAGTTGACATGGACAACCTGCAGATCAGCTTCTGGGCTTATAAGACCTCTGCCGCTTACAATATCGAAGTAGGTATTATGTCAGATCCTGAAGATTATAACACCTTTGTGCAGATAGGTCAGACCCTCAGTCCGACGGCCACTTCCACTTGGGAATTGTTTGAAGTGAACACTGACGGCTATATGGGTAACGGACGTTACGTAGCCTTCAGAATTCCTGCCAACATCACAAGCTATATGTATATTGATGATATTAATATTGATGTTATTCCTTCTTGCGAACATGTTACCAACATCCATACTGTTGGCGCAGTCACCACCTCTGATGCCGAAGTAGCATGGACCGCTGGTGGCAGTGAGACAGAATGGGAGGTTGTTTACGGTGTAGCTGGTACCATTACCAACCCGGAGACTGAAACTCCTGAGACTGCTTACACCAATAGCATTCAGCTTACCAACCTGACAGGCAACACTGCTTACGATGTATATGTCAGAGCCATTTGCTCAGATGGTGGCACCAGCACCTGGCTGCAATATACTTTCAGAACCGCTTGCGATGAAATCACCACCCTGCCATACGTTGACAACTTCGACACCTACGGCACAGGAACCACGATTTATCCTCCCTGCTGGGGTAAAATCAACACCTATAGCTCCGACAGACCTTATATCAATGCTACCCACTATGCCGGTGTAGGCTCCATGTACTTCTATGCAGGTACCAGCGGCACCTATAACATTGCCATCACTCCTTTATTTGATGCCTCTATTCCTATCAACACTCTGCAAGCTACCTTTATGTACAGAAGCACATACGCTACCGACATGATGATTGTAGGTGTGATGACCAGTCCGACAGACGCCAGCACTTTCGTACCTGTTGATACTGTTTATCCCGACGCAAGTTACACTACTTGGGTAGAGAGAGAAGTTGCATTCAACCACTACACAGGTAACGGTCAGTACATCGCTTTCAAGAACATGTACACCTCAACCTATTGCTATGGTTATATTGACGAGCTGTCTATTGACTTGATTCCGTCATGTCCGAAACCCACTCACCTCAATGTAACAGGAACTACCGCCACTTCAGTAAGCTTGACATGGAATGCCGGCGGCACAGAAACTGATTGGGAGATTGCTTACGGTATACCCGGTTTCGATCCTGACGATCAATCAGAAGCCACGATTATCCAAGTTAGTACCATTCCTTACACTGTTGAGAACTTGGCAACTGCCACCACTTACGAATTCTACGTACGTGCTATCTGCGGCGTTGGTGACGAAAGCAACTGGGCTGGTCCCGTTTCTGCCACACCGGGTTCATACAACATGCCCAGCACTGGTACCAATACCATCACCACCTGTGAAATGATCATCTACGACAACGGTGGTATCAACGGCGACTACAGCAATAGCAGCGAGTCTTTCCTGACTATCCAACCTGAAACTGCCGGCAATTTGATCACTATTCAGGGTACATCTTCCACCGAGTCCTGCTGCGACTATTTGGATATCTACGATGGTCCGAACACATCTGGTACCCAGCTCGGTCATTACCAAGGTGAGAACCTGACTGTTCCTTTGCTGACTTCCACCACTGGTCCTATCACCCTCCACTTCCACTCCGACGGTTCTGTGGTTAAGAGCGGTTGGGCTTTGACCGTTTCTTGCGCAAGCAACACCTGCCCAGTACCAACAGGTTTGACTGTTTCTAACATTGGAAACACCTCTGCAGACCTCACCTGGACTCCTGGTGGCAATGAAAGCAGCTGGATTGTAGAATACAAGACTGCCACAGCTACCACTTGGACTACCGCTACCACTACCACTCCGAGTTATTCATTCACTGGCTTGACCGCCACCACCGCTTACAATGTGCGTATCCAGGCTGACTGCGGCAACAACGACATGTCGGCATACGTAACCACCAACTTTACCACTGCCAACTGCGATGCATCCCAGACCTGCAGCTACACGTTTGTCCTTGGTGACGGCTATGGCGACGGCTGGAACGACGGCTATCTGACCGTGGTACAGGGTGGCGCTACCGTAGCCACATTAGAGGCTATCAACCACAACCTGAGCGATACCCAGACCTACGATACTGTAACAGTGGCCTTGTGCGACAACATCAGCACTTCTTTGGTATGGCACACCGGCGACTATGACGATGAAATCAGCATTACCCTGCTTGCTCCTACTGGCACGCAGCTCTACACCATCAGTGATTTGAGCACTGCCAGCACCACACTGTACACCTTCACTACCGATTGTAGCGGTGCTCCTGCCACCAATCCTACGGTAGCCACCAACGCTGCTTCCGCTATCACGGAGACCAGCGCCACCTTGAACGCTACCATTACAAATCCCGACAATGTGGCCATCACAGCGAAGGGCTTCGAGTGGAAGCTGACCAATGGCGGTACCTACACACAGATTGCTGGTACAGGCACAGGCAATACCTTCACCGCCAACCTCACTGGTTTGACTGCCAACACGGGTTACACCTTCAAGGCATTCATCACCTTCAATGGTTCAACGGTTTATGGTAGTGAGCAGACCTTCACCACCTCTGCAGGCCAAAGCTGCAATGTACCCACCAACCTTACCGCCACCGCTACCGCTTACAACAGTGCTGACGTGACCTGGACCGCTGGTGGCAGCGAGACCTCTTGGAATCTGCAGTACAAGGCTGCTTCAGCCGCTAACTGGAGCAACAACATTTCTGTAACCACTACCAACTACCAACTGACGGGTCTAACTGCCGAGACAGCTTATCAGGTACGTGTACAGGCTGTTTGCAGCAACAACCAAACCAGCGACTGGGCTACGGCCAGCTTCACCACTCCCGCAGAACCCGTTGATCCATGCGACGCTCCGACCAACCTGCAGGTGAGCAACATCACTGAAAACACTGCTACTGTTACCTGGACTCCTGGTGGCAATGAAACCGCTTGGAACGTTCAGTACAAGCTGCAGAGCGCAAGCCAGTGGCAAGAAGCTAACGTACAGCAACCCACATACGAAATCGAAGGTTTGACTGCCAACAGCACCTACGATGTACGTGTGAAAGCTATCTGCGCTGCTGACAACCAGAGCTCCTTCCTCACCGGAAGCTTCACCACGGAAGGTGTGGGTATCGACAACATCACGCTGGCCAACAGCATCAGCTTGATGCCGAACCCGGCAGACGACCACATCGATCTGACCGTCAACAGCAATGTTGAGGTGAAGGAAGCTGTGGTTTACAACGCCTTCGGCCAGATGATCCAGACCGTACAGCTCACCGAGAACCATGCCCGCATCGACCTTAGCAACATGGCGGCCGGTATGTACTTCGTGAGAGTGAACGGCGAGGGTGTGACGGCGACGAAGAAGTTTATCAGAAAATAGGTTACAGGTTTCAGGTAACAGGTTACAGTTGTAGAGACGCACGGTCGTGCGTCTCTACACTAATCCCTGACCACTGACCCCTAATCACTAAAACAGGGTTATCAACACTACATTGTTGATAACCCTGTTTTTTTGTTGTATTTTTTTGTCAAAGCATTTAATTTTTTCATTAGGTTTGTTGCTTGAAATTTAAAATATTCCGTAATAATTGGGCAAAAGACGTTAAAACACATTTAATACCCTATATATCAAATATTTACATTTATTTAAATCTCCAGAAAAAACACAACTTAGTATTAACAAAAATAAAAACATCATGAAAAAAATCCTATTCCTTTTAGTGATGCTGATGGCGACGATGCCGTTGGTAGTGAATGCGCAGTTAACTGCGACATTCGGAACGGGCACAAGTGCGACCACCACGGGCGGTAGTGCGGGTGCTCCCATGAGTTATGGTGGTGCCTACTCGTGGTGCCAACAGATTTACCGTGCTTCTGAGTTTACGGCAGCCAACGTGCCTGCGGGTGCGGTCATCATTGCCATTGAGTTCTATAATGCGACGGGAGCAACGGTCATGTCCGACCTCCGCACCTACATGGGTCACCGTACGAGCGAATATTTTTCCGGCACGTCTGACTGGGCTCCATTTAACACTCTCCAACTGGTTGACTCAGGCGACTGGGTTTCCCCTGCGGGCTGGTTTTCCATCGAACTTGACAACCCATTTGTATGGGACGGTGTCAGCAATGTCGTCTTAGGTGTCTCCTTCCGCGGAGCACATTCCGACTATTCGACCAACAACCCGAACTGCGGTTACCAATACACCTCACAAGGCACAGGAAACAATGCGCATATACGACGCTACAGTACCACCCTCTCATCCTGCGACCCCACAAGTACAGCTACGGCCAACTCCGTCAGTCCCAATCGTCCGAATTTGCGAATCACCTACGTAGTTTCCGGCTGTGCAAGTCTCGCTCCCTCTGTTGCCAACATTGGTCCCAATAGCGCTGACCTCTACTGGATGAACTTCCAACAATCAGTGGCAAGCTGGGACTTGATGTACGGCGAAGCCGGCACTTTCGACACCCTCGGTGGTGGCCTTATGGTTACGAATCTAACAGACACTTTCTATACCTTAACGGGACTCAGTTCCGGCACCACTTATGCGGTTTATATGAAACCCTACTGCTCTTCTGAGGAAGGTTCATGGTCATCACCACGCATCTTCACCACACTAGCGGCTTGCGCTACTCCCACCAACCTCACAGTCATGAGCCATACGGCTGAGGAGGCCACAGTCTCTTGGCAAGCCGGTGATGCCGAAACTGGCTGGGAAGTGGTCTGTGTACCTCACGGAAGCCCTGCCTATACCGGCACTCCTGAATACGCCTATAGTTCACCTTACACCATCATGAACCTTACCGACGACACCCAATATGATGTTTATGTACGGGCCGACTGCGGCACTGGCGAATACAGCTACTGGTCCTCTGCTGTGACCTTTACCACCGACCCGTATTGCACACCGCCCACACATGTGACTGCCGACCAGGTGCAGGCGACTTCAGCCCTCATCACCTGGGGTTCCGCCTTGGTAGGCGCCACTGCCTATACCGTCGGTTACTCAGAAGCTGGCATGGAAAACTGGATTACACAGTCAGTCACCGGCACCAGCTGCATGATTTCCGGTCTTGAACCGAACACGGAATACGATGTGTTCGTTTTATCTGAGTGTGACATGGGCGATGCCGACACGGTATATACAACGCTCACCACCCCCTGTTTGTCGGGTGGCGATCCCTTCACCGAAGGCACAACTACCACATATTTACTTCCTTTGAACAACTATTACAACTACAGCTATACCCAGCAGATATTCCTTGCCTCTGAAATGGGCGGTGCCGCCACCATCGACAGTATCGCATTTCAATATGCATACGCCACCGCATCAACGGATAAGACGAACGTGGTCATCTATTTAGGTCACACCACTCAATCCACCTTCTCCAGCACCACGAATTACATTCCTATAGCAGGCATGCAGCAAGTCTACAGCGGCCATCTGAACTGCAGTCAAGGCTGGAACACCTTTGTGTTCACCACACCATTCCAATATAATGGCACAGACAACCTCGTGCTTGTGATAGATGATAACTCTGGCGATTATAATGGCAGTTCATATACGTTCTACGCACACAATGCAGGTGCCAACCGTTCGGTGTATTACTACAGCGACAGCAGCAACCCTGATCCCACCAACCCCACAAGCAACAGTCCGAGCAGCTCTACTTCCTCCAACCGCAGCAATGTGAAGTTCTTTATCCCATGCGACAATACCGTGAGCTGTGTAGCTCCCAACATATATGTCAGCGAATTCGATGATGAAAGCATTACTGTAAATTGGGCACCAGGCTACATGGAAAGCTCATGGGAGTTGGAATACAGCACCGATAATACCAACTGGGTTTCGGAAGGTACTGTAACCACCGCACCATATACCATCAGCGGTTTGGATGCCAATACCGTATATTATATCCGAATCAGAAGCATCTGTGGTGGCGATAACAGCGACTGGCGCATGGTAAGTGAGCGCACCGCTTGTGAAGACATGGCCACCCTTCCTTTCATGGAGAACTTTGATTCCTGGACTGGCGCCACCACCAGCACTTCGGTAGCTACCAATAACCTGCCCTATTGCTGGAATTATATCAACGAAGGCACCAGCACTTCCTATTCTGGCTATCCCATTATATATAACAGTTCTAGCTATGCCGCTTCCGGAACCAACTCCATGCGTTTCTACACCTACATCACCGCTGGTACTTATGATGACCAGATTGCCATCCTGCCCTCCATTGATGTGGATGTATTTCCTATAAACACACTGCAACTTGTCCTGGATGCGCGCGCCAATTCCACCTCCTATAATTTCAAATTGGATGTAGGTGTTATGACGGATCCCACGGACCGCAACACATTTGTCACCATCCAAACCATCAACACCCAATCCACCACGTATGCTAATTATGAGATTCCTCTCAACCAATACCAAGGAACAGGCAAATACATTGCCTTGAGAGCCAGCCAGCCAACCACCGGCTACAACTACGGTTATGTTGACAACATCAGGGTGGAACTCATTCCCGCATGTCCGAAACCCACTAACGTAGCCTCTTCTAATATCACCACCAACAGCGTAACGCTGAGTTGGAATGAAGTTGGAAGTGCCTCTTCTTGGATAGTGACATACGGTCCTGCCGGTTTTACCCCCGGATCCGCTATCAGCACATCAGAGACGGTTTATGACAATCCTTGTACTATTACTGGTCTGAGTGCTTCCACAAACTACGACTTCTATATCCAATCCGACTGTGGTGGCGGCGAATCCAGCAGCATGTCCAACGTTCACACGGCTGCAACCCTGTGCGACGTAGTCACTGCACTGCCTCTCATGGAGAACTTTGACTCCTATCCTGGTAGCACTACCACCACTATGGCAACCAACAACCTGCCAGTATGCTGGACCAACCACAACACAGGAACCAGCACCTCTTATTCCGGCTATCCTATTATTTATAATAGTTCTACCTACTCTGCTTCAGGCAGCAACGCTATGCGTTTCTACACTTACATCACTTCCGGCACTTACAGCGACCAGATCGCCATCCTGCCACAAATTGATGTAAACACCTTACCTATAAACACTTTACAACTCTCGTTCGATGCCCGTCAGAACAGTTCCAGCTACACATTCACTTTGGTTGTTGGTGTTATGTCAGACCCGACGAATGCGACAACCTTCGTTCCAGTGCAGACAGTTTCTGTAACATCTACCACTTATAATAACTTCATGGTGCCTCTTACCCAATACACAGGAACGGGCTCTTACATCGCCATCAAGGCTTCGCAACCGACCTCTGGCTACAACTACGGATACGTGGACAATGTCGTCCTTGACCTTGCTCCTCTTTGCGACAGACCCACCAGCGTTACGGCCAGCAATGTCACGGCTTCCACAGCAGACATCAACTGGATTCCTGGCGGCAATGAGACCGATTGGGAAGTGGTGGTTGTACCTTCCGGCATGAACATCACCACTGGCACGCCAGAGCCAACCAGCACCCACCCCTACACTGTTGAAAATTTGGATGCCAACACCGCCTACGACGTATATGTGCATGCAGATTGCGGAACAGGTGTTGATTTCAGTTCATGGAGCCAAGTATGCTCTTTCACCACCACTCCGTTATGTAGTGCTCCAACGAACGTAACTGTCAGCCAAGTTGCCGGAACCTCCGCATTGGTTACATGGACAGAAGCTGTCTTTGGTGCCACTGGCTACAATATTGGATACACAGAGACTGGCCAGAACAACTGGAATTACCTGACAGTTACAGGTAACAGTTACATGCTCACAGGCCTCACCCCTGAGACGGCATACACGCTGACAATAACCTCAATATGCGATGAAGGCGTTGCCCCAACCATAACCAAGACATTCACCACTCCTTGTCTCTTTGGCGGAGATCTCGTGATTGACAACGGCACCAGCACCAGCTACAATATCCCGTTGAACACGTTCTACAATTATTCATACGTACAACAGCTCTATCTGGCTAGCGAACTCAACTATACTGGGGACATTACTTCCGTTGGATTCCAGTATATTTACTCCACATCCCAAACCAAGACCAACCAGTCCATCTATTTGGCCGAAACAGACCTTACTTCTCTGTCCACATGGATACCCGCAGACTCCCTGACCTTGGTTTATAGCGGCACTGTCAACTACAACAACAGCGGTACTGACAACTGGGTCACCATCACATTCACCACTCCATTCAACTATAGCGGCACCCGCAACTTGGTGGTGGTGGTCAAGAATGATGATGGTGATTATACTACCAGCAGTAATAATACTTTCAAGACACATTCCGCCAGTGGTATGACACTGCAATATTATAATGATAGCAGCCCATTCTCATTGACTTCCCCCCAAAGTGCAAGCACTTATTCATATCGTAACAACATCAAGTTTGGCATGGAATGCGATCCTACAGTCACTTGTATCGCTCCCAACGTATATGCAGCTGAAGTGACAGAGAACAGCATAACATTGGATTGGGCACCCGGCTATTCAGAATCCTCATGGGAGCTGGAGACCAGCACAGACAATGTCACCTGGAGTTCTGAAGGCACAATCACTTCTGCTCCTTATACTATCTCCAGTCTTAACCCCAACACCCTTTATTATATCCGAATGAGAAGTGACTGCGGCGGTGGCGAATACAGCAGCTGGACATTAGTCAGCGAGCGTACCGCATGCGCTGCCATCAGCACCTTGCCTTTCATGGAGAACTTCGACACTTGGACTGGTGCCACCACCACCTCGGTTGCCACGAACAACCTGCCCAACTGCTGGAACTACCATAACGAAGGAACCAGCACCTCATACTCTGGTTATCCTATTATTTACAATAGCACTACCTATGCCGTCTCTGGCACCAACTCTATGAGGTTCTATACCTCCGTTACTGCAAACACGTATGACGCCCAAGTTGCCATCCTGCCGGAAATCGATGTGAACACACTGCCGATGAACACCTTGCAGCTCACTTTTGATGCCCGCGACAACACCACTAGCTATCCCTTCAATCTTGTAATCGGTGTGATGACAGACCCGACAGACATCAACACTTTCATGCCAGTCACCACTATCACTACCAGCTCCACCACTTACGCCAACTATGAAATTCCGCTGAACCAATACACCGGTACGGGCGCATACATTGCCATCAAGGCTCCGCAACCGACCAGCGGCTACAACTATGGCTATGTAGATAACGTGAAAGTTGAGCTCATTCCCTCTTGTCCAAAGCCCACTCAAGTACATGCTGTGAGTGTCACTGCCAACACCATTGAGTTGGCATGGACAGAAAACGGTTCGGCCACTTCCTGGGTGATTGAATACGGTCCCGCCGGCTTCACACTGGGCAATGGAACAACTGAAAATGCCTCAACCAACCCCTACACCATCAGCAACCTGAACGCATCCACCACGTATGATTTCTATATCAAATCAGAATGCGATGGCGGTGAATACAGCAATTACTCTTCAGGGTACTCCACAACTACCGCATGCGATGCCATCAGTCAGCTTCCTTACCTTGAGAACTTTGACTCATACGGAACTGGCGAAGGTCATTTCCCGAACTGCTGGGGAAAGATCAACACCTATTCCAGCGACAGACCTTACTGTAACACCACCCACTATGCAGGTACGGCTTCCCTCTACTTCTTCACAGGCACCTCTGGCACTTATAACATTGCCGTTACACCTCCATTTGATGCCACTATTCCTGTCAACACCTTGCAGGCTACTTTCATGTACCGCGCATACAGCACTACCGACAAACTGATTGTTGGTGTGATGACCAACCCTACTGATGCCAGCACTTTTGTACCTGTTGACACAATCACTCCCGAATCAACAGCCTCCACATGGGTGGAAAAAGAAGTCGTCTTCAATAACTATAGTGGCACAGGCCAATACATCGCTTTCAAGAATGCCTATACCACCACTAGCGCATACGCCTATATCGACAACCTGTCTATCGACCTGATTCCAAGCTGTCCGAAGCCCCAGCATGTGCATCTTACAGGCGTTTCCAACAGCAGCATTGAGTTAGGATGGACAGAAATCGGCTCAGCCTCATCATGGGAGATTGAATACGGTCCAGTCGGCTTCACGCTCGGCAACGGCACTACGGAGACTGCCACCACCAATCCATACACCATCACCGGCTTGACCGCCTCCACCCAGTATGACTTTTATATCAGATCAGACTGCGGCGGCGGTGATTACAGCAACTACTCATCAGTATTCACCACAGCAACTGAATGCGATGCCATTGACCAGCTTCCATACACGGAAGACTTCGACACCTACGGTACTGGAGAAAGCGCATACCCGCTCTGCTGGGGCAAGATCAACACCTACTCTTCCAACAGACCATACTGTAACGCCACCCACTATGCCGGTACAGCTTCCCTCTATTTCTACGCAGGTTCTACCGGCACCTACAACATTGCTATCACACCTTCGTTTGATGCCTCTATTCCTATCAACACCCTGCAAGCCACCTTTATGTACAGAGCTTCATACTCTACCGACATGCTGATTGTAGGTGTGATGACCAACCCTGCTGATGCCAGCACCTTCGTACCCGTGGACACCGTCTATCCAGCGACATCCTCTGTCTCCGCTTGGGAAGAGAGAGAAGTTAACTTCAACCAATATACAGGTACAGGTCAATACATCGCTTTCAAGAACGCATACACCTCCACCTACTGCTACTCCTATATCGACAACTTGTCCATCAACCTGATTCCGAGCTGTCCGAAGCCACAGCATCTGCAAGCGCTGAATGCCACTACTTCCAGCATCGAACTTGGTTGGACAGATTACGGCTCAGCCACTTCATGGGAGATTGCCTACGGCGCACCTGGCTTCGATCCTGACGGCACCGCTGCCACCATCGTAACAGCCACCTCCAACCCGTTCACCATCAGCAACCTGAACAGCTCCACAACATACGAGTTCTACGTTCGCTCTCTCTGCGGCGGCAGCGATGTCAGCTACTGGAGCACCAGCATACAGACCTCCACTACCATGACCCCCACGAGCTTGCCATACACTGCTGACTTCTCCGATCCTAACGATGCATGGGTATTGAACAACGGCAGTTGCGGCAACTACTGGGTGAAAGGCACCGTGAGCAACACACCCGCACTCTTCGTGACCGACAATGGCACTACCCCGAACTATAGCGGTAGTACTGCCGCTGTCGCAGCACTCAAGTTGTTCACCGTTGGAACAGCAGATACCATCACCATCTCTTTCGACATTGTGGTAAACGGAGAGTCCTCCTTTGACTACTTCAAACTGTTCCTGGCACCACCAACACAGCAATTTCCAGCTGCCACCTCCGTAAGTTCCGACCACTTCGGATACAACAGCTACTCGACAAATGCATACAATTTCTATGCCAATGGTTATGGAACACAAAGTTCTTATCCTTATGTTCTGAACCTGAAGACCACCACCACCCATGTGACGGCGAAGATGCTGAATCCGAATACGAACCCGAATGCCAACTCCACAGCTCTGATGGCATTGACATGGAAGAATGACCCATCTGTCTACAACCAACCCCCTGCCACTATCACCAACCTGACGGTCACTGCCAACAGTTCAGGTCCTGTTGTAACCAATCCTACTGTTACTACCAATGCAGCTTCCAGTTACACTCAGACCACCGCTACGCTGAACGCAACCATTACAAACCCCGACAATGTGACCATCACAGCAAAGGGCTTCGAGTGGAGACAGACTAATGGTGGCACCTACACTCAGATTGCCGGTACAGGAACTGGTAACACCTTTACCGCTAACCTCACAGGTCTGACCGCTAATACCAGCTACACTTACAAGGCATTCATCACCTTCAACGGTACTACTGTTTATGGTAGCGAAATGACTTTCACCACGCTGCCCGAGGATGTTGAACCTTGCAACGCTCCTACCAACCTGCAGATTTCCAACATCACCCAGAACTCCGCAACAGCAACCTGGACACCTGGCGGAAACGAAAACGCTTGGAACGTTCAGTACAAATTGCAGAGCTCACAACAGTGGCAAGAAGCTAACGTTCAGCAACCCACTTACACTATTGAAGGTCTGACCGCCAACAGCACTTACGATGTACGTGTGAAAGCTGTCTGCGCTGCAGACAACCAGAGCGACTTTGTCAGCACCACCTTCACCACTACTGGTGTAGGTATCGACAACATCACGCTGGCTAACAGCATCAGCCTGATGCCGAACCCCGCTGACAACTACATCGAGCTGCGCGTCAACAGCAATGTTGAAGTGAAGGAAGCT
>JAEETJ010000072.1 GCA_016290295.1 Bacteroidales bacterium
ATTTCCCGTTCAACGTGCTATGCGGGGGTGGCCGCGATGCGGCCAAAATTGCGGTGGAACCGCAACCGTCTCATAGGGATGAGTTACGGGTTGTGTATTCGGTCGCGGCGAGCATTTCCCATGCACCGAAGCACTTCATTTGCCGCCGCGAAATGGTGTGACTATAGCTGATGCTATAAATCTCTCTCCATTAATCTAAATCTCAACAAGACTAAAAGGGATAATTCCGAACTTTTTTATATTATCGCACCTGCAGAACGGTGCTGGATTGATACAAGCGAAATTTTTTGTTCAAAAAAAAACAGCAACTTTTTAGCTGCTGTTTTTTGAAGTTTCGTACCGTATGGGGGATTCGAACCCCCGATTTCCAGGATGAAAACCTGGCGTCCTGGGCCTACTAGACGAATACGGCATCAGGTTCATTTTTGTGACTGCAAAAGTACAACTTTTTTTAATACAAAAAGCAACTTTGCGAAAATTTATTTTTTCTCGTTCACGACATCTTGTTCAAACCTGAATCCCAGACGTTTACCGGTTTGCAAGGTGATGTTTTGATCCTCAAATTGCAGCATATCGTTGACGGTAATGATCTTCATTTCGTCATAATTTGGGAGCAACAGGTCGAAATTTATGGTATATTCGATGGCGGAACGGAGGATACTGTGGACGTTTTCAGGAGTGATTTTGTTGGTGCTGAAATTATTGAACACCTGTGCCAACTCGCGTTTGCCTTCCACATAATAATGACCCTCTTTGTTGATCATGATTCTGCCAATCATGTAGCCGAGGTCGTTGATACGATTGTATTTGAATGAGTCTGCCAAGAAGTTGAAAACTTGTATCACACCGCAGTAGGAACGGTCCTTGTCTTCCTTGATGTAAGGAGTCCGCATGACCTCATGGTCGCGAGAGAACTCGAAAATGTTGGTGTGCATCAGAAATACCAATATATCACCGGCAAACTTGAGCTGGAACTCGTATTGGTTGCGGTTGGTATAGTGAACCGTCACTTTTTCATGCTCTTCTTCGTACTCGTCACGGTAAAATTCGTCAAATTCCTTGGCTGCTTCCTTAAACATCAGCATGGCGTTTAAGGTTTCCTGGAAGATGTTTTGTTTTAATTCTCCCTTGTTAATGAGCAGTTTGCATAACGCATCGGTTTTATCATCCATAGTGTCAAAAATTTGGATGCAAAAATACGTGTTTTTTTTGGATTCATAACCCTATGAATCAACATTTTTTTTCAGACTTTTTTTACTGCCTGAAAATGTACGAAAGAAAATTGCCGCGGAAAATCGCTGATAATCAGCTGTAATGTTATTTCCACGCCGCTACACAGCGGAAACCATAGCGTGTCTCGCTGATTGAGGTGGGCAGGCTGAAACGCTGGAATTGCATACCTTCAGGAGCCTGGTATTTGTCAAGACTGAAATAATCGTCCTTCGTTTGGTTCGGGTTGTATTTCAAGAGTTTCATTTTGACCAGCATTTGTTCTGCCACTCGGTCGGTGCGCCAGCGACAGTAGGCGAGAGCTTGCTCGGTAGATACTCCCAAAACGGGCCGTTGCCGATAGGCGGGACTCTCAGCATAGTTTTTGGCCATCATTTCCGGAAGCTGCTGAAAAAGGACTCTCCGGTCAGGAATGGCAGCTTTGTATTCTGGCGACTCTTCCCCGAAAACCTTCTTCAGCCAGTACTGGTATTCCAACCAATCTATGTTTTTAATTTGCTCTTTGTCAATATATTGCCCCTCTGTCCATTGCTCCATGCCAGATAAGGTGTATTTTTTTTGATAGTTCTTCGGAACAGCATTTTGTGCGAAAATTGTTGAAACACAAAATAGTAAGGCTGTTGCAAGCAGGAATGCGGTCTTTCTCATGGATGGTCTATATTTTAAGGATGACGTTATAAATATTATAACGTAAGAAAGGAATGAAATCTTGGGGTATAAACCATTGGGTTTTTATACTCCCTTATTCCTCTTGCCAGGTGATTTTCTCAACCCTGAAACCATTGTTGTGCTTGAGCAGGTAATAGACGGCATCGTTGTCGTATGACAAAATCCTGTGGAAATATTCGTCCTGATCTGCCAGGGAATTTTGTTGAGAATAGGAAGATTTTCCAGAAGTATAAACGACTTTCCCTTCAAAGTCTCCTTCTTGTATGGCATCAGCCACTACCACACAGCATTTTCCATTCTGATTGTTGTATAAGAGATGCCAGAGTCTGTTGTTAGAGGTGAAATTATCTTTGTGGTCGTTGTAAAGCAGACTTATTTTTTCATCATGCTCGAAAATTCCCGGAACATTGAGGTTGGGAGTCTTGAAAAGTTGTTCCGGTGTAACAGTTGCACGTGGGTAAGTGAATGTGTTTAGCACTTCGCCGTTGTCGGTGATTGTAGCTACGATAATATTTCTGGAGATATACCCCATGACTTCACTAAAACCCCAGGAGGAACCTATGGTGACAGAGGTGCCAATCTGATCACGGTAATTTAATTCTCCGACTAACATCAAGTTGCCGTCACTCAGCTCTTTGATGTCATAAAAGTAGGGGTGAAACTTCCCCAGTTCGCTGTTCAATTCCCGTGCGTCATATACATATCCATCATTATAATTGATTTCAATCGACGACTCTTCTTTCTCCACCTCGCCATCGGGAGAGACAAAGTAGGTAATAAGCTGCCTTGAATTACGACCATTGGGGCAGGGGACTCCGCAAACCACAAATCTGCCATCTTTCAGGACCGCTTTGCCGCAAGTGAAGATGGCATCTGTTCCAAAACCTTCCGCATAATTCCAGATGCCGTCGCTGTTGTAAACCGAGATATGAAGGGAATCGGTCTGATGAACCATAGGGTTGTTGTAACTGCCAAACTCAGCGATATAAACGGTGCCGTCGTTGGACAGATAAAACGGAATCTGGTCGTTGACAAGCCAATGGGCGTGCTGGCGCTGGTGCCATATTTGTGCTCCGTTGCTCTCAAAAACAGCGACATCGACAATATGGTCGATTTTCCGGCTTGATTTGGGCTTCAAAAGTGTTAAAATGGCAAATTTGGAATAGTCGGGGGAATAGACTATATTGGAGAAGGAAAACTTGTATTTTTCCAACGGTGCCTGAAGAAATGGTTCAAAACTTAATTTCTTGACTTTCTCCGCGGAAGAGGGAACCTGTGCTCTAAGGTACTCAACAGCCTTCCCTTTTGTGTCTTGTTTGACGACAGTTGCCTGATTATCATTAAAATAGGCGAATTTGCAGTCTATTTTTTCATTGACTTTCTGAATTACGGAGTAATGTTCCTGCTTGTCGTAGCGGTGAATCAGGAAGTCAAATTCGCCTACAAATGTATTTCTCCATTGCTTTGTGAAGAAAACAATTTGGTCTTCACTGTCATTGATAAGCAAAAATATCCCATTACGCGCCATGTACACATTGGGTCCGTTGAGGGTGGTGGTTTGTGCAACTCCCAGTGCAGTTAACATTCCGAATAACAAGGTGAAAAGACATACTTTTTTCATGTGACCGTTTTTTATGTGCAACAAAGATACAAAATTGTTCAGAATTAATCTTGTATGTTATGAAATTTTATAGTAACTGTGTTTTCATTTGATAGAATTTTTTTTGCCGATTTTTAATCGTATGGGAGTACCATTCTATTTGACCACCCGCCACTCACCAGGCTGGAGTGAGCCCAAACTAAGGTCGCCGATTTGAACACGGATGAGCCGTAAGGTTGGGAAGCCGACTGCGGCGGTCATGTGCCGCACCTGGCGGTTTTTGCCTTCGGTGAGGGTAAGACGAACCCAACTGGTAGGGATGTTGGCGCGATAACGGATGGGTGGCACGCGCTCCCAGAGGTTTTCCGGCGGCAGCGCCCTCTCTGCTTTGCAGGGGCGGGTGTGGTAGCCTTTGATGACGACACCCTTCGACAATTTCAGCAGGGCCTCGTCGGTAATCTCCCCATCCACTTGGGCGAGGTAGGTGCGAGGATGGGCGTTTTTTGGATCCAGCAGCCGCTTGATCAGCCGTCCATCGTCTGTCAGCAGCAGGGCTCCCTCACTGTCATGGTCCAACCGCCCCGCGGCATACACTCCGGGAGGAAAGCCGAACTCGTCAAGAGCCTGATGTCCTGCCTCAGGGGTAAACTGGCTCAGCACGCCGTAGGGTTTATTGAATAAGATTACCATAAGCTTCCTTCCTTTCAGGCCTTTCCTTGTGACGAAAATTTTTGCAATGCAAAAATACAGACTTTTCTCAAACCGATGGTGTGTATTAGTGAAATTTACACGGCTACCGCATGATTTTTTCTTTTTTTTATTCCTCTTTCTTTTGCGGCCACAAAAGAAAGAGGCAAAGAAAAGTGGCTTTCTCGCCGACATGAATGCTGCCCGCTCTGTCCACCTCCTTACAGCGGCGGCGAAAGTAAACTGGACGCTGACGCGCTTTCGCACGCCGCTGTACGAAGCCGGCCATTCACTCCGCGTCCGCACCGCATGTCGGCATTCCCCACGCACGGAGCGTCTTGGCTGGATGCTGGCCTTGACAAATGCGATGCAGTGGTATAACCGCACCATCGTTCACGACCTCGAAGAGGTCGAATTTTAGTAACCCCGCACGTAAGTGTGGGGTGGGGAATGCTCAATCCATGCAGTTCGCGGCACGGGACAAGCTGGCACTGATGGTATATCGAGCATGCCGCGAAAGGGTGGGATGATGCTACGGAGCTAAAGTGACTTGACTGACTGAGACTTAAATATCCTTATCCGAATTTGATGATTCAACAATTTATCACATCAGAACTAATTCTGAAACTTTTTGTATTTTTGCACTTGAAAACCGTTTGTTATGTCATCAGCGAAAGAAGTCATATTGAATTCCATCAGGAAATTGGGGCTGAAAGTGCTGCCGAAAGGTGCGCGGCTCATCCTGTTCGGCTCGCAGGCACGGAACGATGCGCACGAAGAGTCCGATTGGGATTTGCTCATCTTGCTCAACAACGACCAGTCGCAGACAGACACATTCGGCACATACGCTTATCCGTTTGTGGAGTTGGGTTGGGAATACGGCACCTATTTCAGTCCGAAAGTTTACACGTATGAGGAATGGGCTAAGCAGAAAGGCTCCCCATTTTATGATAACATCAATCGGGAAGGAGTTGTATTATGCTGACGGATGAAGAAACAAAAGCGTTAGTGTTGAACAGAGTCAGATGTAATGACATTGGCACCTACTGCTGAAACTTTTCTTGATGTGTTGGAAAATTTAATCAGAAAAGACGGATTTTTGGATTGATACCGACAAAGGTGCTCAAAGTGAGGGATTGCAGATCCCTTGCGCTGCCGCGGGCGTCCTTGCATCTTCGAACTTCCAGTCGCAACCAAGTTGCGCCTGACTTTTGTTTTTCGTCCCTTCTTGCGTCAGCAAGCTGCCGCCGAAGTACCTCAAAGTGAGGGATTGCAGATCCCTTGCGCTGCCGCGGGCGTCCTTGCAAGAAAAAGGCATTGCTGCGCAATACCTTTCTTTTTGCATGCCTTCATCCTTGTGACCGCAAGCGGTCACCGGATTTCGGCACACAAAAAAAGGCAACGCTACGCATTGCCTTTTTTTCTTGCGGAAAGTGAGGGATTCGAACCCCCGGAACCCCGAAGGGTTCAACAGATTTCGAGTCTGCCCCGTTCGACCACTCCGGCAAC
>JAEETJ010000011.1 GCA_016290295.1 Bacteroidales bacterium
CAAATCCCCGCATTTTTCATTAACATCATTATTAACCCATAAATTTTTATTATGAGCTATCTATTCACATCTGAATCAGTATCTGAAGGACACCCCGATAAGGTGAGTGATCAAATTTCAGACGCTTTGCTCGATTCGTTCCTGGCTCAGGACCCTGAATCAAAAGTGGCTTGCGAAACTTTAGTGACTACCGGTTTGGTGGTTTGCGCAGGTGAGGTTAAAACAAATGGCTATGTGTCCATCGATGATGTGGCACGCAGAGTTATTGCAAAAATCGGCTATACGAAAAGCGATTACCAGTTCGATGCCAAATCGTGTGCGGTGATTTCCGCTATCCATAGCCAGTCGTCCGACATCAACCAAGGGGTTGAGCGACAAAAGAAGGAGGAACAGGGTGCTGGCGACCAAGGCATGATGTTCGGCTATGCCTGCCGTGAAATGCAGAATTTCATGCCAATTACCGTAGAACTTTCCCACATGATTTTGCAGGAGTTAGCTGCCATCAGAAAAGAAGGGAAACAAATGACTTATCTGCGTCCCGATGCAAAATCGCAGGTGACCTTGCAATATGCTGACGATGGCACTCCGGAACGCATCGATACCATAGTGGTTTCCACCCAGCACGATGATTTCGCTGAGGAGAAAGCCATGCAGGAAACAATCAAAAAAGACATCGAAAACATTCTGCTACCTCGTGTTATCAAAGAATGTCCAGAAAGCGTAAAAGCTTTATTCAAAGATGATTATAAGCTCTATGTAAATCCTACGGGCAAATTTGTTATTGGTGGTCCACATGGCGACACTGGCGTAACTGGCCGTAAGATTATTGTGGATACATACGGTGGTCACGGAGCCCATGGTGGTGGTGCTTTTTCAGGAAAAGATCCTTCAAAAGTGGACCGTTCAGCCGCATACGCAGCTCGTCATATCGCAAAAAACATGGTGGCTGCCGGTTTGTGTGACAAAGTATTAGTGCAGGTGGCTTACGCAATTGGGATGGCAGAACCAGTCGGACTGTTTGTGAACACATACGGAACCGCCAAAGTGCAGTTGAGCGACGGCGAGATTGCCACTAAAATCAAGGAAATCATCCCTATGCGCCCCTACGACATCATTGAACGTTTCCAATTGAAAAACCCTATTTATGAGAGAACTGCCTCATACGGACATTTCGGCCGCGACAGTTATGAGGAAGAAGTGGAAGTGGGTTATAAAGACAAGGATACTTATACCCGAGTGGTTGATGGCAAAGAAAAAACATTCAAAAAAGTACTATTTTTCGGCTGGGAGCGTTTGGATTATGTGGAAGCCATAAAAAAAGCATTTAAACTCTAAAGAATGAAGCGGATATCTTTGTGTTTGTTTTTCTGCCTTTTTTCGGCGATTTTAGCGGCTCAGACTGTAAGAGTGGAAAGAGGTGCGAAAAAAATAAAAGAACTCACCACGGCGGAAATAAACACCATTTTTGACCGTGCCAATCCTCAGTTGAAAGTGAAGGCCATACAAGAAATGGCCGAACAAATGAGTCAGACTTTAAACGGAACCATTCTTATTGCTTTGGATGACAAGGTAATTGTTAGAAAAACATACGGTTACGCTCGTTTATACCAAAAGGGCAAGGACTTGAACGGCATGACTATTTCGCAACTTAGTGCGGCGCGTGGCAAGGCGGAAAATAAGCTGACCAATACCACTCCATACGAATTGGCCTCTATTTCCAAGCAATTCACGGCAGCGGCCATCCTGAAGCTGGTGGCCGCTGGCAAAATGAAGTTGACGGATAATTTGTCGAAATATTACCCGAATAACCCGTATGCGGGTATCACTATCCATCATTTGCTCTGTCACACTTCTGGATTGCCGGAATATTTCGATTTTCCTGAGGAGATATGGGGAACAGAAGGTTTTACTACCAATGAACAGGCTATACAGAAAGTCTTTTCACGGCGTGAGAAGATTTATTTCAAGCCAGGCATGAGGTATAAATACACCAATACCAATTATTTGCTATTGGCGGATATTGTGGCCAAGGTTTCGGGAGTGAAGTTCGAGAAATTTGTGGAGGACAGCATCATCAAGCCAGTGGGAATGATGAACACCTTTTATGTCACGCAGAAAAACGAGCACAAAGATATCTTTTTTCCACGAGGACATCTGAAATCGGGTGAGGAAGTGGCTATTGAGCCGCTCGATGGCACTTTTGGCGACAAAGGCTTATACTCATGTCCCGAGGCCTTGATGAAGTGGAAAATCGCCTTTTTCAACGAATATTCGGTGCTTCCGAAAGACTTGGTAGAAAAGGCCTCGTCGCCTCAGAATAATTTGATAACAGGTGAAGCTCCATCAGAGCTGTACGGCTATGGATTTCATTTGGAAGAGAATCCTTATTATGGAAAATTGGTTTATCATGGTGGCCTGTGGCATGGCTTCCACCACATCATGGTTTACCGCCCGTCGGATAATATGCTGTTTATTTGCCTCAGCAATTACCGCAATCGCGCCCACGTCGGCAAAAGCACGGTAATCCTGAATATTTTGGATGGAGTGTGATAGGGGTCAGGGGTTAGTGATTAGGGGTTAGTAGTTTAAAATCGATGTTCATATCCAATATTTAACATTACGGAATAACGGGGTATGTCATGGTGTAAACGTGGGGCGTGTCCTTCGTAATATAGATAGTCGAACCCTTCAAAAAGGGCCCCATGTAACCCTATGGTTAACAAGTCTTTTGAGCTTAAGTTAATACGTCCACCTAAACCTAAGGTACTTCCGATATTAAAAATTTCTTTGGCATTGGCAGCCACCCATGTATTTACTCCAAAACCCAAAAAAATACCACCTCTTACGTAAAAATGCGAAAGATGGAATTCCATCTCAACAGGAATCAAAATATTCCGGATGGCAATATCTCGTGGAATGGTAAAATAATCCTCATACCGTATGCCAGCGGCAACACCCCAAAGACGATGAAAATCGTATCGCATACCAACACCTGTGCCCACACCAGGATACAAATCGGAAACAGCAGGATATTTGCAGAAGCCTCCCCCCACATTGGCAGTGATACTGAATCCTTTATGAAAATCAGTTGTATTGCTTGAATTTTGTGAGAATACAGGTGACACAGCCAGAATAAAGGTAATAATCAAAACAATGTGTAAAACACAGATATTTACAATATTAAACCGTTTCATAAGAATATAATTAAATCCCTTGCTAATTAGCTAATTCCATTAGCACATTGAAAGTATTTCACCGCATTGCTGAAAATATCCTGCGTCTTGTTGCCTGGGATGTTCTTGTACAGGTTCTCTCCCTTACGTTCGCTGTGGCCCATTTTGCCGAGGATGCGTCCGCAGTCAGACACGATACCCTCGATGGCATAGCTAGAGCCGTTGGGATTGTCATACTTGTTCATGCTGGCATGTCCTTCGAAATCACAGTATTGGAAGGCCACTTGTCCGTTGGCGAACAGATCCTGCGCCATCTTTTCCGATACCACAAATTTTCCTTCGCCATGGCTGATGGCCACACGGTGAACCTCGCCTTCTTTGAAAGAGCTGAGCCAGGGTGAATGGTTGGAAGCCACTACCGTCTTGGTGATGTGCGACAGGTGGCGGTTGATGTCGTTTCGGTACAGGGTGGGAGAGTCTGCCGTCACTTGGCCGATCTTGCCGTAAGGCAGCAGTCCTGATTTCACCAATGCTTGGAAACCGTTGCAAATACCCAAAATCAGGCAGTCGCGATCTAACAGTTTTTCGATGGCTGCCTTGACTTTTTCGTTGTTCAGCACATTGGCAATAAACTTGCCGCTGCCGTCGGGCTCGTCACCGGAGCTGAAACCGCCGCACAGTGCCAAAATATGAGCATTGTCAATCAATTTCGTCAATTCATCAATTGAGTCGTTGATTTCTTTTTCATTCAAATTGCGGAAAACAAAAATCTCGGGTTCTGCACCGGCATCCTGGAAGGCCTTGGCAGTGTCGTAATCGCAGTTACTGCCCGGAAATACAGGAATAACCACCTTCACCTTGTCGGTTTTGGGCGGATGCAGCTCGTGGCGTACTACCTTGGCATTCTGGGCTTCCACTTTGGGCATGTTTTCACTCTTGATTTTCACTTCGGGATAGATGGCCTCGTAGGTGCCACGCCATGCAGCCAAACATTTCGCCTTGTCAATTTCTGTGCCATTAATGATGAATTTATCGTTTACACAGCCTAATTCAACCGCATATTCAAAATCCAAATTTTCAGTACTTTCCACCACAAAACTGCCATAGCCATAGTCGAATACAGGCAAGTCGGTGTGAATGTCAAAGCCCAAGTCGTTGCCAAAACTCATCTTGCACAAAGCCTCTATCATACCACCGAATTGCAAGGTATAACAAGAAATAATCTTGCCTGCATGAATCTGCTCATGCACATAGTCGAAAATTTGTTTCACCCGATCGACGGAAGGTCTGTGGTTATCATCTATCACATTGTTAATGAAATAAATATGATTTCCTTTTTGCTTGAATTCCGGTGAAATCACTTTGTCGGCTTTTTCGGTGACGATGCCGAAAGACACCAAGGTCGGAGGTACATTCAGATTCTTGAAGGTACCACTCATAGAGTCCTTGCCACCAATGGAAGGCAAATGGAAAGCATTTTGCATGTAAATGGCTCCCAGCAAAGCGGAGAAGGGTTTTCCCCATTTGGTGGTGTCTTTGCCTAATTTCTCGAAATATTCCTGGAAGGTAAAGCGGATTTTCTTGTAATCGCCGCCCACAGCAACGATTTTGGCCATAGATTCCAGCACAGCATACATCGCTCCGTGGAAGGGCGAAAATGAAGCAATATAGGGGTTATAACCAAAGGCCAAGATACTGGCAGTATTGGTATGGCCATGCAGCACAGGCAGTTTTTGCACACCAGCCTGGCTTTCGGTCAGCTGGTGCTTGCCACCGAAGGGCATCAGCACCGTAGAAGCGCCGATGGTAGAGTCGAACATTTCTATCAGTCCCTTTTGCGAGGCCACATTGGGCGAAGCCAAGTGTTTGGCTACGTTTTCGGTGGTAATGGCCTGGTTGGCACTTGCCTCCGGAACTCTCATCGGAAATTCACCTTCAATCTTGGGAATCACCACATCGGTTTTCTGGCGGTAGCCGTTGGTATTGATGAAATCACGGGATAAATCCACAATGTTTTTGCCTCTCCATTGGATGGTAAGTCTGTTATTGTCAGTTACTTTGGCAATAATGGTGGCCTCAATATTTTCCTGACGGCAGTATTCGAAGAATTGATCCACATCTTTCGGATCCACCACCACGCTCATACGCTCTTGCGATTCGCTGATAGCCAATTCGGTACCATTCAGGCCTTTGTATTTAGTCTTGACAGCATCCAGGTTGATGAGCAGTCCGTCGGCCAACTCACCGATGGCCACGCTCACGCCGCCTGCGCCGAAGTCGTTGGATTTCTTGATTAGACGGGTAACTTCGGGCTTGCGGAACAAGTGTTGAATTTTGCGTTCTTCGGGAGCATTACCCTTTTGTACCTCAGCAGCGCAGACTTCCAATGAAGTCTCAGTATGCTCTTTGGAAGAACCGGTAGCACCACCGATACCATCGCGGCCGGTACGACCACCGAACATGATGATGATGTCGCCGGGTTGAGGTTGCTCGCGTCTTACACCCTCAACGGGAACCGCACCTACCACCGCACCGATTTCCAAACGTTTAGCCTTGTAGCCTTCGTGATAGATTTCACGCACATGGGTGGTGGCCAAGCCAATCTGGTTGCCGTAGGAGGAATAGCCGGCAGCGGCACTCTTGGAAATAACTCGCTGTGGCAGCTTGCCTTCCATGGTCTGGCTAACGGGTTCGTTGATATTGGCCGCACCAGTGACACGCATGGCCTGGTACACATAGCTTCTGCCGCTCAACGGGTCGCGGATGGCGCCACCCACACAGGTAGCTGCCCCACCGAAAGGCTCGATTTCTGTGGGATGGTTATGCGTTTCATTTTTGAACATCAGCAGCCATTTTTCGATCTTACCATCGACATCCACATCTACATAGACACTGCAAGCGTTGTTTTCCTCCGAAACCTCCATGTCGTCGAGGTTGCCGAGTTTACGCTCGTTTTTACCACAGATGGTAGCCATGTCCATCAAGGTGATGGGTTTGCGGCCGCCATGCACATTATTTCGGATTTGAATATACTGATAAAACGCTTCTTGCAGCTGGTCGTTGAAGGTGCTGGGTGTGAAGGTGATGTTGTCCAACTGGGTTTCGAATGTGGTATGACGGCAGTGGTCGCTCCAGTAGGTGTCTAACATCTTGATTTCCGTCTCCGTAGGATTTCTTTTTTCTTCAGTTTGGAAATAATGTTGAATGAGCAGGATATCCTCGAAAGACATGGCCAAGGAAAGTTTCTTTCTGAAAGCATCCAATTCCTCGGCAGTCATATCGTTGAAAGTGTCGAAAACCTCCACATCGGCCACAGTCACATTTTCGGAATCATCCAAAACGGACATATCTTTTTCTCTGGCCTCTACTTCATTGATACAGTGCTTTTTAATCTTGATTATGTCTTGTGCAGACAGTTGGCCATCCATGACGATGAGCTTGCCGCTACGGATGGTGGCTTTGGTTTTGGGATTAATCAATTGGAGGCACTGCATGGCGCTGTCGGCTCGCTGGTCAAACTGGCCAGGCAGGAATTCCACAGCGAAATAGGTCAACCCGTCCAACGGGAATTCGGTGTATACCTCATCGGTAACAGGTTCCGAGAAGACGGCTTTTTTGGCCTTTTCTAACAAATCTTCTTCGATACCGAAAATATCATACACTACGATAAGACGTAATGCATTGATATTCAATTCTAAATTATGGTTCAGATCATCCAACAGATCTTGGGCTTCCACTTGGAAACCTGCTTTTTTCTCAACGAACAGTCGAGCATTAAGTGTTTTATTCATAATGAATTAAAAGTAAAACAGAGTTATTTTACAGTCATTTTCAAGATATTGATTTCGGCCTGGGTAAGGAAACGCCATTTGCCACGAGGCAGGTCTTTCTTGGTCAGACCGGCAAAAATCACACGGTCGAGTTTCACTACTTCATAACCCAAAAATTCAAAAATTCTTCTCACGATTCTGTTTTTTCCAGAGTGAATGGTGATGCCGATGACTTTCTTGCTGTCATCTACGTATTCCACTTCATCGGGAGTGATGATACCATCCTCCAGCTCAATGCCGTTGCGCAGGGCGCACATATCGATATTGGCGAACTTTTTATTCAGCTCCGCGGAATAGGTTTTTTGAATGCCATGTTTGGGATGAGTCAGCTTTTTGGTCATGTCCCCGTCATTGGTGAAAAGCAGCAAACCTGTAGTGTTTTTGTCCAATCGTCCAACGGGATAAATGCGTTCTTTGCAGGCACCGCGTACCAAATCCATCACGTTCTTGCGGCCTCTTTCGTCGTCGGTAGTGGTGATGTAATCTTTGGGTTTGTTCAGCAGCAGGTACACGGGTTTTTCATTCTGCAGGACATGGTCGCCATAGCGAACCACATCGGTGGGGCGGACTTTGTAGCCCAATTCGGTCACTATCTCATCGTTCACGCTGATAGCGCCGGTAGTAATGAGCACATCGGCCTCACGGCGTGAGCAAATGCCAGCATTGGCGATGTATTTGTTCAAACGCACAAGGCCTTGGTTTTCATTGTCGGTTAACGACAGCACTTTTTGCTTTTGCGGAGAAACGCGACCTTCCCTTTGTCTGCGAGCCACGATTTCGCTGAGAATCTCTGACTCGGCGGTCACATCCCTGCGTTTTTTGCGGGGAGCGGCCTCGGTATCCTTAGCTTTGAAAGCGGGTTTTTCATTCCGTTTGGCCCCGAATTTTCTGGTGCCGGTAAATTTTCTGCCGCCTTCTTCCTCTTTGGGCTTGGAGAAGGTTCTTTTGGTTTTTGGAGCTTTGTCGTTGGTGCTTGTCTTGGAGCGGAAAGAGCGTTTTACCTCCTTTTCCTCCTTGACATTTTTTTCAGCGGGTTTCCGACGACTTCTGGTAGCCGGTTTTTCCGTTTTGGCAGTGCTTTTGGTGCCTCTTTTGGCACCAAATTGACGTGTTTTGGGTTTATCGCCCCTGTTTTCTTCCATAGATTCTAAGTCAGTAGCAGATTATTTATGTTGAATATTTTTTCCACAATCATCAACGATGATTTTGTACCATTTGTCAGGATAATTAGGATGCTCCGGTGATTCACACTGTGGCATTCTGGTGTTGGTTTTGGCAAATTTGCCATTCTTTTCCACCTTGACATTACCGTCGTTGTATTTTACCAGCAAATACTCGAAAAGATGATTCCATGCATTGCAAACCTCTTGGGTACAGCGGGTGGAGATGTCATTGATGCGTTTCTGGGCTTTGGCGGGGTCATTTTTGAAGAGTTCCACCATTTCTTTTTCCATCTCGCGGATGTTCTTAACAGCTCCGAATTCATACTTGTGCTGTTGTTCGTTCACATGCTTGATCATGTCGCTGTAACGAGTGTAAACCAGTTGGCTCACCTTGGTGAAAATCCAAAAAGCGGCGGTGGAAGAGTAATCTACCATAGAGCCGTTACCTTCACGAACAGCTTCAGGAATTTCGGTGATACCGCAGAACATGGGGATATAGCAGCTGCTGGCAGCGTCGTCAACACCGAACCAAAAAATACCACCAAACTTATCGGGCAGCCAGCTACGAGCTTGGGCTACAAAAGAGAAGCCGGTTTGCTGGGTAGCAGTAGCGCGTTCATGGATGTATTCTTTGCCATTGTATTCCCAAGTCATGGGGCGCCAGCGATAAGGGCATGCAAAAGGACCAGCACCGATATCCTGGGTCATGTCCATGGAAGTGCCTTCAAAATGGTCACGCATCAGCTGCATCACATCGGTCACATCAACTTTTTGGGCAGGTTTGATCCATAAGGGGAAGCGGTGGCTCAAGTTGTCACCACGGGCATAATCCTCATACTGGGCCATCAAGTCAGGATTGCAACGATAGAAAGCAGCCCACACGCGGGATTCACAGAAGCGGGCGGCTTCGAAATCAACGGGGGCGTAAGCGTCGCAGAAACTAAATTGTGCGTCTGGAGCTTTGGGGTCATAGTAACCTTTCAGCTTGGCGAAAGAAATCACATCGGCAGCATAAACGGTTTCTACATCTGGATTGAAAATCATCTTGTCAATATCCTTGTTGGTGATGGAAGTTTTGCCATCTCTCAAGGGAAAAGTGGTGATACGGGCTTGGTTGGCATGACCACTGATATAACCGTCAGGAATACGGCGAGCCACCCAAACCGCACCATTGGACCAGCCTTTGACCAGTTTGCCCTTAGCGTCTCTCATTTCAGGACCCTTGCCGATGATTTCAAAAATCCAGGCCTCATTCGGGTCGATGATGGAGAAAGATTCTCCTTCACTGCAATAGCCGTAGGATTCAATCAGGAAATTCAATACCTTGATAGCCTCACGGGCATTCTTGGCACGCTGTAAGGTAATGTAAATCAGTGAACCATAATCAATTAAACCAGGAGTATGCCACAATTCCTCACGGCCACCGTAAGTGGTTTCACCAATACACAACTGGTGTTCATTCATATTGCCCACCACAGAATAGGTATGAAGAACTTGGGGAATCTGTCCCAATAATTTACCTGTATCCCATTCTATCACATCCATCAAAGTTCCTAATGGATAGTCCGCAGCGGGACGGTAATATAGTTCGCCGTACAGCGAGTGGGAGTCGGCGGCATAGGAAACCATGACAGAACCATCTTTGCTGGCTCCTTTGGTGATGATGAAGTTAGTGCAGGCCATGGCCTGAAAACCGGCCATCAGCAAGAAGGCCGCAATAATGACTATAATCTTTTTCATATTCAATGAAACTTATTTGTTGAGTAAAAACTGATTTACGTTGGGTACAATCACCAAAGGCATGGGTGAGTTGTTGACAATCTGGCGAGTATTGCTGCCCATCCACACGCTGGAAAGGTCGTGTTCTTCCTCACGCATAATGACCATCAAGTTCACATCCATTTTCTTTGCTGCATCCAGCAATGCTGGAATGGAATCGCCGGGAACATCTAAAGTTTGCACATCAAATCTCACGTTGGCTTTCTTGCACATGGTGGCGGCATGGTTCAACTGCACGTTAATCACATGCTTGATGTCGTTGTTGACAGGATTGATCACTCCCAAAAGACAGATCTTGGCACCGAAATCCTTGGCGAATTCAATGGAGATTTTCATTTTTTGCAAGGTTTCAAAACTGGTGTCGATGGGCACCAGAATCTCTGTCAGGTCACGGTTGATTTGGATGTCCTCACGCAAAATCAACACAGGCACTGTGGTCTGGTTGATGGTTTTGAAGGCGTTGTTTCCCACAAAAAACTCCTCGAAACCAGAAACACCATGAGTACCCATGACAATCATGGATTTTGGAAGATAAGCGGCGTAATTACACAATTCAGCAGCTGGCTTGCCTTCCAAAATGGTGGAAGTTACGGAACTTTCAGGAGCTTCTGCCTTGCATTCCTCAACCCATTGGGCCAGTTTATTTTTTACTGCTGCCAGAAAGTCCTTGGCGGCAGTCGTTTGGGCAAAGTCTGTTTTCATGGCAGCGGTTTTTACCCATACCAAATGCAGTTTGGCTTTGTTTTTCAATGAAATGGCAACAGCGTGCTTCATTGCGTTATACGAATTTTGGGAAAAGTCAATTCCCACAACAATATTTTTCATAAGCGTCTATTTTTGTTAATATCTTAAATAATCGACAAAGATACAAAAAAATATTGAATAGCGAATAATGTTTTAAAATAAAAGCATTTCCTTCACGGCAATTTTGTTGGAGGTGGGATAATACCGTCGTTTGCGGTGGACCAAATGGTAAGTTTTTCCACCAAACGCCACAAAATCCCCTTCCTTCAACAAAAATTCATTCTGATAATTGCTGTCAATGGGTATAACAACGCTTTCAATCCGCTCTTTGCGTTCATGGTTTTTGATGCAGTAAGTGTAATCAGGGTGATTTTTGTCGCGGATGGAATCGCTGAAAATCACAGCTTTACCGTGATAATTGAAACTAACCGCTACTCCTTTGGACAGTTTATAAATGGTGTGGCTTTCAAGATTTTGGGTATGATATTTATCAATATCGAATAAAAGAATAATGCTCAAAAAGGAAGAGATTCCTATCCAATAAAATCTTTTCTTCTGCTTCAAAAATAATAAATAAAAAGCCATGATACACAAATAAATCAACGACATCTGTACCCATGAAATACTGATATTTTCTGTGACAGCTCCAGGCATTTTTTCTATGGATTGAATCAGAAAATTCATGAATCTGATCTCATGGGTCAATAGCCAGGCTAACCAGTTTGATACTACTGGAATAAACGATACCGCCAGCAAACACACGCCACTAACCACTACTAAAAACGATAACGAAATAACGGATAAGTTTGCTAAAAGAAAATAATTGGGAAACTGTCCGAAAGTGTAAACCGACAAGGGGAAAGTGGCCAATTGCGCAGCTACCGACACGGTGATGAGGTTCCAGAAATAATTGATAATCTTGTATTTAGGTTCCCATAGTTCTACTAATTTTTGCTGGAAAATCACAATACCGAAAACGGCGGCATAGCTCAATTGGAATCCTATTTCAAAAATTAACAAAGGATTGATTATCAACAAAATAAATAATGAAGCAAACAAGCTGTGAAAAATATTGGTGTTGCGTCGAAGCATCCCTCCGATGGTGACAAAAGAGAACATGGTGGCGGCTCGGGTCACCGAAGGAGAAAGACCTGTGATACAGGCATATAGCCAAATAAAAAGCATTAAGAGTATGGCTTTCAGCAGTCGCAAAGCTTTGGAATATTCCAGCGGCTGTAACAAAAAGTTCAAAATCATAAAAATCACGCCTACATGCATGCCCGAAACGCAAAGAATATGGCTTACTCCAGCGGAGGCATAGCTGGCTTTCAGCTCGGATTCCATGGTTTCGTCGTTGCCCAATAGGATGGCTGTGATGATGCTGTACTCGTTACCGCTCATGCCGGCATCGGCAAAGATTTGCGAGAAGTATTGCTGTATCCGGTAAGCTTTGTCCCGAATAAGGTTTAGTTGGCACCGGCTGATTTGCTGCCAGCCGTGTTTCGGTATATAACCAGAGAAGAAAATCCCCCTTCTCTGCATATATTTCCTATAATCAAAAGCATACGGATTTTTAGAATTTTCGATTTCTTTTATTTTTGTATGAATAAGCACCACATCGCCATAGTTGGGTGGGTGCAGACTGTCTTTGGCAAAATATAATACCACTTTTTGTCCAATGGCTTGTCCATCAGTGGTTTGCTCTATGATTGCCAAGGCTTTGAAACTTTTGGCTTTGGGCACAGGGTGATCGATGATTTTGGCCACAAAAGATTGATTATTTTCAAAGATTTTCTCATAGAATTCGATATTTTCATTCCGAAAATGGATACAAGTAAGGCAAAAACCGGCAAAAAGAAACAAAATTTGCAGGAAAATACCGGACAAAAGAGTGGTAGTGAGAGTCTTTTTATGTTGAAGTACCAGAGAAACCAACCAACAGAAACACATCAACAATAAAAATTTTGGCAAAGAGAGACTGAGTGATGTCCAATAGGCCATCCCAATGCCAATAGCAAAAGGAATTAACAAACGCAGAATAGGGTAGTTGCGGAAAAACATGATGTTACCAGTTTAATCGCACAAAAATACAAGTAACAGGTTTAAATTTCAAGATGTAAATTACTGATTTTTAATTTGTTAAATTATGCAATTTTTGACCCAAAAACATCAACTTCACCTACCGGAACGGGTTACTTTTTGAAAATTAACAAAACATAGAAAGAGTGTTAAATGCAAATTTTTTCGGAGAAAAGAGATAAAAATTCAAATTATATTATGGAAAAAAGTTGTACCTTTGCAAGTTGTTTCCCAAAAGAATTTATCAACACAAATAAATATAAATCAGCATGATAAAAGACGAATTCATTAGAAGACACAACGGTCCGAGCGAAGCAGAGACCGCAAAAATGTTAGAGACCATAGGTGTAAAATCCATGGACGAATTAATCGAGAAGACAGTTCCCGCTGCCATCCGCTTGAAAGAACCCCTGGCATTGCCCGACGGTCTGACAGAATATGAATACCTGCAAGAGGTTAACGCCCTGATGGCTAAGAACAAAGTTTACAAATCATATATCGGCATGGGTTACTATAACACCTGCGTGCCTTCTGTGATTTTGCGTAACATCTTCGAAAATCCGGGCTGGTACACCGCTTACACTCCCTATCAAGCTGAGATTTCACAAGGTCGTATCGAAGCATTGTTGAACTTCCAGACCATGATTTCTGACCTCACCGCCATGCCTTTGGCCAACGCTTCTTTGTTGGACGAGGCTACCGCTGCCGGCGAGATGATGCTGATGTTCTATCACAGCCGTACCCGCGAGCAAGTGAAGAACGAAGTGAAGAAATATTTCGTTTCAGAGGATGTTTTCATGCATTCATTGGGTGTGATGAAGACCAATGCTGCTCCCCATGGCATCGAATTGGTGATTGGCAAAGCTGACCAGATTGAACTGGATGACACTTATTTCGGTGCAATGGTACAGTATCCGAACCAGCATGGTGCTATCCATGATTACACTGAGTTTGTAAAGAAAGCCAAGGCTCACAACATCTTCGTGGGTGTGGCCACCGACCTGCTGGCACTGACCCTGCTGACTCCTCCGGGAGAATGGGGTGCCGACTGTGTGATGGGTTCTACCCAGCGTTTTGGCCAGCCGATGGGCTTCGGCAGCCCTGCCGCCGGTTTCTTCGCTTGCCAGGAAGTGTTCAAACGCCAGATGCCAGGCCGTATCATCGGTATTACCGTGGATGCCGAAGGTAAACGCGCTGTCCGTATGGCTCTCCAAACTCGTGAGCAGCATATCAAACGCGAAAAAGCAACTTCCAATATCTGTACCGCCAGTGCTCTGACCGCCATCATGGCTGGTTTCTATGGCATGTGGCATGGTGCCGAAGGCTTGAAGAGCAAAGCTACCAAAATCAATGTTCTGGCTGGCGTGCTGGAGCGTGAGGCCGCTAAATATGGCTTCAAGCAGTACAACAAGGTGTATTTTGACACACTTTGCTTTGAAGTGCCCGAAGGCGTGACTATGGAAGATGTGCAGAGAGTGGCTTTGGAGCATAAAATCAACTTCCATTACTGGTGTGAGTGCTGCTTCACCATCGCTTTGGACGAAACCGTTCAATTAGAGGATGTGAACGAAATCCTGAAAGTGTTGGCCGAAGCCGCTCATAAAGAATTCCACGAATATGTTTGCCAGCAGTGCGCTAATCCGGCTCTGAATATTCCGGAAAGCCTGCAGCGTAAATCCACATTCATGGAACACGAGATCTTCAACAAGTATCATTCAGAAACAGAAATGATGCGTTATATGAAGAAATTGGAGATTATGGATTTGTCTCTGAACAGAGCTATGATTCCGCTGGGATCTTGCACCATGAAGCTGAATGCTGCCGCTGAAATGCTGCCATTGAGCTGGGCCAATGTTTGCAACATCCATCCGTTTGCTCCTGCCGACCAGGCTGAGGGTTATCTGGAAATGATTGCCGAAGTGAGTCAGTGGTTAGCTGTTATCACAGGTTTCAAAGCTGTTTCACTGCAACCTAACTCTGGTGCCGCTGGCGAATATGCTGGTATGACCGTTATCAGAAATTACCATATCTCCCGTGGCGAAGGCCATCGTAATGTATGCTTGATTCCCGCTTCTGCCCATGGTACCAATCCGGCTTCTTCCGCCAAGGCTGGCAACCAGATTGTGGTGGTGAAGTCAACCGAACACGGCGAAATCGATGTGGAGGACCTGCGTGCCAAAGCTGAGGAATACAAAGACAGACTGTCTTGCCTCATGGTGACCTATCCTTCTACTCACGGTGTGTTTGAAGAGGCTATCCTCGACATCATCAAGATTGTCCACGACAATGGCGGTTTGGTCTATATGGACGGTGCCAACATGAATGCCCAGGTGGGTCTGACCTCTCCGGGAACTATGGGTGCCGATGTGTGCCACCTCAACTTGCACAAGACATTTGCCATGCCTCACGGCGGTGGCGGCCCTGGCGTAGGACCTATCGCTGTTTGTGAAAAATTGGTGGACTTCCTGCCCAACCATGCTATCATCGAAACTGGTGGTCAGCACGGCAGCCAGGTAGCTTCCGCTCCTTACGGCAGTGCTTACCTCCTGCCCATCACTTACGCATATCTCAAAATGTGCGGTGGCAAGGGCTTGACCGAAGCAACCAAATATGCTATCCTGAATGCTAACTACATCAAAGCCCGTCTGCAGGGTCACTACAAGATTCTGTACACTGGAACCAATGGTATGTGTGCTCATGAAATGATTCTGGATTGCAACGAATTCGACAGAAATGCCGGCGTTCAGGTAGGCGACATCGCCAAACGTTTGATGGACTATGGTTTCCATGCTCCTACTGTGGCCTTCCCTGTTCATGGTACTTTGATGGTTGAACCTACTGAAAGCGAGCCACTGAGCGAGTTAGACCGCTTCTGTGACGCTATGATTGCCATTCGTCAGGAAATCGCCGACATTGAAAGCGGCAAAGCTGATCGTGTGAACAATGTCATCAAGAAAGCTCCACACACCATGAGTGTGGTTTGTGCCGACACTTGGGACAGACCTTACACCCGCCAGCAGGCTGCCTTCCCAATTCCTCACGATGACAAATATTGGCCCACTGTCAGCAAAATTGATGATGCTTATGGTGACAGAAACTTGGTTTGCCGTCTTGAGAAATAAGACTGAATGAAATTCAAATGGTTATTTCTTATCTTCCTGTTTTTGACCCTGAAAACTTTGGGTCAGGAACAGGAAGATAGTTTATTAGTCGCCTTAGAAGAGGTTGAGGTTGTCGCAGGGGTCAATCCTGCCGACAGGCTCATCGACAGTGTCATCAGCCGCAGGGAGATGCACAGTCCTTACAGCAACAACACTTTTAAGGTGACGCAATACCATAAATTTTATGTAACCCGCTTTCATCCAGATAGTATGGATCTGAAACCATACTTTTTGCTGAATGAAAGCGTGAATGAGCTGTATTACAAAAAACCATTCAAAGAACATACCGAAATTATCGCCTCCAAAACTTCCGTGGCGCGAAATCCCATTTTGTCGGTCTTGCTTACGCTGAGTCAGACCTTTAGTCTTTATCGAAGCAATTATGTAGAAATTATGGATACAAAATACGTGAATCCTATCGTAAAGGGTACTCATATATTCTACAATTTTCAAATACAAGATACGCTTTACAAAGACCAGGATACTATTTTTGTAATCGCTTTTGCACCGAAAAAAAGAATAGTTTTCAATGCACTACAAGGTTTATTGTATATCAATAAAAGTGATTTTTCGTTGACAGAGGTTTTTGCCAAGTCTGCCAAGGATTTCGAGGCTTTTCCAGTTAAAATAATTCAGAAATATCAAAAGGAAGAATCTTCCAATACTTTGTTTTCCTCGGAATTGGAGGCACAGATTATTTATGATAAAAAGGTCTTTGCCGATAATCCATTGATTGTCCAGTCTTTGATGACAACCCAAGAGGTTCAGGTGAATATACCGCTTGAAAACAAGATCTTCAATCAGGAAGATGTGGTGGTCGTCAAAGAGGGTAGTGAGCATGGCGAGGAAACGCTGATAAAGTACCGTACCAAGGAAATTTCGGCAATAGAGCGGCAGACTTATGAATTAGGGGCGCAGATTCAGAAAAAGGTGAGAATAGACCGAAAACTTTTCTTTCTGCAAACCTTGCTTTCCGGTTATATTGCGGCGGGTCCCATCAATATTGATGTCACAAGTTTGATAGATTTCAATAATCACGAAGGATTCCGTTTGGGAATGGGAGTGAGCACCAATGAAAAATTTGCGCGAGAGGTCAGTTTTGGCGGCTATTTCGCATACGGTTTGAAAGACAAGGCCTGGAAATGGGGCGGCAAAATGGAAATTCTGATTTCGGAGAAGTTGAGCAGTTCTTTACGCATTATTTATGCCGATGATGTATTTGAAAGTGCTCATACCAAGTATTTTAACAAAGAATATATGATGTTCGACGGCCAGTTTTACCGCCGTTGGCTGATTACTAAATTTGACCGTTCCAAGTTGGCAAGTGCTTTGTTTAAAATCACAGTAATCAAACCGTTATCACTTCAAATAGGGGCCCAATACACGCAAAACAGAACCTGTTTTAATTATAGCTTCAAGATCCCAATACCACAGGAGTCGAAGTTTTCAACCTATCAATTCACTAATTTTGAGCTGCAATTTAGTGCCCGTTTGGCTTTCAAGGAGAGAAAATTAAAATCCGAGGGCTTTACTTTTGTGGGAAATTCCAGATTTCCTGTGATTACGGTCAATTATTTCCATGGCATCCAGAATGTTTTGGGTAGTGAATTTAATTACAACAAGTTGAATATCAAAATTACCCATAAACAAATGTATAAACGCTTGGGTTATTCGGAATTTTGCTTTGAGTCGGGGGTGGTCTTCGAGGATATACCCTATTCTTTGCTTTATGTGCCACGGGCAGGTGGTAATGTGAACTGGGGTAATACCCATATCAATTTCGGTTTTGATGGCAAGGAACAATTCGCCACCATGGAAGCCAATGAATTTCTTTCCAGTTCTTTTGTTTCGTTGTTTTTTAGGCATTGTTTTGGGAAATTGCGAAAAGGCAAAACCTATAATCCTAAAATTGTGCTCTGTCAGAATATTGGCTTTGGCTGGTTGAAACATCCTGAAAGTCATTATGGAGTGGAATTCAAAACCATGGAAAAAGGATATTTTGAATCGGGCATTGTAGTGGAGGATTTGTTGGTGTTGATGAAATGTCTTTCTTTTGGTGCGGGCGTTTTTTACCGTTATGGCGCCTACGCCCGGGACCATCAATTGGATAATTTCGCCTTTAAATTGAGATTCTGCATCTCCATGTAGTGACGCAAACATCCTCCACAACAAAATCATATCTGTTTACGTTATATTCAATAAATTTCCGTACCTTTGCAGCTTGTTCATCTTGAATAGATAAAAATGAAAAAGATAATCCTGTTTATAAGCCTGTTAGTTTTCGCCTTTGGCACGTCTTTTGCCCAAAAGTCTGAAATAGGCGCTTTTGTCGGCACTTCCTTTTATATTGGGGATTTGAGCCATTCGACCATATTCTCGGAGTGTGGTATTGCCGGTGGTGTGGTTTACCGATACAATTTTACGCCCCGCTGGGCTTTGAAAGCCAACATCATGTTCGCCAAAGTGCATGCCAGTGACGCGAAAAGCAATGGTCTTTATGAGCGAAATTTAAGTTTTAAGTCTCCTATTACTGAATTATCAGTACAGGCGGAGGTGAATTTCTTGAAATTATACAACCAAAAAGGATATAACTGTTTTTCACCGTATGTTTTTGGCGGAATCGCTGTGTTTTCTTTCAATCCGCAGGCGGAGTTGAATGGCAAAACGTATGATTTGCAGCCTTTTGGCACCGAGGGACAAGGTCTTGTGCCAGGAAAAAAAGAATATGCCTTGTGCAGTTTTGCCATTCCTTTTGGTATAGGCTTGAAAGTGAATATTGGCCGATATGTATCTATCGGTGCCGAATGGGGTGTCCGTTTCACCTGCACAGATTATCTGGATGATGTGAGTGGCACGTATTACGACAATGATGAACTTCGTTTTCAGCGTGGAGATATTATCGCTGATTTAGCTGACCGTTCCCCTGAAATTGGCCAAGAATTGCATAAACCCAATACACAACGTGGTAATTTCAACACGACAGACTTTTATTCTTTTTGTGGTGGTACCATCACTTTCAAGATAGGCAATGAGAACAGAATTTGCGATATTAAAGAAAAGGTGAACGTGCGCCACAAGTTGGGCAGAAAAAGGTAATTGAGTCTACGGCCATAAGGTTGTGGATGAAAAGCGGCGGATTTGCAGATACCGCATAGGGATGGATGAAAATTTGGAATTAACGATTGTAGATTTTGAAAAAGTTAAAATAGTTAATGAACGACATCATCGCAAAAATTGATAAAACCAAGATTCCAACCCATATTGCCATCATCATGGACGGCAATGGTCGTTGGGCAAAGCAGCAAGCTCAGGAGCGTGTTTTTGGCCATCAGCATGGCGTGGAAGCCGTCCGCAGGGTGATAGAAGCCGCTGCGGAGGCTGGTGTTAAGTACCTGACTCTTTATACCTTCTCCACCGAAAATTGGAACCGCCCCAAAGCAGAGGTGGATGCGCTTATGTCGTTGCTGGTGTCAGCTGTCCATAATGAGCTGGAAAGCCTGAAAAAAAATCAAGTCAGATTAAAGGCCATAGGAGATTTAAATTCTTTGCCCACAGAATGTTACAATGAATTGCAACGGGCTTTGCAAGAAACAGCCGACGATAAAGGATTGACGGTTGTGCTGGCATTAAGTTACAGTGGTCGTAGCGAGCTGACCCATGCGGCTCAAAAAATTGCCGAGGATGCGTGTAAAGGACAGTTAAAACCTGAGGATATTACAGCGGATGTTGTGGGTAAATATTTGTATGACAATACTATACCAGATCCTGATATCCTTATCAGAACTGGAGGAGAATACCGCATCAGTAATTTTTTGCTCTGGCAGTTGGCTTACTCTGAGTTTTTCTTTTTGCCTATCATGTGGCCCGAATTTCAAAAAGAAGACTTGTGGAAAGTCATCCTCGATTTCCAGTCCCGTGAACGCCGTTTCGGTAAAACCGGCGAGCAAGTTCAGCAGCAATAATACTATATTAAGGTACCCCTTGATTTTCCCAGAAAATTTTGCTATCTTTGCAAGCTAATTTTTAAAATGGAATGAAACTGAAAAGTTGGCTTGTTTTTCTTGCCGTGCTTTTTGTATCTCTTTGGGGATTAAAAAGTTATGCTCAAATCGTGGTGTCCTCACAGGATGGGGTTCCTCCGATTGACATTGACTATTTAACGCCCAAAAAGTATGAAATCGGCGGTATTACCTCTTCAGGCAACGCCAATTTTGACCAGCGAATGCTCAATTTCGGGGTGGGCAGTATCATCGAAATCCCAGGAGACGACATTTCCAAATCCATCAAGCGTTTATGGAATTCTGGTTATTATGAGAAAATCGATATCACCATCACCAATGTAATCGATAATAAGGTTTTCCTCAATGTCTATCTCGAAGAACGAGCCCGTCTGGTGGCTTTCGGTTTCAAAGGCACTACCAAAAACGAAGAAAACGAAATCCGAGAGAAAATCAAGCTGACACAGGGCAATATTGTCAACGACAATATGAAGCAAACCTGTATGAATATCATCAAAAATTATTACGTTGAGAAAGGTTTTTATAATTGCACGGTGACCGTGGAGGAAACACAAGATACCAAGGTTTCCAAAGGTGTGCGTCTGCTTTTCAATATCAAGAAAAACAAGAAAGTTAAAATTGCGAGAATCAATATCATTGGCAACAAAGAGGTATCAAAAGCTAAACTGTTGAAGCCCATGAAGGAAACCAAGGAAAAATTCAAATTCCAGCCTTTTGTCAAAATGGATACCGCTATTGCGTATTGTTTCAAAAACAAAGGTTACTATCAGTCAAAGGATATTCTGGATCATTTGGATGATTATTTCTCAGACCGTGTGAAACTTCGTATTTTCAAGGCTTCGAAATTCATTGAGGAAAACTACGAGAAAAACAAGGTGGCGATGATCAACAAGTACAATGAGTTGGGTTATCGTGACGCCTATATCACCAAAGACTCGGTTTATATCAAGGGAAATAATGTCTATATTGACATTTACGTGAATGAAGGGCATAAATACTATTTCCGTAATATCTCTTTTGTCGGCAATACCAAGTATTCTTCCGCAACATTAAGCAAAGTGCTGAATATCAGCAAGGGAGATGTGTATAACCAAACTCAGCTGATGAACAACCTGAACAACCCAATGCAAAACGATTTGGGTAATGACGTCAGCTCCTTGTATATGAACGATGGTTATCTTTTCTTCTCTGCCAATCCTGTTGAGGTACTGGTAGAAAATGATTCTATCGATATTGAAATCCGTATCCGTGAAGGTAAACAAGCCCGCTATAACAAAGTTTATGTCACCGGTAACACGAAGACGAATGACAATGTGATTATGCGTGAAATCACTACGATTCCGGGTCAGTTGTTTAACCGTGCGGATATTATCAGAACCCAGCAGGTGCTGCTTTCTTTGGGCTATTTCAACCAGGAAAGCATGAATGTGATACCCAAGCCTAACGAGGCAGATGGTACAGTGGATATCGAGTACGTGGTGGAAGAAGCCTCTTCCGACCAGCTGTCATTGTCGGCGGGTTATGGTGCTGGTACCTTTGTCATCAGCGCCGGTATAGCTTTCAACAACTTCTCTTTCAAGAAGTTTTTCAAGAAAGAAGCTTGGACTCCTATCCCCGGTGGTGACGGTCAGCGTTTGGCTTTCAATGTGTCCACCAACGCCAAGTATTATCAGAATTACAGTGTTTCGTTTACGGAGCCCTGGTTGGGTGGCAAGAAACCTATTTCTTTGACCGCTGGTGTTTATTATCAGGTGCAAACCGATGGAACCAAGCGTAATACGACTAACCATGTGGAAATCAGAACAGTTGGTGCGTCTCTCTCCATAGCCAGAAAGGTAAAATGGCCAGATGATTATTTCCAGATTTCCCATACCCTGTCTTATCAGCGTTATCAGGTACAGAATTATAGCTATTTCATTTTTAACACGGGTTATGCCAACAGTTTCAGCTATATTTTCACGATTGCAAGAAATTCTGTCAGTGCACCGATTTATCCGCGAGAGGGCTCGGAAATCATGTTCTCTGTGCAGCTTACTCCGCCTTATTCTTTGTTCAAGAAAAATGTGGATTATTCCAGCTTGACCAATCAGGAGAAATATAAGTGGCTCGAATTCCACAAATGGAAACTGAATGTGTCGTGGTACACCCGTATTGTGGAAAATTTGGTGTTCTTTGTTCGTATGAAGATGGGCTTTATGGGTTGCTATAACAAGGCTATCGGTCCGTCTCCGTTCGAGCGTTTCTATTTGGGCGGCGATGGTTTGTCCACCTACACCATGATGGATGCCCGTGAGGTGATCGGTATGCGTGGTTACGATGATTATGCGCTTTCACCGTATGTTGACGGCAACGAAATTGGTGGTACTTTGTACAACAAGTTCACCGCGGAACTTCGCTATCCCATCACGCTGAATCCGAGCGCTACTATCTATTTGCTTGCTTTTGTGGAAGCTGGTAAGTCGTGGCTCGATAAACGTGAGTACAGTCCGTTCAACATGTACAAATCCGCTGGTCTCGGTGTGAGAATCTACCTGCCGATGTTTGGTCTGCTTGGCTTCGACTGGGGTTATGGCTTCGACGAGGTTCCGGGTCTGCCCAATGCCAACAAGGGAAGATTCCATATATCAATAAACCAATCTATCGATTAGTAGTCTAAAACAATATAATTCATTCAAAATCGTTAATAACCAAAAACAAGCAATATCATGAAAAAGATTTTTTTAACCGCCGTCTTAGTTACTTTGATTGCGTTCCCTCTTTTCAGTCAAAAGTACGCTTACATTGATTCAGAGTACATCTTGTCCAACATGCCCGAATATGTAGAGGCCCAGGCAGAATTGGACCGTTTGGCTGTGCAATGGCAGAATGAAATAGAACAACAGTTCAAGAGTATTGACTCCATGTACAAAAAATATCAGGTAGAGGCTATTACCCTGCCAGAAAAAATGAAGAAAAACCGCGAGGATGCCATTATCGCAGCAGAGCAAGCCGCAAAGAATCTGCAGAAAAAACGTTTCGGCACCGATGGTGACTTGTTCAAGAAAAGAGAAGAATTGGTAAGACCTATCCAGGACCGTGTATTTACCGCAATTCAGGAATATGCTAAAGACCGTGGTTTTGCGTTTGTGTTCGATGTAGCTGGCGATATGACCATCGTCTATGCTGATCCGAAATGGGACATTAACGATCAGATTATGCAGAAACTCGGTATTTCTGCCAACCGTGACAACGACGAAGAATAATAGTATTAATCTTAAAGTATAGATAGAAGAATGAAAAAGATTTTATTGTCACTGGCCGTTATCATGGCGGTATCAGTGTGCTCACTTCAAGCTCAAACACAAGGAAAGTACGGACATGTCAACTCCGGTGAAATCCTGCAAGCCATGCCGGGAATTGATTCTCTCCAAATTAAATTGAATGCTTTCAGGACAGAATTGGAAGAGTTGTATGCAGGAATGGTAGAAGAATTTCAAACCAAAAAAGACAAATTTGACAGAGAAGCCGGCACCATGAGTTCTTCTGTAAGACAAATCAGAGAGAAAGAATTAGTGGATTTGCAAACCCGTATCCAGGAATTCCAGTATGGTGTTCAAGACGACCTCGAAGAGAAACAATATGAATTGGCTAAACCTTTCCAGGACAAGATCCAAGATGCCATTAATCAGGTGGCCAAAGAAAATGGATTTGCCTATATCTTTGATACTCAAATACTTTTATTCTATGATAATGGTGTTGATGTAACCCCTATGGTTAAAGCTAAATTGGGAATCAAAAAATAATAAGAAAGCATGAAGAGATTATTCATCATCATAGTTCTTGCCGCTTTGCTTTGTCCTTTTGCCGCTTCCGCACAGCAAAAGGTGAAATTCGGCCATATCGATTACGGTGAAATCATCAAGATTATGCCGGGAATTGACACCGTGCAGAAAGTGATTGCCGACATGCAAGCCGAATTGCAGGCTACAGGCGAGGAAATGGCTAAGGAATTCCAGAAAAAACAGGAAGAATACCAACAGATGGCCAATAAGGGAACTTCAGCAGCTGTGTTGAAAATCAAAGAAGACGAGTTGACCAATATGTACAAAAGAATTCAGGACTTTTCCCAGTCGGCCGAGCAGGATCTGCAGGCTAAACAATTGGAATTGTTGAAACCTTTCCAGGAGAAAATACTGAATGCCATCAAGGAAGTTGGCAAGGAACATAATTTCACTTATATCTTTGATACGTCAACGTTGACGTATTATGAGCAGGGTGAGGATGTGTCTGCCAAGGTAAAGCAGAAATTAGGTATCAAATAAGCCGTTTAAGGTTATTTCTCTTATTACTTGTGTGTCATCATGTCCAACACCAATTCATCGGTGTGGGACATTCCTTTTGTGCCTATGGCGTTCATGTTGAGGATGCACTGATCCACATCGTCGGTAATAATGCCTTCCACTGAGGAGACTGCTTTGTTTTCGATGGCTAACATGGACGAAAGGATGGCGGTAGATGCGCCAGTGGCTACCTTTAGGGAGCAGCTTGGCTTGGCACCATCGCAGATCATACCGGTGATGTTGGCAATCATGTTTTTAACGGCGAATGCAATTTGCTCGTAAGTGCCGTCCATGAGGTAGGTCAAGCCGCAAGCGGAACCCGTAGCGGCCACCACACAGCCACACAGGGGCGACAAGCGTCCAAAACTTTGTTTGATGTATATAACCGTCAGGTGACTTAAAATCAGTGCTCTGACCAATTCCTCTTTGGTTTTTCGTCTCTCCTTGGCATAAACCACCACCGGCATGGTGGCAGCGATACCTTGGTTACCACTGCCCGAATTGCTCATTACAGGCACCATTTCCCCTGCCATACGGGCATCGCAGGCTGAGGAGGTTGCCGCCAAGATTTTGGCGAAGATACTTCGTTGGCCGAAAAATTTCTTTTTAGGTTGGTGTAAAATGGTGTGTCCCAAGGCATGACCGGAATTTTTTTTCAACCCGACAGCGGCAGCATTACTGTTTAATTCCACCGCTTTTAAGATAAAAGACAACTCTAAAACAGGAGTTGTGGTGGCAAAATCATATACTTTCCGTAGGTTCAGCTTGACCTGGTTGCCACTTTTTGCGGATACGGTTTTTGCTTTCTGATCCAGTAAAACCTCGCCATTTTTGGATATGAAAGCGAAATGATTATGTTCTTGGGCGATAATTACTTTCGCATTGTCATCTCCATTGTGTACGCGCACCTCAATGTACAGTTTTTCTTCTGTGTCTTTCTTCTGCTCAATTTGAATGCGCTGTTCTTTGATGTATTGCTTGGCTTGTTCAACCGCCTCGGGTGTGGTGTCTTTCAATACATTAAGTTCATATTCTGATTTGCCAATCAGGGCACCCAAGGCAATGGCAATAGGTAAGCCGAACATACCGGTGCCCGGGATACCCACGCCCATGGCGTTTTTCAAAATATTGGCACTCAAAAACAGCTGAATTTGTTTGGGCATAGCTCCCAAGGTCTCTTTGGCTTTGGCTACAGCTAATGCTACAGCTACAGGTTCCGTACAGCCTGTGGCAGGTACCACTTCTTGCTGGATTAACGCGATAATCTGGTCTTTTTCTTGCTTCGTCATATCGAAAAAAATGAGATGCAAAAATAGCAAAATTCCACCAAATAATGTTGTTTGTATAATAATACTTCTATATCGTGCGTTTGTAGAGGTAGTTATTAAAACAATAAATACAGAATCATGAAACATAAAATTTTGATTTTTAGCATTTTTATTATCGCTTTGCTTTCCGTAGGTTGCAATAAACCAAATAAAAGTATTATTGAAGGAAAATTTAAAGGTAAATTCAATGTAACTTATAAGTCTGGAAAACAATCAGGCAAGACGACATTGATATTGCAAAATGGGAAATTCTCTTGTAGTGGGAATTCAGATAGGATTCCTGCTGGAGGCTCTGGTATTTATTCCTTTGACGATAAAACAATCACTTTTTCTGATGAGAATATTTGGACTGCTGATTTTGATTGGAATCTCATACTAAATGGACAGTATGATTATCAATTTGATGGAAAGAATTTGATAATATATGCAGATAAGAATGATGTTGGTCATTACGAATACCGTTTGGTAAAACAATGATTTTTAATTTACTATTCATAAAAATCCGTACCTTTGCAAACCCAAAATTTTTGCAATGAAAAGGTACGATTTTGATGAGATAATTGACAGGAAACAAACCAATTGCGTAAAATACGACGGTTATCAGGACATTTATGGGGCTGATAATCTGATACCTCTGTGGGTAGCGGATATGGATTTCCGTACCCCAGATTTTGTTTTTGAAGCCATAGAAAAGCGGATGAAACACCCTGTGTTAGGCTATTTTATTCATTCCGAGGGTTTCTATCAATCGATAATGAACTGGATGCAGCGACGCCACCAGTGGAAAGTGGAAAAGGAGTGGATTTATTTTGCACCGGGTATCGTGCCGGGACTTTCCTTTTTAGTGCAAGCCTTTACAGCCCCTGGTGATAAAGTGCTGGTGCAAACTCCTGTTTATCATCCATTCTATTATGTAGTTGAAAACCAAGATCGTCAGATTGTTCGCAATCCGCTGAAATTAGTGGAAGACCACTATGAAATGGACTACAATCATTTGGAAGATTGCCTCCGCCAAGGGGTTAAAATGATGATTTTGTGCAATCCTCATAATCCGCTGGGACGCAGTTGGACAAGGGATGAATTGAAAAAAGCAGGCGAACTCTGCCTGAAATATCATTGCCTGCTGATTTCCGATGAGATTCATTCGGATTTGATTATGCCAGGCTACAAACATACGCCTATGGCCAGTATTTCTGCGGAAATCGCCCAGAATACCATTACCTGCATGGCACCGAGCAAAACTTTTAACTTAGCAGGATTGTCCACTTCTGAGATTATTATTTCAAATGCTGATTTGCGTAAGCAATTTGAGAAACTGATGTATGATGGAATCCATTTGTTTGTGGGCAATATTTTCGGAGAAGTGGCACTGGAAGCTTGCTATACACAAGGGGATGAATGGCTTTCACAATTGTTGCAATATCTGAAAGGGAATGTGGACTATATTCAACAATATCTAAAAGATAACATTCCCGAAATCAGAACATTCAGACATGAAGCCACCTATCTTCCTTGGTTGGATTTCAGTGCTATGGGCATGACACACAAGGAACTTTCCCGCCTTTTGGTGGAAAAGGCACATGTAGCGCTCAATGACGGAGCTATTTTTGGTAAAGAAGGAGAACATCACTTCAGAGTCAATGTGGCTTGTCCGCGGGCAACGCTTGAAAAAGCCATGGAACAGCTGCGGCTTACTTTCCGTTCATAATCTTGTCTTTCAGTTCGATAAGGTCTTGCTCCATGGCAATCTTATCGATCACTTTCTTAATGATAATATCCAGCTCGCTGCCTTCGGAATAGTCGGCGGGGGCGATGTAGTCGGCTCTTTTGTGCTGGATAATCTCAAGACAGATTTCCCGTGGAGAACGGCGAGTTGTGCGTTTGGCATCAGGGTTATACACGGCAATGGTGTTACCGCCCTGCAGCTTCACCATTTTCATGGCTGGCACATCGGTTTCTCCATCGCCTAAATATATCATATTGGAGAAGGGCACAGGCTTGTCGTCTTCAGGTACAATTTTGTTAATCAATGTGTTATCATACGAATTGTTGATACCCTTGTTGATTCTGAAGAGAAATTGCGTCTTGTTGGTATAATTGACTGCCAAAGCAGGCCAACAGGCCACACCATCCTTGTCGTATTGGAAGCCAGAGGCGAAAATATTCTTGAAATGTTTGGCAATGGATGTCCCCTGTACAAATTCGCGCAGGCCAGAAGAGATAATATGGTGTTCCAAGACTAAATTTTTTGTCTTGGCATACTCATTCATGCGCTCAAAGTAAGTCTCTACCCCTTTGAAGAAGGTAATATGCTCACCATATTTGATGAAAGTCTCCTTGTGGATGGAAATATTTTTCTCTTTTGCCTTGGTCAACATCAGATACAGATAGGCCAAAACCTCATCCATATCGTTGTCCATAGCCATCTGATTAGCTTCGCCCCAAAACTCACCTTTGTCCATGTTGAGGTCGGGAATGAAGTTGTATTCCTGCATATTTCCGGCGGCCAAAGTGCCGTCAAAATCGTAGGCTATGGCTACCGTTCTTTTACTCTTCATTGGGTGTGTTTTAGGGCGTTAATCATTTATTTTTTCACCGAGATAGCTACGTCAATATTGATACCTGTCTCGATTTCGAAGTTGGTCTTGTTGGCATCGGTCACCTCGGGAACGATGGCGAAATCAACGCACAAAGTCTCGGATTTGATGTAGTCTTCCATCTTGCGGAAGGCTTCGTCCAAGTTTTCGTTGCTTTGAACACGCACCACGATATTGTCGAGCACATCCATTTGCGAGTCCTTGCGGTAGTTCTGGATTCTGTTGACCAACTCGCGGGCGTAACCTTCGTTCTTCAGCTCGGGAGTGATGGTAATGTCCAAAGCCACGGTGAGGGCACCGAAGTTGGTAACTACCCAGCCCGGAATGTCTTCGGCGGCGATTTCCACATCGTCCACTAAGATTTCCACCGGCTGGTTCTCAATCTCAAGATTCATGTGGCCATCCTTCTCCAGCTGGATGATTTCGGCCTGGGTGAACTGGGCAATACGGGCGGCGATGGCCTTCATGATTTTGCCGTATTTGGGTCCTAATTTCTTGAAATCAGGTTTGATACGTTTCACCAATACCCCTTCGCTGTCTTCCACAAACACAATGTCTTTCACATTGACTTCGTGCAAGATGAGATCTTTCACTTTCAGAATTTGTTCCTTGAAATTGGCGGTTTCCAGCACAGGAATCATGATTTTGCCGAGCGGCTGACGCACGCGGATATTGGATTTCTTACGCAGTGACAGCACCATAGAGCAGATCTGCTGGGCCATTTCCATACGTTCTTCCAGTTCTTTGTCGATGTATTCCTCGTGAACCTTCGGGAAGTCGGACAGGTGGACAGATTCCACAGTTTCTTTGCCGCTCACACGGTTGAGGTCGAGGAAGAGCTTGTCCATGAAGAACGGAGCGATAGGAGAGGCCAGTTTGGCGATGGTTTCCATGCAGGTGTACAGCGTCTGGTAAGCGGAAATCTTGTCCTCGCTATACTCGCCTTTCCAGAAACGGCGACGGCAGAGGCGTACATACCAGTTGCTGAGGTTCTCGTCCACAAACTGCTGAATGTCACGGCCTACCTTGGTAGGTTCGTAATCGGCATAGTTGGCGTCGCAGTTCTTCACCAAAGTATTCAGTTCAGACAAAATCCAGCGGTCGATTTCGGGACGTTTTTCAATCGGAATATTGGCTTCTTTGTATTCGAAATGATCGATATTGGCATAGAGGGCGAAGAAATTGTAGGTGTTGTACAGAGTTCCGAAGAACTTACGCTGCACTTCGGCAATACCTTCTGTGTCGAATTTGAGGTTGTCCCAAGGCTGGGCATTGGTAATCATGTACCAGCGGGTGGGGTCGGCACCGTATTTCTCGATGGTCTCGAAGGGGTTAACGGCATTGCCCAGACGTTTGGACATCTTATTGCCGTTTTTATCTAGTACCAAACCGTTGGAAACCACAGCTTTGTAAGCCACAGAATCGAACAGCATGGTGGCGATGGCATGCAGGGTGAAGAACCAGCCACGGGTTTGGTCCACGCCTTCAGCGATAAAGTCTGCCGGGAAGCGTTGTTGGAAGTATTCCTTGTTTTCGAAGGGATAGTGCAGCTGGCAGTAAGGCATAGCGCCTGAGTCAAACCAAACGTCGATCAAATCGGGTTCGCGGGTCATCTTCTGTCCGGTGGAAGAAACTAGATAGATGTCATCCACGTAGGGTTTGTGCAGGTCTATCTTAGCATAGTTTTCCTTGCTGAAATCACCGACCACAAAGTCTTTGTAAGGATTTTCCTTCATGATACCGGCGGCCACAGCCTTGTCAATTTCCTTCATCAGCTGCTCGATAGAACCGATGCAGATGAGTTCCTTGCGGTCTTCGGTAGCCCAGATGGGTAGGGGGGTGCCCCAGAAACGTGAACGTGACAGGTTCCAGTCCACCAAATTCTCCAGCCAGTTACCGAAACGGCCGGTACCGGTGGCTTGGGGTTTCCACTGGATGGTTTTGTTCAGTTCAATCATGCGCTCTTTGAAAGCCGTGGTTTTGATGAACCAGGAATCCAAAGGATAATACAGCACGGGCTTATCGGTACGCCAGCAGTGCGGGTAGTTGTGCACATGTTTTTCAATCTTGAAGACCTTGTTTTGGGTTTTCAGCCACAAAGAGATATAAACATCCAAAGACTCGTCGTGTTTTTCACCTTCTTTCTCGTAATCCGGCTTCACATAACGGCCTGCCACAGTCTGATACAGTTCCACATTGACGCTCTTGCGGACAAATTCCTCATCCAAATCTTCAATCTTGAAGAACTTACCAGTCTTGTCCACCATAGGCTGCAGATTGCCGGCTTTGTCCACCATCATCAGGCCATCGATACCGGCTTCAGCGGCCACGCGCTTATCGTCGGCACCGAAAGTAGGAGCGATATGGACGATACCTGTACCGTCTTCGGTGGTCACATAGTCACCGGGGATAACGCGGAAAGCGTTGGGTCCCGGATTGACGTAAGGAATCAGCTGTTCGTATTCAATACCCACCAAATCGGTACCTTTCACTTCACCCAACACTTTGAAGGGGATATTTTTGTCGCCGGGTTTATAGTCCTCGAATGCCAGTTCTGCGTTTTTGGCGGGGAAATGGGCATTCAGCAAGGGCTTGGCCAGGATGACGAAAATGGGATTTCCAGAGTAGGCGTTGAAGGTTTTTACCAGCACATAATCGATTTTCGGACCCACAGCCAAAGCGGTATTGGACGGCAAGGTCCAGGGGGTGGTGGTCCAAGCGATGAAATAGACATTGTCCAGATTGTCGGCTTTCAGTTCGGGGAACAGTTTGTTGATGCGGTCCAACTCGCTGTTTTTCACATGGAACTGGCCGATGCAGGTGGTGTCTTTCACATCGCGGTAGCAGCCGGGCAGGTTCAACTCGTGCGAGCTGAGGCCGGTGCCAGCGGCGGGAGAATAAGGCTGGATGGTATAGCCTTTGTAAAGCAGGCCTTTCTTATAAAGTTCTGACAATAAATACCATACAGATTCGATGTATTTGTTGTCGAAAGTGATATAGGGGTCTTTGAGGTCCACCCAGTAGCCCATGCGGCGGGTGATATCGTCCCACATGTCTTTGAATTTCATCACTTCGGTGCGGCAGGCCTTGTTGTAGTCCTCTACCGAAATCTTCTTGCCGATATCCTCTTTGGTGATGCCCAAAGTCTTTTCCACACCCAACTCAACGGGCAGACCGTGGGTGTCCCAACCGCCCTTACGGCTCACATGTTTGCCTTTCAGGGTTTGGTAGCGGCAGCAAAGGTCTTTGATGGTACGTGCCATCACGTGATGGATGCCGGGGGTACCGTTGGCTGATGGCGGTCCTTCGTAGAAAACGAATTGCGGGTGCCCCTCGCGGGTAGCCATACTTTTGTCAAAAATCTGGTGCTCTTCCCAGTATTCTTTCATCTCCTTTCCGATTTCAGAAAGGTTAAGTCCTTTGTATTCAGTATATTTCATTGTTAATATAAATTATTCCAATAACCTGCAAAGGTACGAAAAATTCCCAATAATACACCAAGCCATTAAAAATGTGTATCTTTGCACAAAATTTTCGTCATGAAAGAGGAGAAGTTTTCCATCGCCAAACGGCTGAAAAGTTTCACGTATGCGTTTAACGGATTGCGGGTGCTCATAAAAGAAGAGCACAACGCTTGGATTCACCTTTTCGCAACCGTGTGTGTGGTGGCGGCGGGAATATTGTTCAAGATTTCGTTGATGGAATGGGTGGCGGTGGTATTTGCTATTGGACTCGTGTTCGGCTTTGAGATTATCAATTCAGCAGTGGAAAATCTGTCCGATTTTGTGTGCTCCGAACGCAATGACCTCATTAAGAAGGTGAAGGATCTTGCTGCCGCTGCTGTCCTTGTCTCCGCTATCACAGCAGCTGTCATCGGCTTGATTGTTTTTATCCCTAAAATCATAGAATTGTTATGATTAAAAGACTGAAAGAATACAATCGTCTCAATGAGACCGTTTTCATGGGAATACTTACCCTATTCTGCTTTGCAGTATCTATTTTCCGTTTTGTCTATACTGATACCAAAGTGTTCTTGTTTTTGAACTGGAATTTGTTTTTGGCGTTTGTGCCGTGGGCCATATCGAGTTTGATGATGATCAGTCCAAAACTTCGTCAGTCTAAATGGATGTTCGCCCTTTTGCTATGCACATGGTTGCTCTTTTTTCCGAACGCTCCTTATATTCTGACGGATCTCTTTCACCTTCGCCTCACTTCATCCATGCCGGTGTGGTTTGACCTGATTCTCATTCTTTCTTTTGCCTGGACGGGACTTTTATTCGGATTTCTAAGCTTTTGGGACATAGAAGATTTATTAAGAAATCGGCTTAAGGAGAAGTACGTCATTTGTATCTCTGTGTTGCTTTTATTTATCGGCAGTTTTGGCATCTACATTGGCCGCTATTTGCGGTGGAACAGTTGGGATATCCTCACCTCTCCGTTCCAGCTTCTTTACGATATCGGCGACCGCTTGGTCAACCCCTTCTCCCATCCCAGAACCTGGGGTGTTACCATTCTGATGGGGCTGTTCCTCAACATCTTGTACTTCTCTTTCAGAATGATTCGATGGAGATCTTGCCCCGAATTTTTTGATGACAAAAAGTTTTATCATACTGATAATCAAGGAAAAAAGATTAGGAGATGCGAGTAATAAAATCTGTCATTTTTCCAATGGCATTGCTGCTGTTGGCATTGGTGGTGGCCATATGGTCGGTTATCAACGTTCAAGACACCTACTTGACATGGGTACTTGAAGCATCGCCGGCTATCGTATGGATATTGGTCTTAATTCTGACTTACAAGCGTTTCCGTTTTCCCAATTGGTTGTATGCCGTGATGTGCTTGCATATCATCGTGCTGTTGGTGGGAGCGCATTACTCGTATGCAGAAGTCCCTCTGGGCGAGTGGATGAAGGAGTGGTTTGGATTTTCTCGGAACAATTACGATAAAATCGGCCATTTTATGCAGGGTTTCACCCCGACATTGATGGCGGTAGAGATTCTCCGTCGCAAAACTGCTCTGAAATCTTATGGTTGGATTGGATTCCTCTCATTCTGTGTGGCGATGATGATTACCGCCGTTTACGAAATCATTGAATGGCTGGCCTCGCTCTCCAATCCTACTGATACAGAGGCATTTTTAGGCACACAAGGCTACATCTGGGACACCCAATCGGATATGTTCTGTTGCTTGATAGGCTCTTTCTGCGCTTTGCTGGTGATGGTTGTTGTTGTGAAGAACAGGCGAGAATAGGTGCATTTTATAGGAAAGTAATTAAAAAGTCATGAATGAAATTTCCATAACCACAATCATTATCTTTTACCTCGTGATTATCAATGTATTCACGTTTTTCCTGTATGGGGTGGACAAGTGGAAGGCGCAGCGGTCACGCTGGCGGATTCCCGAGAGTGTGCTGTTGGGGATGGCAGCCATTGGGGGTAGCGTCGGGGCGTGGTTGGGCATGCAGGTATGGCGCCACAAAACCCAGCATGCGAAGTTCCGCTATGGTGTTCCGATTATTCTGATAGCCCAGGTAGCGTTGCTGGTGTGGATTTTTATGATAAAATAAAATTTATCTACCCACTTATTTATCCAAAAATTTTGTGTACCTTTGCACATCAAATTAAATGAGATAGACACAATATATTCAGTATTAAATAAGAAATAGTCGTTTTATACATAGTATATTATGCGTAGCAAATATGTTTATGATCCTTATCCTTTGTCGCTAACCATGCAGCGTTTGGCGGAAAATCTTCGTGCCCGACGTTTGGAGAAAAAGATATCTACCAAGAGTTTGGCGGCGATGAGTGGGGTGCCAGCCTCAACTATTCAGCGGTTTGAGCTGAAGTATGCCATTTCATTGGAGTCGTATGTCCGGTTGGCAAAAGCACTTGGCTATTCTGAAGAAATAATGCAGCTTCTTTCTGAGCCGAAATACGACACTATGGAGGAACTTATAGAAATCAACAAAAACAAGACCAGAAAACGAGGAGTGTGATAATAGGTTTAGTGTTTAGAAAGTAACGATTAGTATGATAAGAAATGTGCAATACGTAAGTGTAATGTACCACGGACGTAAAGTGGGTACACTTTCCATGGGTAACCATTCATGCTGTCAGTTTGAGTATGACCGTGAGTGGCTTCGCGATGGATTTTCCATATCTCCGCTGAAGTTGCCTTTAAAACCAGGATTATTTTCTGCCGATTACCAGCCTTTCGATGGGAATTTTGGGGTCTTTGAGGATAGTCTGCCGGGAGGTTATGGAGATTACTTGTTACAGAGGGTATTGCGGCAAAATGGAATTGAATATCAAAATCTTTCGCCTGTGCAGCGGCTGAGCATTGTAGGCAGTTCAGGTATGGGTGCTTTATGTTATGTCCCGGAAAACAGGGTGGTGGAGATGGATTCTTCCATCTCGCTTGACGAAATGCAAACTATGGCAACTGAAGTGCTTTCGGAAAAACAAGACGAAAATGTAGGTTTATTGTTGGCCAGCAGTGGAAATTCAGGTGGCGTTCGACCCAAATGTATATATAGCGATACGGAAGGACACTGGTTGGTCAAATTCCGACATATATATGACCCAAAGAACATTGGTGAAATCGAATACCGATATAATGAAGTGGCGAAGCAGGCAGGCATTGAGGTGCCCGAATTCCGGTTAATGGAAGGCAAGTATTTCGCCACACGGCGATTCGATATAGATGTGAATGGAGAGCGGTTGCATGTTGCCACAGCCAGTGGTTTGCTCAACGAGCCGATATCTCCACCTAAAATGGACTACCACAGTCTGTTACAGCTAACAGGCTATCTTACACAGTCTCCTGCTGCTGTGGAACAACAGTTCCGTCGAATGGTTTTCAACCATTATGCACGCAATTTCGATGATCATGCACGCAATTTCAGTTTCATTAATCGTGATGGTCATTGGGAACTTTCACCCGCTTACGATCTTACGAATAACCAGACGCTTGGAGAGCACGCTACTACTGTCAATTTCAAGGGATTACCATCTGATGAAGATATGATTACTGTGGGTATGAACATTAAAATGAATCGTGAACGATGCCAGCATATCATTCGCGAGGTAAAAGATGCGACGTGTGATTTAGTAGATAACGAGTAGTTTCAGAACGATTTGTAAAAATGAGCTAACATGTTCATCGGAGAAATCATATCGCTTTGTGTAGCTATTGCGTGGACATTCACGGCGCTTTCCGCTGAGGTGGGGTCGAAACGCATAGGCTCGTTGCCTTTCAACTTCATGCGCATGTCCATGTCGCTGGTGTTGTTGGCTATTACCTTGTGGCTCCTCTTGGGTACCCCTTATCCCCGTTATGCGGATGGCAGCACATGGTTTTGGCTATTGCTTTCAGGTTTAGTGGGTTACGTTATCGGGGATTATTGCCTGATGCAGGGTTATATCCATATTGGTTCCCGCTTCGGACAGCTGTTTATGACGCTGTCGGCCCCCACAGCAGCTATCACCGGCCGTTTGTTTTTGGGCGAGCAGATGCGTCCTCTGGCCATCTTGGGCATGATTATCACGCTTAGCGGTATCGCTCTATCTATTCTTTCCAAAGATGATTCTGCATCGAAAACAACCCATGGGGTGCGACTGAAACTGCCGGCCAAGGGCATTTTCTATGCGTCCATGGCAGGTATTGGGCAAGGTGTTGGTCTGGTAATCAGCAAGATAGGACTTTTACATTATGAGCAATCGATTGCGGTGGCAGGACTTTCCGGCTTTGACATACCCGATGGAGCGGTGCTGCCCGTGCCGATAGGTTTCAGTGTCCCTTTTGCGGCCACCATGATTCGCGCTTTTATTGGCTTGGCAGGCTTTTTTCTTGCATTGATGCTGTTTGACAAAGACGGTCTTTCGAAGTTGCATCGTGCGGTTTGCGACCGCAAAGCGATGGGCTGTGCTTTGATTTCCACTATTTTCGGTCCCTTTATCGGAGTCAGTGCCTCGCTGATGGCCACTTTATACACCTCAACGGGCATTGCCCAGACCCTTTTCGCGCTCACTCCCATCCTCATCATTGCCCCGGCAGCCCTTCTCTTCCATCAGAAAGTCACTGTACGGGAGGTAGTTGGTGCTATCATCAGCGTGATTGGCGTAGCGCTGTTTTTTGTGTAAAAAAGGATTTATAATAGGCATATTAGCATATTGTCGCATTAGCACATTAAAATTTTTTGTAACTTTGCAGGTTGTAATTTAAAATCCGCAAAGCATTACCGGCAGCATTAAAGGACTTCGTGCTGCCAAGGGGTGCGAGCGAAAGATATAAGGTTCAGAGGTCCGCTGAGAAGAACTCATGAGTATTATTGATCAAATCAAGGAAAAAGCGAAAACTGTCAACAAACGTATCGTTTTGGCTGAAGGTGAAGAAGAAAGAACCCTGAAAGCTGCCGACATTATCCTCGAAAACGGCTATGCGGGCATCGTCTTATTGGGTAACAAAGCTACCATCGAGGCCGAGGCCAAAGAATGGAACCTGAAAAATATCGGCAAGGCTGAAATCATTGACCCGATGGATAATCCCAAAAAGGAATTCTATGCCGAAATGTTATATGAAATCCGCAAGAAAAAAGGCATGACCATTGAGGAAGCCCGCAAGCTGGTGGAAGATCCCTTGTACTTGGCTACTTTGCTGATCAAGAACGGTGATGCCGACGGTGAGGTTACTGGTGCCCAGCACGCTACTGGCGATGTGTTGCGTCCCGCTTTCCAGATTGTGAAAACTCTGCCTGGCATTTCTGTGGTTTCAGGTGCTTTCATTATGTGCTTCCCCGACAAAAAATGGGGTGACAATGGTATCATGGTCTTCGCCGACTGTGCAGCTGACCCGAACACAGATGAGAACAAGCTGGCTCAGATTGCCGTGGTGACCGCCAAAACCGCACGTAATATCGCAGGTATTGAACCGCGTATCGCCATGCTGAGCTTCTCTACCAAGGGTTCCGCTAAACACGAATTGGTGGACAAGGTGGTGAACGCTACCCGTATTGCCAAGGAAATGGATCCTACTTTGGTAATTGATGGTGATTTGCAAGCTGATGCCGCTATTATCCCGTCAGTGGCCGAGAAGAAAGCTCCAGGCAGCCCGGTGGCTGGCAAGGCCAATGTGCTCGTGTTCCCGTCTTTGGAAGTAGGTAATATCGCTTATAAATTGGTGCAGCGTATGGCTGGCGCCGATGCAGTTGGTCCTGTGATGCAGGGTATGGCTGCTCCTATCAATGACTTGTCACGCGGTTGCTCCGTTGAAGATATCGTCAGCCTCGTGGCTATCACCGCTTGCCAGGCAGCAGGCAAATAAAAACTTATGAAGAGAATAATCATATTCCTATTGATGTTATTCATTGCTCAAGGGGTGTGGGCACAGGTCAAATTCGATGTGCCCCTCCCCAAGAGTCTTCGTACTGTCAATACCAAGAATAACCCAGACCGTAAAGTAAAATTCCAAACCGGTGGCAATGTTGGTATAGAAATCGGTGCACTCATGGGCTTGGAACTGCAGCCCAAAATCGCGGTTCTTCCCATTGAGCAGTTGGCAATAGGCTTGACTGCCACATACGTGTTCCGTTGGAATGTGCCGATGAAGGAGGTAAGCAATATTTTCGGACTCAGTCCTTATGTGGAAGGTTTTCTCATTAAAAAACAATTGGTTCTGCATGCTGAATATGAATTTGTGAATTTTCCGGTCAGAGAATATGATATGTATGGCAATGAGGTCGGAAGATTCAGAAGTTCCTCGCATGTGCTGCTTGTAGGTGGTGGCTACCATAAAGAATTGAGCGACCGTTCAAGTATTACAACTATCGTATTACTGCCTGTATATCAGTTCAATTCCGACGGTGTTAATTATTATGGAGCCTGGTACACTCCTATAGTCAGAGTCGGCTATAATTATATGTTCTAATCATGTCGTCATTCGGATTTTATCTTCAGGTGGCGCGGAAACTGCTGAAAGGGGAAAACAGCAGCTTTTCACGGCCTATTGTGAGATTGTCCGTGGCTGGCGTCGCCTTGGGTATAGTGGTGATGATTGTTTCTATTGCGGTAACTGCTGGTTATAAGCAAGTTATCCGCGATAAGGTAGTGGCTATGGGTTCGCATATCCGTATCTCCAATTACGATATGAACTACTCGTTCGAACCCGTGCCGTTCGACAAAAACCAGACATTTGTAGAGGAAATCAAGGCTATGCCCGAGGTGAAATCCCTGCAATGTTTCTCCACAAAATCCGGGGTGATTAAAACAGATGACCAAGTGGAAGGGGTGGTACTGAAAGGTATAGACCAAAGTTTTGACACAGAACATTTTAAGAAAAACCTGATAGCAGGAGAATTACTGACTTTGGAGGACACGCTTGCTTCCAAGGAGATTATTATTTCTTCCACCTTGTCGAAAAGACTGAAACTGAATGTTGGGGATAAGGTACGAACTTATTTTGTGCAGGATCCGCCGATGCAGCGCAGCTTCACAGTAGTGGGCATTTATGAGACGGGCTTGCCAGAATACGACAGCCAGATGGCCTTGGTGGACTTGCGGCAGATACAAAAGCTCAACCAGTGGGACAGCAACATGGTGGGTGGTATGGAAGTGCTGCTCCATGACGATAAGGACTTAGATGAGCTGGCTCAGAAAGTTGATTTGAAGGTAGGTTATAAGCTGAAAGCGGAGAGCATCAAACAAATATTCCCAGAGATTTTCCAATGGATTGCCCTCTTCGACACCAATGTCATAGTGTTACTGATCATTACCTTTTGTGTATGTTTAATCACCATGATGTCGGCCTTTTTCATCATAGTAATAGAACAGACAGCGACCATTGGCCTGTTGAAGACCATGGGCATGAAAACCAAGTCGGTGGTGTCGCTGTTTTTGATGATAGCCGCGGATATCTTGCTGAAAGGCCTGCTATGGGGCAATTTGGTGGCGCTATTGATATGTTTGGTGCAACGGCAATGGCACTGGGTGCGGCTGGATGCTGCCACATACTATGTTTCCTACGTGCCAGTAGCATTCAACATTCCCTTGATTTTGGCGGTGAATGTAGTTGTTCTGGTGCTGTGTATGGCGATACTGGTCATCCCGGCCTATTTGGTCGCCCGCAAGAGCAGTCCCCTTGCTGCGATAAAGTTTGATTAAGGGTCACAACCCTGTAAGTTTACATTTTTCGATATTTTGTGAATAATCGGCTTATTGATCCGATTATTTTCTTTGGCGGAGAAGGTGTGAGTACAGTTAATAGTTAATAGTGAATAGTTAACAGTTGGAAGGGGGATGGCAAAGTGTGCCGCAGAAAAGAAGTTGTGTCTTCTTTTCATTGGGCTTGCGCAATTTTTCCGACTGTCGTATTCATATTTCATGGCGAAAGGAGTGATTTATGGGTACAAAAGTACAAATTTTTTTTGGTTTCACTTGCTGTCCGAAATTTTGGGGAGTATTATAACTATTTATTCAACAGTACCTATAAAAAAGAGCCAATTAAAAACGAAAACACCTGCCAAAATAAGCATTGTGAATACAGTGATAAATTTCCATTTTTTCTTATTCTCTACAGAATCTCGTTCGAATATGTTATAGTACTTCACTACTTGATTGTCTTTTAGTAAGAAATAATAATTTAAAACAATGCTTGGCGCAACTGATACAATGACAACTAAAATAATCATAATAGGTACTGATTGAATTCCTTTGGTAAAAAAAACTCCAATAGGGAAAAAACCTATTCCAAAGAAAAGCTCAAATCCTCTCAACGTCATTCCGTAATCGTTAGGAGAGAAAAAACGGGACAATGTTGTACTATCAACTTTTTTGATATTTTTCTTTTTTAGAAGATAAGTCCGTGTCCTTTTAAATTTAAGAAGAAATGCTATAAACCAACGCATTTGAAAGAATACCACAAGTTGGTGAAATATTCTATTATAAAAATATTCAAAAGGTTTATTCATAATCTACTATGCTTTTGTCAATGTAGAACATCATTTCTTGTTGATTGAATTATAGGTGTCGATTCCAATTTTAGAACCTAATTCAGAACCCCAAAAGCCAAAGGCAACTCCACCAATGAATCCACCAACAAGGCTGCCGTATGGACCTACTGATGTTCCCAAAGAGACTCCTAATTTAATCCCGATTAAAGCACCACCCCATCCTCCAACACTACCACCCAAAGATGAAGAAGAATTAATACCGAATCGACCACCATCTAAAACCTTATAACTATATGCGAAATCCGCAATGTCAATTGCTGCGTTGAATGCATATAGACCTCGGTTAACATTTGTTGAATAAAATGAGTTTATTCCACCTTTAATTTGTCGAGTTTGTATAGAATATCCATTGTTCTTCAATGATTTGGTGAGATCATAGGATATCTTTTGTTGTTGAGATTTTGACAAACTATTCCATCCGCCGGCACTGCCAGAATAAGCATCTGAAGCAGCACCAAAAAAAGATTTAGAGTAATCATTTGTTGATAATGATGGAGGACTTTGTATTGAAGAACCACCACCACCTACATTTAAAACAGGTTTGGAGTAATTTTCAAGATTGATTTCATAACCATTAGAAACATATTCGTTTATAAAATCACTTCTTGATTTAAAAGAAGTGGCAATACCTCCAACATATTGACATATATTCCCACCCATATCATTAACCCATGTTAAAGTTTTGTTTGTATTATCCACAATCCAACCGTCAGGACTTGTAATTTCTTCCCCATTCGGATCCACCAACTTAATAGGGTTATTCGCACAATACGTATAAGACGAAAGCGAAGGATATTTGTCACTCATCGGATCGACACTCAGCCAGATGCTCAAATCGGAACTATAATAGCGGGAACCGAAGTAGGAATAGCCTGTTTCGGCATCTTTCTCCTTGGCACTAAACGTATACATGGTATGCCAATTGGTGCTGCGTTGGCTGACAAAGTCCTCGCCCCAAGGAAGGTAGTGCAGGTGCTGAACGGCAGAACCGTCAGTGAAGGTTATCCACGAGGAGGAACCGAGGTGGTCTGGGTGGTACCAGTAGCATTCTGTTTCCTCATTCTCAACAATTTCTTTATAGTCAAATAAATCTTTCAACAGGTCTTCCGGAATAAATACAGCCTCTTGCAAACATGTTGCATACACACCATCATAATGAGCATTAACCAAATTCAACTTTTCATAAAAGCACGGCATTTCTTCACTACAGTCAATACTGTTCGATTCAATATCAGAATCTGCAATATTCTGTGGCTCTTCCGCTGGAACGCCGTTACTATCAGGTATGTTTTCAACACATGGGCAGAAACATATACACAAATCCGACAAGCCTCCCATTCCAATTTTGCTGGCTATCCTTTCGTTTTCGGCATAGTAGTGCTTGGTATAACCTTTGGGGGTAGCCACCAGATAGGGGGAGGCATACAGGGTGGCATTGGTCAGCGCATAGTTACTCCGCCATGTGCCGTTTCGGTTCTGAGCAGTATAATTACCTGTCAGTTTATATGTTCTCTCTCCATTGGCGTCATATTGGTACAGGGACAAATAGCTGTTGTCTCTCACCCCTTGCAGCCTGCTCTCCGCATCCCAGCTCAACTGCCGCACCGAATTGTGGATATTGTCCGTTTGCCGTGTCATATTGCCTGCTCCATCCCACTGGAAACTATAATCATAGTTGATTTGCACTGTGGTGGGGTCACCAGATCCGGTTCCGGGTCCTGGCATTATTAGTCCTCCTCCGGGCTGCTCGGTAGGTATGGGTATTGGCTCTATACGACTCGGTCTGTTGCCGGAAACATAGTTATAGCCATTGTCGTATATACAAGTGCAATCGCGGCAGCCAATATTTGGTCGGGCGAGTTTCTTATGCTGTATACGGCCATTAGGATAATAACCCATCTGCATGTCATAGAAGTTACTCTCACTCCCGTGCCATCCCTCGGCATGAGTCATGCGGTAAAGACCATCGTAAGTATAGTCCACATGGTAGGGACCTCCCAAAGTGGACAGCGGGTTCGCGCTGTTAGTGATGTCGGTAATGTTGCCCGCCGCATCATAGTTGTATTTCACTGCCTGCAGCAGATGCGGGGTGGCTTCCCCATCGTAGGCGGTAAGCGAGTCTAGGCGGAGCAAAATGTCGTATTGGTAGCGGCTCTCTGAGCCGTTGCCGTACAATACCCGCTCTTTCAGCTCATACTTGTTGTACAACAACGATTCAAGATAAACATGAGATACGTTGTTCTTCTGTCCCCTTACCCTCTGCAACATGCCGCCACGGTTGTAATTATAATACATGACAAATTTATTTAACATTTGTTGTGACTGTATTTCCCGCATCCTCAATACATGTTGATGGAGTGGATACCTTTGTGTTGAAAAATATAATAACTTTTTCTCTTTTTGAATAGATAAGTTATATTTCCCCATTGTATGACAATATAACTGAATTTGTTTTGTCTGTTTTTTGGGGGTATTATCATTGATACCTTATAATGATGTTTTTTGTTAGTATATCCGTCAATTACAGATACATTTCTTATTTTTAAGGTATCTACATCATACAAAACATATAATGTGTCTTGACTTGAATACGCTCGTTTTACTTTTTCAGTACAATTCTCTATATCCCGACAGGGCATATCAATAAAATGTTTGGGTACATTTTTATAATATAATATCACCGTACTATCCTGTTGAGAAAACAAGTTCTGTATAAAAAGAAACATAAACAATAAAAATGTATAAACATTCCAATTACTCATCATATTATTCATGGTCCTTTCCATTTCTTTCTGGCAATGATTTGTTTCGTAATGCGGCATTTTGATAGTAAACTTTTTCTTTTTGAGGAGATGAATCTGATATATTTCCTTCTATGAAGTAATTCAAACCTTCATCAAGTACTTCATGCATAAATACAGCACTTGCATCTTTACCTGTTTTTCCAGACACTTCATCATCCTTTCCTATTTTTCTTGTTGCATCTGTTGTCATAGATATTGAGTTAGCACCATTGTGATTAATAGCAACTGCAAAATAGCCAAATTCTGTTGGGACTGTTGCACCATCTTCTACTCCTTTTAGTTTTCTATATGGACCATATTCATCAAAAGAATCAAAATCAAAAATGGTTGAATTCTCTTTTACCTGCACCCTAATTGTTCCCTTTTCATTACTAATGACATTTTGCATGCCTTGAAGCAGAATCTTTTGATCCGACCTTGCGCGTTCCATTGCTTTCTTAAATTGACGAGGTCTTATTTTTAATTCATCAAATGCAGTAAACCTAAACATTCGAATAGATCCAAACTGTTCTTTCAAATATTGTTTCATATATCGTTTGGAAATTTTGTCATAGGCAAAAACTTTTTCCCCATTCGGATCCACCAGTTTAATGGGATTGTTCGCACAATATACATACGGGCTCAGCGAAGGATATTTCGCAGCCATCGGGTCAACGCTTAGCCAGATGCTCAGGTCACTGCTGTAATAACGTGAACCGAAGTAGCTGTATCCTGTCTCGGTGTCCTTCTCTTTGGCAGAGAAGGTGTGAATCCAGTTGACAGTTGACAATTGACAGTTGACAGTTGGGAAGGGCATGGCAGAGTGCACGCTTGCATTGTCGTTGCGGTGCTGGCAAGAGGCGTTTCTCGGATTTATTGTCTGGCTGTCATACTTGTATTCCATGGCGAATGGTTTAAGTATATGAATACAAAGCTACAAATTATCTCAATATTTTTTTCGCTTTTCCACTCTTTTCCGCCAGTGTTTACTTGACGGAATTTTTCGTTTCTTCATGATTTTAACAATATAATAATATTAAAGAATAAAACGACAACGCCTGATATGGCATGAAAAAATGTTTCCCATATTCCCAATGCACGACCATCATTTATAATAGGATGTTCAGGAGATGTAAAATATATTAGAAATTCACAAATAATAAAAATCAATAATTGTAATACTATTTGTGTTATGTTAACGCACATCAACACACGAGTATGTTTGACATTTTTTTTTATTTTTACTAATAAAAGAGTTGTCATGCTGACAAGCAAATTAAATACAATTATTAATAACATCATTTTTCCATCCTATTTAAAATTTTGACCGTGTGTTCTAACGCAGCCTGTTTTGCCAGTTGACCAACATAGGTGTCTGCATTGTCTTTATTCATCTTATTATGACTTGTCGGTTCGTCAGCATGTTCTCGGAACGGGTTAATATCAAATTTTTCGTTATCTAAAAGATGAAAATCTCCTGTTCTCAATTTCCCTTTTAGAAATTGATTAAAGCCAGAGTCTTTTATTCCTTCATCAAAAGTCGGAAGTGACGTCGGCAATTCTCCATTATTAATATCTTGATAGTATTCAACATATAACTCTGCATAATTTGAATGAGCATAAAAATCCTGTACATTATGAAGCATCTTTCCAAATAGTATGGTGTTACGCTTATTAACATTACCCCTTCCTATTTCGCCAATAGTTTTAGCAATATCTCTATTTAGAGAATTCCAACGAGCTTTCACCTCTGAATAATTGGCTCTGTTATCAAAATGCCAATCAGCCGCAAAGCCAATATGATCAGCTTTTTTAACGCCCTTAATTAAATTGTCGCAAAACGATTGACCAAATTTTATTTTTATGTTCGTTTTATTGATTGCTTGTCGTGTGACATCTTGGTGAATTGGAACACCAAAACATCCATCAGGATCAACTATTTTAATCGGGTTATTCGCACAATATGTATACGGGCTCAGCGAGGGATATTTGTCACTCATCGGGTCGACGCTCAGCCAGATGCTCAGGTCGGAGCTGTAATAGCGTGAGCCAAAGTAGCTTAGGCCTGTTTCTGTGTCTTTCTCTTTAGCGGAGAAGGTGTGACGGGCATTCCAGTTGGTTGTTCGTTGGTCCACGAAGTCCTCGCCCCAGGGGAGGTAGTGCAGGTGCTGCACGGCAGAACCGTCAGAGTAGGTTATCCATGAGGAGGAACCGAGGTGGTCGGGGTGGTACCAGTAGCAGTCGGGCTCGTACTCTTCCATATTTTCCCTGAAACTATACAATGCTTCGTTTAAGGTATTGGGTTCAACATTAGGGTTGCTCTCCAAACATTCGCTCATAACTCTTTCAAAATGATTGTTGTTAAGGGACAATTTATCATAAAAACACTCTTCCGGCCCCTCACAATCAGTCAAGTCAGCAGGCTCATAAGGCAGTTGGTTCATGGGATCTCCTCCCTGGTTGCCAGACTGCAATGTCATGTCGGGACAAAGGCACTGGCAAATATCTGTCAGCCCGCCCATGCCTATCTTGCTAGCAATACGCTCATTCTCGGCATAGTAGTGCTTGGTGTAGCCTCTTGGCGTGGCCACCAAATATGGTGAGGCATACAGCGTGGCGTTGTCCATAACTGTGTAGTAGTTCCAATGGCCGTTAATCAGCTGTGCCCGTTCGCTGGTAGTCAGTTTATAGGTCCGTTCTCCATAGGCATCGTACTGATAAAAACTCTGGTGCGTGTCATCAACAACCCCTTGCAAGCGGTTCTCCTCGTCCCAGCAGAGGTAACGGTCATAGCCGCTGTTCTCGCTCTCGTGATGATGGTATGTCATGTTGCCTGTGGCATCCCACTCTAACTCATGACTGTCTGAGCTTTCAATGGATGTCAGTGTGTTCGGTTGACCAGTGTTTTCATAATGATAGTAGTTGTCATAACTGATATGGCTTGTTGAGTTGACACCTGGTGTCTGCGTGCTAACGTCCGCTTCCAGAACCTTGTTGTAAATGCGGCCGTTGGGATAATAACGCGTCTCCTCCTCGTATAATAGATTGGTGTGTCCGCTCCAACTGCCCACAGAGTATGTCAACCTGTACAGGTTGTCGTAAGTATATCCGTTGTTGTAGGTGCCGCCCAAGCCGTTGTTCAGCATGCCCGCCAGATTCTTGAGTGTGAGGATGTTTCCAACCCCATCATACTCATAAACAAGGTCCTGCATAACCTCCTGCTGCGCAGTGCTACTCACCAAATGTTCCAGCCTCTGTAACAGGTCATAATCATACGTCACACTGGTGCCATTGCCGTATTCAACACTTTCCTTCTGCTCGAACTTATTGTACAGGATATTGTTGACATACTTGTACGGGATGCCATTTTTCACACCCGTCACCCTCTGCAGCATGCCCCCCTTGTTGTACTCATAGCTTACCTCTTCCCCATCGGGGTAGGTCATGCGCTGTATGCGGTTCCATGAATCATATTCGTACTTCATGACAAAGGTAAAAGGTTGCTCCTCAAAGGGAAGTGCAAAGGTACGGATATTTTTCGTAACCTCACCCAATTTGCCGTAAGAAAATTTCTGCCAGCCGGAAGCGTCCTCCTGGAGAATCACCTTTCCCACCGCATTGATGTTGGCATCGGCTGAGGTTCCATATTCATAACGCACATTATTGGCAGGATATCGAGGGAAAGATATGTCATTGAGCAAATTATAATCATAGCTGTAATGTATATTATCACCCAACGCATTGGCATGTAATATAAGATTCCCCGCAGGGTCATATTCATACACATCGTCTCCCGCATCAGGATGATTGCGATGTGTCATCTGCCCAAACATGTCGTAGTCGTATGTGGTAATAAAACCGTCAGGGTCAGTGCTCTTTTTCAACTGGCCAAGGCAGTCGTATTCGAAAAGGGTCACGATATTGTAGGGGGCGGTCTGTTTAACCTGCTGTCCCAAAGTGCCTTTCAAAATCCTAATCGTGTCGTTCAAAGCATCGACAGTTGTGGTCTGGAAGTATTTCTTTCCTCCCCATGTGGCAATGTCATAGTTCATTATGGTTGCCTCATGGGTGGGAAGCTCTATGTATGTCTGCCTGTCCATAATATCATACTCGGTCTTGGTCAGAGTAGTCGGGTTATAATAAGGGTTATAAGACGAATACAACGCAGTGTCTTCCATGAAGGGGTGATATTGCCCGACAGTTCTGCCAAAGCAGTCGTATTTGACTTTCCCTGTCACTATACTCCATTCTTGTCCATTGAACTCCGCATCCTTTTTGGTCTGCAACATGCGGCCCAGTCCATCGGACAACAGCGTTGTGGTAATGTCATCAGTTGGATGTTGCGGGTCATAATGGTAAGTCCGGGCAAATGAATGTGGAATTGGACCATTGTTGAAAATGTCCATTTGTGAGAAATGATGGGGACAATACTCCATCCGTATAGTGTATGGATTATTGTTACCCTGTTCGTATGGCGCAACTATTCTGACCATACGCCCCAAGGTATCATACTCATACCACATTTCATTGCCATTGATATCAACCGTTTTTGTAGGTTTGCCATACATGAAATCATATCTTGCTGAGGATTGATAGCCAAGAGACATATTTTCCACTAAAATCGGATAAGTATGGACAACAGAATCATATTGGTATCTATACTCTATGCGTTGACCATTTGCGTTAGCCGGCAATATGACATAGGAAAGATTTCCACAAGTGTCATAAGTGAAGTCATACTGTGCATTGGCACTACTATTGTTATAACGCACCAACTGAATGAGTTTCCCTCTGGAATCATAAGTTGCGGTTCGCCTCTGAAGTGTTGCATCAGAATGATTTTTTACAATAATCTGCGAGGGAAGAGAGGCCAAATTGTACGACATGCCGGAAGCATAGGTGATTTCAGCCTTGAAAAACTCATCATTATGTGTAGTGTCACCATAATGGATATATTCGGTCACATTACGCTTTTGGTCATACCATCTCTGCACCATAGAGGTGATTTGTGCAGAAGTCTGACCTTCAAAATAATTGGTAATATCCACCTCTTTGGCCACGTACACATCCTCACGAGCGCAACCTCCGTCAGTGACCTCTATATTCGTCAAATCATAAACCGTGGCATCGTACAAATGTTCAATATAGAGATTCCCCTCCGCATCATACGTACAGTCTCTGGTTTTACGCCCACGCTTGGTAAAATTCTGGTTGTCAAACTCTTCCACGGTATATCGATAGAGCGAGTCGTCACCTTCTGTATCATATTGATAAGTAACCACTCTGTCATAGCCGTAATCCATACGCTCTACTCTGTTATAATTGGGATGCTCATATTCGAATTTGGTATATGTCTGGTTACCACCCACAGGGCAAAGCGTGTCATTGTTACGAACCCGTACCTCAGAAAGGTTCCAACTGCGTTGAGGCTTCTCAAATGTAGATTGTGGCATCTCGTAATCCAAATCTATGGTACTACCCGTAAAATTAGTCACCCTGCGAAGCAAGTTGGCTTTACCGGATTTGTTGTAACGAATAATCATTTGTCCCTCGCCATCAGAAGTCACATAATCCACATAGCCATCCCCGTTAATGTCGGTAAGCTGAGCCTTGTCCTTGCTGAATGTTCTGTTGTAAGGAGAACCCGAAAGGCCCACACATACTTTCAGTATGCTGAAAAAAGTGAAACCAAGTGTTAGGGACGCATTTGCCGACTCGCTGTATGAGGTTCCATAACTTACATTGGAGATGGCACTGACATATTCCCATCCAGACCAATTGCCGCCACCTATATTATAATTAACACGATGATTGTTATCACCCTCCTCAACCATGTCCGGCAGGCCATCCCCATTGATATCCATCAAAGATTTTACGGTGCTATTGTTGGAATAGTTCAATCCCAGTCCACCTCCTATACTTGCCTGTCCTATGTTGAAATTTGCACCAAAACTGAAACCTCCATTGGAACTATTCCCATTACGGATTTTGAAATTTCCCCATTTAACTTGAGGTTGAAAATCATAACCTGTATTGAGACAGACATAACCATTGCCATAATGGTCAATGGACACCTTGTCCGGAAGACCATCCCCGTTGACATCCATCCATGTGAAGGCTGTTTCATCATTTCCCCCTCCAAAGTCAAAACCAGGATTACCCGAACCGTCAAAACTGATTTTTGAGATTTTGGGATTATTGGATGTGCCACGAGTTGGCATTTGAAAACTGCCGCCAAATGTTTCACCAGAAGACGTCGTCTCGGACTTTGTGATACCATTGGCCATTGGCCCCATAACGACAGGATCCCCAATTCCTCCCCAAGGATTGGAGTACTGTACAAGTGACTGTCCGACAATATCAGGGTATCTGTCACCGTTTAAATCCATATAATCAGTCAAAATTATATTCTCTCCTGCGGAATGTGACATTCCAACGGAAATTGGTACCATAGGGGCAGACAAACTCAGGGAATGATTCTTCATCCGGGAAATATTCTGTTTGCGTATTGTCTTGACATCGTGCCCCTGTATAATAGGAACGGGGTGATCATATTCCACGATATTCATAGTGTTTGTATCGGCTGCATATTCTGGAAGACGGTCATTGCTCATTACCGTGCCTGTAAGATAGTTGATATTCCCATAACCGATCCATGCCTGATTCTTGCTATCCGGTTGCATCTCTATCCAACTCGTGGCTTTCGATATAGGATTATATACTTCAGCAGTTTCATAACAGGACAGCATGGTGGAACTTTCCTGGGGATTTTCGGTGTCATGTGTAATATGATTATGAAATCCATTTATTTTGCCTTTGCCCACATTTGCCCTTGACTCTGTTCTCGGAAACATGTCCATGTCAACAATCAGCTTGTTCACATGTATATAATCATCATGTATCGTCTCACCCCCAATCGTATCGTTATTGTTATAAGCGAACTGTCCCCAACCACGATACAAGGGTCCAAACAATGTATGATAAACCGAGTCTCTTCTGGTCTCCTCATAATTCTCAATCAGCATATTCACAGGAGGGTAATAATCCTGCTGCTTCACATAGTGTCCGTTCCTCAATAAATAATATTCCACATGAGGAATAATTTCCACTTCGCTCCAGTCAAATTTCTGAGATGACAATGTCGCAGGTTTCTTCTCAAGATAAAAGACAACAAAATCCTCTTGTTGTACAGGAATATATTGGCTGCCATTTTTTGTCAGGAACACCTGTGAAGGAGGCATGTTGTTATGAATTGTCCAGTTTTCATCTGCTATAGTTGTCGTATTGTTATTGTTTGCATCGGTTCTCAAAGCCTCAACTCTCAATCTGTATCCTGAACTCAAATCGCTGTAATAAGGTGTATTTGTACTAATTTTCGCAGATACTCTGATGTAAGCGTCATTCTCATCCAACGGAACCGCAAAATAGTTCCGTCCGGATACAACATAATCCCTGTTTGAATTGTAATAGTTGTCAGGAACACCATAGTGGTCAATAGAGCCACTTGAATAAGTGATGGTTTGTTGCCAGCCAACTTTGTCATATGCATGGTTTTCACCTGAGACAAGTCTGAAAAAGACCAAATCATTCAGTCCGACACTGACACTGATTGTGGTGTCTTTTAGTGCAAAATTATTTTTGTCAACATATTTAGACAACACCGTATCATATGATGTGGCATGCAGGACATAATCATTATCTACTGTGACATTCCTACAAATTTGTATGGCATAGGATACTCCGTCACGCCATTTAGACTGTGACATTCCTCCCGTAGTATCACTCAACAGACGGAATCTGGATTGAATATTCACAGAACCCGCTTTTTGCGGCACCCAAACTCTCACCGTTTCCATATCAGGATCCGGAATGGTGACAATGCTGGAATTTGAAGATTGGGAAGAAAAGATGGGAAAACACTCTATCTCTTTCTTGTATATATAGATGTCTGTCACTACCAAAGGCTGTGTCGAATAACGATACACACACCAATAGTCGTCTATTCCATGCAACGAATCTGCATAATCCAGCACTTCTTGTGGCAATTGGTTATTATAATCCTTCGCATGGAAAAAAGTGTCTATTACCCAATTGACATAGCAAATAATGCTGTCACTTACTGCTCCGTCAAAGATAATACCCTGACATGTATCAATGGCTGTGTAAACCATATTAGTATCTGCAACATTGCCAGAATTCTGGTTCTCAATCACCATGGTGTAATAGCTATTGAACCTGACCCTTCCACCCTTTTCTGTCACATTAAACAACACCCCCTCGTCTGTGATAAGGTCTGGCAATCCATCACCATTTACATCCGAAAAATAAACATTGGTGGTTGACTTCGTAGTGGGCCAGCTTCCATTGTACGCCAAAAAAGCTGAAGCTTGAAGTCCCCATGACGTGGTACTGCTGGACTCCTTCAAGAAATTTGATATACCATTGATGTGTATAGTATCTCCAAAGTAGAATGTGGTATCATCTATGACTATTTGTGGACGATATACCAATTTTTCACCATCTTTGAAAAGTTTGTCTGCCAGTCCATCACCATCCAAATCAACAAGTGTCAAAGCTCCCTCACTTTCTGACCGACTGTAGCTGAAATTTCCTCCTACACTGACGGATGTAAGACAGACATTCGGCCCTAATCCAACAGAAGCAGTTCCCCCTATATTCCAACTTTTTCCCCGGGTTGCGCCCAAAGCTGTCGCATCACATTCTCCACCAATATCAGCTGGATTTGTGATGAAGAATGAATGAATTCCATCCTCATCCAAATACATTTCGTGTCCTTCTCCAAACATTTCATTTCCCTGAGGAGCATCATAATAATCAAAATGAGTTCGTGTATAATTCCGTTCATCAATACTGTCAATATCTTCAATTTCACTAAGACATCCGACAGGTCTCTCATGTATCCTATCAATCCGTAGCACATCAGATAACCTTGTTTTGAAATTGGTATTACGTCCATTTTTATAAAAAAAATCGTACTCTCTAAAAATGGTATTATTATACAACACTCCTATATTGCATAAAGTAGCAGACGTTACCTCCACGAAACCTCTGTTAGCATTGATAACCACATCCTGTCTTTCCTCTTCCCTACGATTAAAAAATATTTTATAGCATCCCTGTTCTGAAGAAATATTAGTATATTCGACCCTACATGGATAGATTTGTTTACCAAGAACTCCAGACACACCTGTAACATCTTGAAATACAACATCGTAATAATACTTTACACTGTTCCCGAACGGGTCGACACTCTCCGCCAAAGCCCAGTGGGCGATGGCACCAGAGGTATTGTTATCTCCTGTACGCAACACACAGTTGTTATTCATGCTACTATCTGAAGCATACCCGCCATAATAGTCCGTAACGCCGTTCTTGTGGGTCACTGTCCACCAGTAGTTGTTAGGTCCGTTTCCGTGGCGCACAATGCTGTCGAAAACCTCGTTCTTGCGGGGATAGAACTGTTCGTAGCCGTCCTGGTCAAGTTCATACCGATATGTCCATTGGTTGGTACGATGTGGTAATTTTCGAAAAGCACCATTACCATCTTTGGTCACCAGCTGCTCACCCTCATATACATACACCTCGCTCTCTTTTTGGCTGTCGTATCTCGGCACACCCCAGCGGGTTTCCACCGTGATGGAGGGGATGGAGATGTCCCAGCCCACTCCGAGCCATCCGTTGCCGCCACCGCTGCTATAGGTCAACGCCAGGTTGGGCTGCATGCCTTGCCGCCCGGCGGGTATCTCAATGGGATAGCTCATATTCGCTGTGCCGCTATTGTTGGCGGTGGGTGGCTGCATCAGGGTCAGACCTTCCAACGGGTCAGCCGCTTTCAACTCTTTGATGCTTGTAGGAGTGTATGCTGAAGTCTCCGGCATTTCGGGAGTTTTAAGCACCGCATTGATAAAATCTAACGGCGAGTCTCCACCGCCATCTCCCTGCGCATTCACGGACATCATGCCCTGCACCTGTGCAAGTACATCCTGCGGATTACTTCTATCTTTCTGATTTCCTGGCAAAGCTTTCTCCCATGGTCTGAACCGGGAACATATCAGTAGTTCCTCCATATTCACAGAATCGCGCTGGATAGCCACCCAACGGTGATACTGCCTATCATAAACGTAGGTCTGTATCTCATCCTCGGTAAAGCCCTGAGGCAGTAATGATGGGTCGTAAGGAAGGGCAAGGGCAAAACCGTTGGGATTTTGCAGAGACGCAAGGCCTTGCGTCTCCACATGGTATCCCGCCGTCTTGCCTGTCACATTCACCATACCCGCGTCCAAGGGCGGCAATTGTGACGGAGAGACCTCCGACATGGCCTCCAGTGGCAGTAACGGCAGCGGAGCGGGAGCAAAATAAGGATCGGGGGCCGTTTGAGACACCAATGTGGCCGGCAAGATTGCGGATGAATCAACCGTACACGCCATCTGCTGTAGAGACGCACGACCGTGCGTCTCAACTGGGTTCGCCGCATTGTTGTCGGTTTGCGGCATCAATGTCAATTCATTGTTATTGGTGTTTGATAATGTATATTGTTGAGCCGAACGGCCGCGCGGCTCAATGGGATTTGTGGGTTTCTCAATGGTGAACAGCCCCATAATCAGTGCCACCAAACCCGCTATAGCCATCAATAAATACTGTCTCATGATTTTTCCTTCCTGTTAATTATCAATTGTCAACTATCAACTGTCAATTGTCAATTCACCACCATTTTCAGGGTTTTGCGTTCCATATCCGACACAATGTCAATCAGATAGTGTCCTGACGTTTCCATCTGTCCCTCAAAGCGGTAGTTGCTTTGCCCCTTCCCACTCATCACCATTACTTTTTTCCCATCAGACGCATACACCGTCACGGTAACATCCTGTTCCATCGGATAAGCGATTTCCACCGTAAACTTCCCGTGATTGGGGTTGGGGAATAGGTGGTAGGTGGAGGTGTGTTGGCCTTCGGGCTCTTGTTGGAGACTGCGTTTTTCCTCATTAAGGTACGGCTTCGCCGTAACATCTGCGTCACTACCCCGGCCTTCGGCCACCCCTTCTAAAAGAAGGGGAAAGGTATCGGCTGTGGCCATCCTGGGGGCTGCGTTCTCTTCTGGCATACGAACTGCGAAACAAAAGGCATCTCTGCCATTCATATCTGTATCCCAATGAATATTGTCGTATACAAAATAACCAAGGCTGTCATTTATAATCGGCCATACTATATCAATCTCCCATGCAAGGAAATCACCGCTGCCGCTTCGGTCTATCAGCAGCACAGGTACAACAGTGTCCCGCACGGCATTAGTGTCAAGCCACAAAAAAGTGTTATAGGTCATGACATCACCTGTGGCCTGCATCATACTGCGTCCAATGACCTCGTAGGTGTAGCCGTCCTGGGTGTATAGGGTAGAAATGGGCCATGGAGCAGTTCCATCACTACCCCAGCCTTCGGCCACCCCTTCTAAGAGAAGGGGAATAGTGTCACCTGCATTCTCTTCATTGTCAAATATTTGCATGCCCATGATAAGGAAATCCCCATTGGCAATAATGGAAGTATTCTCCTCATTGGTATTCGCCAAACTGCCAATGCCCATTATGATTTGTCCGTCTACAAAATAAGTTTGCTTCTGATACAAACCCGTACTGTCATCTCTGCCCAATCCAGCAATAGTACCGCAATAGTCCGGATAGTCTGTGTAATCCCATATCACATTCTTTCTGCTGTCAAGGTAGTCTGTCTGCGCCAGAGTGATGCCATATTTCACGGCCAAATAGCTAATCCATTGGATGACAGCGGTGTCGCTGATGCGGTGGTCGAAATACAACGCCTCCGCTATCTTGCCATTTAAAGGCAGGGAATCCGCCATGCAAAGTGTCAGCATGGGAGAAGTCGTCTCCGGTGTGCGCCATGATTGAGCCAAATAGTTGATGACAGGCTTCATTCTGTTTATGCTGTCATATATGATTTGCCCGTTGTCGTTCAGTATGCGTTGGGTAGTCTGTCCAACACGCCTGGCGGAGTCTATCTGTAGTTGCCACAGGGCGTTCTCCGCAGTGCTGTCGTAAGTCTCATAGACCACAATCACATCCGCCTGTCTGGAATCATTGGTTCCAACAGGCAGGCTGAAATACTCCCCATTGGAGAACTCAAAACATTTGTTGAAGTTCATGAGGGAGTGACAATGGGGCATTATCCCCGACCGCGGGGTAGCGTGATATCCATGGCTCGAAATGTCACGCCATACGGTATCTCCCTGCCGTATGCTGTCGGCCCGGAGCCAACAAGTGGGAGTCATCACATCCTTCTGCGAAAATGTGGTCAGGACGGAGAGTATACACCAAATAATCAGAAATGTAGTTCTAAGCTTATTCATTATCGTATACTTGTGTGTTGCTATAATACAAATTATTGAAAGTGAACTGTCTGCTCACAGAATCCCTAAAGACCAACTGGGCGGGGATGTTTAGCCATAAGTCATCTGTTTTATTAGAATTCTCCACAAACAATGACCTTGAGGGCATGTTGAAGAAATCCTCATCGGTCAGGGCCGTGCTGTCAATAGTGGTAGCCGTGTAATTGTTCGTACTGATTTGCACAATATTAACAGTGGCACTGGCCGCACAGGCATTTCCATAACTCATACATTCAAAATGTGTCCATTGTCCATTAACAAGAATACATCTTCCTTTACAATCAGACACAGAATGCCCTACAGCAATAATAAACAAATAATTACATTCCTTTGCATCACTATTCAATAATACTGCAGAGGATTCATGAACTGCCGTTTGTGTTTTTTCTGCTTTGTGACAAGAGCCCAGTGATAAAACCAAACATAACCCGATAAATAATGTCTTTTTCATACGTTTTTTTCTTCAAAATTCTAAAAAATTTCATGCCTTTTTTGCTGTTTTCGAAATTATGCCGAAATTATGCCGAAAAAAAAACAGCAAGTTGATAAAAAGTGTATTTTTGTATTTGTTTTAACGTGCAATGAAAACTAAAATGAAAAAACAAAATTTGTTCAAAATAATTTGTCACATAACTTTTATACTGGGGCTTTTGTGGTGTTTTCAAAGTTTTTCTTTTCTTAGACCAGCACCCTATGGAGCTATATATAAAGAATGTATTGTAGCTCTTGTGTTGTTGTTAATGTTGTATATTAATTACTTAGTGTTTATTCCTAAGCTTTTTTTGAAAAGAAAATATGATTTGTTCCTGATATTATCATTAACCAGTGTTTTCGCTGCAACCGCAGTGGAAATGATTTATTTAATTCCCGATATAAAAGATTGTTACCCTGCTTCTTTTACCGAACAGGAAAAATGTAATGCGATTATAATGCACTCCTTTTTTGTCTGTGGTAGAAATATGGCTTTCCTGTTGTTTTTCTTTATTTTAAGAATTCTTGAAAATGAAAAACGTACTTTGGAAAGAGAAAGAAATGCCTTAATGGAACTGAAAGGGGAAATTTGTATTCCCAATGGCAAAGATGGCATGAAGATAATCAATATTTCCGATATTTTTTATCTTTCTCACGAACGGAATTATACATACATATATACTATGGACGGCTGTAGATATTGTCAATACATTTCCCTGTCGAAGAGGGAAAATTTGTTGCCGAAAGATCTTTTTTGTCGCATTAACAGAAATGTAATTGTTCCTATTATCAGAATTGTAAAAGTTGCAGAAACTTCAGTTACTATCTTTGGTGGAGATCCTGCTTGTGAACACTCTTTCAATGTATCCGAAAAGTATGCTTTGGATGTGAAAAATAAAATAAATGAAGGTGGCGGTTTAAAGTCAAAAAATGGCGGTTTAAATCATATTCAAGCGCCAAAAACTATGGATTCAAGGGATATATTTGACGAATTTGGCGGTTTAAAAACAATTGATTTGGAAGAATTCAATCGAATTATTGCCAAGGATAAAGTTCTATTGACGCTTTGTCAAATACTTGCACGAAAGGAGTCTGTAAACATGAAGACCTATATGGAAGAGATGAATGTTCCGCTCAGAACCATTGAACGAAAAATGAAATACCTAAAAGAAAACCATATTATCAGACATGAGGGTGCGCGCAAAAACGGGAATTACGCCTTCACTCCATACGTTTCCGAAGAGGTGAAAGCGTGGTTAATAAATAAAGAGGATTGTCAGCTTTTGAACGAATAATAGAGGGGAAAAGGGGTAACTTTAACGCCGGATCAGTACCACCCCTTTCCGTACCTCATTGATGTTGTTAATGCTGTACATGAATTGGTAATAATAGGTGCCGTCGGGCAGGTTGGCGCCATCCCAGCTGTTGTCGTATTGGCTGCTCTGGAATACCGTCTGGCCTTTCTGGTCTTTCACCATCAACATCCGTTTGTCGCATTGCTCCAAGCCATTGATGACAAAGTGGTCGTTCTTGCCGTCACCGTTGGGGGTGAAGATGTTGGGAATCTCTATGACAACAGGGCGTGAATATCCGAAATCTTCAGGATTGATACTGGTTTCCGGATGGCTCTCCACTGCATTATTCGTATTGTCTTCTGTTTTTTCTATCGGCTTTGGTTGAGGATTGCTGCTTGCCGTATTATTTTGTGCTTGAGTGTTTTGTGCACTTGAAGCGGGGGTTGGAGATGGGGTGGAAACTGGGTTGGTGACAGGGGTTGTGGCTGTTGTTGGATGGGTTGTGATTGTGTTGGAAGGGGTAGGAGTGGGTTCTGCTGTGTTGGCAGGGTTAGAGCTGTTTATATCAGCAGTTTTTTCTGTATCATCGGGTTTCTCGGCAGGAGAGTTGCTCTGATTTGTATTTTGTGTTGCGCTTTCGTTTTCTACCAGATATATATCAGTATTGTCGGCTGAAATGCTGTCGCTGACGCTGATTTGGGTGGGATTGTCAGCGGTAAGTTGGTTCTCTGTTACAGCATCGTTTTTCAGCAGGGAAACGGTGGTCACTGTAACCACGGTAACCACTACTGCTGCGGAGCCGATGATGGCGGCTAATTTTCCGGCGGCAATGGTTCCTTTGGTGGCGGCAGTAGCCGTAGACCCGCCTGCAGCGGTTCCAGCTGCTGGCAACTGCGAGGCGATGTTCTCCCAACAACGGGGTGTGGGAGTCTCCTGCACTTGTTCCACTATATCTTTCAGCTTGCTCATATTCATATTTTGTTTTTGTCTTCGTCTTTGATTTTATCTGTGATCCATTTCTTTGCCCTCAAAAAATGCACCCTCGCATTGTTTTCCGATATGGCCAATTCTTGTCCTATTTCCTTAAAACTGTATTCCTCAAATACCCTTAAATTGAATACCATTTTGAACATGTCAGGCATGGACTGTATGATCTCAATGATTTTTCTTCCAGTCATTGTCGTCTCTATGTCTGCCGTGTCGTCGGCTATTTCCACATCCGCATCGATAATGTCATAATGGTATCTTTTATGGTTGACACGGAAATTTGAAATGGCCTTGTTGACCATGATTTGCCGGATCCAGAATTCCAAAGAACAGGTTCGTTTAAATTCACCAATATGCGTAAAAACTTGCATAAACCCCTCTATCATAATATCTTCCGCCTCGTGTTTGGTGACCGCATAACGCATGCATACGGCCAGCATCTTCGGGGCGAAAGTATCGTACAATTCCTGCTGGCTTTTTCTGTCGTTATGCAGACAGCCATCAATCAGGTTTGTATAGTCGTACGTAGTTTTCACAACAACAAGACGCTTTAAACCGTCAAAACGTTACAGCAAAAATGAAATTTTTTTTATTTCACTGATTTTACGATAGCTTCAACCTCCCGGAGATAGTCGCGTTTGTTCTCTTGAGGGGCATATACAAAGCCGTCAACGGTAATGCAATATTGCTTATCTGCAGTGAGATAGGTGAGGCTATAGAAGGGTCCGCCCATGTGGTCGCCGACACTCTCCCACAGACCTCTCATCTCAAGTCCTTTCTTGCTGCCGATTTGGGTTGGGTTCACAATGGGGAAGCCGAATTTCTGGGTAATGATGGGATAGGCACCTTTCACAGCACCTGGAATATGGCGTTTGGTGATGGTGTCGCGCATGGCGATGACATTGGCTTCCGTCAATTCGTAAGCCGGCATCCTGTAAACCATGATAAAACGGTCGTTTTTGGTGGTCCTGAAACGCAACCACAGGAAATCATCCGTTCGGTTGGCGATGAAATAGTGCATGGGCACAGCCAAGGATATGTCGAACATCTCCTTCAAGGTTTTTTTAATGGTGGGTTCTAATTCACGATTGAAAGCATACTGAACACGCTTTAAGTCATTGTCATACAGCAATTCAAGAATAGTATCCACATGGGTTCTGAACAGGTTGAGGCAGGAATCCACATCGTTACCTGCGATTTTGATATAGACCTGAGGATTGGACCATGCGTTCCGCTCAAACGAAATGATGTTGTTATTGTATTTCGGACTGAAATCGAAATGGACAATATTGCGGTGACGCACAAATTTAGAGGTGAAATCAGCTGCCTGGAAGTGCAACACATCAAACATGGGTTCTATCTGATTGATCGCGGGTTGTGCTTGCTCAAAGCATTTTATCACTTCCTGTTCCTGGTCTTCGGAGAAATATTTGTCATCCATGACCAACAGCATTTCCCCTGCTTTGCCGTTGGAAAAATTATCGACTTTGAAGCTGCCCACTTTTTTCTGCTCGCAGGAGGTCAGCATAAAGATTACTGCTAATAAGGCAAAGAATATTTTTTTCATGATTAATGGTTTTTGTTGATAAATATTTGTGTGATAATATTTTACTCCGAATAAAGTTTTACTCTCCAAAAACACGTTTGAAAATCAAATCCACGTTTTTGAGGTAATATTCGAGGGTGAAACAACTGTTTAACTCTTCTTCGTTGAGGTATTTGCGCACTTCCTCGTTTTGTTCGAGCAGCTCTTTGTAATCCTTTCCGTCGAACCAGGCAGTCATGGCAATAGGTTGCACAAGATCGTAGGCATTTTCACGTGACAGACCTTTGCCAATCAGGGTAGTCATCACCCGCTGGGCAAAGATGACTTTGTGAGTTAAGTATATGTTTTTCAGCATGTTTTCCGGGAAGACAACCAGATTTTCCAAGATGCCGGAGAAGCGGTTGAGCATGTAGTCAAGCAGGATAGTGGCATCGGGTAGGATGATGCGTTCGGCAGAGGAGTGGGAGATGTCGCGTTCGTGCCACAGGGCAATATCCTCGTAAGAGGTAATCATGTAGCCACGGAGCACGCGGGCACAGCCGCACATGTTCTCGCTGCTGATGGGGTTGCGCTTGTGGGGCATGGCGGACGAGCCTTTCTGTCCCTTGCCGAATTTCTCTTCAGCCTCGCGCAATTCAGTGCGTTGCCAATGACGCACTTCGGTGGCCATTTTCTCGATGCATGCGCCAATCAAGGCCAAGGTGGCAATATAATGGGCATGACGGTCACGCTGCAAGGTCTGGGTGGAAATCTTGGCGGAGTTGATACCCAATTGCTCGCATACATAGTCCTGCACGAAGGCAGGGGCATTGGCGAAATTGCCTACAGCACCGCTTACTTTGCCACATTCCACATCGGCGGCGGCATCCTCGAAGCGGGCCATGTTGCGTTGCATATCCTCAAACCACAAAGCCCATTTCAAACCCAAAGAGGTGATGTCGGCATGCACACCATGGGTACGGCCGATACAAGGGGTGTCTTTGAATTCGTAAGCGCGTTTTTTCAGGATGGCCGACATGCGTTTCAGGTCTTCCCGCAGGATGTTGTTGGCTTGTTTGAGCAGGTAACCATTGGCGGTATCCACCACGTCGGTGCTGGTCATGCCGTAATGCACCCATTTTTTTTCTTCTCCCAGGCTTTCGCTGACGGTACGGGTGAAAGCCACAATGTCGTGTTTGGTCTCTTTCTCGATCTCGTAAATACGCTGAATGTCGAAGCGGGCATTTTGACGCAGCAGTTCCACATCGTGCTCGGGAATAACCCCTAATTTGCTCCATGCGGCAGCGGCTTCGATTTCAACTTTAAGGTAGCTGTTGAATTTGTTTTCTTCTGTCCAAACGGCGCTCATCTCAGGGCGCGAATATCTTGGTATCATATCAGTTTATTTTATTTTGAAATCTAAGAATTTTTCTTCCCCGATAAAGCCTTGCAACCTGTCGTTGATGGCTACTTTTCCTACGCCCTCAGGGGTTCCGGTGAAAATGATGTCCCCGATTTTTAAAGTCATGAATTTCGACACATGGCAGATGATGTCATCGATGGAGAAAAGCATGTCTTTGCTATTGCCGTGTTGTACGCACTGGTCGTTGAGTAACAGTTTGAAATCCAAATTGTTGAGCTCACCAAAATGCTCTTTCTCCACAAATTTACTGATGACCGCCGAGCCGTCAAATGCCTTGGCAATTTCCCAAGGGTTGCCTTCGGCTACGCATTTTCTTTGTAAGTCTCTGGCTGTGAAGTCAATACCCAAACCGATGGCATCATAATAAGTATGGGCGAATTTAGGCTGGATACATTTGCCCACCTTGCATATACGGAAAATCAGTTCCACTTCATGATGAATCTCTTCTGAGAAGTCTGGCAGAAAAAATGGACGGTTACGAATGATGATGGAGGAGTCCGGTTTCATGAAAAAAACAGGCTCGGCAGGACGTTGCCGGTCCAATTCCTGGATATGTTTCAGGTAATTCTTGCCAATACAGATGATTTTCATGCTTGAATGCTAAAATGACAATCCCAAAAGAATCTCAACAGTACCAATGGATGCTTTTTCCTGTACTTTAGAAGAACTGTTCTTGGCGTTTTTTGAAAAATAATTGTTGAGAGACTGGGCATAATTGACGTATAACTTGCCTTTGAGGTGTCTTTTGATGACATATTCAAAGCCTAAACCGGCAAAAACAGACTCTTTGAAAAGGGCCACTTCATTGTCTTTGGACCAATCGGTAGTCACATAGTTGATGGTCTCCTTATCGGTTTCTCTTGCCGTCGGGTCAATCTGGAATCGGGATTGGTATCTGGAGTACAGATTGAAACTGTGATATAAGCCGATGTTACCGCAGATTATGAAACGGCTGAAACTTGGGGTTTTCAGCGTGATGGCGGTGGGAATGGTGAAATAAATGCTCTTGTACTTTCGGTCAATATTAGCATTATCCAAAACCTTGTCAACCAAACGGATATCGTCATTAAAGTTCAAACTACCGCCGGTATGTTCGATGAGAATACCAGTGGAAACATAGTAATTTTTGGTTTTGGTCAAGTCAACATCCAAATTGACGCCATATCGGAGACCTAACTTTACGCTTTCGTGGGCGGACCTTTCATAGCCTACTGGTGCGGCCTTGTGGTTTTTCCAGTTCATCCAATTGAAAGTGGGACCGAAGGTGACACCGAACACCACTCTACGGGCTTCCAGTTCATTGTAATGGTCTTCCCTGTGATGTTTTTGCCCTTTTTGTTCTTTTTGTTCTTTTTGCTCTCTATTTCTAGCGGTAGTAGTGCCATTGTTATAGTAATTCTGCGAAAAAGCGCAGGCCATGATGGCAAACATACTGATAAAACAAAAGATTTTCTTCATAAAATAGTATTTTTAACTGTTATTTTCTAAAATAAAGTGGGTTGTTGGTCATCCATTCTCAATTTGCCAAGATGAGCAAAGCCCAAATCGGTCACTTCACGTCCTCTTGGGGTTCTCATCAGATAGCCTTCCTGAATCAGGAAAGGCTCATAAACCTCTTCCAAAGTGCCCCGGTCTTCACCGACAGCGGTGGCAATGGTGGAAATGCCAACAGGTCCTCCTTTAAATTTTTCAACGATAGTAGAGAGTATTTTATTGTCCATCTCGTCCAAACCGTGTTTGTCAACATTCAAGGCGGCCAGTGCCACCTGGGTGATGTCGTAGGTAATGGTGCCGTCGCCTTTGATTTGGGCGAAGTCACGTACACGGCGTAGCAAGAGGTTGGCGATACGGGGAGTGCCACGACTGCGGCGGGCAATCTCGAAAGCGGCATCATCTTTGATGGGAATGCTGAGGATGGAAGCGGAGCGTTTCAGAATCTTCGACAAGGTCTCCGCATCATAGTATTGCAGGCGCAAATTGATGCCGAAACGGGAGCGTAGCGGGGCTGTCAGCAGGCCAGAACGTGTAGTGGCACCCACCAAAGTGAAGGGGTTGAGTGAGATTTGCACACTGCGAGCATTGGGACCGCTGTCAATCATAATGTCGATGCGGTAGTCTTCCATGGCGGAGTACAAATATTCCTCCACAATAGGCGAAAGACGATGGATTTCGTCAATAAAGAGCACATCGTTGGGCTCTAAGTTGGTCAGCAGGCCAGCCAATTCCCCGGGTTTGTCAATGACGGGTCCGGAGGTGATTTTCATATTCACCCCCATCTCGTTGGCGATAATATGCGAGAGGGTGGTCTTACCCAAGCCTGGAGGGCCGTGCAGGAGTACATGGTCCAAGGCTTCCCCGCGGGCTTTGGCGGCACGGACAAAGACGATGATATTGTCAATAACCTGCTCTTGCCCGTGAAAATTGGCAAAGTCCGTTGGCCGAATAGCACGTTCAAATTCTTTTTCGGCAGCGGAGAGTCTTGAGGCGTTGGGATCCAGATTATTATTCATGGTCTTGTGTTTATTTCATTTTGTCCAAGCGGTTCAAACCTAACACTGCGGGTTCATAGTTGGGCAGTATCTTCAAGGCGGTTTCGTAAGCTTCGCGGGCTTCGGCTAAGCGACCGGTGCACTCATAGCAAACGCCACGGTTGCAGTATGCCTCCACACAGTTGGGTTCTACCGCAATGGCACGGTCAAACAATGCCAAGGCCTCGTCGTATTTGTCCTGGTCCACCATATAAACATAGCCCAGGTTGTTGAGGGTAGGCAGGTGGTCTTCCTTGATTTGGAGGACAATTTTATACTGCTCTACAGCCTGCTCTATTTGTTCGTCCGACTGATTTTTTTCTCCCAAATCCTGCAATAACTTGGCCAGATTGAAATTGATTTCAATGTTGTTGGGGTCGGCCTGCAGGGCGTTTTGGTAATAGCTGATGGCCAAGGGGTCAAGTTTTTGCTGGTAGTAATATCCTAGTTCCAAAAAAGCCTTGATTTCAGAAGGATTTTGGTCGATACAGAGTTGGAACATACGCATGGCTCCCACGGTATCTTGCATTTCTTTCAGACAGAAACCTCTGATTAAGTGTGCTTTAGGATTAAAGCTCTCTTGTTCCAAAGCTGCATCCAGCGTGTGGTTACACTCGGGAAACATCCTGAGGTGGAAATACAGTTCCGCCAGTTTCAAGCGGGCCTCGTTGTTGTTCGGGTCTAATGCGATGGCGCGTTCCAGCATTTCCTCTGTTTCGTCAGTTTCCTTTTCCGCAAAGTAAATATCCGACATCAGCACATAGTACTTGGAGGTTTTGTCGTCGAGTTTCAGGCATTCAAACATATCTGTTTTGGCCTCGTCGATAAAGCCGCGGTTGTAGTAATAAACGGCTCTGCTATAGCGAAGTTCGGCATCCTTGGGATGCTTGTCGATAGCTTTGCACAATTTGGCCAGCTCCGGCGGCAAATTGGCATATTGCTTGCTGTTGTGCCCGCATGCGGTGAACAACAATACCAGGGAGAAAATAATCAGTCTGACAAAATGTAGTTTCATAGTGGGGAAAACGTATTATTGTTTTTTCTCAGCGACAGCCTCACGGATTTTTTCTTCGAGTTCCTCCATCAGTTCGGGATTGTCGTTGAGCAGCTGTTTCACGGCGTCGCGGCCTTGGGCCAGCTTGCTGTCGTTATAAGAAAACCATGAGCCAGATTTCTTGATGATGTTGTATTCCACACCCAGATCAACGATTTCACCAGTTTTGGAGATGCCTTCGCCAAAAAGGATGTCGAATTCGGCGGTGCGGAATGGAGGTGCCACCTTGTTTTTCACAACTTTCACCTTCACGCGGTTACCAGCGGCGAGGTCACCGTCTTTCAATTGCGATGTACGACGGATGTCAAGACGGACGGAAGCATAGAATTTCAACGCATTACCGCCAGTGGTGGTTTCGGGGTTGCCGAACATGATGCCAATCTTTTCACGCAACTGGTTGATGAAAATGCAGCAGCATCTGGTCTTGCTGATGGTAGCGGTCAGCTTGCGGAGAGCCTGTGACATCAGTCGGGCCTGCAAACCCATCTTCGAATCGCCCATGTCGCCCTCAATCTCGCTCTTGGGAGTCAAGGCGGCCACAGAGTCGATAACAATGATGTCGATAGCACCGGAACGAATCAGGTTGTCGGCGATTTCCAAAGCCTGCTCACCATTGTCGGGCTGTGACACCAACAAATCGGCAGTGTTTACTCCTAATTTTTCGGCATAGGAACGGTCAAAGGCGTGCTCGGCATCGATAAAGGCAGCAATACCGCCTTCTTTCTGTGCCTCAGCAATGGCATGGATGGCCAAGGTGGTCTTACCAGAAGATTCCGGTCCGTAAATCTCAATGATTCTTCCTTTCGGGAGTCCACCGACACCTAATGCCAAGTCAAGTGTCAGTGAACCTGTGTGTATCACATCAATATCTTCAACGGGAGTGTCACTCAAACGCATGATGGCTCCCTTGCCAAAGGTCTTCTCCAGTTTTTCCAAAGTAGAATTCAGCACTTTCAGCTTTTCTTCATTCATTTTTTCTTTGTCCATAAACAAATTTTTTCAAGGTTAAACAAACTACAAAAATACAATTTTTTTTAATATCAAAAGCAAAGGGTATGGATTATTTTTGCCGATCCATACCCTTCGTCATCGAAGGAGGAAAACGCAAGCAAAAATATAAAATTTTTCAATACAAAAATAAATCTTGATAAAAAATTTACTTTTTTATAATTTTGAATACCGATGATTTGGTTTCGTTGGAAATCTTCAACAGATAAAAAGCAGGATTCAAATGACTGATATTGAGCTCGAAGTGATTGTCATTATAGCTTTCTTCTAGAACTATTCTTCCTATGGCATCAAAAAGTTGTACTTGAAGATTCCCCTCGTGTTTTGTTTCAATATGAATCCTATCAGTGGTGGGATTGGGATAACAATGAATGTCCGCTGTCATATCAACAGGCTCAATGCTGACGGGTATTTCTGGAAGTCCCTCAAAATAGCTCATGCCCCCGGCAAAATTACCCACTATCATGTCGGGATAAGAGTCACCATTCAGATTAGCTATTGCCACCCCTATTCTGGTGCCTTCTTTGATTGGAAAATACTGGTTGTCAATATTTTCTGGTAAAATTTGGCTTTGTAAGGAGAAACTGCCATTCAAATTGTTGTCAATATGGTTATAGCAAAACAGTTTTCCCTGCTCATTTCCGCAAATCAGCCGTGTTTCATTGTTCTGCCGAAAAAAACAAGGAGTGGAAAAACCAAAATAGGAAAGCTCGTAATCTCGCACATCCACATCGCCCAAATTGGAATTTTCCAATTGAAAATCAATGTTATTTAAGGAGGAAATATTTCTGTAATATGCAATTACACCTCTCCGATTGCCAATCAGCAAATCTGTTTTTCCATCCTGATCAAGGTCGAAAAGTTGAGGGGTTGCATAATCGCCCACATCTATATTCAGAAAATTTGAAGTGATTTGTTGGTCTTTCCAAAGCATCAAAGTACCATCGCTGCAGCCGCAAACCATTTCGACTTGCCCATCCCCATCCAAGTCGCCAAAGGCAGGATATAAGGCTTGTTTGTTCCATTGGCGTAAATTTCCGAAATCGGCATTGCTGAGCTGAAATGCCGGTGCCGTACTTGTGCCGACATTCTCAAAATAGGCAATGGCAGAGGAAAAATAAGAGTTGAGAAAACCGTTGATATAAGCGGAACTGTCGTAATAGCCGAAGTTGCCAGCAAAAAGGTCTAAGAGACCGTCATTATTCCAGTCGTAAAGCACGGGGTAGCATCCAGAGCCTAAATTTACCATCTGCCCTTGCATAAAATTCTGAGTAATCAGACTGTAATTTTGCAGCAGACTATCGTATTTGTATAGCCATACACTATTGCTATTCTGTGATTTAGTAAAGGATGGGTCGGCGGGAGAAACAAGGAGCTCATCCTGTCCGTCACCATCCAAGTCGATAGGGGAGACTAATGGCATGGAATACAGGTTTACAGGGTTGATAGCATTCGGAAAATCAGTGGTTTGTGCTACCATCAATGCTTCTTGTTGGGAGCCTCCGTTGGTGAGCAGAATCACTTGAGCGAAGTCAATATCTCCCAAAATCAAATCTTCCAGGCCATCGTGGTTAAAGTCCGTCATGGTCATGGTGGAGCCCACGTGGCGAGTGTTTTCTTCATTTTTGTCCTGACAGTAGCTGAGCAAGGTGATTTCGTTGTTGTCGGCCCCCTCTGAGAATTTGCCCCAGCATTCATCTTCCAGGCGGAAATCCAACCAGCCGTTGGTGAGATTGTTTTCCATCGCATAGTTTCGCTGAAGGTGAACATATTTTCCTAATACCCAGAAGTTTAAAATATCCAAGTCGCCATCATGGTCCACATCGGCAATCGCTAAATTGTCATCGGGAGAAGCATAAATATTACTGTAATCGGTATAGTAGAAAGAGGTGAGTTGTTCGGTCACAAAAGTGAAAGAAAGCTGCTCCTGCGAATTGTTTTTAAAAACTCTGATTCCCGCGAGACCGTAAGTGAAAATATCCTTTTTGCCATCGTTATCATAATCTTTGAAAATAACCCAGTCGTGCAGTTCGGGAAAGTATCTCGTGTATTCGGGGGAGTAGGTCCACTGCTGACCATCACGTAAAAAAGGCAGCAGCCGGTTGCCGTGTTTTTCAAAAGCCACCAAGTCATCTGCACCGTCAAGATTGAGGTCGAAGGCAAAGAAAGCCAAGCTATTCATTCCACCGGCCCATGCTAAGGACAGGGTGTCATTGCCCGTCAGCACAAGGATGTTCTGATTACGTTGAAAACTGGGGATAAGGGAATTTTGGGCGAAAAGCGAAAAAGTTAAAAACTGAAAACTGAAAACTGAAAGTTGAAGGTTGAAAAGTATGAACAGGAATAATCTCAATGACAATCCCCGAAATAACAATCCACTTTTCACAATAAAGTTTATTTTAAAAACAATATTCTGACCTAAACCACCAACTTCTAATTGTCAATTATCAATTGTCAACTGTCAATTGTCAACTGTTTACTTGACTCTCAATCGTTGTCCTTCTCTGATAAAGTCGCTGCGTAAGCCGTTCAGCCTCTTGATAGTGGACACGTAGGTGTGGTATTTTTTGGCGATGGAGCCCAAAGTCTCACCGCGGCGTACTTTGTGGTAAACAGAGCCAGAAGAGGAAACACTTGCTTTGGCGTCGTTGGCTTTCTTTTCGGCAATCAGTTCTTTGGAGGAGACCACAAAACCGCTGGTATAGAGTGTATCGACTTTCAGCTTAAAGTTGTCGAAATCAATAATTTTGGTTGGGTTGAAGTCATAGCCGAGGTAGCGGGTTTCGAAATGGAGGTGCGGACCTGTGGAGCGGCCGGTGCTGCCACCCAAGGCGATGGTGTCTCCCGCATGAACCATTTGTCCAGGGTTGACCAGACGTTGGGAGAGGTGGCCGTAATAGGTCTCCAGCTTATTGGCGTGGCGGATGACAATGAGTTGTCCGTAGCCACCGGCATTAGGTTTGGAAATACGCACCATGCCGTCGAAGGCTGCCACAACAGGCGTACCCATCGGATAGGACAAATCCACTCCGCGGTGCATTCTGCGGCGGCGCATGCCATATTTGGAGAAGATCTTATAGGGAGCGGGATGACAGTATTTGCCTAATACCAAGGTATCTGCCTTTGCCGAAGTATGGTGGATGTAGTGGACAGCGGCGATGTTGAAATCCTCGTAAGTGCCGTAACCTGGCATCCATTTGAGGTAGAGGAACAAAACGGGGTCGACATTTTTGTCGATTTTATCGTAGTAACTCATTTCAACACTATCCATCATGATGCCGATGGTGTCGAAAACCATTTCCTCATCCATATAGGGAACACCGTTGTAGGTGTTGAAATTCAACGCATTGTCATTCTGCCCGAATCCTAAAATAGGAAGGCAAAGTAAAAAAGTGCAAAGTATAAACAGATGAAATTTTATTTTCATATAAAGCATTGATAATTAATAAGAAGGAAGAGATTACGGATTGTATCTCTTACGCGGTTTTTGTTTTTTGATGTAGTAAGTGGTAGAGGTGGAAGTAGTCGTGTTCCATCTGGGTTGTTTTACCCTCACATCCTTGTAGGCGGAGCGTTTGTGTTCGGTTTGGCCGTATTTTTTTGAAGAGGAACAGGACGGCAGACAAAGGGCTATAACTGCTACAAAGGCAAGTAACAGGAAAAAGGAATAGCCGAATTTATGTGGTGATAATCTGTCTTTTTTCATACAGCGCAATTTTGAACTGCAAAGGTACAAAAAATTATCCGAACAGAGGGTGTTTTTACGTCAAAAAATCTATGAGAAATCAGTAAAATATTTGTTTTCAGTTGTTTGTGTCGATGGGGTTACAAACCTCGGTTTGGTATTGCCCTTGGTTGTCGGAAATAAAAATGCAGGTCAGCTCAGGGTGATTAGCCAAAAATCCTTTTGTTTTTTCTTTGCCCATCACCATGAAAGCGGTAGCGTAGGCGTCAGCCATCACACATTGGTCAGCTATCACAGTTACACTCAGTAGGTTGCTTTTTTCAGGGCGACCGGTTTTCGGGTCGATGATATGGGTAAAGCGTTGTCCGTTTTCCTCAAAATAGTTGCGGTAGTTGCCGGAAGTGGCTACCGCGCGGTCACGCAGATGGAAGCTCTCTTCGGCACGCATTTCCCCGTCACGGGTGCGTGTGGGCGTTTGCAAACCAATGTTCCACTCTTGGTCGTGGTATTTTTTGCCTTTCGCCACAATTTCACCGCCGATATCTACCACACAGTCCTTGTATCCTTGTGCTACCAAGTAATCCGCTACTTTATCCACGGCATAGCCTTTGGCTAAAGCATTGAAATTCAGTTGTATATCAGGATTCTGTTTGAGGATAGAGTTTCCATCGCGGCATACTTTCCACCAGCCAATCAAGGTCATGACCGAATCTATTTCTGCCTGGGAAATATCGGCTTTTCGCTCGTCTTTGCCAAAACCCCATAAGTTCACTAATGGTCCTATGGTGATGTCCAAAGCCCCGTCGGTTTCTTTTGCAATATGAAGTGCGATTTTGAAAACTTCAACAAAATCATTGTTTATTGTAATTTCTTGATTATTATTTATTTTAGAGGTGATAGAAGTGGGATTGAAGATGGAAAAAGTTTCGTCAATGGACTTCAAAATGGAATCGACTCCAAATTGAAGTTTTAGATTTTCCTTACCTTTGTATGTGATGGCATAGTAAGTACCTAAGGCGCCACCTTCCAATTTTTGGAATTGTAAATCGCTGCAAGAGGTTAGCAATAATGCTGTGAAAATGAGTAGGCCAAATTTTTTCATGGTGATTTTTTTGAGTGATTCCGTCTGGAAAAATTTTGGCAAAATTACACAAAAAAAGAAAAAAACAGGGTTATGTTGGTGTGAAAAATAATCGAAATAAATAAATGAAATTAGCGGTTTGAATCAAAAAAAATATTAATTTTGCAAGATAAAAGAGAAAAAATCAATAATTACAATATCATTATGAAAAATAGGAATTTAGCATTAGTGTTGACGCTGTCAGCCTTGTTATTAGTAGGCTGTGGCTTGCAAAAAATGGTGAAACGTTATCCGGAAGTGTCCATCACTTTGGACAATCCTGATTTGGAAAACAAAGGAGGAAAGGTAGATTATACCATCAAAGGTACTGTTCCTCCGAAATACATGAAGAAAAAAGCTGTGGTAACAGTGCAGCCTACTGTAAAGTCGGCTACCGGTGAAGTGTTGGGCACTCTGCCGACTATTACCTTGGCTGGAGAAAAGGCAAAAGTGGACGGAGCCACAGTTATTCCTTACAAAGCTGGTGGAAAGTTCACGAAAAGCGGTACAATCGATTTTAACGATGAAATGGAGGATAGCGAGATTTATGCCGTGACCAATGCCGCACTCAAAAAGAAAAGCCAGAAATTGGATCCAGACCGTCTGTTGGGAGATGGTATTGCCAATACCTCCGCATTGATGGATATTACTCCTACTTTGTCTGAGGATGTTGAAAACAACAATGGCACCTATTTCTTGTTTGGTCCTCATGGTTATAAAGCAAACTATGAAAGCGAAACCGCCGATATCTATTTCGAGGTGAATAGTTCTTCTGTGAACTGGAATCTGCCGCTTAACAGAAACAAAGAAGCAAAGCAGGGTATTAAGAATTTGGTGGATTTCCTGAATCAGGGTGGTAATATTGAAAAAGTTGTCATTTCTGGTTGGGCTTCACCCGAAGGCGAGGAATCCCATAACCAAGGTCTGTCCGAACGTCGTTTCGAGCAGGGTAAGAAATGGTTCAACGAGCAATACGACAAATATATCAAACAGTATTGCAAGGATAACAAAATCAATCCCAAGAATTTCCAGAAACCTGAGCTGAGATTTGAAAACAATGCCAAGGGCGAAGACTGGGACGGCTTCGAAGCTGCTGTTGAGAAATCCAATATTCCCGAAAGAAACAAGATTCTGAATGTGGTGAGATCACAGCCCAACAACAATTTGCGTGAGCAGAGAATCCGTGAAATGACGGATATCTACAATGAAATTGCTGACCAGATTCTGCCTCCGTTGCGCCGTGCCGAAGTTTCCTTGGTTTACAATAAAAACCAGTATAATGATCAGGAAATCATGAAACTGGCTACCACCAATCCTGAAAAGTTGAATTTGAATGAGAGACTGTATGCCGCATCTTTGGCTCAAAGCAATGCCACCAAAGCAGACATTTATACGGCTATCATGAATGACAGCAAATATGAGAACGACTGGAGAGCTTATAATAATCTGGCTGCATTGAAGTTGAATGACTATTATTCAACCGCTAACCAGGATTATTTGGATGAAGCCAACAACCTGCTGAACAAAGCCGCCGCTATTTCTCCAGATAATGGTATTATACTGAACAATAAGGCTATCGCTGCTTTCTTTGCTGGCAATCTGAATGACGCAAAACAGTTGTTCAAGGAATCGCAAAATGCTGCGGTTAATCCGGTAAATCAGACTTACAACAATGGTATGTTCAAGATTATGGAAGGTGACTTCGACGGTGCAGCTCAGGCATTGGCAAACACTACTTGCGACTACAACACCGCATTGTCACAGATTCTGAAAAAGGACTATACTGCTGCCAAAGCTACGTTAGATTGCGTTACCAGCACAGATGCTAAAGTTTATTATCTGAGAGCTGTTTTGGCTGCCCGCACCGCTGACGAGTTCAACTTGTACAAGAACCTGGGTGCTGCTATCGACAAGGACTCCAAGTACAAGAAAAAAGCCAAACGTGATGCTAACTTCAAGAAATACAAAAAGACAACCGAATTCCAGAATTTGGTGAAGTAACAAGCGAGTCTCCCCTCGTTCGAGGAGGACTCCCCTTTGGACGAAGTCCACTTCCCTCGAATGCATAGCATGAGACTCCCCTTGAGCGAAGCGAAACTCCCCTGTTTGAAGGGGAGTTTTTTTATGCCTTCTGCTCAGCTATAAGTTTTTCAATTTCGATAATCTCGTCACGGAGTTTGGCCGCTAACATGAAATCCAACTCTTTGGTGGCACTTTCCAATTGTTTACGCAATTTCTTGGTCTGGGCCTGCAGTTGCTCAATATTATACATTTTGTAGTCGATGCTCTTTTCTGCAGCCATGAGACTTTCCTCGTTAGCTGGTTTGTACAGTATCGGGTCAGGGATATCAAAACGTAAGTTCTGCAACTCCTTGGGAATGGCATCTGACTTGATGGCGGTTTTCGGGATGATATGATGTTTTTCGTTGTAAGCCAATTGCTTGGCTCTACGGCGCAAAGTCTCATCAATGGTAGCCTGCATCGATTTGGTGACTTTGTCGGCGTAGAAGATTACACGGCCATCCACATGACGGGCGGCACGGCCTGCGGTTTGGGTGAGCGAGCGCTCGTTGCGCAAAAAGCCTTCTTTGTCGGCATCCATAATAGCTACCAGGGCCACTTCTGGAAGGTCGAGTCCTTCTCGCAAAAGGTTCACACCGACCAGCACATCGATGGCACCAGCACGCAAATCCTTGAGAATTTCCACTCGTTCCAAGGTTTCCACATCCGAATGGATGTATTTGGAACGGATGCCAATACGTAACAGGTACAGATTCAGCTCTTCGGCCATTTTCTTGGTCAAGGTGGTTACTAATACTCGTTGTTTCCGACCTACAGTCTTTTCTATTTCGTCGAGTAAGTCATCCACCTGATGCAGTGCTGGGCGCACTTCAATAGGCGGGTCAAGCAAACCCGTGGGACGAACAATCTGTTCAATAATCACGCCTTCCGACTTGTCCAATTCGTACTGGGCAGGGGTGGCACTCACAAAAATGGTCTGTCCGATGAGCGATTCAAACTCATTGAATTTCAAAGGTCTGTTGTCCAAGGCAGCCGGCAAACGGAAACCATAGTCCACCAAATTGATTTTACGGGAGCGGTCGCCACCGTACATAGCCCCAATCTGAGGTACGGTGACATGGCTTTCATCAATCACTAAGATGAAGTCATCTGGGAAGAAGTCCAAAATACAGAAAGGCCGTTCGCCAGGTTTGCGGCGGTCGAAATAGCGGGAGTAGTTTTCAATACCAGAGCAGTAACCTAACTCCTTCATCATTTCGATGTCATAATTTACTCGGTCATCCAAACGTTTGGCTTCTAGATGTTTATCGATGGAATGAAGATACTGTATTTGGGTTTCAAGGTCTAACTTGATTTCCGCCAACGCATTGTTCATCGAATCTTGCGAGGTCACAAAAATGCTGGCGGGGTATATGGTGAGCACACTTAGTTTGTTGAGTTTGTCACCCGAAACAGGGTCGATTTCGAAAATATCTTCTATCTCATCATCGAAGAAAATAAGGCGGGAAGCGGTGTCGTTGTAAGGAGGAAATATGTCAACCGTATCGCCTTTCACCCTGAATTTTCCAGGTTCAAGAGCTAATTCCGTGCGGGAGTACAAACCAGCCACAAAAGCATAGAGCAGCTGGTCGCGGTCCACCACCATGCCTTTGTGGATATTGATGACATTTTGGGCAAAATCATCAGGATTTCCAATACCGTAAATACATGATACAGAAGCCACTACAACAATATCCCTTCTTCCCGAAAGCAAGGATGAGGTGGTGTGCATACGGAGTTTGTCAATTTCCTGATTGATGGCCAAATCCTTTTCAATGTAGGTGTTGGTAGTGGGGATGTAGGCTTCTGGCTGGTAGTAGTCGTAGTAGGAAACGTAATACTCCACAGCATTCTCCGGAAAAAACTGCTTGAACTCGCTGTACAGCTGGGCGGCCAAGGTTTTGTTGTGACTGAGGATGAGGGCGGGGCGGTTCACCTCATTGAGCACATTGGCGATGGTGAAGGTTTTGCCCGAGCCGGTCACGCCCAACAAAGTCTGGGCCTTGTCGCCACGGTTCAAGCCGTCCACCAGTTGTTTGATGGCGTCGGGCTGGTCGCCGGAGGGAGCAAAGGGAGCATTAAGTTTGAAGTTCATCAGGGTATATTTTACAAGGGCGGACACAATGGCCCGCCCTTACGTATGAGTTTATCTTTATGAATGTTGATTATTGTTCGATGGGCAGGGGCTGGTCGATTTGTTCGTTCCAGGGCAGTCCGTAGCCGCCGATTTCCTTCATGAACGGATCAGGATCGAATTGCTCTACATTGAACACGCCCTGGCCTTTCCACTGGCCGGTGAGGATCATCTTGGCACAGAGCATGGCGGGAACGCCAGTGGTGTAGGAAACTGCTTGTGCACCGATTTCCTTGTAGCAGGCGGCGTGGTCGCAGTTGTTCCAAACGTAATAGGTGCGTTCTTTACCATCCTTGATACCTCTGATTTGGCAACCGATAGAGGTCTGTCCCTTGTAGCCTTCGCCTAATGAAGAGGGTTCGGGCAGTACAGCCTTCAGGAACTGCAACGGCACGATTTCCTTGCCTTCGTAGTTGATGGGCTTGATGCTGGTAAGGCCCACTTCCTGCAGCACGTTCAGTACAGTGAGGTATTTCTGGCCGAAAGTCATCCAGAAACGGGCACGCTTGATGCTCGGATAGCTGCGCACCAAGGATTCAAGCTCTTCATGATAAAGCAGATAAGAGTCTTTTGGACCGATATTGGGATATTCCACGGATTTGTGGATGGACATGGGGTCTATTTCAATCCACTGGCCGTTTTCCCAGTATTTGCCGCGCTGAGTGATTTCGCGGATGTTGATTTCGGGGTTGAAGTTGGTGGCAAAAGCCTTGCCATGGTCACCAGCATTGCAGTCCACGATATCCAGATAGTGGATTTCGTCGAAATAATGCTTAGCGGCATAGGCGGTATAAATGCTTGTTACACCAGGGTCGAAACCGCAACCGAGCAGGGCCATAATGCCGGCTTCTTTGTAGCGGTCCTGGTATGCCCATTGCCAGCTATATTCAAACTTGGCTTTGTCGCGTGGCTCGTAGTTGGCCGTGTCCATGTAGTTGGTTTTGGTAGCCAAGCAAGCATCCATCAATGGAAGGTCCTGATAGGGCAGGGCCACGTTGATAAGCAGGTCGGGCTTATAGCTGTTGAGCAGCTCAATGGTTTCCTGCACATTGTCGGCATCGACTTGGGCGGTCTGAATGCGGTTGCCACCGATTTCAGCGGCAATCTTGTCGCATTTGGCCTTGGTACGGCTGGCCAACATGATTTCGGTAAAAACTTCAGGAACGGAAGCACATTTGTGTGCCACTACTGCGCCAACACCTCCGGCGCCAATGATTAATACTCTTGCCATTTTT
>JAEETJ010000012.1 GCA_016290295.1 Bacteroidales bacterium
TGAGGAGTTGCTCGTTGTTTTTCATATACAGTTTCTATTGATAGTGTCGCCTCTTCGAGGCTTGACGATGACAGAGATTGTTCACCCACCCCATACTGACGTATGGGGTTACTAAGATGTTGCCTCTTCGAGGCACCCTGTATCCTCGTTCTCCCGTTCACTGTCACCTGACACCTGTCCCCTGACACCTGAGTACCAGTCTGTGAGGAAGGGGGCGACGGGTTGCACATATTTATAGCAAAATGATTCGGCCTTGAATTTGGGCTTCAAGATGACCTGTTTCGTATCCACTTTTTCAACGAACATCAGCAGGACACTGAAAACAATGACCACCTTGGCCACGCCGAAAAGTAAGCCTGCCAAATTGTTCCAGAAGCCAGAAATCATCAATTTCACGACCTTCTCAACTAATTTCCCGGCAAAATGAACCAGTACCAAAGTGGCAATAAAAATACCCGCGAATGCGATGATTTTATAGGTTTGTCCTTCGCCCATACGCGCCGCCAGCACATCGGAATAATGTACCGTCGCCCAGACACCCAGAATCAACGCAATAATAGATGCCAATTCGCATATCAGGCCGTTTTTCAAACCCTTGTATGCATACCAAGCGGTGGGAATCAGAATAACGATGTCGAGCCAGTTCATTTTAGGTTACAGGGATTATTGGGTTAGAAAGGTTAGGAGATCAAGGATTACAGGATTACGGGATTATAGAATGATGGATTTTGAACTTTGAATTCTTAACTCTTAGTTCTTAATTCTTAGTTTTTTGAGACCTGCCTAATTCTTTGTGTCAGGGGTTGGGCGTAGATGAATTCGTTCAGCAATTTATTATCAGAAGTCAGCACATTGTTCATATTGCCTACCCAGGCCAGATTGCCCTCGTAAATGTAGGAAATGGTCTCCCCTATCGTAATCACCGAGTTCAGGTCATGGGTGTTCACCACTGTAGTGATGCCAAATTCATGGGTGATATCAAAAATCAGGTCATCGATGATTAAAGAAGTTTTCGGATCCAAACCGGAGTTGGGCTCATCGCAGAACAAGTACTTGGGATTACAAGCAATGGCACGGGCAATAGCGGCACGCTTTTTCATACCACCACTCAACTCATCGGGATACAGTTTGTTGGTATTCTCCAAATCCACACGTTTCAAGCAGAAATTCACCCGCTCCATTTTCTCCCCGTATTCCATATCTTTCAGCATATCCAGCGGAAAACGCACATTCTCCTCAATGGTCATGGAATCGAACAAAGCCGCACCTTGGAATACCATACCCATATCCGCACGCAAATCACGTTTTTCACTTTCCGACAAGCGGCGGAAAGCACGGTCATTATACAAGATTTCTCCCTCGTCAGGAGTATGCAAGCCCACTAAACACTTCATCATCACCGTTTTACCCGAACCCGAACGACCAATAATCAGATTGACTTTACCCTCCTCAAATTGCGTGGTGATATTTTTCAGCACCTGCTTCTCACCGAAATATTTGGAAACATTTTTTACTTCAATCATACTTCTTTCTCCTTAACATTAAAGCATAATCTGTGTAACCACCATATTGAGAATCAGAATCACGAAGCTGGCCACCACAATTCCCATGGTACTCGCTTGTCCCAATTCCAAAGCACCACCATCGATTCTATAACCATAAAACGCAGATACAGAGGATATTATAAAAGCGAAAATAAAAGTTTTCGTCAACGCATAGAAAATATCATACATACGGAAGAAAGAGGTCATACCATCCACAAAATCGTAGGTGGAAACAGAACCTGTCAATACAATGGTCACATAGCCACCCAAAAGGGCAAAGAAGATACTGACGATAATCAGCAGAGGTATCATAATGACGGCGGCCACAATCTTGGGCAACACCAGATAGGAAGCTGGATTGATGCCCATAACCTCCAGAGCATCAATCTGTTCCGTAACACGCATACTACCAATTTCCGCGGTGATACGTGAACCTAAATTACCCACCAACAGCAAACTGATGATGGTGGGGCAAAGCTCCATCACCGCGGTAGTTTTCACGATATAGCCCACGCACCATTTCGGAATCCAGTTACTCTCAATCTGCATAGCGGTCTGCATAGTGATAACGCTACCCAAGGTAATGGACACGATGCTGACAATCAGCAGGGAGCCGATGCCCATGGCGTCCATCTCATAGATGAGCTTTCTGGAAAAAACCTTCCACTTTCCAGGTTTTGTGAACACCTTGCCCAGAAACATGAAATACTCGCCAAAAGTTTCAATAAATCTTCTAATCATAATAGTAAAATAAATTATGATTCCCTAACGATAACCGCACCCAAGCTGTTTAGTCGCTCCACAATATTCTGGTAACCACGGTCAATCTGCTCCACATTTTGGATGATGCTGGTACCTTCCGCTGACAAAGCCGCAATCAGCAGAGCCACACCGGCACGGATATCCGGAGATGCCATTGTGGTAGCCCGTAAGCGGTATTTGTGGTTCAAGCCAATCACTGTGGCACGGTGCGGGTCGCAGAGGATGATTTGTGCCCCCATCTCCTGCAGCTTATCCACAAAGAACAAACGGCTCTCGAACATTTTCTGATGTATTAGCACACTGCCTTTCGCCTGAATGGCAGTCACCAAAGCAATACTGATCAAGTCGGGGGTAAAGCCAGGCCACGGTGCATCTGCAATGGTCAAGATGGAACCGTCCATATTGGTTTCAATCTCATATTCCTTATGCTTAGGAATATAAATATCATCCCCTTTTATTTTGAAGCGCACACCCAACTTGGAAAAAGTGTAAGGGATAATGCCCAAATGCTTTACCGCACAGTCCTTTATGGTGATTTCCGAGCCGGTGATAGCGGCCAATCCCATAAAACTGCCCACTTCAATCATGTCGGGCAAGATACGATGCTCGCAGCCATGCAGCTCATCAACACCCTCAATCGTCAACAGGTTAGAACCGATACCACTGATTTTAGCGCCCATCTTATTCAGCATAGTGCACAGCTGGTACAGATACGGTTCGCAAGCAGCATTGAAAATCGTGGTGGTACCTTTGGCTTTCACCGCTGCCATCACAATATTGGCGGTACCTGTTACGGATGCCTCATTCAACAGCATATACGTACCTTTCAATGGATGGGCATCCAACTCATAAACATTGTCATCAGTCAAATTCACCTTGGCACCCAGATTGGCGAAGCCCTCAAAATGAGTAGTCAATGGTCTGCGACCGATTTTATCGCCACCTGGTTTGGCGGAATATGCCTTGCCGAAGCGTCCCAACAGCGGACCCAAAATCATGATGGAGGCACGGATAGCTCCCGACAGCTTAATGAATTCAGGAGATTTCAGAAATTCCAGACTGATATCCTTGGCTTGAAACTTGAATGTATCTGTCGTAATCGGTGTGATTTCCACGCCCATAGCGGACAGGATTTCCATCAGACGATGCACATCGCGGATAGCGGGAACATTGGAGATCACCACCGGCTCTTCGGTCAACAAAACAGCGCAAAGCACTTGTAAAGCCTCATTTTTTGCTCCTTGTGGGATGATTTCACCTTGTAAGGGTCTGCCCCCCTGAATCACAAATTTGCCCATAATCTCTGTAAATTATTGGTTTTCGGCCACTTTACCTCCGTAAATATTGTCTTTAACATCCTCTATATAAGAAGGATAGATATTAATAACCATTCTTTCCAAATGATTCCAATTGTAGGGTTGCTTGGACAGCTTAATGACCAAATTGTCCAAGGTGTACCAGCCATTGGCTTCACCATCATAGCCCCAATTGAAATGGAACATATCGGTATTTTCATTATAGCCATCACAAACGTAGGCATGACCACACTCGGCGTAATCTTTAACAGCCAAGGAAGCACTGGCATATAGCACAGGGAAACCACGTTTGATATTATCAATCAACATTGCCTTCCAGCTTTTGGTATTGGAGCTGGACCGCAATTTTCTTTCTGCATTGCTGCTGTAATTGAATTTGTTGATGAAGCCGTCACAGGCTTTCAACGGCCATGCAAACGACTGACAGCCATAACGTTTCGGAGCATAGCAATACTGCATCTCAGCTGATTCACCACAGTCGCGCAGCAAACGGGCGATAGCTTTTCTTTCTTTCTCAAAACGAGGAGATTTAGCCTTCAAGGTATCAGGCATGTTGGACCAGTCATAGTTCTCGCCTGTATATGGCGACTTATATGGATACTGCCAATAACGCATGATTTGTCCCATCGCCACCGCCACACAGCCTGCTGGACATTTGCTGATACTTGCACAGGCACACACTTGGGTGGTTTCTTTCACGTAATAGTTGTAGCCGTCACAGGTTTTGGGATAAGCTTTGGTTTGTCCCCAAGCGCTGGTGATCAGAGGACCATAAACACCACTATGGAATTTCTGCGTTGACTTGTCAGCCTCTGGCTTCAGCAATTCTTTCCATTCTTCACTTACCCAGTTCTTGTTATCCATCTCTTCGATGGCATAAAGAATTTGGACACAACATTTTTCTAAAAAGATGTTCATGCCTGGGGAAACCACATCCTTTGACTGATTTAAAACCGAAATTCCACCCGTCTTGAAACGATAGCCCACAATAGCTTTACAGCTTTTCACACCCGACAGCAAGACAGAGGTATTATTCTTGAACAGCACCTCATAAATCAGAGTATGATCCTTCTGTTTCAGCTCATGAACCACCAAAATGTTGTCCTGAGTATATTGCTGGTCGCCGAACTTCGGAGCCATATAATGTACAGCCGCAGTCTTAGCTTCTGACATGGACACGAAACGCTGGGCCGACAGAGTCAAACTCAAGAAACAAAAGACTAAGATAGCTGCAAGTTTTTTCATGATGGTATGTTTTTGCGATGAGCTATGGATCTTGAATTATATTTACGTCACTACCCCGCCCTACGGGCACCCCTTCTAATAGAAGGGGAATTGAATTCTTCTACCTACTACCTTCCACCTTCTACCTTATTCCTGTGGAATAACAATGGGGAATTCGTGGGTAAACTCCATACGGTATGGTGCGCCGATGATGTTGGTCAAAAAGTCAACATACTGGTCGGTGAACATAAACTCGTTGGGGTTGTAATAGTTGGAGGGCAACGGGAAATTTCCGATATTGCCCATATCGATAGCATCTGTGTGGAATTCTTCCAGCTCGCTGTAAGGCACAATGTCACGCATTACCGGCATCTTGCCATAATCCTCACGCAGCAGCAGGTCAACTACCTTATCGGCCAAGGTGGAGGTCAAGCGGCGGTCATACTCATAGCACTTACCCGAACGCGGAATATAACCTGAAATCTGACCACGGGCCTCAACACCCAATTTCTTGGAAATTTCGGAAGCGATAACACCGCTGATACCGCCAAAACGCGGATGACCATATTCGTCCAAATCTGGGCTGGCATATACCATCTCCAAACTTTCTTTTTCTTCATTCCACCATCTAACACCCTCTGACACAGCGATAATCAGACTATGTTTCGGAGAACGCATATACTGCTCTTTCACATGTTCGAAGAAGAAATCTTTGCGTTCCTTGGTCATTTCAACCTCGGGCACCAATGCCACTTGAGCACCACCGAAAACAGCGGTACCAGTCAACCAACCTGCATCACGACCCATCACCTCCAACACCATGATACGCTGATGTGATTCGTTAGTTGTATGCAATTTGCTGGTCAGTTTCTTGATAGCCATTGCTCCTGAAGGGAAACCTGGGCACAAAACTGTTTCATACTGCTGGCCTTGATAATGATGTATAGTTCTGGTTCTCAAGTCATTATCGATAGTTTTCGGGAAACCGATGACGGGAATGCCATATTTCTCATACATCTTTTTAGCTGCACCGTTGGTATCATCACCACCGATAGTCACCAGCACATCAATCTTATATCTCTCGATGTTTCTCAGAATCTGCTGTGAACGGTCTTCCGGATTTTTCTTGCTGGGGAAAGGATTGGTACGGCTTGACAACAGGCCAGTTCCGCCATAAATACCATTATAAGCGATATTGGTCAGGTCCACCACGTCGCCATCGCCCAAAAGGCCTTTCCAGCCACGCAGGATACCATAAACCTTGAAACCCAGCATAGAGGCACGGTTTCTTACAGCTTCGATACTTGAATTGATTGCTGGGGTATCACCACCACCAGACAGGATTGCCAATGTTTTGCCGGCAAAGATTTTCTCTTCTCTCATAGTTATGATTTTTTTCGATTATTATTTTTATGATTAATTTCCAAAGACTAATTCCAGACTCTCCGTTGTCCGCCAACCTGCATCTGTACGCACTAATTTCTCTGCTTCAGCCATTTCCGTAAAGATGCCATCCATTATTTTTTCTGTGATATATCCATTTAGATCAATAGACACAGGTTGCTGACTGTATGTATAATAGACGGACAAAATATTATTCCAATCGGCAGCTACACCCTTTTCGTTCAATTTCATCTGGATGGGAGTCAATAAAGACTGTTTGATTTTATTGCCACACTGCGTCTTAAAATAATTAGTCAAAGCGCTGGTATTGGATGTTGAAACCATAGTCTGATGGTTGGTATATGACAAGCCTTCGCGAGCCGAGGAAAATGCGTTTTTAATAACACCACCACTGGCTTCAGCGGCACGGTTGATATGCAAGACCATCGAATCGATAAGCGCTGCCTGTCCATGAGCTGTCAGGCTATCTACAATAGCACGGGCAGAAGTAGGCAAGGTAATCCGATAATTCTTACTTTTATAGTCATAAAAACCATAACCCAAAGCATAACTCAACTCATCTGCCGGACACAAGCGTTCCACAGCATAATCCGTCGCCACCGACAAATAATCGGAGAAAGCATTTTCCATTTGTGTATAAGTCAGTTGTTTAGCGACATAATCACCTGATGTGTCCTTACAAGAAACCAAGGTTAAAGCGACCAAACCGAGCAGTAAAAAAAGTAGTTTTTTCATCTTTTAATATTTAAAACAATAACTTGCAAAGATACGAAAAATTTCAATTAGCAAATTAGATAATGTGCTAATGTGCAAATATCATAAGAAAATATAATGCAAAAGGCAAAAAAAAGAATTCAAAGTTCAAAATTCAAATTATAACTTTCAGTTTTCAACTTTCAACTTACTGAATTGGCACATTGATTTATTTCGTATTTTTGCGGTCTTAAACACAGACTATGAACAAAGCAGAGGATTTACTTTCGCAACTTAATGATGCTCAGCAGGAAGCGGTGAAACAGGTAGAGGGTCCGCTGATGGTAATTGCCGGCGCAGGCTCTGGCAAAACCCGCGTGCTCACCTACCGCATCGCCTATATGCTCACTTTGGGCATTAGCCCTTTTCAGATTTTGGCCTTGACCTTCACCAACAAAGCTGCCGGCGAGATGAAAGAGCGTATCTTCAAACTGGTGGGCGACAGCAACGCCAAAGCCGTCTCTATGGGCACCTTCCACTCCATATTCTACCGCATTATCCGTGTCGAAGGCTACCGCTTGGGCTACGACCACAACGTCACCGTGTATGATACCGACGATTGCAAAAGCCTGATTAAGTCCATCGTCAAAGAGATGCAGTTAGACCCTAAAATCTATGTGGCCAACTACATCCTCAACCGTATCTCCGCTGCCAAGTCAAGTTTGATTTCCGAACAGGAATACGCCGAAAACCCCGAAATCATTGAGGCCGACAAACGTAGCGGCAAGCCACTCATTTGCGACATCTTCAAACGCTACAACCAACGCCTCAAGAGCGCCAATGCCATGGATTTCGACGACCTGCTGTACTATATGAATGTGCTGTTGCGCGACTATCCAGAGGTATTGTACAAATATCAGCAACGTTTCCGTTACATTTTGGTGGATGAGTACCAAGATACCAACTTTGCTCAATATCTGATTATCAAGAAATTAGCGGCTGCATACCAGAATATTTGCGTAGTGGGTGACGATGCCCAAAGTATTTATTCCTTCCGTGGTGCCGATATACAGAATATTCTTAACTTCAAGCACGACTACCCCACCTGTCGGATTATCAAGCTGGAGCAGAATTACCGTTCCACACAAACCATCGTCAATGCCGCCAACGCCATCATCAAGAACAACAAAGACCAGCTGTATAAGGAGATTTGGACCGACAATGGTGAAGGCACCAAAATCGACATTCTCAAAACCGGCAGCGACACGGAAGAAGCTTTTGCCATCGCCGACAAGTTGTTCGAAATCAAGGTGAACACGCAAGCCAACCACAACCAGTTTGCCGTGTTATACCGTACCAATTCACAGTCGCGTGCCATTGAAGAGGTTTTCATCAAACGGCATATACCTTACAAAATTTATGCAGGACTTTCTTTTTACAAACGCAAGGAAGTCAAGGACTTAATGGCTTATTTCCGCCTGGCAGTCAACCACTATGATGAAGAATCCCTGCGGCGAATTATCAACTACCCGCAGCGTGGTATCGGTGCCACCACCGTCGATAAAATCCTGAACTGCGCCGCCGAGCACCACGAACGGATGTGGAACATCATCGTAAAGCCCGATGAGTTTGAGTTGGATGTGAACGCCCCCACCAAAGCGCGACTGAAAGACTTCGCTGCCCGTATTCAGAGTTATACCTCGCTGCTGCCCACCACCGACGCTTTCGATTTGGGCAAGCACATTGCTGAATCTTCAGGCATTGTCAATGCACTGAAGGAGGACCCCTCCGACAAAGACCGTATTGATAATATCGAGGAATTGCTCGACTCTATCAAGGCCTTCACCGAACGCGAACCTGAAAGCGCCATCAACGAGGCTACTGGCGAGCTGATCAGTGAATATTTTCCTACGCTTGACCACTATCTGGAGACTGTATCGCTACTCAGCGATGAGGATGAAAAAGACGAGGATACCGACAAAGTGAAGCTGATGACCATCCATGCCGCCAAGGGTTTGGAGTTCGACTATGTCTTCATCACAGGCATGGAGGAGAACCTCTTTCCCTCCTCGCTTTCCATCAACACCCGCAAGGAGCTGGAAGAGGAGCGCCGTCTATTTTATGTGGCCCTCACCCGTGCCCGCAAAAGAGTAATGCTGAGCTATGCGGAAACTCGCTATAAATTTGGCTCACTGCAATTTGCGGAAGCCAGTCGCTTTTTGGACGAGATTCCCGAACGCTTTATCAACACCACCCGCAGGGCATCGGCAGGCAAGGGTTCCTTCGCCCGCCCCGAAACCTCATCTTTTGGAGGATTCAAAAGCTTCGGACAGCAACGGGACAGCTACTCCTCTAGCACAAAGCCCAGCTACAGCACTTCCAAACCAAGTATCAGCACGCCAAAGCCCACCATACAAACCAAAACCGAAGTGGAGCTGTCACAAATCGGCGAGTTAGCCACACCCGAACAAATCGTGGTCAACAAGCGAGTGTACCACAAGAAATTCGGCTACGGCGTAGTGATTTCCACCGATGGTTTCGGTGAAGAGAAAAAAGCCTTAGTGGCCTTCGACACTGTGGGCAACAAAACCCTGCTGCTGAAGTTTGCCAAACTGATAATACCGAAATAAACTAAGAACTAAAAACTAAAAACTAAGAATTCAAAACTGTTAAACAATTCAACAACTCAACAATTCAACCCTCTTAATTCTTAACTCTTAGTTCTTAATTAAACTGCCTATGAAATTCCGAACAGAAATACCGACCCCAAAATACCCTTTTGACATCAACTATCAGGATAAGTTGATGTTGTTGGGCTCGTGTTTTTCAGACCATATCGGCAATTTCTTCCAGGAGATGCTTTTTGACACGCTATCCAACCCCTTTGGCACGCTCTTCAACCCCGTTTCCATTGCCAATGCGTTGAAAATGTGCATAAATCCAGAACTTTTCAACGAACAACATATCGATTTCTTCAATGAAAAGTGGATTAGCTATGCCCATCACGGCAAGTTCTCCCACCCAGACAAAGAAACCTTTATACAAAATATCCGGCAAAACTTGGATAAGGCTCATGATTTTCTGAGCTCCGCCAACTATCTATTTATCACTTTTGGTACGGCCTATTGTTACCGCCTGATTGAGCGGGACCTCATCGTGGCCAACTGTCACAAGATTCCCGCCAACCAATTTGAAAAGCAGTTATTGACCATTAAGCAAATAGTCGGCCTATACCAAGACCTACTGGAGCAGTTGCGGCAATTCAACCCCCAGCTGAAAATCATTTTCACCGTCAGTCCCGTGCGGCACTTAGCTGACGGCTTCCATGAAAACCAGATTAGCAAATCAACGCTACATCTATCTGTAAACCAACTGGTTGACAACATTAACACCTATTATTTCCCCTCTTACGAAATGGTGCAGGACGACCTGCGCGACTACCGTTTCTATGCCGCTGACCTCTGCCACCCCTCCGATGCCGCAGTCACCTATATCCGCGAAAAACTGACCGACGCCTTCTTCACCCCTGAAACCCAGGAGCGGATGAAGGAAGTGGTGAAGGAGAATAAGGCGCAAGGGCACAGAAAAATGTGCTAATTAGTTAATGTGCTAATGTGCCAATGAATTAGCAAATTAGCAAATTAGTTAATTAGCAAATTGGTTAATGTGCTAATGATTTATGGGGGCGACTGCGTCCTATGGATAAGATTTACACATCTTAGGCATGCAGGCTTTGGGATATGTAGTATTCCTTTTTGGAAGTTTTTACAGGAACGGCGTCATATAAACAGGGAGTAGAATTGTTTCTTCATCCTTCCTGAAATCCTTGGTGTAAACTAAATAACGCTTTCCAATAATATGGGAGAATTTTTCACAAAAAGAGTCCAGCGACGCATGGGTATTGTACCCCGACGATTTCACTTCAATAGGATGCAACTTGGAACCATGTGAAAGCAGGAAGTCAATCTCATAGTTGTGGGTGGCATCCTTAGGCCATGTATAATAAAAAAGCTTGTTCCCCGAAGCGGAAAGCATCTGTGCTATCACATTCTCATACACATAGCCGAGATTGGTGCTAAGTTTGTCGTTCAGTAATTTCTGATAAATAACATTCTCTGTGTGATCTTTGTCCCCAAAAGCAAGCGTCACGAACAAACCGGTGTCCGAACAAAAAATCTTGTACTTGGAAATATTTTTTGTCAGCGACATACCCACATTTGGATCATTGGAATGGTATGAGAATAGTACCGTTTTGCTATCCTCTAAATCCTTCATCAATTCCAACAGTTTGTCATCTTCCACATCTCCAAGCACGGAATACGGTTTGTAACGGTTATTTACCTGGCTCAACTGGGCGGGAATGTTCATATAAAGTTCCTCCAGACGTCCAGTGGAATCAAGTTTTTGAAAATCATCCCGATATATGTTGATTATGTTGCGTTTTGCAAGATCCACCATGCTGAAGTTATTTGTTTCAAGATAGGTGTTGACAGCCTGCGGCATACCACCAATAAGCATATATAGCCTGAAGTCACGCATCATATCACGATGTGCCATGTCCAACGGGAGACCATTTTCATAGTATGTACGTAGTAGCGGGATGGTAGCCTCGTCTCCTAATGCCCAGCGGAATTCTTCGTAGTCCATGGGAAAGAGTGTTACACGCTCCTCCTCACTCGGAATAGTGATGTCTTTTGTGTTTTTTTTGATACTGATGAGCGAACCCGTCTCAATATAGTCATAACGTCCGTCTTTGACAAGATACTTTATGGCTTGGCGAGCAAGAGGACATTTTTGGACCTCATCAAAAATGATGACTGACTTGCGTTCTTTCAGTATGACCTTGTATAAAGACTGGAGTTGAAGAAACAGGAAATTCTTGTCCATCAAGTTATTGAACAGGGACTTTACCTCATCAGAGGCTTCATTGAAGTCAATCAATATATACGACTCATACTCATTTCTAGCAAATGTCTCGACAAGTGTTGATTTGCCTACTCGCCGTGCACCTTCCACAAGAATGGCACTTTTCCCGTTCTGGACCCGCTTCCATTCAAGAAGCCGGTCATATAGTTTCCGTTTGAATATTCGCTCCATCATTGGATATATGTTTGATTACGAGTGCAAAAATACTTGTTTTTTTTGGATTACGCAAATTTTTTTCTATAAAATATCCGAAAATACGAGAATTTTATCACTCCGTTTATCCGAAAATACCATATTTTGTTCATCGGTAGAAAACAGCATCCTCTGCAATGTGCATTTTTTGCACTTTGCACATTCCGACAAGCCAGTGAAAATTTATAGTCTCGACGTTATTATTTCTGTCGGGTATCGTGTCAAATCACTTCGTGGCACACAATTCCGAAGATGGGCGAATGGTGTTATTAAAGACTATCTGTTGCGAGGATATGCCTTCCAACTATCATGACCGCTTCCTGGTTATCGACGACACCATATATTACCTCGGAGCCTCGCTGAAGGACTTAGGCAAAAAACTCTTCGCCTTCTCGAAGCTGAATGTGACGATGGAGAAGCTAATGTGCTAATTAAGCGATATTCCAAGGATTTTATGGAAGCGACTGCAGCCTCGCAGTCGAAGAAAAATATGCTTGATTATATCTGTTAAACACAAAGAATATTAGCGTCAAATTTGTCAATGTCTTGTTCTTTCACGAATTGAATGCGCAGCCCATTTAAATTTGGCTTGTCAAGAATTGACTGATATATTTCATTTCGAATGTTTTCGGTATCTATTGATGGATTGCTGTATATGATAACCAAAACAAGATTCGATTCTTTTCGGATTTCCTTTTTGTACGCATACATCATGGCATCTAACCCCCCTATCGATCTATCAATCCACTTCTGATTCAATTGAAAACCACCGATATATTTTATTTCTACCACTTTATCATTTAAATTTTTATTGTTTGATTGGCATATCATATCGTATAGGTATTGATTACCAAGTAGTTGATGGAAGCGGATGGTATAGTTTCGATTTTCTAATTTTGACATTTTTTGGAACATTTCTTCTGTCACGCGGAGAAAATCTCTTTCAGCGTGCTTATTGCCACCTGTTTCTTCTTTCTCGTTTTCTTTAGAATGTTCGTTGGGATGAATATTTCGGGTATTATCGTTTTGTCCCACATTTTGTGCTCCCAAGAGTATTTTAGTATTATTTTCTGTTTTTTCTTTTATTTGTGCTTTAGTGGCATCTTTTAGCTTCTCTTTTAATAATTTTATTTCCAACTCCAATTTTTCATCCAAACTCTCTTGTCGTTTGTGCCAATGATATAATCCCCACGAAATAAGAAACAACCCAATGACAGCAATTGTTATTATCACCCACAATGGAATTTCAGGGGAGTTTACATAGATATATGAAACGGCAGCTACTGTTAGAAATAGTATTCCACAGGATGCTTCAAATTTATTAATGTCATCAAAGCTTTTTTTTGGTGATAAAAAATCCATGATATTTTATATGTTAAAATTTTATACGAAAAAAAATCCAATACAAGCATCTCTTTACTTTAAAGAAGCATTATAAGGTAATTCCTTTTTGATGTTGTTCATTAACTCATCAATTAATTCACAAACTTTTTTTAGCGCATTGAAGTGGGCTGTTTTTTCTTTTGAATTCATTAATCCATTATAAACTTCTATTGACATATACATTTTTCTGATTTCATTGATATAATTACGCTCCTGTTTTGTGAGAATATTTCTGTATTTGGTTGTGTTTTCTAAACATATGGACAGCTTCTCACAAAATTGTTTACGCATAGCATCTGTATATTTCGCATAATATTCACAATCCCATAAATCTATCCTCACTCCAAATTCAACTTCCAAAAAACAAACAGTATCTCGCATATCGTTGAATAAATCATATATTTCGAATATCCTGCGTTTTCGTTCTTTTTGATGTCGTTTTGTATTAGTAAAATAAAATATGAAAACACTTGACAAATAACCCACAGCCAACGCTTCAACCAAATGGTTAAATAAATCTGTGTTCACTTCATTGAGAATACTGAAAGGTATTCTGAGATTTGGAAATATAGCAGTTACTAAAATATAAATACAGACGAGACCAATTATATTTAAAATACTTATATTGTTTTTTATTCTTGAGTTACACATATCCAATTTTAATTTATTTATATTCAATCAAATAACTATTAATATAATAAAAACATTGTTTTTTATCTTCCTGATAGAAAAAAACAGATTGAATTAATTAAGGGTTTATTATTAGTTCTTTACACATCGAACCGAAAAACTGTAATGCTTACCATACGAGTAATTTTCTATTTCCGCTCTATCGTAGTAAATCAGTGGAGCCCTTGCTTCGCTATTATTAGATGAACTAACGGTACAACTCCAGAAATTAGAACAATGTCCAAATGATGAATAACTACCCGTGTATCGTCCTTCAGGTTGGGCTCCAAAGCCAGTAGCATTATTATTTGCTGGTGTATTTCCTGGAGCACAAACTTCAGTGTTAGAAGACCAACCTGTTGTAGATGATAATGCTTTTGCAATATTCGTTGAGGTACTATTACAGCGATATGCACTTTGACTCTTCACATAATTTTCCAGCTGTGTCCATTCTGCTTCACTCGGCACATGCCAACCATTGGGACAAACACCTTGTCTTCCACTAGGATTGGCAGAACTACTACTTGCTCCGTGCATTACCGCTGCCCAGTTATATAAATATCCATAAGTACCTACATTAGAACTATTATTGTTCGGATTATAACGATAAGCAGTTGTTGTACTAGTACTACTGCCTAAAGCTATGCTTTCTCCGTTAGCATAATGTGTTGTACGCAAATTCTCTTTAATCCAACACTGATTACCAATCTTTACGGTATTGTAAGTGTTATTATCGATATCCGTTACAGTAACAACTCCAGAACATGTTTGTCCATGATTGTCTAGTGTCGTAAAACTTCTTTGCTCACCATAGCTTGTTCCCACACTATTAGTGGCGTATGCTCTCACATAATAGGTAGTACCACTTGTTAATCCAGTAATACTGCTGGTAAAGCTTCCTGATCCATTGCCGTTTGTTGTATGACTATCGTTCAATGTGGGATTTGGAGATGTACTCCAACATACACCCCGTTCAGTCACAGGAGACCATCCATTATAAATAACATTGCCCCCACAAGTTGCACTACTAGTTGTAATTTGTGAAATTGTACTGGTTGTAATATATACTTCATCACGAATACATCGAACAGAAAAGCCGCTTTGTTTGCCGTAGTAATTCCTGTACACATATGCGTAATCGTAGAAGAGGCTATGTTTGTATGCGTAGCTAGCATTGTACGCCGTAGTGCTCCAGAAGTTGGCGTGGTCGCCGAAACGGCCATAGTTGCCGTCGCAGGTACCAGCAGGAAGGGACGAAAAACCTGTGGCATTATTAATATTCGGATTATTGCCTATTACACATGTTTCAGTACTGTTGTTCCATCCCGTAGTAGCTGCCAATGCCTTAGCAATATTAGTACTACTATTATTACATTGATATTGTGACCAACCACCTACATAATTGGTCAACTGTGTCCATTCTGCATCACTCGGCACATGCCAACCTGTGGGACATATACCTTGTCTCCCACTAGGATTGGCCGAACTGCTACTTGCTCCATGCATCACCGCTGCCCAGTTGTACAGATAACCGTATGTGCTCACATTAAAACTGTTGTCATTAGGATAATAACGATACGCAGTAGTAGTACTTGTACTACTACCCAACTCTATGCAGTCTCCATTTGCATAACAAGTGGAGCGCAAATTCTCTTTCGTCCAACACTGATTTCCAATTTGAACCGTATTATAGTTGTTATTATCATAATCGCTTACCGTAGGTGTACCAAGGCAAGGTTGTCCATCTGCCGCACGAGTGGTAAAACTTCGCTGAGCACCATATCCTGTTCCTGAACTATTGGTGGCGTATGCTCTTACATAATAAGTAGTGCTATGGTTTAATCCTGTTATATTGCTTGTAAAACTCCCTATGCCATTGTCGTTAGTGGTATGGCTGTCACTCACTGTAGGATTTTGAGAAGTACTCCAGCATACACCTCGGGCAGTGACAGCTGCACCTCCTGTAACGGTCACATTGCCTCCACAAGTAGCTGTGACATCAGTTATATTGCTTACCGTATTGGTCGTCACTGTTGGAACAGCAGGTGGAGTTGTAAAACTTTGCTGAGTTCCGTATGCTGTGCCTGCACTATTGGTAGCGTATGCTCGTACATAATATGTAATAACTGGTGATAATCCTGTTATATTACTTGTAAAACTGCCTGAACCAGTACCATTAGTGGTGTGACTACCACTTACCGTGGGATTTTGCGAAGTGCTCCAGCAAACACCTCTGGCTGTTACAGAAGCACCTCCTGTATTGGTTACATTTCCGCCACAAGTAGCTGTAATTGCTGTTATATCGCTTACGGTATTGGTTGTCACCGTAGGTGTTACGGCCAATGTGGTGAAACTCCGCTGCTCTCCATAACTTGTTCCCACACTGTTGGTAGCGTATGCCCGCACATAATAAGTGGTGCCTGGTGCAAGTCCTGTAATACTGCTCGTAAAACTGCCAGAGCCAGTACCATTAGTAGTATGGGTGTCGCTTACTGTAGGGTTCTGCGATGTACCCCAACAAACACCTCGTGCCGTTACGGAGACACCTCCCGTGCTGGTTACATCACCTCCGCAAGTGGCTGTAGATGAGGTTATACTGCTCACTGTATTGGTCGTTACCGTTGGAACTGTGGTCTGTGTCGTAAAGCTCTGCTGTGTACCGTATGCTGTTCCTGCACTATTGGTGGCGTATGCCCGAACAAAATAAGTGGTATTGGGCAAAAGGCCCGTCATGCTACTCGTAAAACCACCCACACCAGTGCCATCCGAGGTATGAATGTTACTTATCGTGGGATTTTGAGAAGTGCTCCAACATATACCTCTGGCTGTAACAGATGCGCCACCCGTAGCTGTCACATTGCCACCGCAAGTAGCTGTGGCTGCGGTAATATCGCTTACGGCATTGGTTGTCACCGTAGGTACAATGACCAAAGTTGTGAAAGTCCTCTGGACTCCGTAATTCGTTCCTACGCTATTGGTGGCATACGCCCGCACATAATAAGTGGTATTGGGTGAAAGTTCTGTCATATTGCTTGTAAAGTTGCCTATGCCGCTGCCATCCGTGGTATGATTGTCATTTACCGTTGGATATGGGGAAGTACTACAACAAATTCCCCGTACAGTAACGGAGTCACCACCATCAGAGATGACATTTCCTCCGCAGGTTGCTGTATTACCCGTAATTGAGGATACCATTGCAGAGGAAACAGCTGGCACAGATATTCCGTCATTGCGGAGACAACGGACTGAAAAGCCACCACTCTTACTAAAGTTGTCTCTGTTTATATAGGCAAAGTTATAATGGAAATTAATATAGAATGACTTATCTTCAACATTCTCTGTAGAACTCCAAAAATCAGCTATATTGCTAAAACTGCTATAGTTGCCATTGTAATGGTAATAACCAGCAGGTAAAGCCGAAAAACCCGTGACATTATTAACATTCAGATTATTGCCAGCAGCACATGTAACCGTACTTATATTCCATCCTATAGTAGCTGCCAATGCTTTTGTTATATAGCTACTATCGTTGCCGCAAAGGTATGTGCTTTGGCTTCCCACATAATCCGTCAGCTGTGTCCATTCCGCATCACTTGGCACATGCCAGCCAGTAGGACAAATACCTTGCACCCCACTGGGATTAAACGCACTGCTGCCCGCATCATTCATCACTGCTGCCCAGTTGTATAGATAGCCGTAGGTAGACACATTGGAGCTGTTATTGTCAGGATAATACCTATAAGCTGTTGTTGTGCTGGTACTGCTTCCTAACGCTATGCTTGTTCCATTCGCATAATGGGTGGTACGCAGGTTCTCTTTCATCCAGCACTGGTTTCCGATTTGTACAGTCTGGTACACATTCCCATCATAATCGGTTATAGTGGGATTACCTGAACATGCAGGATGAGTAGTGAAAACTCTCTGCTCGCCATAACTTGTTCCTTGACTGTTGGTAGCGTATGCCCGAACATAATACACTGTGTTGGAAACCAATCCTGTTATATTGCTTGCAAAACTCCCCGTACCACTACCTTCGGTAGTATGGCTATTACTCACCGTAGGATTGGGAGTTGTACCCCAACAAATTCCTCGGGCAGTGACAGATGCTCCGCCATCAAAGCTAATATTCCCTCCTGAAACAGCTGTACCTCCTAAAATTTGTGAGACCTCCGCAGTCGTAACAATGGGTACGGATATGCCTTCATTGCGAAGACAACGGACAGAAAAGCCTTGATATTTCTCATAATTATTTCGATTAACAACGGCTTCATTATAAAATATATTACGCCTGTATGAGGAATTGTCATTATATTTTGTAGAAGTCCAAATATTTGCAGAATTATTAAAATTACTATAGGAACCATTATAATAACAACCAGCAGGAAGAGCCGAAAATCCTGTGGAATTATTCGCACTTAGGTTATTGCCCACCACACAAGTTTCAGTACTGCTATTCCAACCCGTAGTAACTGCCAATGCCTTAGCGATATTAGTACTACTATTATTACATTGATATTGAGGCTGACTGCCTACATAGTCTGTCAACTGTGTCCATTCCGCATCACTTGGCACATGCCAGCCATTAGGACAAATGCCTTGAACCCCACTGGGATTGGAACTGCTTGAAGAGGATGTGTTCATTACCGCTTTCCAATTATACAAATAACCATAAGTACTCACATTGGAACTACTATTGTTAGGATAATAACGATAGGCTGTCGTAGTGGAAGTACTACTTCCCAATGCGATACTTGTACCATTCGCATAGTGCGTGGCACGCAGGTTCTCTTTCATCCAACATTGGTTGCCAATCTGTACGGTACTATATGTGTTGTTGTCATAATCAGTACAGATACCACAGGGAGCGCTATCAGTTGGTCTTGTGGTTAAAATTCTTTGGCTTCCATAACTTGTCCCTGCACTATTAGTAGCATACGCCCGCACATAATAGGTGGTTCCACTTGTTAACCCTGTAATATTGCTGGTAAAGCTGCCCGAACCAGTGCCGTTTGAGCTGTGGCTATCATTCACTGTCGGATTTTGGGAGGTGCTCCAGCAGACACCCCTTGCGGTAACAGTTGCACCTCCTGTGGCAGTCACATTTCCACCACAGGTAGCCGTGGTTGCAGTAATGTTACTAACCGTATTGGTTGTCACAGTGGGAACCGTTGTCTGAGTGGTGAAACTCCGCTGAATGCCGTATGTTGTACCTTGGCTGTTGGTAGCATACGCCCGCACATAATAGGTGGTACCGGGAGCCAGTCCAGTCATACTGCTGGTATAACTACCCGAGCCCGTGCCATCAGTGGTATGGTCGTTACTTACTGTGGGATTATACGAAGTGCTCCAACACACACCACGGGCGGTTACAGAAGCACCGCCAGTGCTGGTGACATTGCCACCACATGTGGCTGTAGAGGAGGTGATGTTACTCACCGTATTGGTCGTTACCGTAGGTGTTGTTATCGAAGTAGTGAAAGTCCTCTGGGTACCGTATGCGGTGCCTGCACTGTTTGTGGCATACGCCCGGACATAATAGGTGGTGCCGGGATTCAAACCCGTAATGCTGCTTGTATAGCTGCCAGTGCCATTACCGTCTGTGGTATGGCTATTGCTCACCGTGGGATTTTGGGAAGTGCTCCAACATACACCTTTTACGCTTACATCGGCACCGCCCGTAGCGGTAACATTGCCACCGCAAGAAGCTGTGGTGGTAGTAATACTGCTTACGAGATTCGTAGTCACTGTTGGAATATTCGGTGTAGTGAATGTCAACTGGTTTCCATAAGCTGTGCCCGCACTGTTGGTAGCGTATGCACGAACATAATAGGTGGTACCTATTGAAAGTCCTGTCATACTGCTGGTATAGCTACCCATTCCGCTGCCGTTAGTGGTATGGCTATTGCTTACTGTCGGATTCTGTGAAGTACCCCAACAAATACCACGGGCCGTTATAGTTCCGCCACCCGCATTAGTCACATTACCGCCAGAAGTAGCCGTAGCACCAAGATTATTAGTAATCGCTGTTGTGGTTACTTCTGGCAAAACTACATTGGTAGTAAAACTCACCTCATTGCCATAAACCGTTCCCACAATGTTCGTGGCGTAAGCACGCACATAATAAGTGGTGCCTGGATTCAAACCCGTTATACTGCTGTTGAAAGAGCCACTTCCAGTGCCGTCATTGGTATGATTGCCCGCTATTGTCGGGTTGTGGCTGGTGCTCCAGCACACCCCTCTGGCATTTACAGTAGCATTGCCTGTGGAAGTCACTGTACCACCACAAGACGCTGAATATCCCGTCACATTGCTCACCCCGCCAGTAGTCACAGCGGGCAAAGTGGGTGTGGTAAAACTTTGTGTGGTGCCATAACCAGTGCCTCGGTTATTCCGGGCAAATGCTTTGTAATAATAGGTGGTATTGGGGGTCAGTCCCGTTACTGTGTAATTAAAACTGTTCGAATAGTTTGCATTATAGAAGGTGGCATTGGACATGTTAGGGGAAAGACTTAGCACAAATCCGCATTCATGAATGATGAGGTTGCCGCTGTTGGTGACAGAACCGTTCAAAGTAGCCGAAATATCCGAAACCGTTGTGGCTGTCTGTGTCTGCACGGTAGGAGCGGACAAGGTGTTGCTGTTTCTCAATATGTCCAAAAAATTGTTGGCTGACGATTTCATGGTATTGAAACCGCTGCTGCCCAAAGAAGAGGAGCAATCCAACACTAACATGGCGATGGCACTGTTATGAACCTGTTGTGAACTGGTGCTGTTGGATGTTGTGAACTCGCTGTTGTGCTGCCATTGCTGCGTGGAAGGAATGAAATACCATTGTTTGATATTGTTGATATTCAGCTGTTGCTGCAACAAATCCTTGACATCGGTGAAAACGAATCTGTCAAATATGCCTTGGGCTGTGCCAGTTACCATGTTACCACTTGTACTGGTCAATCCCTCGTAAACAATATTAGAAAGAGTTCCCACTCCATTGCTGTAATTATAGGTTCCTTCAATGTAATAATACGATGAGGTGGCGGAAGTGACATTGTCAAAAGTGAAGCGCACCCGTGTTCCTGGATCAGGAGCGGGTAGCAACAAACTTATATCGGTGGTCACAATTGAAGTTTGGTTAAGTTGTGCCGCCACTTCACGGAACTGTGCATTCACCTCTGAAATGTCCGCCACTTCGTACACATTATGCTCCGGATCGCTTGATAGCATTCTTAGGTCGTGCCTGAACTGGGCTGTGTCTGTCACATCACTGCCTTTCACCCCTATGGCGTAAGCGGTGATGTTCACTCCTCCCAACTGGTCATTGAGAATGCGACTATGTACCGCATTCAAATATGCGGTCTCGGAAGTGAAGACGGGATTCATTCGCCAGGAGCCCAAATCCAAACCATCTGTAAAAGTAACCAAAGTCACATTAATAAGCTCATCGGGAATAATTGTGCTCGCTATATTGTTCAACGCCGTATAGTCGGCATGGTAGAGAATGGTGCCGTTACCCATCGGCAGATTGTTGATGAAATTACGGAATGAATACTGGGTGGAATTGTTCAGCACATCTATGGGTTTTACATACAGCTGGTTGTTAAAACCCACCACACCCGCATAGATGCCTACCGGAGCGGTTGTTGTTTGCTGAGTGTGAAGGACAAAGGTTATCAGTTCCGATTCATACTGGTTTTGGGTTATCGGCTCTGTTCTCACCGCCTCATTGCCCACTGTGACAAAACCCTGGTAGTGCATACAGTCACCCACCTCAAAATCGTAATCCATGATTTGTTTGGCGGATTTAAGGACTACCTCGTTATTGGAGGTTTGCAAGTTAATCTTATTTTCTCCGCCATTACCGGTATTTACCATCTTGATGGCGTATGTTTTCCTGGAGGTCGCCACCTGTAGGATATAGGTTTGAGGTGTGGACAAGACAATCTCAAAATCATGTTTGCCCGCCTCAAGCTGTCCCTCATAATAAGCCACAGCCTTGCCCGTTATATCAAATGCTCGCATGATAATATGCTCGTTGTTTGACAGGGTTAACTGTGCATGAGTGCGCCCATTGAAAGGGTTTGGGATGTTGCGGGCAAGACCCTCCTCATCAAATTCCAGTTCGGTGATACCATTAGTGACATCACCCAACGAAATGGTAAGATTAGGGTAATAGATGGTCACCGCCCAGCTCCGGGTCCAGTTTTCTATCCTGACGCTATCCAAGCGTTGGGGATTGTTATTCTCATCGTGGCAGTCAAAGCTCACAACTGGAGCCTGCTGGGAATATGATGCCAACATAGCAAACATCAAAAAGACGATCAAATAAAGCTTTTTCATTATCTTAGGTTTTGTTTTTCATTCCTCATGTGAAAACGATAAAATCAAATGGTGATAATCACAAAATCAGAACAGTCCAAAATAACATGTATAATCTATAAAGTGTAACGGATACTCAATCCCAATCCCCAATCAAAATAATGGTCTGTTCCCCATTTTTTCTTTTTCCCATATTGATAGAACAACATGCCATAACCGGGACGAAAATCAAACTGAAGGGTAAGAGGAATGTTAAACTTGTATTCCAAACCGCCTATCGCATTTATACCGAACTTGCCTTGTTTGCAATATTCTGTTTCAATCAAACCGAGAAAACTCTCACCCAAGGCAAAGTTATAACCCAAACTTACACCTCCACCCGCGAACCAATACAAACCTTTTGTGATTTTATTTTCATACATGACATTCGGATTTGCCTCTAAATCAAACACATCCATTGTAAAACCAAATTTTTCTCCAAATAGTTCATCATTAAAGCGTGTGGGGCAGATTTTCACATCCAAATCCAAAGAAAAAGCGAAATTGTCCGTCACAAAGGTTTTGTAAGAAAACCCATTCATAGTACCAACCACGGCACCAACGCTGTGCTTGTACGGGGCCTGTGCGTTCAAAGCCAAAGTGCCGCATAAAAAAAAGCAGACTAAAAAAATGAAAAACCTTCTCATAAGTGTAATTTTTTTATGTTTTGTTTTTGTGCCCAAGCTCTATAGCACATAAATAAACATGAAGAAAGTGGAGCCTGCCATTTCTCGCATCCTCAGTGTAGGGCTTGGACTCCCTGTATGTAAGATACTACGAAATGAGCCCCACCTATTTTGGCAATTACTCAATAATTAGGTGAGCTCTATTCTCGTTATCCGTACATACTTCTGTGAAGTGTCCAAGTTCACACTGACGGAAAAGCGAAAACGCGCTTTCTTATTGTTGCGGATTTCTCCCCACAACAACAAGGCAAAAATACAAAATTAATTTAATATGATTTGTGTGAAAGGAAAAATTTTGATAAAAAACATGAAAATTTTACCACCAGCTGCAATGTATCCCTTCCGCGGTGTTTTCGTTTTGTGCTTCGGTGCACACAGCACCCGCACCGCGATGAAATAACGGGATAACACCAACATCTATTGATATGTAACCCTCTTCGAGGGTAGGATTGGGGTGGTGCTCGTGCCTATGCGGGGGTTGCGGTTCCACCGCATAAATAGGGATCAGATTATAGGAGTCAGGTATCAGTGATTAAATGTAGCAATTCATGAGTATATGCAACTGCGAGACGCAGTTGCCTCCATATATTAACATTAAAAATTTCCGTATGGAAATTTTTACCTTAATACCGCTTTTGCGAATTGTTTGCATAGAAAAACGAGGAGTATGAAGAACTAAAAAGCCGACTGTCTGAGCTTGCTTTAGCAAGCGAGTTTCGGCTTTTTAGGCTACAGACGACCGTTTTTCAGCAAGCATATTCGCATGCGGAAAAGCCACTTTTCTTTGCCCCTTTCTTTTGTGGCTGCAAAAGAAAGGGGATAAAAACTTCATGTCGGCAAAGATCTTTGCATACTTTCCATCTTTGGAAAGTATGAAGAAAAAAATTACGCATCCACATTAACGACAATACGGATAGCCTTGAACTTGCTGTTGCCTTGAAAGTCATGAAGAATCTGCTGCAACAGCAACTTATTTTGTGCAAGGTTGTTGTCTTTGTTCAATTTAACCCAAAAGTCCTTCATGTAATAATTCTGGATGCGGGAAACCAAAGGCCATTCGGGACCTAAGACATGCTGGGGGAAAGCTTCTCGCAACAAGGGAGCCAAAGCCAACGAAGCCTCGTTGACCAGCTCATCACTGGCATGTTTCAAGGTGATTTTCACTAAGCGACACAAGGGCGGGAAATTGAATTGGCGGCGCTCGGCAATCTGCTGGCGGTACATGCTCTGATAGTCGTTGGTAACCACATACTGCAATGCCGGATGATTCGGCTGATAGGTCTGAATGATAACCTTGCCCGGCACCTCCTTGCGTCCAGCACGACCACTCACCTGTGACATGATCTGAAAGGCCCGCTCAAAGGAGCGGAAATCCGGATAGGACATAAGGTTATCGGCATTCAAGATACCCACCACACTCACACGATCGAAGTCCAAACCCTTAGTCACCATCTGCGTGCCGACCAAAATGTCAGTTTTGTGCTGCTCAAAGTCAGAAATAATCTTCTGATAAGCATTCTTGTTGCGGGTGGTGTCCAAGTCCATACGGGCCACAACCGCCTCTGGAAACAACTCAGCCAAAGCATCTTCTACCTTTTCAGTGCCGAAACCCCGCATCTCAATATCTGTGCTGTGACACTGCGGGCATTCCTTAGGCACCTCTATGGCATAGCCGCAATAGTGACATTTCAGCAGGTTACTCCGCTTGTGGTAGGTCAGCGTCACATCGCAGTGCTTACAAAGCGGCATGCTCTGACAGGTGTTACAGTACATACGCAGTGAATAGCCACGGCGGTTCTGGAAAAGAATAATCTGTTCGTGTTTCGACAAGGCCTCAGCCATACTGTCAATCAAGAATTGCGAGAAATGACCATTCATCTTTTTCTGCCGCAAATTCTTCACAATATCCACCACCCAAATGTCGGGCAAAGTGCTGTCAGCATAACGATGCATGAGGTTCACCAAACCGAATTTCTGTTGCTGTGCATTATAATAGCTCTCCAACGAAGGCGTGGCGGTGCCCAACAGCACCTTGCACTGGTGAATCTTCGCCAGTACAACCGCTCCATCTCTGGCATGATAGCGAGGTGCGGGGTCAATCTGCTTGTACGAGCCATCGTGCTCCTCATCCACAATAATCAGACCTAAATTCTGATACGGCAGCAACAGAGCCGAACGGGCGCCCAAAATCAGCTGGTATTTTGTGTTCAAATCTCCTTCTTTATGCTGATTCAGCACTCTGTTCCAGATTTCCACACGCTCATACTCGTTGAAACGGGAATGGTATACCCCTACCCTGTCGCCGAAAAATTTCCGCAAACGGTTGACAATCTGCGAGGTAAGGGCAATTTCCGGCAAGAGATACAACACTTGCTTGCCCTGCCTCAACATCTTGTCTATCAGCTTGATATAAATCTCCGTCTTGCCACTTCCAGTTATGCCGTGAAGCAATACCGTATCATGAGTTTGAAACTGCGCTTCAATATCTTGCATTGCCTGCTGCTGATGCTCCGTAAACTGGATGTCCTCTGCCGAAGACGAAGAGTCATAGGCTTCCAAACGGCTGGTCACCACACTTTGCTGCTCGAAAATTCCCTTGTCTATCAGAGTATGCAGACGGGCCTGCGAGATGTCCGCCTTTTTCAGCAAATCCGCTTTCTTGATGACTGCCTTAAGGTTAAAACCATTGGGTTTGGCGGCATCTTTGGTCTGCATCAGAAAGGCCAATAACAAATCCTGCTGCTTGGCGGTTTTCTTAGAGGCTCCTAAGGAATCTATCAGATTCATCAAAGCGGTTTCATCATCGCAATAGGGCGCCGCCAATGCAATAAAAGTCTCCGTTTTAGGTTTATAAGGATCTCTGATTTCCTCATCGGTAATCACCACATCCTTATCCACCAACGATTTAATTATCGGAATAACCTTTTGAATATCAATTGTTTTTGCAATTTCATCCACCGTCATAGTCGGATGATAAGCCAAAGCCTCCACTAATTTGGTTTCTTTCTCATTCAGCACCGTCATATCCCCGTCGAAGGCAGGATTCAGCTGGATTTTGGTCTCGCTGGCCAACTTGAGGGCAGAAGGAAAGGCGGCGGCCATCACCTCTCCCAGCGAGCACATATAATAGTTGGCAATCCACTGCCATAGCTGGATTTGACGCTCCGACACCACCGAATGCCTGTCAATGACATCCAACACATACTTGGTGTTGACCTGACGCGGGGCATTCTCGTGGACCTTCATCACCAGCCCTGAATACAACTTACTTTTGCCGAAAGGAACCACCACCCGCATGCCAAAACCAACACAATCATTCAGTTCTTGGGGAATGCGATAGGTAAAAAGCCCTTGCAAAGGCAAGGGCAATAATATATCAGCAAAATAAGTATGCATCATAATAAATAGGAAAGTACGCGTTATCGATTATTCGCCAGCGATGTAAACGGCCAAATCGACAGCTTTGTTGGCATAACCCACTTCATTGTCGTACCAAGCGATCAGCTTCACGAAGTTGGGGTTCAGCATGATACCACCATTAGCATCAAAGATGGAAGTGTGGGTATCACCCAGCAAGTCGGTAGAAACCACCATATCTTCGGTATAACCCAGAATACCCTTCAATTCACCTTCAGAAGCGCGTTTCATAGCGTCTTTGATTTCATCGTAAGTAGTAGAGCGTTCCAGACGGCAGGTCAAGTCAACCACAGAAACGTCAGCAGTCGGCACGCGGAATGACATACCTGTCAATTTGCCTTTCAATGAAGGGATAACTTTGGTCACAGCCTTGGCAGCACCTGTTGATGAGGGGATGATGTTGCCGAAAACGGAACGACCACCACGCCAGTCTTTCATAGAAGGACCGTCAACGGTTTTCTGAGTAGCGGTAGCGGCGTGAACGGTAGTCATCAAACCTTCCACCATACCGAAATTGTCGTGGATAACCTTGGTCAGCGGAGCCAAGCAGTTGGTCGTACAAGAAGCGTTGGAAACGATAGGCTGGCCAGCATATTCCTTATGGTTAACACCCATTACGAACATAGGAATATCGTCTTTTGGAGGAGCGGACAAAACAACCTTCTTGGCACCTGCCTGGATGTGTTTGTCAGCCAAATCCTGAGTCAGGAATCGACCGGTGCATTCTACCACCACGTCAACACCTACTTCATCCCATTTCAAGTTAGCGGGATCCTGCTCTGCCGTTACACGGATAGTGTTTCCATTGATAACCAAGTTGTTATCCTTCACTTCGATAGTACCCTTGAACTGACCATGAACAGAGTCATATTTCAGCATATAAGCGATATAATTCACTTCCAAAAGGTCGTTGATAGCAACCACCTGCACATTTTCTCTTTCCAAAGAGGCATCCAGCACCAAACTTCCAATACGGCCGAAACCGTTGATTCCTATTTTAATTTTTTCCATAATAAGTTGATATTTATAATGTTATAGTTGTAATAAAAAAGTTTGCAAATTTACATAAAATTCCCGAATTACATACAGACTGATAAAATAATATTACAGGGATTCCAATCACCATCTTTGGTTTCCATTTTTTGTAGGGCTGTCACATGGTAGCAGCCGCAATCAGACGCGATAAATCGCGTCCCTGCATTCTGCATTATATCTTCAATCGGTCAAAATTCTTTCCGAATACACCATAGGTTTTTGATATACTGATAAATGATGTATCATCAATCTCCTTGATAATACGCGTAATCAGCACCTTGTCGGTACGATGGGCAATAATCAGCAATATCTCGCTTTCCTCCATGGTGTAAGAACCTGTAGCCTTGATAAAAGTAGCGCCACGGTGGATTTCCTTATTGATACGTTCCGCAATCTCTTTGTTTTTCTTCGAGAAAACCATAATTTGGTAACTCTGCTTGTAACCGTCAATCACCACATCGGAAACCACGGTATAGACAAACATCACCACCATACTATAGACCAGTTTTTCGAGCGATTGCACAATAAAATAAGAGGAGCCCACAATGACCAAATTGGTATAAAGTGTCACGCGGCCGTAAGAAATGTTACGGTATTTGCCAATCATCAAAGCTACGATGTCGGTGCCGCCGGTGTTGCCACCCCAGTTGATAGCCATACCCACACCAAAAGCCGACAGAGAAGCACCGATGAGTGTACACATGAACTTGTCATCCACCAACGGGGCAGTAAAAATCGCCTGTCCAACGGCCATGAAGGATGACAAAATCACGGAGCAAATGATGGTGTTAATACAGAATTTCCGACCCAGCACCTTCCAAGCTATGGCTACCAAAATCAGGTTCAACACCAAAGTGGAAATACCCACAGGAATTTTCAAGGCAAAAAAGAGGATGGCACCGATACCACTGACTCCACCACCTGTGAGTTCGTGAGGTATCATAAAAGCAGTCCATCCGAAAGCGAAAATTGCTAAACCGAGGGTAATAAATACGAAATTTCGCAGTTCTTCCAAAAAGCTTTTTCCAGTTATTGACATGATATTTTTGAATTAGTCTTTTTTATCCGTTTTTATATAATATTGATTTTCAATGTTTTGAAAAATTTTCAAAGCTAAAATCTGCGGCAAAATTACAAAAAAAAGAAAAAAGAAAAAAATTGTTGAAGCAAAGAAAAAAAATAGTATTTTTGCATCGTCAAAAACGGAAACGTAAAGGACACCTTGCTTCCTTAGCTCAGTCGGTTAGAGCATCTGACTGTTAATCAGAGGGTCCTAGGTTCAAGTCCTAGAGGGAGCGCAAAGAAAATCAAGCACTTACGAAGAAATTTGTAAGTGCTTTTTTCTTTTTAAACTGATTACACCAACTCTTTCACATCCTCCAGAAAACTCCTTATATCCTCTTCGGTGGTGTCCCAGGAAGTAACCAAGCGAATTTCGTGGGTATTCTCGTCCCATACATAAAAGAAGTGTTTCTGTAACAATTGCTCCACCATCTCCGTTTGCATCTTCAACAAGAGAATATTGGCATCCGGTGACTGTGTGAACTCGAAGCCCAAAGCCAGAAGTTCCTGATACAACATCCGCGCCATTTTATTGGCGTGAGCAGCATTCTTGTACAACAAATCATCTTGCAGGTATGAAGAAAACTGTGCCGACACATAGCGCATTTTGGAATATAGCTGCGTGGATTGCTTCCTCAAATACTTGATATTTTCCGCCAGTTCGGGTCGGAAGGCGATAACTGACTCAGCCATCATGCAGCCGTTTTTAGTACCGCCGAAGCTCAGTATATCCACTCCACAATCCACCGTAATTTCTTTCAGCTTCTTATCCAAAGTCACACAGGCATTGGCAATGCGAGCCCCATCCATCAACAAATACATACCGTATTGATGAATAAAATACGCCAAGTTTTTAATTTCTTCCACTGTATAAACAGTACCCAACTCGCTGCACTGCGAGATATACACCATTTTCGGTTGTGAGTGATGCTCAAAGCCGAAACCATGCAACATGGGTTTTATCAGCTCCGGCGTCAATTTGCCATTAGGCGTATCCACTTCCTTTATTGCCGCACCGCTCAGAAAACCCGGTGCACCGCACTCATCCACTGAAATGTGAGCGGTCTTGGCCGCAATCACAGCATGAAAAGGCTGACAGCAAGCACGGATAGCGGTCACGTTGGCCCCTGTGCCATTGAACACAAAATAAGGTTCAGCATTTTCGCCAAAACACTTCTTCAAATCCGCCACAGCCTGTGCGGTCCATGGGTCATCACCGTATGCCAAGGCATGGTCCTGATTAGCCTGCATTAAAGCCTGCATAATCTGTGGATGCACACCCGAATTATTATCACTGCCAAAACTTCTCATCGTCAATTTATTTTACGAATGCGAAAAACTCGCGTTATTACATTATTTATTAGCTTTTTCTTCATCGTTGTTATACCATTCCAAATAAGCCTCGGTATATTGTTTACCTGATTCCACCAAATTCTTTTTCTTCGTGTCGGAAATGTTGAAATCAATGGCACTAACACCTAAAGTGTCGATATAAACTGTGCGTTGCCAGTCGTCACTGTGCAGGTGAACATTGTTCTGGAAGTCGATGAGCGTTGTCACCAAAGCTTTAGTATAAGTAAAGAAACTTTTTATCTCATTAAACTTGGTAGCACTATGCGTGAGATACATTGAGATGTCCTCCTTGGCGTCCAAACGGAATCCCAAAGTCTCTTTATTATAGACATATTCATTTTTAGCAATACTTTTTTGTAAAGCCTTGGTTTTGTTGACTTTCTCGTAATAATCCGTACGTCTTGCATGATTTAAATTGGAGATGTAAGAAGAGCGGTCAAAGGTCTTGATAGAATAGTTGTCCAAAAGTCCACCATCCACAAAGACATGCTTGTTTCCTTCTCCACCTCTCACGGAAGCAAAAAACAGGGGTATGGACATGGATATGCGGGCTGCATCCGCAACTTTCACTTTTGGTGTATCTTTGTGACTGAACATATTCGAAAGACCCGTCGTCAAATCTGCCCCTACCAAATATATTTCCCTAAACTGTTTGGTTTTGGCAAGTTCTTCAAAAGTGATCTCGCCATTGCCAGTTTTTTTCTTGATAAATTTGGCCATCTGTTCTCTGAAATAGTCACCTTTATACCAACCATAATCTTTGAGCAGACGATTTGTGTCACGAACAATGCCGAAAGAGCTATCCATGAATTTCTTGAAGTTGAGGTCCCAAAGAATCTCCTTCAGTTCATCAGCGGTGTATCGTAATCCTACCAAGACTGCCACCATAGCACCAGCGGAAGTGCCCGCAACCCTTTTAATGTTATTCAGGATACCTTCTTTGTCAAGCACTTCAAGTGCTCCTACATAGGCGATTCCTCTCACACCGCCACCTTCAAAAACCAGATTTTTAAAATGATAAGCCATATTATTTGTTTTTTGTTTGTATGCTATGATTTCTTCAGGAAAATATACTCCTGAAAACAACATAGCTGTTGTATGAAATTTTCATTTTTCAGAATGCAAAAGTAAAATAAAATATTCAGAAACAGAAAAAAATGATGTATTTTTGCCATCAGAAAAAAATAAAACAGGAAATACCATGTCCAAACGTGTATTGATGGCGATGAGCGGCGGTATCGACAGCAGCATTTCTGCCCTGTTACTATTGGAACAGGGTTATGAGCTGGTGGGCGTCACCTTCCGTACTTTCGACTACATCAAAGAGTCGTGTCTCGCTCGGGAAAAGGGTTGCTGCTCGGTGGAGAGCATAATGGAAGCCAAGCATTTTGCCGAAAACTTAGGCATAGAGCACCATATCTTGGATTTCCGGCAGATTTTCCGCGACCATGTCATCAGCAATTTTGTGCAGGAATACCAGCGCGGGCGCACACCCAACCCCTGTGTGCTGTGCAACTCCCACATCAAGTGGGGCGAACTGCTGAATGCCGCCGAACAATACAACTGTGATTTTATTGCGACAGGCCACTATGCACAAATTGAACAGTACCAAGGACATTACTATCTGAAAACTGCTGTTGACCAGTTCAAAGACCAGACTTATTTTTTGTGGATGCTTACTGAAGAGAATCTGAAACGCACTATTTTCCCTTTGGGCGGTTACACCAAACAGGAAGTGCGTGAATTAGCACAACAACATAAGTTTGAAAAGCTGGCCCGTAAAAGCGAATCGCAGGAAATTTGTTTCATTCCCGACAATGACTACCGTCACTTTTTAGCTGAACAAGGCTGCAAGATTGAGGAAGGCAACTTTGTGAACCGAGAAGGGAAAGTGGTGGGCCGCCACAAAGGGTTTTGCAACTACACCATCGGCCAGCGCAAGGGTTTAGGTGTGGCCTTTGGGGAACCCAAATATGTCACACATATCGACGCCGACCGTAACGAAGTGACCATTGGTGACCGCGATGAGCTGTATTGCACCGAAGTTCATGCCTCCGAGATGCGCATTCGTGATGAGGAATGGTTGCGTTCTTCCCCAGAAGTATATGCCCGTATCCGCTACAAATCACCCGCTACTGCCGCCAAATTGGTATTAGACGATAATTTTGCTTCCAATGCCTGTGCCTGCTTGCACTTTACCGAGCCCATCTGGGGCGTCACGCCCGGACAGTCGCTAGTGCTGTACAAAGATGGACTGGTGGTGGGGGGAGGACTAATTGACAGTTGACAGTTGATAATTAATAATTAATAGTTAATGATTAATAATTAGCACACTAACTAATTTGCTAATTAACTAATTTGCTATTTTTCTTCGTGAAGGCTACGGAGTCGCCCCAGGCGTTGTACAGGATTTGATGACCGATGGCTTTCATGCGTATATCAAGGCAGGAATAGCATTCCTCAGGTTTATCGCTCACACAAGCCTTGTCTGGATAAATAAGATAATCTTCGCGATATTCATTAGGTGTCATATTGGGCATGATGACATTGGCACCCGCCATAATGGCTTTCTCACGTCCAAGAGGGTCAACGGTTTGGTTGGCCGTGGCCGCCACCATATTGATTTCGGGCATCATCAGTCGCAAAACAGCAATCATTTTCAATGTCAGATTCATTCTGTCTTCTGCGGAAGGAATCTGGTTGGCATACTGATACAAAGGTGTATCTGGATGCGGAATAAAGGGGCCCATGCCCACCATGGCGACATCCTTGCTTTTGAAAAAGAGCAAGTCATCAGCCAAAATATCAAGAGTCTGGAAAGGCAGTCCCACCATCACGCCCGTACCCGTCTGGTAACCAATTTTCAGCAAAGAATCAATGCAGGCCAAGCGGCGAGCAAAGTCATGACGTTCGTCATGGGGGTGGATTTTGTAGTACAATTCCTCGTTAGAAGACTCTATACGAAGCAGATAGCGGTGTGCTCCCGCCTCGAACCACTCTTGATAAACCTCATTACTTTGCTCACCCAGAGACAAAGTAATACCTAATGCTCCATTGTCTATCTCCTTGATGCGTCTCACCATGCGGGTAATTTTATCGACAAAGGCCTTGTCGCTGCGTTCCCCGCTTTGGATAGCCACAGAACCATAGCCCAGCTGATGCGCCATTTTAGCACATTCTAACACCTCATCCTCCGTCAACTCGTAGCGTTCCACTTTGGTATTGCCACTACGTACGCCACAATACAAGCACGATTTGCGACAAATATTGCTCAGTTCTATCAATCCTCTGAGGTGCACATAATTGTCCAATCGGGCAAACTTTACCTCCCGGGCTTTTTGCAAGAGCCGTTGCATTTCCTCGCCTTCTGTAGAAAGCAAGCGTACAATGTCTTCTTTTTCAAGATGCTGTTTATCAAGTATCTCTTGTACCGTCATATCATTTATTTGAAAGTGCAAAGATACAAGAAATGCCTCAAAAAAAATTGATACATTACATCATTTTCTAATTTGCTAATTCAATTGGCACATTAGCACATTGTCTAATTAGCACATTAACTAATTAACTAATTGACTAATTTGCTAATTATTTTTTTGTATCTTTGCACCCCAAAAATTTTGAGGGCTTTTGACACTTAAGTTATTGATATGGGAGAATTTGAAGCAGAAGAAAAAGAAACGAAAGAATTGGTCGAACGCTTTAAGTCGATGATAGATTCCGGCAGCTCTGTGTTTTTCGACTCAGAAGAGTTGGAAATTATTATTGATGAACTGATGCGGGCAATGGATGTACAAATGGCCTCCGAAGCCATTGAGTACGCCATCCGCCTCTACCCTTCCGATTCGTTTTTCAGAATCCTGCGTGCCAAGAAAATGATGCTACAGATGGAATTCGATAAGGCCGAAGAGGAACTGGATTCCATTGAGACTTCATTCCCTCCCACCCCAGAACTTTACATGGAAAGGGTGATGCTGGCCCGCATGACCGGCCGTAATACCAACACTTTCCAACTATTGAACAAAGCACTGAAATTGGACGAGGAAGACCCCGAAGTGCATTTCCTGCTGGCCTACGAATATCTGAAAAACAAAGATGTGGCCAAGGCTCTGAAACATGCTATCTTCGCCCTGCGGGAAGACGAGGCTTTCGATGAACAGCTGTTCGGTTTCTCTTTTCTGCTGGAAGAAAACAAACAATACGAAGACGGCATCGCTTTCTATGAGAAGCTGACCGAGGAATTTCCGCTTTACCCAGGCTGCTGGTTCGGTCTAGGCTTGTCTTACAGCTGGAACAAGGAATACGACAAGGCTATCGATGCCTACCAGTATGTGCTGAGCATCGACGAGAAGACCTCCACTGCCCACTACAATATGGCCAACTGCTACTTCGAGCTCAACAAATACGACCTAGCGTTGAGCCATTATCAGCAGGCCTACGAACTGGATCAGGATGACTTCAACTCCCTGACCTGTATCGGCGACTGCTACGCCAACCAGGAAAAATACGAAGAAGCCCTCACCTACTATCGTAAGGCTCTTTCCCTCAACCCTATGCAGGGAGACGCTCTTTTGGGACTGGCTTCTGTGCTCAAAGACCAAGGACATCCCGGTGATGCCCAAGCCGCCATTGAAAGCGCATTTGCCAACAACCCACAGAGCTTTATGCTGCTGTTTGAGGTGCTGTCTTATTACGATGAAGAACAACAAAAGTACAAACTGCAAGAGTTTTTCACCACCACCCTGAACCAGGTGGAGAACAAAGAGGACTTTTATCGCTACTTTGTCCAATTTTGCTGCGAAAACGAATTGTATGACTATGGCATCGAAGTGCTGGAAAAGAACCAGACCGATTCAGCCATCACCTATACAGTAGCCTATTATCTGGCCGCCTTGTATTTCCTCAACCAAAATATCTCCAAGGGCTGCGAATACCTTGCCAATGCCCTGCTGATTGATTATGAGGGATATAAAAACTTCCTGGCCATTGACCCCATTTTAGAAACCTATTCCGAAATTAACGAACTTATAGATTTATATAAATCATGATAAAGAAATACTGTGTTTTATTCATGCTGATGCTGGTTTGCTGCCTCCTGAACGCACAAAACGAAACCACCATCATTCCTCAGGATCCTGCCACGGTCGAGTTATCCTCGTCTACTGACACCCTCGAAGAGAGTTCTTTGGTAATCCGTGTGGTAGATTGGTACAACCATCATCTCAATTATGTGACCGTGACCATGTTGATGGCACTGGAAAGTTCCTTTATTCCCTTCCCTTCGGAAGTGGTAGTGCCACCTGCAGCATATCAGGCCTGCAATCCAGATAATGCGACATTATATGTTACAGACTCACCTTTCATCAACATCACCTTGATTGTCTTAGTGGCCACTTTGGGTGCGTTGATAGGAGCTTTCATCAACTATTACCTGTCGCGTTTCTTGGGCCGCCCCATCGTTTATTGGTTTGCTGATAGCAAATTAGGCCATTTCTTGTTGCTCGACAGTGAGAAAGTGAAAAAAGCCGAGGACTACTTCATCGAGCACGGCAATTCCTCCACTTTTATCGGTCGTTTGGTACCGGGTATCCGACAGCTGATTTCCATTCCTGCAGGTTTGGCCAAGATGAACATCGGAGCTTTCACACTATATACCATCTTGGGTTCCGGCTCCTGGAACATCATTTTAGCCATCTTGGGTTATGTAGCCCATGGCAAACAGGACCTCATCAACCAATACAGCCACGAACTGTCATACGTTCTCTTGGCTTTGGGTGTCCTGTTCATTGTCTATCTGTTGTATTCAGGGTTAAAAAAGAAAAGAAAAAAGGAAACAGAGGACGGTAAAGAAGAAAAATAATGTGCTAATGAACAATGTGCTAATGTGCCAATGAATAATTAGCAAATTAGTAAATGTGCAAATTAGTAAATGTGCAAATTAGTAAATGTGCAAATGTGCAAATTAATTCAAATTTCAAAACCCAAAATCCAAAATTCAATTATTAATCCTTAAGCTATAAAATTAAGCTGAATTCTGAAATTTGAATTCTGAACTCTGAATTCTGTAACCTGTAACCTGATACCTGTAACCTCGAATGCGACGATTTGGCTTAATCGGTTTCCCTTTGACGCACAGCTTCTCTCCTGCTTATTTTCAAGATAAGTTTCAGAAAGAAGGGCTGACAGATTACCGTTATGAGGCATTCCCTTTGGCTTCTATTGAATTGCTTCCTGAGCTATTGGCACAGCACCCTGACTTGTGTGGCTTTAATGTAACTATTCCTTATAAAGAGCAGATTATTCCCTATTTGGATGAAGTAGATGAGGCTGCCCGGCAAATTGGAGCGGTGAATTGCGTCATCATTCAAAGAAATTCCGATTCTTCCGCAAAAAAATATCAATTAAAAGGCTACAACACCGACGCCCCTGCCTTTGAACACTGCCTGAAAGAAGGCTGGCAGTTGCCCGACAAAGCCTTGGTTTTTGGAACAGGCGGTGCAGCGAAAGCAGTGGCATACACCTTACACCGATTGCACATTGACTTTTATTTTGTATCTCGCAACAAGGTTAATGAGCAAACCATAATCTACCGTGATTTAGAACATCCTTCAAAAATCCATAACATTCATGATAACAATCTTTTAGACAATAAATTTTTGCTGAAAGATTATAAATTATGGATTAACACCACCCCGGTAGGCATGTACCCCCATACCGAAGAATCGCTACCGCTTGATTTTTCAGTCATCGGCAGTGAGCATTATCTCTTTGACCTGATTTACAATCCTGAGGAGACTGTTTTCCTGCGGCAAGGGCGACTACACGGGGCCCGTACCAAAAACGGCTTGGCGATGCTGCACGAGCAAGCAGAATTGTCGTGGGAATTGTTTCGTGAAAAATATTGATTTTTCCTGACGTGTGCAAAACACATCTTGAGATGTAACACACTGCGTCTCCACAATAAAAAAAGGCATGTCCATGCCAATCTTTCACAGATTTTGTGTAAATTTGCATTTTTAAATCCGAGGAAATGAAAAATCAGGAATATAAGGAAGATGAATTGGTTATCACTGGCGCACGGGTCAATAACCTGAAGAATATCTCCCTAACTATTCCTCAGCACCAGCTTACCGTCATCACAGGACTTAGCGGCAGCGGCAAGTCTTCCTTGGCTTTCGACACCATTTTTGCGGAAGGGCAACGTCGCTATATGGAGACCTTCTCCTCATACGCACGCCAGTTTATCGGTAATCTGGAACATCCTGATGTGGATAAAATCACAGGACTGAATCCGGTGATTTCCATCGAGCAGAAAACGGTCAACAAAAACCCACGTTCCACCGTAGGCACCATAACCGAAATCTATGATTTCTTGCGTCTTTTATATGCCCGAGTGGCTGATGCCTATTCGTACAATACCGGCGAAAAGATGGTGCGCTATACCGAAAAGGAGCTGATAGAACTGTTATTGCAACGTTACAACGGTAAGGATATCACCCTTATGGCCCCGTTGGTCAAAGGACGTAAAGGCCACTACAAAGAGTTGTTTGAGACAGTGCGTAAACAGGGTTATGTCAAATGCCGCATCGATGGGGTTATCCAAAGTGTTGAGTTCAATATGCAGCTCAACCGCTATCAAATCCATGATATTGACTTGGTAATCGACCATCTCGTGGTGAGAGAAAACTCCAAGCAGCGATTGGTCAATAGCCTGCGTCAGGCACTCAAACATGGGAAAGGAGTGATTTCCATTTTAGACAATGAAACTGGCGAGACCTTCAACTACAGCAAATTTCTGATGTGTCCCACCACGGGCATCTCCTATCCCGAACCCGAACCGAACACTTTTTCTTTCAACTCTCCCTATGGAGCTTGCCCTAAATGCAATGGTTTGGGCTATATCACGGAATTGGAGATGTCTCGCATCATTCCCGACCCTTCTATGTCCATCAAAGCAGGCGGCATCGCTCCCATCGGTGTTTATAAAAGCACCCCTGTTTTCAAACAGCTGGAAGCCTTGGCCGAAAAATACGAATTTTCGCTGTCCGACCCGATTTCAAGTATCCCCGAACAGTTTATGGATAAGATTCTGTACGGCATGAGCGACCCGTTGTATGTCAAAAGGGATGTGGCAGGACTGTCGCCCATGAAGGTGCATTTTGAAGGTGTGATTAGCTTTTTGCGTAATATCGACTATGAAACCGCTCCCGCCTCTATCCGTAAATGGGTGAATCAGTTTATTGGTGAGAAAGAATGTCCCGAATGTCATGGTACACGACTGAAAAAAGAGGCCAGCTATTTCAAAATCGGAGACAAGAGCATCAGCGATTTGGCTCAAATGGATATTGATGAGCTGGCACGTTGGATTGACCAATGTCCTTCTTTTTTAGATGAAAGAAGAAATACTATCGCTTACGAATTGCTGCGTGAAATCCGCCTCAGACTGAAGTTTTTGTGCGATGTGGGCATCTCTTACCTGTCGTTGAATCGCTCTTCTCAAAGTCTGTCCGGCGGCGAGGCCCAGCGTATCCGTCTGGCTACACAGATCAGCTCTCAGCTGGTGAATGTACTGTACATCTTGGATGAACCGAGCATAGGCTTGCACCAAAGAGATAACCATCGACTGATTGACTCGCTGAAACAATTGCGTGATTTGAACAACACCGTCATCGTGGTGGAACACGACCGCGATATGATGGAAGCCGCGGACTATATCGTTGATATAGGTCCTTTTGCAGGAGAACACGGAGGACATGTGATGGCAGCTGGAAGTTATGATGAAATCCTGAAAGCTGATTCACTGACCGCTGATTACCTGAACGGTAAAAAGAGCATTCAGATGCCCGCCAAAAGACGCAAAGGGAACGGTGAGAAACTGACTATCGTCGGAGCTACTGGCAACAATCTGAAAAATGTCACCGTCGATTTTCCGCTTTCTACCTTGATTTGCGTGACAGGGGTATCTGGTAGCGGCAAATCCTCACTCATTACCGATACGCTCTACCCCATCCTCAACCAAAGATTCTATCGTTCGGATAAGAAACCGCTGGCATACAAGGAAGTGCTTGGTTTAGAGCATATTGACAAGGTAATTGAAATCAACCAGCAGCCCATCGGACGTACACCACGTTCTAATCCTGCTACCTACGTCGGGGTGTTTGATGATATCCGTCAGTTATATGCCAACTTGCAAGAGTCTAAAATTCGAGGCTACAAGTCTGGACGTTTCTCCTTCAACGTGTCTGGTGGTCGTTGCGAAGAATGCAAAGGTGCTGGCATGAAGGTTATCGAAATGAACTTTCTGCCAGATATTTACGTAAAATGTGATGCCTGCAACGGACAACGGTATAATGCCGAAACCCTGGAGGTTCGCTATCGCGGCAAATCCATCAGCGATGTACTGGAAATGGACATTGAACATGCTTTGGAGTTCTTTGACAAAATTCCATCTATCGTTCAGAAAATCAAAACTTTGAACGACGTAGGCTTGGGTTATTTGCGTCTTGGCCAGTCGTCCACTACCTTGTCGGGTGGCGAAGCCCAACGTGTAAAATTGGCCGCAGAATTATCCAAGAAAGATACGGGCAAAACCCTGTATATTTTGGACGAACCCACTACGGGCTTGCACTTTCAGGATATCTCCATCTTGATGGATGTGCTGAACCAATTGGTGGACAAAGGCAATACCGTTGTGGTAATTGAGCATAACATGGATGTCATCAAAATGGCGGATTACATCATCGATTTGGGTCCAGAAGGTGGCCGGGAGGGCGGACTGATTATCGCCAAAGGCACTCCCGAACAACTGATGGACAAAGGTGTGGGCTATACCGCCCAGTACTTGAAAGAATACACCGAAAAAGAATTAACAATTAACAATTAATAATTAAAAACCAAGAAGTTACGGATTACCGAAACTATACCAAATAACCTCGAAGAGGTGAAATTTCAATAACCCCACATAAGGCCGAAGGCCGCAATGTGGGGGATATAAATAAATCAAAAAAAAACAAATATGAACCCTATCCAAATGGTTGACCTGAAGAGTCAATACCACAAAATCAAAGAAGAAATTGACAGCCGCGTGCTCAATGTTATTGAATCCTCTGCATACATTAACGGCCCCGCCGTCAAGGATTTTCAGCAGCATCTGGAAGAATATCTGCATGTTAAGCATGTGATTCCCTGCGGCAACGGTACTGACGCGCTTTTGGTGGCCATGATGGCTTTGGGTTTAAAACCTGGCGACGAGGTGATCTCTGTCCCCTTCACTTTTATTGCTACCGTTGAAGTTATCGGTCTCTTAGGACTGACTCCCGTTTTCGTGGATGTGGAGGAAGATACCTTCAACATGGATGTGAGACAGTTGGAAGCGGCCATTACGCCTAAAACCAAGGCTATTGTGCCGGTTCATCTGTTTGGACAATGCTGCAATATGCAGGAAATCATGCGAATTGCCAATAAACATGGCATAGCTGTCATTGAGGACAACTGCCAAGCCATTGGCGCAGAAGTGATGATAGATAACTATCCCCTGCAAAAAAGCGGCACTTTGGGAACCATTGGTTGCACCTCTTTCTTCCCCTCCAAAAACTTAGGTTGTTATGGTGACGGTGGCGCATTGTTTACCAATGATGATGCTTTGGATGAAAAAATCAGGGGTATTGTGAACCATGGTATGTTCACCCGTTATTATCATGATATGATAGGGGTTAACTCACGTCTCGACTCCATACAAGCTGCCATTTTGGATGTAAAACTGAAACATTTGGACGAGTACATTGCCGCCCGTCAACAGGCCGCTTTATACTACAACAAGGCCTTTGCCAACCATCCCAATATCGTCACACCTGCCACTGCCAGCTACAGCACTCACGTTTTCCATCAATATACCTTGAAATTGAAAAATGCGGACCGTTACCGCCTGATTGAGCACATGAAAGAGTTAGGCGTACCCGTAATGATATATTATCCCGTGCCCTTGCATTTACAGAAAGCTTTTGCTCACCTGGGTTATCACAAAGGCGACTTCCCCGTAACCGAGGCCTTGTGCGACTGTGTAGTCTCCTTGCCTATGCACACAGAATTGGACGAAGAGCAACTGCACTTCATCACCGAAAATTTCCTGAAAGCGGTAGAAAAATTCGCAAATTAGTTAATTAGCAAATTGGTTAATTGTATTAACACCTTAAAACATTGGCACAATATCTCATTAGCACATTAATATCATTTGCTAATTATCACATTAACTAATTTGCTAATTGAATTGGTACATTAGCACATTGATAATTAGCACATTAATTACAGCTCCATTTTAGAGATTAATTCCTGAGCCTGAGCCAAGTCCTCCTCATTCACCATCAGGCGAATACCGCCTAAACCGATAGTGAAGCCCTGCACCTGTGCCGCAGTTTCATCCAAAATCATAGATTCAATTCCCTCTTCTTCCAGAAGAGCCTGTGCGATGTGCGCTTTGCTGGCAGAATAAAACGTTTCCGCAATTGCTAAATCTTTCATGGTTATTGGTTTTTGGGTTAATTCAACTGCAAAATTACAAAATTTATATGAGAATGATCAAGAAATTTCCTAAAAAAACTATTTGTTCCTAATACTTGGTACAATTGCGGAAATGACAAATTTGTTGTAATTTTGCATTGTAAAACCTAAAAACAAATAGTCAGAATAATAAGTGGTCGTGTAGTGATAAACAAGTAACTTTACCGTACAAGTACCATTCATTGTATTGCGATAAACCCGATGACAACACATACTGACAAACTGACACATAGATGCGACGATGCTTCTAAGACATCGTGCAAAAACGTCTTTTGGCTTGTCGCCATGGTGTTGTATGTGCCTTTTGTAGGCTTGTGTGTCAATTTTGAGGCCTTTGTGTCGAGAACCATATTGGTACAGCTTCTGTGGACCGTCCTGCTTCTGCTGCCATACATTTTACTGCGGAAAAGATTTCTTTATGTGACAGCCGCTACATTGCTGTTTGTCGATGGTTTTATCAATCTGTTTCATTGGATAATATTGAAATGTCCTTTGAACGCCTCATCTATTTTTGTCTTCTTGAACACCAATTTCAACGAAGCTTCCGAGTTCATGACGGTCAAGATGACCCCTCTCCTGCTATTGCTTGTTCCGTATGTGATATTGTATGTGTTAACGCTGAAACATACGCCACGCCTTGCTTTCCGGACGAAAAGCGAGATCATTGTATGGTCTGTCCTTTGGCTTTTTGCCGCCATATTTTTTGCTGAAAACATTGTTAACGGGCGGTTCCTGCGACTGGGTGTCCCCGATGTGGAAAAGGCGTTTATTTCTTTCTATACGGAATCGAAAGCATATAACAACTTGAAAAAACGTAACTTATACAATGTTGATACAGAAATAACTAGCTCCGATTCCACTCTTGTGGTGGTGATAATCGGCGAGTCGTGCAACCGCAACCACATGGGAATCTATGGTTATCACCGCCAAACCACCCCACGGTTGGAATCCCGCAACGATATTTTGGTTTTCGACAATGTCATCAGTGCCAATTCTAACACCTTGAGCTCTGTAATGCTTTTCCTCACCGAAAACAATATGGACCGCCACCTTTCTGTTGACAGCTGCATACACATTTTCGATATACTTCATTCCACGCCATACAAGTCATACTGGATCTCAAACCAGTCACCCATAGGACTTTGGGACAATGGTGTCACCAATTTGGCTTATAATGCGGATGTGGTATCGTTTGTGAATGTAATGGCCAGTTCTTCCATGGAAAGCACACAGATGGTCTCTTTCGACCAAAAATTGTTTGAACCTTTGGTCACCGCTTTGTCAGGAAAAGAAAAAAACAAAGTGGTATTCTTGCATCTTATGGGATGCCATACCCAATATAACAAGCGTTATCCCTACAGTTTTGAAAAATTCAAAGGGGCGGAAGACAAAAAGGGCAAAAACATAGATGCTTACGATAATGCGGTCTTTTACAGTGATTTTGTTATTGATAGCATTTTCTCACTTCTTGCAAACTATAGCCATTTCCACCCCGATATGCGGATCTCCGCTCTCTATTTCTCCGACCATGGAGAAAATGTTTATGACGAGGGAGATTATTGCGGCCACGATTATTCCGGAAAAATTCCCCATGCCAATGTGGAAATTCCCTTTATCCTTTGGTGCTCTGAGTCGCAAAAAGCCTTCCTTCAATCTGAGGGCACCCAGCTGGAACAGAGTCTCCATACACCTTACATGATTGATGACCTGTTTCATACTATTTTGGATTTGGCATCCATAAAAACCTCCTGCTTCGACAGCCGAAGGAGCTTGATTAACAAGGACTACGATGCGTCGAGGAAACGAATATTGGAGGATGGAAATTATTACTGAGACTTGGAGTTACCCTGAAAACAGTATTTTACCGCCGTATAAAATCTTTTAGAACAGTTACTTCACCTTCTTGCCATTCAAGAACACCTGCTCCACTTTGTTGCTGCCAAAACTATAAGGCATGAACTCAATGGTGGGGATAGGCTTGGTGATGTAGAAGTTAGCCACTTTACCCTTGGCGATGCTGCCGTGCGTCTGGCTTACACCCATGGCGTATGCCGTGTTCAACGTTGTGGCGTTGATAGACTCCTCGCAAGTCATTCTGTAGTTGACACAACCCATAGACAAGATGAATTGCATATTGCCTGAAGGTGAGGAACCTGGATTATAGTCGGAAGCCAAAGCCACAGGCAAACCTGCATCTATCATCTGGCGGGCAGGACCATACACCATGTTCAGGAAGAAAGCCGCTCCTGGCAGGAAAGTCGGCATAGTTTCAGAGCCCAACAGACACTCAATTTCCTTTGGACCAGTGTGTTCCAAATGGTCAACCGACAAGCTATTATATTTGACACCCACCTGGATACCCCCTGAATTGGCTAATTCATTGGCATGGATTTTCGGTCTCATGCCATACTTGATGCCTTGCATCAAAATTCGCTCTGTTTCTTCAGGAGTGAAGAATCCACGGTCACAGAAAACATCAATATAGTCAGCCAAATCCTCAGCAGCCACCATCGGTATCATCTCGTTGATAATCAAATCAACATACTCTCCTTGACGGCCTTTGTATTCTTCAGGAACGCCATGAGCTCCCAAGAAAGTAGCACGGATAGTAAGCGGAGATTTTTCTTTCAGGCGACGGATAACACGCAAAGATTTCAGCTCATCTTTGGTGGACAAACCGTAACCACTCTTGATTTCCACGGCTCCAGTACCGAAAGAGATAATCTCTTCCAGACGCTGCCAAGCTTCTTCAAACAACTCTTCCTCAGAGGCTTTACGCAATTTCTTCACGCTATTCAGGATGCCACCGCCACGTTTGGCAATCTCCTCATAGCTCAATCCCTTAATCTTATCGTTATATTCTATCTCACGGCTACCTTTATAGACAATGTGCGTATGCGAATCACAGAAAGAAGGAAACACCATGCGGCCTGTTGCGTCAATCTCCTGGACTTTATGCTTACATTGAGCCAAGACCTCATCGGTCAGCTTGCTCATCTTGCCAAAGTCCACGATTTTATCGCCATCGGTCAGCAAAAAAGCATTGTCAATACATTTTACCGTCTGCATATCCTTACCGGCACGCAGCAGCACAGGCTTGGTCTCCACCTGCACTAATTTTTTAATGTTTTTGATAAGATAAGCCATGGGATAATTAACAGTTAACAATTAATAATTAATAGTTATTTTCGTTGATACGTTAAAAAAAACATTTGCCAAATTGTACATTAAAAACTCCCCTCGAGTGCGTAACACGAGACTCCCCTGATGCGAAGCATCACTCCCCTTGAGCACGAAGTGCGAAACTCCCCTTTATAATCAATTAGCACATTAGCACATTGACTAATTAGCACATTGATTACACGTATTTGTTCCCGAACTCCACCTGCACGTCAGTGACATATTGACGAATCTGCTGTTCATCTTCTTTCTTGCAGATCAGCAATACGTCGTCATTCTCCACTACAATATAGTCTTCCAAACCTTGAATGACAACCACCTTGTTTTTCGGCACGTTTACAATGCAATTATGTGTGTTATAAGTCTTTACCTTTTTACCGACAATTGCATTGTTATCCTCATCTTTTTCGCGAAGGTTGAACAAAGAGCCCCAAGTTCCCAAGTCTGACCAGCCAAAATCAGCGGCATAAACCTTCACATTGGTGGCCTTTTCCATCACGCCATAGTCGATGGAAATATTCCGGCAAACCTGATACACCTCTTTCACAAAATCCTGTTCAGCAGGAGTATTGTAAACACTCTCCCCTTTCTTGAACAAGTCGTTCACATCAGGAAGATACTTTTCAAAAGCCGTGAAAATAGACTTCAGTGACCACATAAAAATGCCCGCATTCCATAGAAAATCACCACTTTCGACAAACTGCTTGGCCATCTCCAATTCAGGCTTTTCTGTGAAAACCTTCACATCATAAATGGAAGGATTATCAGGCAAGCTTTTTTCATCATTAAATTGAATGTAGCCATAGCCTGTATTCGGATGCGAAGGTTTAATACCAATAGTCAGCAGGCAATCATTCTCGCTCACTGTCTTCAAACCTTTCTCCACCACATCCAAGAACACATCCTCTTTGACAATCAGATGATCGGAAGGAGCTACAACCACAACCGCATTCGGATTTTTCTGTTTGATCTTAAAATTGGCATAGTGAATGCAAGGGGCTGTATTGCGGCGAGCCGGCTCCAGCACCAACTGCTCGTCGGTAACATCTGGCAACTGCTCTTTTACAATATCCTTGTACTGTTCACTGGTTACAATGTATATGTTCTCTTTCGGACAAATCCTGCTAAATCTGTTGAAAGTTTTTTGGATGAGTGTACTGCCGTCCCCTAAAATATCTATAAACTGCTTTGGGGTATTGGAGCGGCTCATGGGCCAGAATCTGGCTCCGATACCTCCCGCCATAATGACGCAGTAGTTGTTATTATTCATACATTCTAATAGTTTTCGGTTATCAAGAGAATGATTAGTGGTTAATGATTAATGATAGAGGAATATTTCCGCCATTTTTTCATTAACCATTAACCATTAACCATTATTCATTAGTAATATTTATTGTCGTAGAAGAAATTACGATAGCTCTGACCAAAGCCAGCATCCATCTGGGAGAATATATTCAACTGATTCTCAGCGACCTGCAAACCCTTTTGCTCAACAGTCTCATTACCCACCTGTTTAGCAAGTTGCGTAATATTCTTCAGCGACTGGAATGCCAGTGTCAGTTGCTCTTGGTTTTTCTCCAAGTCCGTAAGACAACGCGTGATGATGTTGTTTTGTTTATCAATATAGGCTGAAGCGAACTTGTCGAATTTCAGTTTCTTCAGTTCTTGCTCAGGCAATTGACAATCATAATCATTCAAGATACCAAACATCTGCTGTGTGAAGAGGATATTGTAGTTGATCAGTTCGGCATAGCTGTCGGCCATTCTCTCATTGTAATTTCTATCCAACCAGGCCATTTCCTCCACAAACATGTTCCAATAATCGGTAGCCATCTGTAAACCTTTCTGACGGCCACTTTCTGTATTCAGCCTGAAATAATCACGCATAAAGAACACACAGGTTTGTGAATAACCTATTTGATGATCAAGCAGATAGGGGAAATTGAAGGCGGGCAGTACCTCATTGCAATGGTCAAGCACTTTCTCTGCAGAGTCAATTTTACCTTCGCTGATGAGCTGTTCAGCCAAACGCTGATGAATCTTACGAATCAAGGTCACCAGTCTTACATTGTCCTCCGAATGATAAACACGAGGATCGTTGAAGCCACCCCATGCATACGGATAAGGCGTCTTGGCAGGTGCGTTGGGATTATTCACCCTATCAACACGACTATGGTCGTTGAAGACATTCATCAGGTTATTGTACAAAATGTCGGAATTGATACGACCAGCGTCATAATAACCTCTCTTCGGCGACTTAATAGGCACCAAACGGAAAGCCATACCTTCCAACTGGAAGTATTCTTCCAGACCGAGATAAGCCTCTGGACCAGTGGTGGATGCATAATAAACAGGTCTTTCCCAATTGTTGTTGGCCAAGATGTCCATCATGATGATATAAGCCTTCACGTAAGTATTCACACCATTGGCATCCATGTTCCAACGCAACTTGTCCACTATCAAATCAGCATCTTCAGGAGCAACAGTACCGTTAGCCAATACTTTTTCCTTGTCAACATCCAAAGAGAAGCTGCCAGGGATAGCAATACCTGTGCTTCTATACTTGTCTGAAGGCAGGAAATAAAGTGCTCTTTGATTGTCAAACTGAGGCTGTTTCACGTATTCAATAATATCTTTCAGATTGACGAATTGATTAGCGGCAGGAGCAAGATGCATCATATCGCGAGTACCATCTTTGTATTGGTTCCATGTCATGGAAATCGGGAGCGGAGCAGAATTATAGGCCTGACGCTTCATCTGATCCACATACCAGCTGGTGCTCAACAAGCTGAGGTTGCACACACGCACATCGGTACGGTAGCCTTCCACCTCCTGGGCGTACCACAAGGGGAAAGTATCATTATCGCCCAAAGTGAAGAGGATAGCGTTAGGTGCACAAGAGTCCAGATAGTTCTTGGCCATAGCCAACGCAGTATAGCGGTTGGAACGGTCATGGTCATGCCAGTTCTCCTTGGCCATGATGCCAGGCACCAAACCTAAGCAAATCAGTGTGACCAACAGTGCGCCTGCTACTTGTACTTTGCTATTTTTGATTTTCTCGAAGAGAGAATAAATACCATACACACCGAAGCCAATCCAGATAGAGAAGGCATAGAAAGAGGCTGCAAAAGCATAGTCACGTTCACGCGGCTGGAAGGGTTCCATATTCAGGTAGAAGGCAATTGCCAAACCTGTCATCAGGAACAGCCACAACACCACGTATGAGCCTTTGGGGTCTTTCATCGAATACACGATCAAACCGATAATGCCTAAAATCAGAGGTAACAGGTAATACTTATTGTGTCCCGGACGTTCCATGCTGGTGGGCAGATCATTGCCACTCACACCTATGCGAGCTTTGTCAATAGCCGGAATACCGGTGATCCAATTGCCCTTGTCAATATCATTTCGTCCCTGGATATCATTTTGACGACCTGAGAAGTTCCACATGAAATAGCGGAAATACATGTAGTCAAACTGATACGTGTGCATGAATTTCATATTCTGCTGATAAGTGGGCAGCTTGCCTTTGTCCAGATTTCTGCGGTTTTCCTTATCGGAAGCACTGTCCGAATTGTATTGGGCTTTCAACCAGTTGATATAATTCTGGCGGTGATTGCTGGACCACAATCTCGGGAATAACATCATATCGGCAGGATTATAAACCGGTTTTTCTTCTTTTCTCTGATCAGAAATAATGTATTTTCCTGATTTGTCATCACGGGTATATACAGGCTTGCCGTCCTTGGCTCCAACATATCTGGAGTTATAGCATTGGCCGTAGAAAATAGGTTTTGAACCATATTGTTCACGATTCAGATATGCCAGCAAAGCCACAGGGTCTTCGGGATTGTTTTCATCGATAGTAGGATTAGCGTTGGAACGAATCACCAAAGTGAAGAAGGTTGAATAACCTACCAAGATGAAAATGAAGCAGTAAACAGCTGCCAAGAAATTGGCTTTGTTGCGTGAATAGCCATAATATAAGCCCCAAGCCACCAATGCTGCCACCAGCGTGAAGAAGATGATAGAACCTGAGTGGAAAGGTAAACCAATAGAGTTCACCGCAAAAATTTCAAACTTACCGGCCAGATTAACAATCTGCGGAATAATGAAATACAGAATTGCGCCCAACATTACAAAAGAAAGCAGCAACGACAGGAACACACCCCACTCTTCTTTCGATTTGAGAGTACCTTTCTTTGCACAGAGGACAAACAAAGGTATAGTGATGAAAATCCAGTCGAAAATCATCCAACCAGTATTCAGCACAAAGCCCAAGAAGAAGGAGATGATCGCCAATGACTGCACAATGCCCATATAAGTAGCCTTGGGTGACAGTTTGAAATAAACAATCAGAACAACAGCGGGCAAAGTCAGCAAGTTCAGCAAGTGAACACCAATGGAAAGGCCTATGAGATAAGCAATCAACACTATCCAACGGTTGGGATTGGTGTTAGACTTAGGATTATCATATTCTTCATCCCATTTCAAGATGCACCAGAACACCAAAGCTGTGAAGAACGAGGACATAGCATAAACCTCACCTTCCACTGCGGAGAACCAGAAAGTATCTGTGAATGTATAAGTTAATGCACCCACGATGGCGGAACCCACAACGGCCACAATTCTTCCGGGAGTCATTTCGCCCAGCTTCATCACCATCTTGCGGCCCAAGCGGACAATGGTCCAATACAGGAACATGATGGTCAAACCACTGCAAATAGCGGACATGCAGTTGACACAGAAAGCGGCTTTGGTGACATCACCACCAGCAAAAAGCGTAAAGAAACGACCTATCAGCTGGAAAGTCGGTGCTCCAGGCGGGTGACCAATCAACAGTTTGTAAGTGGTGGCGATATACTCACCACAATCCCACCATGATGCCGTGGGCTCAGCGGTCATAATATAAACGGCAGAGGCCAAAATACCTATCGCCCAGCCGATTATATTATTGATTAACTTAAATTTTTTGGACATGTTTTTTTATTTGTTTAATTGTTTATTTGTTGAATCGTTGATTTGTTTTAATTAAGAACTAAGAGTTAAGAATGTTTATTTGTTGAGCTGTTGAATTGTTGAACTGTTTTTAATTCTTAGTTCTTAATTCTAATTGCCGGCGGCTTTGAACTGGCGGAGGAAGCGCACATCGTTCTCGAAATACAGTCTGATGTCATTGGTTCTGTATTTCAGCATGGTCATTCTTTCGATACCCAAACCGAAAGCATAACCTGTGTATTTCTTGCTGTCGATACCGCAATTCTCGAGCACGCTGGGATCTACCATACCGCAACCTAAGATTTCCACCCAACCAGTATGCTTGCACAAAGCGCAGCCACTGCCACCACAGATATTGCAGGAGATATCCATTTCTGCTGACGGCTCAGTGAAGGGGAAATAAGAGGGACGAAGACGGATTTTGGTTTCCTTGCCGAACATCTGCTGGGCAAAATACAACAAAGTCTGCTTCATCTCTGCGAAAGACACGTTCTCAGCAACATACAAGCCTTCTACCTGGTGGAAGATACAATGGGCACGAGAGGTGATAGCCTCATTACGGAACACACGTCCCGGGCAAATAACGCGGATAGGAGGTTGCTGTTTCTCCATGGTACGCACTTGCAAGGATGAAGTGTGAGTACGCAACAGAATGTCAGGATGCAGCTCGATAAAGAAAGTGTCCTGCATATCGCGTGCTGGGTGCTCTTCCGGGAAGTTCAGGGCAGTGAACACATGCCAGTCATCTTCCACATCGGGACCGGAAACGGTGCTGAAGCCAATCTTCTCGAAAATTTCGCAAACTTCGTTCATCATGATGGAGATGGGGTGCATGGAACCTACTGAAATTGCTGTAGAAGGACGGGTTACATCCACTTGGCTACCCGTGCAGATGGACTGCATTTCCATTTTTGATTTAGCTTCTTCATACAGTTGCTGAGCTTTTTGTTTCAGCTCATTTACCTGCTGACCAAAGCTCTTGCGTTCCTCAGGAGCCACATTTTTGATTTCGGAAAGCAATTCCTGCAACTCACTTTTCTTGGCCAAGAATTTCAGGCGGAATTGCTCAAGGGTTTCCATGCTACTGATACCGAATTGCTCCAGCTCAGATTTTATTTTGTCAATGTTATTCATTGTGTTTGTTTTTCAACTAAGAATTAAGAGTTAAGAGTGTTGAATTGTTGAATTGTTGAGTTGTTGAATTGTTTTTAGTTTTACGTTCTTAGTTCTTAATTCTTAGTTCTTAATTCTTAGTTCTTAATTTTTAGTTCTTAATTTTATTTGATGATTTCTGCGGAGATAATCTTAATATCTTCTATTGGTCTGTCGCGACCGTCTTTTTTCTGTGCGGCAATTTTGTCCACGACTTCCATACCAGACACTACCTCACCGAAAACAGTATAATCGCCATCCAAATGAGGAGCACCACCGATAGAAGAGTAGTCCTTGATTTGATCCATGCTGTAGGTCTTGCCCGTCATCTGGATTACACGGTTAATCTCATTGGTGTTGAACACTCTACCATCCACAATATAGAATTGTGAGCCTGAAGATTCTTTCTTGGGATTGACATTGTCACCCATACGGGCAGCAGCCACAGCACCACGCTTATGGTACAAATCCGGCACAAACTCAGCGGGAATGGTATAGCCAGGGCCACCATTGCCCAACATCTGTCCCGGTCTAGCTGTCTTAGATTCCGGGTCGCCCGTCTGAATCATAAAGTTCTGGATAATACGGTGGAAAAGAACACCATCGTAGTATTTGTCGTTCACCAATTTGATGAAATTTTCCTTGTGCAGAGGGGTCTCGTCGTACAGGGCGATAACGATGTCTCCCATGGAGGTTTTCAGTAATACTTTTGTCATTTCAGTCTTTTTTTTCTTTTTGGTCGGATTTTTTTGTTCTTGATTGTCGCTTCCCGCATTGGTGGCATCTGCCTGACTGGTCTGCGAGCAACCCAGCATCAGCAAAGCGGACAATAAGATAATCAGCACTTTATGTTTCTTCATAGCTATATAATATATACCTTAATAACTGCAAAATTGCAGTTTTATTTTAAGCTTGCAAATTTAAAAAAAATTCCCAAACTACACACATAGGAAACAAAGGCATTAGCAGGATTTTTTTCTGAAGAAATTTGCTGATTATATTAGCTAATTGCCACATTATTTTTTTCACTATTTTTGCGTTCTAATCCATTCCCCATGAAACGCCTCTTTATCGCTACGAAAATCGAACTGAACGAGCAATATATGAGCCTGATGCGACAACTGCAACGGCAGTTGTCGGGCGATAAGATTGTGTGGGTGGACAGCCAGCTGCAACATCTGACCTTGCGTTTTTTGGGGCAAACAGCTGATGATCAGATTCCTAAGCTAAAAAAAGCACTGAATGAGATGGCCAACCAGACACAGGCTTTTACCCTCGACATGGACAAATTGGGTATCTTTGGCAGCAAATATGCCCCCTCCGTGATATGGTTGGGTTTTTCAGAGTTTGAAGCCTACAAAATGCTTTTTGAAAGGATGGAAGAACGCATCCTTGATCTTGGTTTCGAGCCCAACCACGGCAATGTCGTGCCCCATATCACTTTAGGACGCATCAGAGAAACGCAAAGCAAAAAGTATTTCTGGAAAGTTTTTGAGAATAACTCCCCCACCTTCTCCCAAAACATTCCCATCAACGAAATTACCCTTTATCAGAGCCACCTGCAAACATCAGGGCCTATTTACAAGGCCTTACATACAGCCTATTTAAAACAGTAGAGGCGCACCGTGGTACGTCTCTACATAATAAACCAAATAGATAGCATTCTTATCATCACCATTCCGCAAACGAACGCAGTGAGTGCGGCGGAATCTCCTGCAGACGCAATATTGCGTCCCGACTATTCGTCATGCATTATTTCATCGCCTCTACCGCAGCTTTGATACGGCGGCAGGCCTCTTTCAGATTGGCCTCTGAGGTGGCGTATGACAGACGGATGCAGTTGTCATCACCGAAAGCGGAACCCTGTACCAATGCCACATTAGCATCATACAACAGGTACATGCATAAGTCGGTTGAGTTCTCAATAGCCGTTTTCTTGTAGGTAGCGGCAAACTGGGAATCAGCAGGCACATTTTTGCCATACAAAGCCGACACATCAGGGAAGAAATAGAAAGCTCCCTGGGGCATACGCTGTTTGAAGCCTGGAATCTCATTCAACAATGCAAACACCATGTCACGACGTGCTTTGAAGGTATTACGCATGTCGATGATGTCCTTGGAAGTGGTTGGATCCATCTCCATGGCTTTGAGAGTAGCACGTTGGGCAATAGAGCAAGTAGCCGAAGTCACCTGACCTTGCAGTTTCTTGCAAGCCTTGGCAATTTTCAGCGGAGCACCGATAAAACCAATACGCCAGCCAGTCATAGCAAAACCCTTAGCCACACCGTTAACCGTCACCACCTGGTCTTTGACAAAGTCAAACTGGGCGATGCTTTCGTGCTTGCCCTGGAAGTTAATGTGCTCATAAATTTCGTCGGACATAACCACCACCTGAGGATGTTCTTTCACCACTTCTGCCAAGCTACGCAATTCTTCTTTGCTATAAAGCATACCTGTCGGGTTAGAGGGGCTGCTGAACATGATGAGCTTAGTCTTGGGGGTGATGGCAGCTCTCAATTGGTCGGCAGTAATTTTGAAATCATTTTCCAATTTGGCAGGAATGAAAACGCATTTTCCACCGGCCACCTTGGCGATTTCGCGGTAGGACACCCAATAAGGAGTGGGAATAATCACCTCATCACCGGGGTTCACCAAAGCCATCACCACTTGATAAATGGACTGCTTGCCACCTGTAGAAACCACAATCTGGTTGGTGTCGTAATCCAAGTTATTGTCTCTTTTGAACTTATGGCTGATAGCTTTCAACAAATCAGCGTAACCAGGAACTGGCGGATAGTGGGTGTAGTTGTCATCAATAGCCTGTTTGGCATATTCCTTCACACATTCCGGGGTGTTGAAATCCGGTTCACCAATACTCAGGCTGATAATGTCTTTGCCCTGTTCTTTCAGTTCGCGGGCAATCTGGGTCATCGCTAAGGTTTCCGATTCACCCATCGCTAAGATTCTGTCTGATAAAATTTCCATAGTGTTGTTGTTTATTTTGTTATTGTTGTTGTTTTCAGAGGATTGTGTATAACGAGTTTAATGTCTTTAAGGACATTAAAGTAATTGTCAACTGTCAATTATCAACTGTCAACTTTATTAGTTCTGTCGGTTGTGCAATAATGTATTCCGCTTGGTGTTCGGTTAGTTCCTGAAGGTCGCGGTAGCCCCAGAGTGCTCCTACCGCTTTCAAGCCCGCACGATGTGCTGTGTCCATGTCCACACCGGTATCTCCCACATACAGAGAATCTTCTGCACTAACCCCAGCGATTTTTAAAATGTCAAACACAATCTGCGGATGAGGTTTCACCGGAATACCTTCTCTCTGCCCTATCACTGCTGTGAATTTAATGGTAGGGAAATAGTGCTCCATCAGCGGCATCATGGCCTTGTTCACCTTATTCGAAGCTACTCCCAGCATTACACCTTGCTCCTGCAAAGCTTCCAAAGTCTCTACTATGCCAGGGTAAGGCACGGTTTTGTCTTCTTTATGGATATCATAATAGGCTACCATTTCCTGAAAAACCTGCTCCACAAAGTCCGGCTGCCTCTTGTCTTCTGGCAGAATGCGTTCCACCAATTTATGAATGCCATCGCCCACAAAATAGCGGTAGCTGTCCAACGGATGTTCCAGAAAACCATATTTCCGCAATAGATAATTGCAGGAATCCGCCAAATCCTCCAACGAATTGAGCAGCGTGCCATCCAAGTCGAAAATCACCAGTTTTATCATATAGAGAAGGGAGAAATAAAATCTTTGAATCGAACACCTACCAAGTCTTTTTCTGAAATCACCGACGGATCAGTTTTCCAATCGATATTCAAATCCGGATCGTTGAATAATATCGATGCTTCTGAAGCTTTGTTATAGAAAGCCGCACATTTATAGGCGAAAATCGTATCATCATCCAAAGCGACAAAACCATGGGCAAAGCCCGTAGGAATATAAAACTGCATGAAATTATCGTCACTTAATTCCACGGCATGGTGCTTTCCGTACGTCGGACTGCCTTTTCGGATATCCACTGCCACATCCAACACACGGCCTTTGATAACCCGTACCAATTTTGACTGTGCGTATGGTGGACACTGGAAATGAAGGCCACGAATCACACCTTTTTTGGAAAAAGATTGGTTATCCTGCACAAAAACATCAGTGATTCCGGCATCTCTAAATCTTTTTTCATTATAATTCTCGAAAAAATAGCCCCGTTCGTCATAATATACGTCCGGTTTAACGAGCAGCAATCCTTCTATTTCAGTTTTAATTATTTCCATTTTCGTTTTTTGAATAATAAGAGTTAAGAATTAAGAATGAAAATGAGTTATACGTTTTTTTGATTTTCAACTTTCAGTTTTCAGTTTTCAACTTTCAGTTTATTTAGTCTTCCGATTCGGCAGCGATGAAATCACGATAGAGATTCAACACTTTGGCCTTGGAAAGAAAGCCAATGTAATCCCTCTCGTGCGTTATTACCGGCATATTAAAATTCTGCGTACGATTGAATTTCTCCAGCATTTCCTCCCCACTGTCAGTATCATATATAAATTCCTCGGGTTCTATCATCAAATCATCTACCAGCACTTTATCATATAGTTCCTGATTGAAAATCATGTCTCTATGGTCATCCATAACCAGCAGACCGGCAAACTTGTCGTTTTCATCTAACACCACAAACAAATTTCGTTTGCTTTGGGCGATATACTGCGTATATTCTCTCAAAGTGCTATGCAAGGGCAAAGTTGTGATATTGTAATCAATGATTTTACTCCAGTTAATCTTCTTTAAAGCGAATTTATCCTTGTTATGTGTCTTCAAATGTCCTTTTTCTGCCAACTTTTTGGTATAAACAGAATATTTTTCGATAGGAGCCACGCACAAATACGAAATCAATGAGGTAATCATCAAAGGTATCAACAGGGAATAGCCAGCAGAAATCTCAGCAATGAGAAAGATGGAGGTCAATGGGGCGAGCATTACACCAGACATTACACCAGCCATGCCTGCCAGAACAAAATTGATATGCGGCAGATTGAAGCCTAAGTAATAATTGGCGATTTCTGCCACCAGATAGCCCGTGAAGGCTCCTACAAACAAGGTGGGAGCAAACACACCGCCAATACCACCAGCAGCCGTGGTTACCGCGGTCGCTATGACTTTCAGAAAGACAATTAGCAACAGAAAGACTATCAGCATCCAATGTCGTTGCGACAATAGGAATAAAGGTGAACGTTCAAAAAGATTCACCACATCGCCTTGCAAAAGCGCGTTGATGCTTTCATACCCCTCTCCAAACAACACAGGCAGTAGCAGAATAAGTGCTCCTAAAACAACACCTCCAATGATGATTTTAAGCTGTATCCATTTGATTTTCTGAAAAATTCTTTCAATAAAACGCAACAATCTCAAAAAATAAATGGAGATAAAGCCTGTCAATATACCCAACAAAATATAAAATGGAATGTTTTTCAGGAAAAAAGACTGGGTGCTGGCAATATCGAAGGTCAAGGTATCCCCAAGAAACAGCAGGGAGAGCACTGTTCCGGTAGCTGCTGAAATCAGCAGGGGCAACAAGGCCGCACTAGTCAGGTCAAGCATCAATACCTCGATGGCAAACACAATGGCCATGATAGGCGCCTTGAAGATGGCTGCTACCGCCGCTGTGGAGCCACAGGCAAGCAAAAGCGTGGTACTTTTAGCATTGAGATTAAAAAGCCGCGCCACATTGGAACCAATAGCCGAACCAGTCAACACCATAGGTGCCTCCAGTCCCACTGAACCACCAAAACCGACGGTCAGCGTACTGGCTACCATTGAGGAATACATATTATGGCGGCGCAATTTACCCTCACTCTTGAAAATAGACTTCAACACGATAGAAACCCCGTGCCCAATATGGTCTTTGATAACTCTTCGGGTATAAATAACTGTCAGCACAATACCCACAATAGGGAATGCCAAATAAAAATAGTTGACCTGCGCATTAGGGAAGGTGTCATTCAACAAAGAGACTGTCAAGTGCATCAGATTCTTGACAATGATAGCCGCTGTAGCGCCAAAAATGCCCACAAAAAAACTCAGCACCAGGATGGTCACCTGTATGCCCAGTTTTTGTTTCATCCACCTCCTGCAGTTAGAAAGAACCGATGCACCAAGTCTGTTTTTCATGCGTAAGCTCTGTTGTTTCAGCAAATATTCTAATAACGTATCTCGACTTTATCACCGATATGCAAATCCGCCAACACAGCGATACGACTGTTATTCAATGTCAATTCCATGTAACCCAACCTGTTATCTGTGATATACACATCCTCCTCTTTCGGGTCGTAAAAATCATGGTAACGTGTCACTGTGATGTGTTTGATAGAGGACAAAATCAATGAGAAATTGCCCTTTTTCACTGCTTTCTTGAACATTTCCACAGGAATATCCGTAACTGCATTGCAGTTAGTATCGATATAGGCCACATGTCCCGTAATGATTCTGTTGACCGTATCATGATCGGGACCGAGTTGTATTTTCCGGACAAAATTCTCATACGCTTGCGTATGTTCTTGCAGCTTGCCCTCAAAATGCAGTTGTGCCATCGTCACACACTTGTCCAACACAGTGCTGTTTTCATCCGGAAGATTCAGAGCCATGGTTTTTATTTCAGCATCATCACCAAACAACAACGAAAACACGCCATTGTCCTCACCCATGAAAAAATGCTGGTCATATTCTACCATTACAGGCATAGACTGATGAGACAACGTAACCCCCGTCAAAATGATATGAAGAGTACCTTCGGGAAAAGATTTATAACTATTTTTCAGGATAAAGGCTGTTTGTTCCACACTAAAGCCATCCACAGCATGAGTGATATCTATGATATTGGCGTCTGGAATTGCCTTCCACAATTGTCCCTTAAACATGGCCACATATGGGTCGCGCAGTTTCCAGTTGCTGATTAACGTAATGTTTTTCATTATCTTACGGGTGATTTCGAATATTTTACAGTAATCTGCAAAGTTAGTATTTTTTTTTGGATTTCCGCCTGCTTTTTGAAAAATAAATTCACTATTTTTGCATAGAAAAATGAATAGATTGATGACAACATCAAAAACATACGCATTAGTTACAGGTGCCAGCTCAGGTATAGGTTACCAATATGCCCGTATTCTGGCGGAAAAAGGATACAACCTCCTCATTGTCAGCAATGAAGCGGAAGCACTTGAAGAAAAAAAACAGGAGTTGGAACAGAACTATGAGGTGGACGTGAAAGCTCTGGTTCAAAACCTTGGAACCCCTGAGGCCGCCAAAGATTTGTACGATTGGTGCAAAACGCAAGAAATTGAGGTTGAGGTGCTTATCAATAATGCAGGGGTATATCACGACAAGGACTTTTTAGCCGATACTGCCGCTTTCAACGAGATGATTCTCAACTTGCATGTCACCACCCCTTCCATGCTCATTTACTATTTCGCCCAAGACATGGTGGAACGCCATAAAGGCTACATCCTCAACATGAGTTCTGTCACCTCTGAGATTGCCGTGCAACGTTTGGCCACTTACAGTGCCACCAAAGCATATTTGAAAAACTTCTCCAGATGTGTGCATATTGAGCTGTATCATAAGGGAGTTTACGTCACCGCAGTCCGACCCGGAGCCGTTAATACAGGTCTATACAACATCAGCAACGGTGCCACTAAGGCGGGTATGATTATCGGCTATATTACCACCCCCGAAAGATTAGCCCGCAGAGGTATCCGTGCCCTTTTCAACAAGCGGGCACAGGTCACCCCTGGCTTCTGGAATCATGTCCTGATATTTTTGGTCTCTTTGTTGCCGACCTGCCTATTACGACTCATCCGCCGGTGGCATATCTTTTAATGATTTCTGATTCTTTTTCCTTTAGAAACATTTTTCAGCCATAGAATTGCCATAGCACAAAAAAGGCTGCCATAATATGACAGCCCTACAATTTTCAATTATCAATTGTTAACTGTTAATTGATTGATGTCCAATATCATTGCGATAAAACAGCGCGTCGCTCTTGATTTTGCGAACTCCTTCATAGGCATCCGCTTTGGCATCCTGAATGGTGCGGCCACGGCCTACTACAAAGAGCACACGACCACCGGCGGTTACCCATTTGCCGTCTTTTTGTGCTGTGCCCATGTGGAATACCAGTTGTTTCACATCATCCAAACCGTCTATTGGCAAACCTTTCGGATAACTGCCAGGATAGCCTTTTGAGCTAAGCACCACGCCCAAAAAACAATCCTCGTAAAATTCCACTTTAGTTTCTTTGCCAGCTAACACATCCAAGATATGCTGCACTAAATCGCTTTTGATTTTCGGCAATACCACTTCGGTTTCGGGGTCACCAAAACGGGCATTAAACTCAATTACCTTCGGTCCGTTTTTCGTCAACATCAAGCCACCATACAACACCCCGCAGAAAGGTCTACCTTCGTCCACCATGGCGGCAGCTACTGGCTTCATGATTTTTTCAACAGCCTCATCTATAGCTGTTTGTGGAATTATCGTTACTGGTGAATAAGCCCCCATACCGCCCGTATTAGGTCCCTCATCACCGTCAAAAGCCCGTTTATGGTCCTGTGCTATCACCAAGGGTACCACCTGACGACCATTCACCAAGGTCAGCAACGAAAATTCAGGACCTTCCAGATATTCTTCCATCACTACCTTGCCTTCACCAAATTTGGCATCCAAGAGCATATCGCGCAGTGCGGCATCGGCTTCTTCTGCAGACATGGCCACCACAACACCCTTGCCAGCTGCCAAACCATCGTATTTGATAACGATGGGAGCACCTTTCTCATCCAGGTATTTCTTTGCAGCTTCATAATCCGAAAAAGTGGCGAAATCAGCGGTAGCCACATGATATTTCCGCATTAATTCCTTGGCAAACTCCTTGCTGGCCTCGATTTGGGCAGCCGCTTTCGTAGGACCAAAAACCTTGATATTATTCTTGATCAACTCATCGGCCAAGCCATTTTGAAGGGCTGCTTCAGGTCCGATAATCACCAAGTCAATGGCATTTTCCTTCGACCATTGCACAATAGCCGCATTGTCAGTTTCGTTGATGGGCACATTGACAAACTGTTGTCCGATACCAGCATTACCAGGAGCTACAAAAACCTGATCCACTAAATTTGACTGAGCCACTTTCCATGCTATCGCATGTTCACGGCCACCTCTTCCGATGATTAAAATTTTCATATTGTGTTGTCGATTTAATTTTTTCTATAAAGCGATTGCGGTTTCACCGCAAAACCAAAGTTCTAACTATTCTGTAATGAAAGAATTATAATTTATTTATACTGAATACGATAGGCGTCATAGCGTGCCATCACCTCCTTGGCATATTTGATGGAATGGTTTCCTGGATAATAACCGCAACGCACAACGGGGTCATTATAATATTCTTTCTGGGATTTCAGGCCCAGATATTTGAAGATATTTTGCCAGGTATCAACACTGTCCTTCTCGTATTTTGAACATAGAGCCATGGCATCCTGTAGGTGTCCGCTACCGGCATTATAAGCTGCGGCGGTCACATACAAACGATCTTCTTCATTAGGAATACCAAGGTATTTTTTGTATAAAGAATAAATGTGTTTGATGCCGCCTCTGATCTGTTCTTCTACCGAAGAAGTATCTGTAATTCCATAATTTAGCGCTGTTTCAGGCATGAGTTGCATGATACCGAAGCTGCCACCCACTCCCACTAAGTCCGTGTTGAATTTTGTCTCCTGGAAAATAATGGAGGACACAAAACGCCAGTCCAAATCGTAGGGTTTGCAATGTTTCTTGATGATAGCGTCATATTCGGAGATGGAACCCCGATTGCTCTTGCCAAAAGAATGCCGGATAACATGAGAACTTGTGCTATGATAACGCTGGCACAGTGCCGCATACTTTTTTGTGCGTTTAAATTGGTCTATCCAATTGTTGATACTGTCATTCAGCATTGGGTTATTGGGATTCAGCACCCATTCCCTGTTAAAATCACTGCCAATACGCCCCACAATTTTCAAATTGGGATAAAAGGGCAGCAAGGTAACCGCCAAATTATAGTCAGAAGCAATAAAATCGCATTTTTTTTCAGCCAAAAGCTCAAAAAGGTCCTCAGTACTCTGATGTTCAGAATATATCAGTTCCCATTTTGCCGAATGACTGACATCCACCAAGGTGACATCCACAGGAAACTGGGCAGGGATATGCACTTCATTGATGGTGGTATCATTAATCTTCGTGTTTTTTCGAGAAATGAGTATAGGATACGAATAGGAATGTGGCTCTGAAAAATTCAAATATTGGGCGAAAATCTGACTTTTGTTCACATCCATCGCTACCAAGTCATAATCATTGGTAAAACAGGAATAGAAAGCATTTTCAGGATCGCTTTCAACCGTGATCACGATTTTTTTATCAAGATCCTTAGCCATCTGTTTCAGCATATCATACTGAAAACCGATAGGGGAACCTCTATAAACAAAATAATCGGAAGCATGGTAAAAAAGCAGTGCATGAATCGTGTCATGACTGTTTTCGATAGGTACATCCATAGAAGTATGAGTCTTTTCACTATTCCCATACTTATGGAAAAGCAGGATGCACCAAGCAGCGCAAAGGATTATAAAAATAATATAACTGACACTACCTTTTTTCAAAGGGCAAGTTTTCGTTAATATTCTTGCATCATAAGGACAACTTTCTCCACCGTTTGTCCTTCCTGCAACTTAACCTGGGAGGAACCTCTGTAATTGTTGACTCCGATAACCTGTCCATTGTCATCTTTTACAGTATCCACATAAGTTGCCGCAATATTCAGAAGAGCCTCATACGGGTAGGTGTGCTCATAAACTCCGTTTTCATCGGTAACACCTTTCTTACCATTTTCTATAGCCGGATGAACAATTCTGCCGGAGGCCACAGTACCAGGATAGATTTCCAAGTTAGCCCCAGGGACGACTTTACCCGTGTCAAGACCGGTGGTGGTAAAATTGCATATCACCTTTAAACCACAGTTATAGTTCTTTTTACATTGGGTCATAGTTAGAAGAATAACCAGAGCTATAACAGGTATAAAAAACAAAGACTTTTTCATAATGATATATTTATTTCAAACAGAATGCAAAAATACATTATTTTTTTTAAATCACAACTCTTCCACAATCATTTCTCCTCTTGGGTTAAAAACCCTGTATTTGGAGAAGTGTTCATCGGCCTCGAAACCATCGCCATAATTTACCGTGCCGTCGGCTTTGGTCTGCTTTACCAACACCACAGAATAAATAATCTGCTTATGTTGATCCCAGATAATTTGTTCTGATTCGATGGTTTCATTTTTTTTCAAATCTTTGATAACCACATTTTTAGAAGCTTCCATACGAGGAGGGACTTCTGAACTGATGGCATAATCCGCTGTCAGCACTGACTGTTTTTCACCCCACTCGTCATAGGCATATATGGTAATCCCATTGGGGCAATCCATATAAACAGTATCACCCAGATATTTATTTAATGTAGGGGCAAACAATTCAAAAGAAGTGATGCCGGCATCGCTAAAGACAATATGTATATCTGTAGCTGATTCATCAGGGAACTTTCCGTTATACTCTTTGGCCACGACAGGCTCCCTCTTTTTGCCACAAGAAAAGAACAGTACCATCAAGGCAAGTGCGATAATGATACTGTTCTTTACTATTTTCATTGTATTATATCAGCTTAAAAAGGCGTATTACCCTAATTTTAGCGGATAGTGGTTGTTTCCTGGATCCAGCATCCGACATGGAATGACTGGCCTTTTTGCAGACCTCTTACGAAGAGATCCTGCTGAGTTGGGAAAGCCAGTTTCGCTCTTTTGGCATTGGCTGTTTCCGCGCAGCTGGGATCAACAGCGGCAGCCTTGGCATATTTGTCGGCAGCAGCCCAGTTGTAGCAGCGTGGCAGGAAGTCGTCACCACCGCAGCGGTTACCAGAAGAAGCGTACAAGTCACCAATCAGGATATAAGCTTTGCCGCAATTCGGGTGAATCTTAATGGCCTGCAATGCTGCCGAACGAGCTTCAGAATATTTCTGCTGTAACTGATAAGCCAGACCTAACATATAGTAGCAATCCACTTTCTGCTCCTGAGTTTCGAACAAGGAAATAGCTTCGTTGAAGTAATCAATAGCCTTGTCAACTTCCTGATTTCTCAAAGACAGGTTACCCATCAGGTAAGCACTCTGTGCTCCTGGTTCAGCACCATGTACTATTTCCAGGATTTCCTTGAATACCGGAGAGGTAATGCAGTTGCCTTTGAACATGGTCATCATCATCTTCTTCAGAGCTTTGATATTATTTCTGTTCTGGTCAATTTTCTTGGCATATACTTGTTCAAGCACATTGCAAGGTGCGTATGGCTGGAACTTGTTCTCTATGTTGCTCAAAGTTTTACGGTAGTTGTTCACAAGCTTCATCTGACGGGCAGTATCTGCGGACAGTTGTTTGAAACGCTTGTCATATTCCATTTTGTCGATTTGTCCAATTTTGAATGCAGAATCCAAATTGACGAAGTTCGGCAGTTGTTTCTCATATTTCACAAAAGCATTGGTAATTGCCACATCGATATAGTCAGTAGCTCTTTCGTATGCCTCGATGATAATCGTGGTATCTCTCTTGATCAGTGTCATGGTTTCGGCCACTTTGAAATAAGAGTCCCAAATGTTAGGCTGAGTCTTTTCCTTTTCAAGCTCAACAGATCTTACAAACAGGTTATAGACATCCTCAATAGCATCATAGTTGCCTGTTTTTTTGTATTGCTTTGCGTATTCTGACATTCTGTAACGGGCTGTGTTGAACGCCATGAAACCCAAACCATTTCCTTCTGTGAATTTGTTGGGAAAATACAGGTGACGATCTTTATATGAGTTGATCAAGTCGTCAATCAATGCTTCTTTTTTAGCGGAGTCCTTCTCATTCTTAATCAGATTATCGAACATGGTCTGTGCATTGGTATAAATACCATCCCAAGCACAGGGGCAGTTGTTAATCACATAATGCCATGGTGTCAAGGCATCGGCATACTGCTTGTTGTTGTAAAAAATTCTGAAGGAGCTTAATTCCTCAAGGCATTTTATAGAATCTGCCTCTGTTGCACCGTACTTAAAATTGCAGCCCTGTGAAAAGGCCAAACTGGTCATTAAGCAGAGCAAACTTACAAAAAATAGCTTTTTCATTTCTATTCAGTTTTTTGATGTTATTTTTATTGATATTTTTTTTGATGACAAGTTTAAAAAACTACTCCAACTTAACCCTTTGGTACCAACGTTCCACCAAGACCAAATTCAAACCGATTTTGACATAACTCTGTCGAATGAGGTCGTTTTTCAAGCCGCCCATACTGCCATATTCCAACATCAGATTCAATGCACATTTGGAGTTGAAGGTTTTGAACGGCATACCGATACCTGCACTGATGGCAAATTCAGAAATGGGTAAATTGTGTATTTGAATGTATCCCGTAGAGTAGCGTGCTCCGATGCGGAAAGCAATGTTTTTGCCGAACTTACCAGAACTGGGGTCGGGAATGTATTGCAGACCTGCATTAACCACTATAGCATCTTTTAGGGAGTCCACACTGGATACAGTGGAAGAGTTTTTCCATTTCAGTGAATACTTCTGCCAATTTTGCCATGTCACATCTACTCCCACCAACAATTTGTCTTTATAAGAGTATGACAAGCCGCCACCCACAGACTGGGGAATTCTCATGCTACCCTTTTGATTTAACACAGCGTATGCGGTGTCGTAGGTATTCACGCTATTGTATTCGTTTATATATCTATTAACCAACAAATTACGCTTCATCCAGATATAGGCAGAGTTTTCATAAACAGCTCCTATGCCGAGTTTATGAAATTCACCGATATTTACTTTGTATTGCAAACCAGCTTGGATGTAAATACCATCGGCATAATCGTTCTGGGCAATTCTATAGTTGTAATAGTAATCACCTGTAAATTCCTCATAACGAATAGAAGACAGTGTACCAAACAAGTAAGACAAATTCACGCCAAGCGAAAGTCCCTTGCAAAGTTTGAAGGCATTTCCCCAGTATAATTGCATCAGGCCTCCTTCGCCAGTATATTTGTAATTTACGCTACCGATTTCAGGCAGTGTTTGCGAATCTGTGATATTATAGCCTCTATCGCTGAACGGAATAAAGCCGACACTGGTGCGCCAATGTTTGGTGACAGGCAAACCAATGGTAATATAGCCTATACGCCCAAGGGTTCCTCTTTGCGTTAAAGCGGTGGTTTTAAGGTGAATAGAAGAAATATTGAAAGCAATATCCCCAACGAAAGACAGGGAATCGAAAGCCACGTAGGAAGCCGGATTCCGGAAGTTGATATAGTCATTGGACTGCATGGCATAGGACACATTGCCCATAGATGCCAGCGTACTGTTGGAGCTGTTGTTGACCAAGCCTATTCCGTAACGTGAATAAGGAGAACTGATCTCATTTTGCGCAAAACAGTCTGTCCATACCATCATGAACAGAGCCACCAACATTATTATAAATACCTTATTTTTCAACATTATAGCGCAAAATTTCGAATAAACCCCAAAGTACAATATTTGGGGCTGCAAATATCGGAAATTTTATTGACTTTTGCAAGAGGTCGGCATCACCCCCTGTCAGCAGCACTTTCAAAGCTCCATATTGCTGCTGGTAAGCGGCTATTGTACCCTCGATTTCAAAGCATATTCCATTCATCACACCGCCGAGAATTGACTCTTCGGTAGTAGTGCCTACCAGCTTCTCCGCCGGCTTTTTTTTCACCTCGGGCAATTTTTTGGTATAATGTTTCAAGGCTTTGAACCTCATGTCGATACCAGGGGCGATAGAACCACCTAAGTATTCTTTCTTATCATTGATAAAATCAAAAACCATACAGGTGCCCAGTTGAATGGATAGCACATTCTGTTCAGGGTAGAGTCTGTATGCCCCTGCGGCATTGGCGATTCTGTCCGGACCAAGGGAGCCGGGAGTATGATAGCGGAGTGTAAAGGGCAAGGGAGTGGAGGCGGAGAGCACCATCAAAGGGCAATATTGGCGGATGTGATCTTCCACAAAGGGTGAATATTGACCTACCGCCGACAAGATAGCATGGGAAATGTCATACCTATTGAACAATTGTGCTATGCGGTTTGGCGTCAACTGGCGATATTTGCGCAGTTCCATGAGTTCTCCCGCGCCGGAGAAAACCGCCATTTTGTGCAGTGTGTTACCGATATCAATGATAAGATACATTATTTTTATATTGAGGGTGCAAAGATACGATTTTTAATTAGCAAATTAGTTAATGTGCTAATGAGAAAATTCAAAATTCTTAGTTCTTAATTTAATCCTATGTTTTTATTTAAAATCGCAATTCAACAAAAATTAGTATTTTTGCCAAAATTTTGTGTCATGTTTAATGTACCTATTTTAGTGATAGTATATAACCGGATGTTTGAGGCACATAATTTATTCCAAATCATCCGGCAAGTACAGCCTGCCAAGCTATATGTGGCAGCTGACGGTCCCATTGCCAACGACCAGCAAGACAGTGCCGATTGCTTTCGCACCCGCACGGTATTTATGCCCGAGTGGCCTTGCGAACTGCACACACTGAATCAAGAAGAGCATTTAGGCAAGTCGCCGGCCATCCATAAAGCTATCAAGTGGTTTTTTGAGCAGGAAAAGGAAGGTATCATTTTGTTTGAGGACTGTATGCCTCATCTTGACTTTTTCCCTTATTGTGCAGAGCTTCTGGAGCGTTTCCGCGATGACAAGCGGATTTTCCACATCGGGGCCTCCAATTTCCGCAAACATCACCGGGCCGTCAAGCATAAAGCTAAGCATCACAATGACTGTTCCTACTACTTCTCCGCCTACGCCACTACTTGGGGTTTTGCTACCTGGGCCGACCGTTATGAAGATTTCGACATGGACATCAACGAGTTAGAACAGGTAAACTTCAACAAATTAGTAAAACATTATACCCATCGACCAAAAGAACGCAGATATTGGCACCGCCGTTATACCATCTTGCGTAAAACCGAGTTGCCGGTATGGGATTATCAATACAACTTTCACATGTGGCTGCACTCGGCTTTGGCGGTATCACCTACCCTGAACCTCGTTACCAATGTAGGGGTGCATCCGCAAGGCTCCAAGCGCAAATTCAGAAGACTCATCAAAAAATCATACGCCATAATGCCTCTAAAGCATCCTACGGAAATCATTCCGGACCGGAAGGATGACAAATTCATGTTCAGAAACATTTATAGCAAAGCCTATATCCTGATTTTTGCCAACTGGATTAACGACATGCTCGGGGCAGAACAAGATGAGTCAGAATGATAAAATAAGATTAAAATTTTATTGTGGTATTTAATATGTTTTTTTCGTATCTTTGCCGCCTAAAATTTAAACGATAAAAAGATATGGCAAATAACGAGAAATTAGGTGCAAAAAAAACCGAAAACGCACAAGAGACAGAGAGTTTCGGCACCCGCTTTATCAACTTCTTTGTAAAGTATCAAAATGTAATTTATGGCATCATAATTGCCATTTTGGTGATCATCGCCGCTATCATAGCTTTGAACAAATTCTATTTTACGCCTAAAAACCATAAGGCTTCCGCAGCTATGCTGGCTCCTATAAACTATTATATGGCTGGTGATTCCGCTTCATTGAACCTGGCTTTGGAAGGTGATGACGAAAATGACGGTTTCCTGACCATCATTTCAGATTACAAGATGACCAAAACCGCCAATACCGCCAAATATTTCGCTGGTTTGACTTACCTGAAACTGAATGACAAAGAAGAAGCTTTGAATTATCTTCAGCAGTTCAAAAAGAAAGAAGATGTGCATTGGTATGCTTGCCAAGCATTGATTGGCGATCTGTATGATGAGCAAGGTGATGAAAACAAGGCTATTTCCTATTATAAGAAGGCCGTTAAAAACGATGATCCTTATTTCACTCCTATCAACCTGTTCAAATTAGGTCAGATGTATGAAAGAAGCGAAAACTGGAAAGAAGCCGCTAACGCTTACCAGCGCATTGAAACTGAATACTACGACCAATATCAGAACATGGGTGTGGCCAAATTTGCTGAAAACGTAAAAAGCAAATTGAAATAATATGGCTGACAAGAAGAAAAACCTGTCTGAAATTTCTTTTACTCCTCATAAGCAATTCTCACCCCAACAGGTGAGAATTGGCGTTGTAGTGAGTCAGTGGAACAACACTATCACCGACGCATTGTTGGAAGGAGCACTGGATACTTTGCAGGAATACAAGGTGCCGAAAGGCAATATTACCGTGCGTCGTGTGCCTGGCAGTTTCGAGTTGCCCTCCGCCGCCGTTATGATGTTGGAGGCGGACGAAAAAATGGACGCTGTTATATGCTTAGGCTGCATTATCCAAGGCGAAACCCGCCATTTTGAGTTTATCGCCCAGGCCGTGGCCGATGGTATTATGAAAGCTGCCATAGACTATGCTACACCTGTCATTTTCGGGGTGCTGACATGCAACGACATGCAACAAGCCATCGACCGTTCAGGCGGCAAACATGGCAACAAAGGTACAGAAGCTGCTGTAAGCTGTCTGCAAATGATTGATTACCAGAAATCGTTATGCTAAGAGTTGTTTTCATGGGAACCCCAGAGTTCGCATGCGCGGGTCTGGAAGCCATCATCGTCTCGGATTTTGCCGAAGTGGTGGCCGTGGTGACTGTACCTGACAAACCGGCAGGACGCGGACAGCAACTGCGTTTCTCCGAGGTCAAAAAAACAGCGATGGCACACCAGCTGCCAGTGCTGCAACCCGAAAAACTCAAAGACGAGCAATTCATCGAACAGCTCAAGCAATACCATGCCGACGTATTTGTGGTGGTGGCCTTTCGCATTTTACCCGAAGTGGTGTATTCCTTGCCGCCAAAGGGTTCTTTCAATCTCCATGCTTCACTGTTGCCCAACTACCGTGGAGCTGCGCCCATCCAAAGAGCGGTCATGAACGGCGAGACCAAAACCGGTGTCACAACCTTCTTCCTCAACCCGCAAGTGGACTGCGGTGACATTATTGACCAAGTGGAGGTGGAAATCGGACCTAAGGAAAGCACTGGCGAACTCTATGACCATCTGATGCAAGTGGGGTCAGACCTCATCATCAAAACCCTGAAATCCATTGATGAAGGCAGCGTAAAATGTAAAAAACAGTCTATCATTGATGAAAGTGCTATCAAGCCCGCTCCCAAAATCTTGAAAGAGGACATGCTGATTCAATGGAACCGTCCCGCAAAGGAGATCTTCAACCAGATACGGGGTTTATCCCCCTATCCCGGGGCTTTTTCCCGCATCAAAAATCACGAAGGTAAGGAATTTATCATCAAGTGTTATGAAGCGGAAATCAGTGAAAAGCCAAGCACCAAGCCATCAGGCCAATGGGAGATTGACAAAGATGGGTGTTTTGTCGTTCACACCAAAGATTTCCAACTTTTGCTGAAAAACATTCAATTTGAAGGGAAAAGAAGAATGCCATCTGCCGAATTCACAAGGGGTTGGAGAAGTGAAAATTACACCAACATTCTCTTTTAGTATATTTTTTTTATAAAATGTCATTCTGTTTATCAACAAAATGACAAACTTATCAACAATTTGGAAAAATTAAGTTTTTTCTAAAAAATTCTATATACCTTTGCACTTCATATTATATTAACCCTTTTAAATATCAAAAAAATGAACAAAGCTGAATTAATTAGTGCTATCGCTGAAAAAGCCGGTTTCACCAAAGTTGACGCGAAGAAAGCGTTAGAATCATTCTTGGATGTCACTACTGCCGCATTGAAGAAAGGTAACAAAGTTTCCTTAGTTGGTTTTGGAACCTTTACAGTTGTCAAGAGAGCTGCCAGAAAAGGCCGTAATCCTCAGACCAAGAAGGAAATCAAGATTCCTGCAAAGAAAGTTGTCAAATTCAAATCCGGTTCAGATTTGGCTACCATCAAATAAGCCAAGCGAGAAGCAAAAGTTTAAAAAAAGCCCCTTAGAGGGCTTTTTTTATTTTATTTGTTGACCAAATATCCGTAAAAAAATACCGAAATCCTTCAATATTTGTACTGATAAATTTTGGGTGATATGTGAGGGGTGGTTCAAAGCGTTCATGGTGCGAAGATAGGATTATCAAAAATCAAAAATGATTTCTGGAAACTTTTGTTTCAGAAAATCCTTGTTATATTGAGAAAAAGTCGCATTATACTGGTATTCAAATGTCTCACCAGTAAATACATTTACTTTGCATACGTTTGGTCTGTACGCCTCTTCAGGGCAATCGAAACATCTTTCCCATCCTACCAAAACAACGGTGCTGTCGGAGAGCCAATAGCCATCGTCTATGCTTGCTGTGGGTCCGAGAAAGAGGATTGGAACTCTTTGATGATGAGCAATGTCTATGACATATATTTGGATGTCCGCATCTAATACCGCATGTGTTTTAGCACCTTTCTTGTTTAAGATGAGATTATACGAATACAAGTCCATGGCGTAAGATCCGTTAGGTGAGTAATATATCTTGTCCCGGTAGTCAGAGAAATCTTTTTCCGAAATGTCGAATACTTCCCATTCGGTGGACAGGGTTGATGTATAACTACGAACGAGCGCAAAACTGTCAGTTTTCAGTCCTCTTTCCCATGAATTGAGCCACAAACCGCAATTATGGCACAAAGACTCAGAAAGAGAATCGTCCATCACAGCGATTTCCGAATTCGTTTGTGATGTTTGATTATTCTCAATCGATGAAGATGTTGGTGTAGAACAATAAGGGAACAGCAACAACAGAAAAATAAAGGGAATATATTGTTTCATACTACTAACTTTTACCGATATGGTTTGTCATTTATAATTTTTCCCATGCAGATTCTGCAGAATAAAATTGTATATTTGAATCCCCATTGGCTGACAGTCGTTCTTTCATTACTTGTTCTGGAATAGTTTTTGTTATTTTTTGATTTTTAACGTCTATAATAACCCATCCTTCCTTTTCTCCTGAAAAAAGTGATTTCTTTAGGATATATATATAATTATCACTCCATGCAATAACCTGAACTGTGCCATCGATTAGACCTCCACCGTTCGGGGAAGTATGTTTGTCAACCAAATAATAGGAACGTCCTCCTTCCCACTGCCATAAATAATAGTTTCCTACAATTTTTCTTTTGCTTCCTCCGTCAAAAACACATCCCATAATCATAAAAGCAAGCAAAAAGATTACGAATAGTTTAATTTTTTTCATTTGGAACATGACTTTGGCTCTCATTTTTCACTTTTCTTTTTGGACGACAACTGGGACAACTTTATAGTTGTTATCTATCGTATAGAGCTCGACCAGGATACCAATCGTATCCAGGCACACCACCTTGAATCAAGTAAAATAATAAGGCAACAATAGCGATAATCAACATGATGATAAAGATCATCCTATACCTCTCATTCTCTACATCTTGAGGCGAGGGACCCACACTATTGGCCCGAGGATGCTTTTGAGCGTACGATTTCCTTTTGCGGGACTTCGATTTGGATGTACTGTGTCGTTTGCGGTTCATAATTGGAAAACAAATTAGGCTGTTGTTTTTGGACGACAACTGGGACAACTATGACAATAATTTAACATGATAATTGACTGATCGTATTATCTTATTGCTCACAGAACTTATCGAATAGTTTTCTGATTTTTTTGATGATATGCCTAGACACAGATACATCTAAAGCTTCCTCCATGTTTTGTTGATTGCTCTTGTACATTTCGCAAAAACGTGCTTTTTCCACAGGGTGATTCGACCAATATTCGTCATTATTATAATCAGATAGTCTCAACAAGTTCAGGACCAAATCGCCATTGTAATCATCAGCTTCAATAAAAAAATCCTCTTCCAGAATGTCTAATGCCATAGGCACCAAATAGGGAAGCCCCCTTTTTTGAATAATCATAAAATCAATATCTGCAGGTGAGAGATCCGTAAGCGGTTTTTGGGTGAGTTTGTAGAAGCGGAAGGCAATCATTCCGTCATCTTCTACGGTTATTGTCTCGCCTTTCCAATCCCATCCTTCTAATTGGCAAATACTATGATTCTTAACTTTACTGTTTTTATTGTTCATAATAATCCACGCTTTTTTGGAGACTTCAAAAATACAAAAAAAATATGACGTTGTAAACAGTTTGCCATATCTATTTTTGCGGTATTTTAATTGAAAGATTGCATCATACACTTGAAAATCAAAAAATAATATGTAACTTTGCCTTGTCGTATTTTCAGATTTTGTTTGAAGTACTTCGCAAGGTCTGAAAGTATAACGTGAAAATATTAATAATAGAAGACCCCTTCTGCATTCCATATATAGATTATGAATAGAGTAATCCTAATAAAACAAACAAGAATAGTGTAATACATGTGCTCGTCATTTTGGCTGTCGTTGTTATTATGCAATTTATTAAATTGGTGGATTTAAAGAGATTTGGATTCGAAGTGCCAGGCAGAGTTAAAAGAAGAAAATGGTAATAATAATCAGCAAAAAATAAATCAGAAATGTTTTGCATTAAAGGAAAGGATTGGGAAGAAATAAGCCAAAGACTAAGTTATTATGGGTATTGGGAATATCAAGATTATAAAGAATAAGCTTATGAAATGATATTAAATAACGTTTCACAGAACAATTGCTTGTGAAAATTTCATTATCTTTGCCCCATGAAAACACCCCTCACATACCGCCCAAAATCAGATAGTACCAATATCGGGGGATATCGGTACTTCTTTAACGGGCAAGAGGGTGATAATGAGGTATTTGGAGAAAACAGCCTTTTTGCCTTCGAATACCGTATGCACGATGCCCGTTTGGGCCGTTTCTGGAGTGTTGACCCGCTGGCCGTAAAATACCCGTGGAACAGCACGTATGCGTTTGCGGAAAATGATGTTATTCGGGCTATTGATGTGGAAGGACTTGAAAAGTGGATAACACAAACAAGTCAATTATCGTATGGACCGTATTCATTGGAATACGTGACTTCAAATAATTATCGTCTTCTCCAAGATGTCATTCAATCAGACCAATTAATAGATGCTGTCGAACAAGCTCAAACAAGTCAAACATTCACATCTTTGCAAACCAAAGCCAAGTTAGTGGAATTTACTGTAACAAACGACAAAACAGGAACTTGGACAAATGCAGCCTCTAAACAAATTAATATAGATCATCAAGCTAATACTACAGGCATGATACAAGGCTTGGCTTGGGAAATGACAAATGCCACATTCAAAAGCCACTACAAAATTGCAGGATGGAACAGTCGTAAAGATCTCTGAAGCCTATAGCAAGCAATATGATTCAATGCAACCTAAAAAGAATAACGAAAACGAAAATGAAAGAGACTAATACATTTGTCAAGGCAATACGGTTTACACTTCTCACAGTTATGTTACTATTGGTTTCTCAACGGGTGAAATGTCAGCCATCAAATAATAATGCACTTTCTCCTCGTCAAATTGATTTTTCAACAATGATTGAACGTGTTAAATCATATTCTCCTGAGGACTTTACGTTCTCTGTCAGTGCGCCTTCACTCATTGCACAATCAGCAGATGGATGGGAAATTGCTTATTATGTTTTTGTTGATGACACACTTATTCGAGCTTATTGTTCTCAACCTGATGCTATAGAAAGCATCCCACTGTTGATGGAATTAATGGACAACGATCAATACTGTTGGCAGGTCAATGTCATACTTTATAATATAACTATGACGAATGCGATTGAATTTATGGTGTACAGACCAAATCGTGTTGATGCTTGGATTAAGGAACGAAAAGACAAAGATATTATTTCTTGGAAAAATTTCATTCAAAGCAAGTTCTAACACCCAATCTTCGCACTATGAACGCCATGATTCCCACTACCACATACCCGCCTCGCCACCCCCGTATTGCTATCGGCGGATATCGGTACTTTTTTAACGGACAGGAGGGTGATAATGAGGTGTTTAGAGATGTGGCGAATTTCGGCTTTGAAGTCCGGCAATACGACAGCCGCTTGGGCAGGTGGTGGAGTGTTGATCCGAAGTGGAGCGAGTATCCAGGAGTCAGTCCGTATGCGTTTTGCGGTGGGAATCCGATAATATTTACTCACTATGGTGTTGTGCTATTAAAAAATCCAGATGGTAATACAATTTCATGGATAATTGAGAAACGAGGAAAGAACGCTGTTGAAATTTCTCCATTCCTCAGCTCACAAAAAGTGGATTTCGAAGGGAATCTTTTTCAGCCGTATAATCCAATTCCTGTTCAGCCTAATCAATCATCTTTTATTTATCGCCGCAATTAGCCCGAATTACAATCATGAATAAGTTTCTTTTATTTTGTTTGTTATCACTATCAATTACAAATTATACACAAGCCTGTGTACAAAAGGATACTATCCCCATAGTCAAAAACATTCAAGAACTAATAAATTCTGATTCAAAAAAGGTGATGCTCCGAACTAATGATATTAGGTTTCAATTTGTAAATAGGCATCTGGACACATCCGATTCTCAAACTCGCAATATTTTAGATTCGATTTCCAATTTCTTAATGTCAAATGATGTGGACGATGTTGAAATAGACATCCATCT
>JAEETJ010000073.1 GCA_016290295.1 Bacteroidales bacterium
CTGCCGGCAGTGCCGATACTGTCATGGCAAGAACGGAGTTTATCCTCCCGAAATATTCATTTTTTCTCAGTTTGACGCTGAATGCTCTTGCCAGAATGATCAGCAGCGATGCAGTGAAGGCGGCCGTCGGACCGAGAGCAAGATACCATAAAACCGGGACAAAATATCCGTGCATGAAGCGGAGCACTGTTGATTCGCATACAGCTTTTGCGATACCCATTTCGCTCATTTTTTCCGTATTTCTCAGCAGAATTTCTGAAGCCGCCTTTCTGGCTCTTTTCAGCTGCTGCCTGCGAAGCTGAAAGCTTATATCTTTGACGGGAGATCTTATGGATGAATACTCAATGCAGAAGATCATCAGCAGATAATCGTAGATCAGATCATGGGGAAGCAGGTTGTTTGCACTCCACAGAAGACAGGCCAGCGGAAGAAATATCATCATATTTGCCAAAATGCTGAACATCCCTGCAGTTGACGGATGCAGATCACCGCTGTTTACACGATCTGACATCCGTGTAAACAGCAGACAGCATATATTTGCTGATACAGGCACCGCCATGGCCAGCAGCGTTGCCGTGCATACTATTCCGGGTCTTGAACTGAAAAACTGAAGAAGAACCCCGATAAGTTCGCTGTTCACAGGTTTTCCAGCAGGTGCAGCGCTATGAGAGACGAATTTCTTGATGCAACTGTGAGAAATTCATCAAAATCAACAGTAGATTTATGATCCGCCGTATCCGAGATTGAGCGGATTACGACAAAAGGAACTGATAATTCCGTACATACATGACCCACTGATGCGCCCTCCATCTCGGTCGCCATTGCGTCAGGGAAGTTTTTAATAATACGGCTGTGCTGCTCATTTGTGCAGACAAACTGATCCCCTGATACAATCAGTCCCTTGTGGTTTGCAAGTTTTTTACATGACATGGCGATTTCAACAAGTTTATCATCCGCCTTGAAGTACAGACTGTGTTCCGGGAGCTGTCCGGGCTTGTATCCGAAGTTTGTCAGATCCACGTCATGGTAGGCAACTCCAGACGAGACAACAATATCACCGATTTTTATCTCTGAGGAAGGACGCAGTCCTCCTGCGGATCCTGTATTGATTACAATATCAGTTTTGAGCACGTTTATTATGACTGACGTTGTCAGAGCAGCCTGCACCTTGCCTATTCCGCTTACGGTCAGTATAACATTTTTTCCGTTAAGGGTTCCTTCGTAGAAAATGTGATTGCCAACAGGCAGGACTTTTTTGTTTTCAATTTTATCAAGCATCGGTGCCAGTTCTTCATTCATGGCACATACTATTCCAATTTTCATTTGAACTCCGTTACTGCAAAGGATACACGCACGATCCATTTATATCATACGGATCTTCATGCCTCTAGAAACTTCGTCACAGACTTTGAAAGGATTATTCAGAAAATGTGATCACGGACGGACAGCCGGATTTTTTCCATATGGGAATAAAGCGCCTGAATTCGAGAAAAGATGCCGGAATTCAGTTTGATACTCTTCAACTGGTCCGGCATTTTTATTCCAGAGACATGTCTGCCGCACAGATTCTATTTTGCCTTTGTGAACGGTTTTGTCACCTGTACATGATCAGTACGTGATTCCGGGCATGGATGGAACGGCGGTCACAGGGTGAGTATGAGGGTTGAGGGTATATGGGATGTCCTAATAGATGTTTCCGTCCCCTTACGGGGAAGTGGTCATTGTTACTACATATCAACCATTGAACTTGCAAGATACCGCGGTTTCCGTCCCCTTACGGGGAAGTGGTCATTGTTACGAAATGGGTACGTTTGGGTACGCTCGTGGTTGCAGCGTTTCCGTCTCCTTACGGGGAAGTGGTCATTGTTACTACATATCAACCATTGAACTTGCAAGATACCGCGGTTTCCGTCCCCTTACGGGGAAGTGGTCATTGTTACACCCATATTTCTTCACCTCCTAGCTACGCTAAAATAGGTTTCCGTCCCCTTACGGGGAAGTGGTCATTGTTACATGTCAGAACCTGAATTCGCAAAATCATTAGTCACGCAGGTTTCCGTCCCCTTACGGGGAAGTGGTCATTGTTACCACTTTAGTTGGGTCTTTTTTTTTCTCCCTTGAAACAATGTTTCCGTCCCCTTACGGGGAAGTGGTCATTGTTACTTTGATGACATTGATGCATGCTGGAATGACCATGAATGCTGGTTTCCGTCCCCTTACGGGGAAGTGGTCATTGTTACCATTAATTTGAGGAGACCAAAATGAACAATGCATTTGACAAGGTTTCCGTCCCCTTACGGGGAAGTGGTCATTGTTACTTCTAATGCATTAATAAAAAGGAGTTTTGTATGAAGTTTCCGTCCCCTTACGGGGAAGTGGTCATTGTTACTGTCCGTGAGGTCCCCATAAATACCAGGCATCCGCGGTTTCCGTCCCCTTACGGGGAAGTGGTCATTGTTACCTTTATAATGAATACATTTATCCACTACTATTATGTAGTTTCCGTCCCCTTACGGGGAAGTGGTCATTGTTACAGCCCCCCTTGCAAAGCCTTATGTATCAAGGGCTCAGACAGCTATTTGCGAGCGAGAGCAGGCAAACACCGTCAAATTGCGTTTTGTAACATCTTTCTAGTATAAGAATACAATTTCTGTTCAATAAAATCAACAGGTTAAGTCGCGCGAGCGAGAACAGTGATAACAATCACAAAATTTGATAATATTATAGATATATCACAATTTTGACTATCCGTTTTTTGATAAAAGGATTCAAATGAATCCGTATATCATCAGCCGATGATTCATCGAAACTGTATGTCATTATAAATTTTTAGGTTTAGATGCATTTTGTTAAAGAACGAATATAACGATTCTAATCCTTACATTGTAAATTATTTTTTATGTCCTGTCTGCAGAAGCGATCCTGCATAGACCGGTTTGATAAAGTTTTCCCTGATATCTTGATGTTTTAAGGATATGCGGAGCCATGTTTTTTTCTTCGTATTCATCATGTTTGTGAAGATAGAAAATTTTGGTTCTTTACAAATTCCGGTTGGAACGACGCAGAACTGGATGACCGGACTTTGACTCGGTGTGTTCCCGTCAGTAAAAATTGCATTTAAGATGTAACACAGGTAGCCATACGGAAAGAAAGACTTGAGTATCAATATGTTAGTGAATGACACATGACAGCAACGAGGCTAATTCTGATCCTTGAAATAATTGTTCCCTGTTGATGAGTTCTGCTTATTTTGAAAAAATCATCCAATATATTTCCAACTTGATTTTGTAAAGAACCAAAATTTTTTCAGGCATTGTACCTCGGAATATGTTGATAATTTCAGGAACCCCTTCATCTGCAAAGAGGGGATAAGTTACAGTTTTTGAAGCATATCCGCAACCACCGCCTATGAGTACACATTCATTAGGAACTGGTGCTGCTCCGGTAAATTTTTTTACAAAGTAACTGTTGCAGGCATTATTAAAATCTTCTATGGCTTTCAAAATCAATTCATCTGTATATCTGCATACAGCTCTGTCCACTGTAAGAGTGAATTTGATTTCAGTCCCCGGTTTAAGGCATTCCCTGGTAACATTCAGTTTCTTTTCAGCACCGTCATGGTGAAGTTCAATTCGCTGACATACTGACAACTGATCAGTGCTGACAGGTTCACTGTCACCGACAATAAATCCTTTCATGATATCGTTTACAGCATCTTTTATATTTTTTGTGTTGCATCTGAGTGTGCGGAATCCTTTAGCCTCTACATCTTCAGCCTCACGTTTCAGCAGCCGGCGGTCCGGTCTGTATTTAGCCCTTCTGATACAGTCGTCAAGAGCATCGCGGATATCATCCTTGAAGTGTCCGTACCCGTTCGGATCATTTATGATTTTAGAACCAAGAAGAATGGTTCGAAGCATACCTTTGATGGAGGAGCCTGGAATATAAGGAAGTCCGTAAGGATCCTATACAAACACCATTATTTCAGGAGCTATGAGTTCCTCCCTGTAAACAGAAAAGTCAGAACCGAATCAAACGCGGACGGGACACTGGACTTATGAAAGGTATGGGTCAAAGATGTATTTTTTTAGTAAGTTTGAACATTTTATACGCTGTATATGTCCTAGTGCAGGGCCTACGCATGAACGAAACGTAATTTATGGATCATAGCTAAAAAATATTTTGTGATACAAGGATCGCATTAATAAAAACTCACTTGTGCTCATTATCAAATTTTGATCCAATACTATTATTTATAAGTATGGAAAAAATTATGTTATTGGATGCAGTGAAAAAAATGATGGATATAGTGGAAATACAAGATAGTAGAGATCCTAAAAAAGTTCGTTATCCCCTTGGACCGACATTGTTCGCAATAATACTGGCATGGATGTGTGGCTATAATTCTGCACTTCAGGTTGAATACTTCTGGCGTTATAAGTTTAAAATTTTAAAACAGAGTATACCGAATTTTCCAGACAGCCTGATATCTCATGACACGGTTAACCGGCTGTTGAGCTTGATAGTTGTTGATGATTTAAAATCAATAATGGGACATTTTGCAGAGCTGGTAATAAATAACAAGGGGTATAACGAACTTGGAATAAAACGAATAATATCATTGGACGGACAGACACCTAAAGCAGCTGAGTATGAACCTAGGAAGGGATATCTAGAGTTTTCCAATGATGATCGTCGCCTGCATCAGAAGCTGTATTACGTAACCTTGTTTGATTCAACCTGTGGATTATCTCTCGGGATGGAAGAGGTAGAGAAAAAAGAGAATGAAAACAAGGCGTGTGTGCGTGCAATAAAACTGTTCGATTTGCAGGGAACGATAGTTACAGCCGATGCACTCAATACGCAGCGAAGTGTTGTGGATGCAATAATGGAAAGAGGCGGAGATTATGTTTTAGCCTTAAAGGATAACCACAAATCCCTGAAGAAAGTTGTGAAGGAGGCATTAAACAATCCGGAACTGATGAGTGAGTACGGACAAACTTATGTAAGTGATGTGGAAATTGCACACGGGAGAATAGAACAGAGGACCGTATACGCTTTGCCGGTAAGTGCTATAAAAAATAAAGTTCCATTAAAGGATTGGAAGAAAGATGCACAAACAGTATTTATGGCAGTAACAGAAAGTGAAAATAAAAAACATGAGGTATCAAGAGAACCAGAAGTCAGACTGTTCATATCTTCACTTTCGTTTGATAATCCAAATATAGCAGCATTGGGATATCGTGCAATAAGGGAACATTGGCATATAGAAAATAAATTGCATTGGTGTCTAGATATGGATTTCGGACAGGACCATATGCAGATCAAAAACAGAAATTACCTTAGAAACTGCGAGATGTTATCAAGGATTGCGTTGAATGCTATAAGGCTGTTGGAGCCAAAATTCAGGAGGCCAGGCAGAAATGAATCTGTTTCGTTGTCAAACGTGAAGCATTGTTTAGATTGGACACTTGACGAGAACATAATGACGGTTGCCAATCTATTTGTAG
>JAEETJ010000074.1 GCA_016290295.1 Bacteroidales bacterium
TGGCGAACACATCAAAATTGCGTGTGCCGGCAGTTTGCAACGAGTCGTATAGCTTTCTCAGCTTTTTAGTCTCTTTGCGGCATTCGGGACAGTCGGGATCGAAGAACCATATAATGACATATTCTTTTGGTAGGGCATGGGAGGAATGCCAGTTGTCGCTAGTGTCGGGAATCAGCAATTCCTTGGCGTGTTGGCCAATTAACAGCGGTTCCAAACGTTCTACACGCTTGCGGTATTTTTCAATCAAATCCTCATCCATCCAAAAACATTTGCCTTTCAGCTGATTGTTCTTGGCTATATGAATAAATACAGCATCATGACCGAGATTTTTGCTGGATTCAAAATGATGGGAAAGATAGTTGATCATGTACTGATAAGTGAGGGTGTCGGTACATTTGTCCACTGTCAGATCTATATACTTGTTAATGGTGTCAACTTCCTGATATTGAAGTACTCTCTCAAAATACTCCTTGGTTTTTCCTTGCATGACAGGCATGAAGACCATTCGTCCATCGCCCAAATCGAAATTATCCCAATAGTGTGCTCTGTAATAGGCCGCTCTGGCCTCATTGTCCATATTGCCCTCAGCATCTTTGAATTCTGGCACATCAAACTGACTGTAGGCCTTTTGCATTTTCACAAAAAGATAGTCGGGATGTTCTTCAATCAACTGTGCGATATAGTCTTTCATTCTCTTGTCAATCACACTCATTTTTTCGCGGACTTTCTCCACACTGTCGGTTTGGTTATGTTGCTCGAAAAACTGTTTGTCTTTGTTCAAGTCCGAGATTTCTTGTTGCGCTTTGACGGTTTGTTTCTGGAAATCAACCACTATGGCATTTTCTGGAGAATTGTGTACGGCCATTTTGGTCGGGTCCCCAGTGGTATCCATATCCATAATCATGGAGAATGGCAATTTGTCTATGATAAAGCTGGCATATTGGATTCTCTTCTGGGCTACCAAAGTGTAAAAACCGCATTCTAATTTCTTGCTGTTTTTAAATCTATAAACACCAGGTGATGAGGCTTTTGCGGAGTCTCTGAGCATCAGCTTTCCTTCAAAATTGAGAGTCAAATACACAATAGTGTCTTTTGCTCCCTTAATGTTAAAGGTGATGTCGTAAGTGGTGGCTTCTTTGCCTTTTTTGCCGCTTGTGCCTTTGGCTTTCTGTGCCTGCATCGCAGGACAAATGATGAATAATGAAAGAGCTAAAAGAATAAATCTAATTTTTCTCATTGTATAGTGTTTATTTTATTGTCAAACAGTTTATATCGCAAAAGGTTTAATTTTAATTGACAGTTGATTTTGGATTACAGGATTACAGGATTACAGGATGAGATGGTTATAGGGTGGAAGGGTTAGTTTTGAATTTTGAATTTTGAATTTTGAATTCTGCCCCCTGACCACTACCCCCTGACCACTATTCAGTGGTCAACTTCTCATGTATTTCCTCTAACGGAAAATCACGTGTGATTATTGTATGGTTCTTGTCTAACAGATAGATAACGGGAGTGGTTATGAGGTCGAAATATTCGATGAAGTCATAGTTGGGATCATTCATATAATAGTTGACGTTAATCCATTGCAAATCATTATTTTTGCAGAAATTGTCCCATTTTTCAAGGTCATCGGTAATGGCAACGGCATAAACCTCAAGATTGTAGTGGTTGGCGAACTCTTTGTAGAATTCGCTCAATTTCGGGGTCTCCACAATGCATTCATCGCAGTCGGCATCCCAGAACCAAAGGATAATCAAATCTTTGTCAATATCTTTGGTGGAATGCTTGGCATTGCTGATGTCATAGCTGACCAAGGCAGGAACGGTTTTTCCAGGTAGCAGCTTGCGTTTCCGCTCGACAGTACGCTTGTAATAGGCCAGCAGGTCCTCTGGAATAGTGCTGATGCTCTTGCCTGCACAATGTTTGTCGAATAACTCCACAAACACTTGGTCATTCACCAGATTGTTGGCACCATGCTCAAACAGACTGAGCAATAATGCGGTGTAATATTCGTAGGATTCCTGGTCTTTGAATTTTCCTAAAAACTCGTTGGCTTTCTGAACTATAAGCTTGGGATCTTGGGGTAATACCTCGAAGAAATAGTTCTTCAGATCCAAATAGATAGGCGAACGAAGCAAACGCGCATCATCAAAGGTATAATGGTCGAAATAGTGGTCTATCAACAGCTGATACTGTCGTGAAGCGTCTGTCGTGTCTTTTTCGTCAAGCTTGGGTAGCACCGGATTGATGTAGTATTTGGCTTTGATGTAGTGGCCTAAAAATGATTCAGGTGTCGATTCGTAAAATAATTTCGCGGTATTGTCAATGGTTTGTATGGAAGTTTCACGGAACGACTCTACAGAAGCCATCTGTTTCTGAAATTCAATGAATTGTGCGTTTTCTTCCGATCCGCTCACGACGGCTGAGGTGCTAAGGCGGTCCAGACTTAGGCCGATGACAGCGATATAACGGTCCTTGTTGATAATCAGGTCAAGATATTCATTGCCAAACCTGTCAGTAAGAGTATATATGCCGGCTGGCATTACTCTTTTTTTATTTTTGAAGACAATATTTTTGTGGCCTTTTACTTTGGCAGAATCAAAAACATAGGCTTCCTGACCATAATATGCCTGCAGATACATGTAGCTATCCTCCACATTGAGGGTCTGTATCTTTATTTCATATCCCTGAATATTAGTGTTTTGTGCTTCTATATTGGAGCATACTAACAGGAGGGTGCAGAGGAATAAAACAAGAAAACGCATGGTTTCAGTTTTTATATGTTTTAACTTGCAAAGATACATAAATTTTTAATGTGCCCATTGGCTAATGTGTTAAAGTATTAATTTATTATAATTGGTTTTCATTTTAATTTTTTGGTCCATCATAAGTTACAGCTGAAATTGCATTTTTTATGAAACAGCATGGAAATAATCATTGGAAGTATGAAAAAAAAATATATTTTTGCAGCGCTAAAAAATCAATTATGAAAAATAAAACAAGACTGAGTGTCAATATTAATAAAATCGCCACCTTGCGTAATGCCCGTGGCGGCAACATGCCGAATGTGGTAACGGCAGCCATCGACTGTGAACGTTTCGGAGCCCAGGGTATCACAGTGCATCCGCGTCCTGATGAGCGTCATATCCGTTATCAGGATGTGTATGACTTGAAAGAAGTGGTGACCACAGAGTTCAATATCGAGGGTTATCCTTCCGATAAGTTCATCAAGCTGGTGCTTGACGTGAAACCCACCCAGGTGACACTTGTGCCTGATCCGCCTGAAGCACTGACCTCTAATGCGGGCTGGGATACAATTACCCATGCGCATTTCCTGACTAAAATCATTGAGGAATTCCACCGCGAAGGCATCAGAACCAGCATCTTTGTGGATGCTAATCCGACCATGATTGCCGCTGCCAAGAAAACAGGTACCGACAGAGTGGAGCTTTATACCGAAAGCTATGCCCGCAATTTCGGTGATGATCCGGAAATGGCCATCAAGGATTTTGTGGAAGCCGCGAAAGAAGCAAAAAAACAAGGTATTGGACTGAATGCGGGACACGACTTGTCGTTGGCAAATTTGAAATATTTCAACCGCAATATTCCTGGCTTGCTGGAAGTTTCCATCGGTCATGCTTTGATTTGCGATGCCTTATATCTTGGTCTTGAAAAAACTATCAGAGCATACCGCCGCCAATTAAGATAAGATTCGGCATAAATATGCAATCACAGCTATCAACTGTTAATTATTAATTGCTAACTGTAAATTGTATGAAAACCGCATACGTCTTTCCCGGCCAAGGTGCACAGTTCTCTGGCATGGGCTTGGATTTATACGAAAGTTCTGACATCGCACGCCAGTTGTTTGAAAAGGCTAACGAGATATTGGGCTTTGACATCACTGATATCATGTTTAAGGGTACTGATGAGGAATTGACACAGACCAAGGTGACCCAGCCAGCCATTTTTATCCATTCGGTGATTATGGCTAAGACTCTGGCTGATTTTCAACCTGATATGGTGGCAGGTCATTCCCTGGGTGAGTTCTCCGCATTGACTGCTGCCGGTGCTTTGTCGTTTGAGGATGGATTGCGTTTGGTGTCGCAGCGCGCTATGGCTATGCAGAAAGCCTGTGAGTTGCAACCCTCTACTATGGCCGCTATTGTCGGAGGTACAACAGAGGACGTGGAAGAAGCCTGTGCCGCTGTCGATGACATTGTGGTGCCCGCCAATTTCAATAGTCCTGGACAAATCGCTATTTCCGGCACTATCAGCGGTGTGGAAAAGGCTTCCGCTTTACTGAAAGACAAAGTGAAACTGGTGGTTGCTTTGAAGGTGGGAGGTGCCTTCCATTCGCCTTTGATGGAACCAGCAAGGGTAGAGCTGGCAGAGGCTATTAACAAAACAGAAATCCAAAGTCCGATATGCCCCATCTACCAAAATGTGGATGCTCAGCCGCATACAGATCCCTTTGAAATCAAGTGTAATTTGATAGCGCAACTTACCTCGCCAGTCTGCTGGACACAGTCCGTGCAGCGCATGGTAACCGACGGTGCTGAAGAGTTTGTCGAACTCGGCCCTGGTAAGGTGTTGACCGGCCTGATTAAACGAATCAGGAAAGCGATGTGATATGTTGACAGTTGGAAATTGACCGTTGGAAGTTTTAAGTTTTTAGTTGTCAAATACTATTTTTTTTTCTTCACTATGCCATGAAATTTCAAGAATTTTATGTACCTTTGTAGCATAAAATTTCTACTATGGCAAAGTTTACCCACCTTCACGTACATACTTATTACTCAATACTTGACGGCATGTCAACCATCTCCGGATTGGTGAAACGATGCCTCGAAACAGGCATGAATTCGATGGCTGTCACCGACCATGGCAATATGTTCGGCATTAAAGAGTTTTTCGACTTCATTGACAAACATAATAAGTCGGTGAAAGGGGAAATCAAGGACCTGGAGAATGAACTGGAAACTTTGCAAAAGCAGGATGATTCTGAATCTGGTATTGAGACAGAACATACTCCGTCTCAGGAATCTATGCAAAAAATAGAGGAGTGCCGTGCCAAAATAGAAATTGCCAAACAGCGCGTCTTCAAACCCATCTTCGGTTGCGAGGTGTATGTGGCCAAAGAGACCAAAACTAACCCTAAAGGTAGTCGCTTGGTATGCACCGGCAAGGAGAATGGTAATGGTAACCACCTGATTCTCTTGGCGAAAAATGAAACGGGTTATCACAATTTGTGCAAACTGGTTTCCGCAGGCTGGATGGATGGCGATTATTATAAACCCCGTATCGACCATGAATTGC
>JAEETJ010000033.1 GCA_016290295.1 Bacteroidales bacterium
ACATTTGGCGGTGGAACCGCAGCCGCCGCATAGGATGAACGAACAATGGACAGAGATTCCGCCAGCTACGCAGACGGAATGGTGAAACAAAATTTTGCGGTGGAACCGCAACCGCCGCATAGGATGTACGAACAATGGACAATTTAGAGGTTACAACACAGGATATTCCCAACACCGAGGAAAAGGAAGAATTATACGAGCATTTTAGGTTTGTGGTCGATAAGGGCACCGAAATGCTGCGCATCGACAAATACCTGATGAACCTGATTCCCAACACCTCCCGCAACAAAATCCAGCAGGCTGCCAAAGCCAATTGCATTGTGGTGAACGGGAAACCTGAGAAGCAGAACTACCGTGTCCATCCTCTCGATGTCATCTCCATCCTGATGCCGCAACCCTTGCGCGACATTGAAATCATCCCTGAAGACATTCCACTTAATGTACCTTACGAGGACGACGACCTCATCATTATCAACAAGCAACCCGGTTTGGTGGTGCATCCCGCCTACGGCAATTATACTGGAACACTTGTCAATGCTCTTACCTACAGATTTTTAGGCAAGAAAGATAAAGATGGCAATGACCAGCGTCCCATGCTGGTGCACCGCATCGACAAAAACACCTCCGGCATTATGATTGTGGCCAAGAATGAGTTGGCACAGATGACCTTGGCCAAACGCTTCTTCAACCACGATTTGGAGCGTAAATACTGGGCTCTGGTGTGGGGCGATTTCAAAGAAGATGAGGGTACCATTGTGGGCAACGTAGGCCGCAATCCCAAGGACCGTTTAGTGATGACTGTCTTCCCCGAAGGCAGCGACCAAGGCAAACATGCCGTCACCCACTGGAAAGTGGTTGAACGCTTCGGTTACGTAACCTTGGTGGAATGCCAGTTGGAGACCGGCAGAACGCACCAGATCAGGGTGCACATGAAATACATCGGCCACCCCTTGTTCAACGACGAGACCTATGGTGGCGACCAAATTCTGAAAGGCACCACCTTTAGCAAGTATAAACAATTCATTGACAATTGTTTCCGTCTGATGCCACGGCAGGCATTGCATGCCAAATCCTTAGGTATTGTGCATCCCAGCACGGGAAAATACATGCTGTTTGACTCCGAGCTACCAGAAGACTTCGCCGCAGTGATAGAGAAATGGCGCAATTATGCGAAACATAGAGAGCTGGAAGAGGAATAAAGGTGGCAGGTGGCAGGTAGCAGGTAGCAGTAGGGACGCACAGAGTGCGTCCGAAAATACATGCGGTGAAACCGCAACCCCCTCATAAATTAAAACTGTAAGGCATGGAGAAAACCAACGTAATGCGTATATTGAGCCAAAAGGGCATTGAATTCACCGCACATGAATATGATAACAGCATGACGGATGGTGAGACCATTGCGCAGGTGCTGAACGAGCCTGCAGAATCGGTATTCAAAACCCTGGTGACAGTAGCCAATACGGGCGACCATTATGTTTTTGTCATCCCCGTATGCTGCACACTGGACCTCAAGAAAGCCGCCACAGCAGCCGGTGTCAAGAACATCGCCATGATCAAGCAGAAAGACCTCCTGCCGCTCACAGGTTACATCCACGGAGGTTGCTCCCCTATCGGCATGAAAAAGCCCTTCCCCACCTTTGTAGAAGAGAGCGCCACCCTCTGCGACAAGATCTATTTCAGTGCCGGCAAAGTCGGTTACCAAGTACACGTTGCCCCCGACGACCTCATCCAACTCATCGGGGCAGAATATCGGGATTTGGTATAAAAATTTGTAGAACGAAGATTTTCCATTTTATGATTTCAATTTTATGGAAATTTCGTATTTTTGCAGAATCGAATTCTTAAATTATGCATTTATAAAGGACAAAAGTAAAAAACTTTATTTATAATCTATATGATACCATTCAACAAACCATATCTTTCTGGCAAAGAAATCCAATACATATATCAAGCCGTGAACAACGGCAAGCTCAGTGGTAATGGGGAATTCACAAAACGGTGCCAACATTTTTTCGAAGAAAAATATGGATTCAAGAAATGTTTGCTTACCACAAGCTGTACAGATGCGCTTGAAATGGCCGCCATTCTTTGTGATATCAAACCCGGCGACGAAGTGATTGTCCCGAGTTATACCTTTGTATCCACTGCATTGGCATTTGTACGCCAGGGAGCAAAGATTGTCTTTGCCGACAGCATGAAAGGCAATCCCAATATTGATGCAGAACAAATTGAAAGCCTGATCACACCGAAAACGAAAGTAATTGTACCCATGCATTATGCTGGCATTGCTTGTGATATGGACCGGATTATGGAAATTGCCGAACAGCATCACCTTCTGGTAGTGGAGGATGCCGCTCAAGCTATCGATTCTTATTATAAAAGAAAACCCTTGGGCACTATAGGCCACCTTTCTGCATTCTCTTTTCATGAGACTAAAAATATTATATCTGGCGAAGGTGGTATGTTAGGTATCAACGACACTAAATTCATCCGTCGTGCAGAAATCATTTGGGAAAAAGGCACTAATCGTGCCGAATTTTTCCGTGGAGAAGTAAACAAATATGGATGGTGTGATATAGGATCGTCTTTCCTTCCTAGCGAAACAATAGCCGCTTTCCTATGGGCACAGCTCGAAGAACTGGACAATATCCAAAACAAACGCAAACAATTATGGAACAAATACTTCCAATTGTTAAAACCTTTAGCGGATAAGGGTTGTTTTCAATTGCCGGATATTCCAGATTTTGCCACCAACAATGCACACATGTTTTACTTGACATGCAATAGTCTTCAAGAGCGCACAAATTTGATTAAAGCACTGAAAGACAACAACATTCTATCTGTTTTTCATTACCTTAGCCTGCACAGCAGCGAGTTTTACAAAGAGAAACATGACGGCCGGGACTTACCCAATTGTGACCATTTTGCCGACTGTCTAGTTCGACTACCGATGTTTTATGAATTAAATGAAACCGATGTATCAGCAATTTGCAAAATAATTAATAAGATCTGTTCTTTGGGCTAAAAACAGTATTAAACTCAAAATTTGATGAAAACAAAAAAAATTGACAGGCCATCCATGCCTAAAACGGACAACCAAAACACACAAGATTCCTCTTTATCACAAAATTCAAGAAACACTTCTACCTCACGTTGGAGCAAATGTTTGTTTTATTCAACTGCGGCGGTCATCCTAATTCTAATGCTACTCAATGCAAGTTCTGTTGGATCTGGAGGTGATGATTTATGGTATGTGGCCCATGGCAAATTTACCCTGGACTATTACATTGACGGAGACACAACAGTACTTGACTATAGTCAGGTGGATGATTATAATGTAAAACAAGTTCCCCAGTTAAAAAATGCAGGCACTGGTTTTGAAATTGTACCAGCAGGAATTTGCCGATTGCTGCATATAAAAAACCTCCTATTGGTAAAAAGGTTCTGTTTAGCATTCTTTGGATTTTTACTTATTCTTTTCACCGGATTGATAGGAAAAGAAATTAAAGATTATAAATTAGGGATTATATCAATGGTGATGATGTTTGTAACCCCTACAATTTTAGGTCTCTCTTTTTGTGGAGGACAGGATGTACCTTCTGCATTAGGGTTCGCTGTTGCAATTTACGGTCTACTCATTTTCACCAACCAGCTTCCCCGTATCAGTATTAAAGCTGTCCTTTATATTTTTTTCGGCATATTATTTGCCACAAGTATTAGAATTTCCGGAATTTTGATACTGCTTTATTTTTTCATTGCCGTTGTTTTGGAATTTATCATGAATAAAAATCTGCGTCAATTATTTGTAAAAAAAGATTTTATGCAGATTACCAAAATCCTTGTCATTTGCCTTATAACTGGCATTTTTGCAGTTTTTGTTGGACTTTGTGCATATCCTAACGCCTTTCATGAAGGATTTATTCAACATATAATGTCCTCCTTTGAATCAGTTAGCAAATATTCTCATCGAATCCCCTTCATTTATGAAGGCAAAATGGCAGAATCCACCAATCCACCAGAACACTACCTATTGTTTTCTCTCCTACGAACCTTACCATACTATATTTTCATTGGGGCTATTTTGTTTCTGGCGTTTATTGTCAGAATTTTCAAAAACTACCGCAAAACCGCTATTATATTCTTGCTCTTCACCGCCCTATTCCCTCCCATCTACATCGTTGCCTCCCACGCAAACATATACAACGGATGGAGACACCTTCTTTTCTTCTACGCTCCCTTTGCCGTTTTAGTGTCTATCGGTTGGTACGAGCTGATTGAATTTGTCAAACCTAAAAAATTAAAAGAAACGATATACTACCCTATCGTGGCTGCATGTATGCTACTGATTGTTTCACCGACATTAATCTGGATGGTGAAAAACCATAACTACATATACTGCTACTATAACAAATCCGTTGGTAATCCTTACCTGAAATTCGAATTGGATTTCTATGAGACTTCCGCCACCCGAGCCTACGATTGGCTTCGTGAAAATGAGTTGAATAAAACAGACTCTCTGGTAACCGTCTCCACCAAAATCTTCACTCCTATTTATTATGCTGAAATGTTAGGAGACACCAATCATGTGAAAGTATTCTCGACTTCATACATGGGCTTTGCTGAAACAGATTGTGATTACTCCATCATCAACTTCCATGTAATCCAACCGAAAGCCATCAAAAAATTCTTCCCGCCTAAAGGCACTATTCACGTGGAAGAAGTAGATGGTAACCCTATTTGTGCTGTTGTAAAACGAAACAAGCTTGACTCCAGAGGCATTAGATGCATTCGTGAAGGTAAAATTGCTGAAGGTGTTGCTCTATTGGATTCTGCTTACAAATTTGATCCCGACAACTTCGGAATATGGTTCTGGGCAGGATTAGGACACTATCAAAATAAAGATTACGAAAAATGTATAGAATTTTTCGACAAAGATATGACTTTCCTCCCAACACAAGACAAGGTTATGTATGCCTCAATGTATAAAGGATCAGCATTTTATGAATTAGGCAGATACAATGAAGCTATTTCTTCATTAATTACAGCGGAACAACAGTGTACAAATAAAAGCCAACTGCCATTTATCAAAGCCCACCTTGGCCTTTCTTATTTTGCCAAAGGTGACTACAACAATGCTATACCTCAATTGCAAGCAGCTCTTCCCGCATATCCATTCCTTGCCAATCAACTTAATACCTGTCTGGCACACAGATAATCCATATTCTTTAGGTGTAAATTATTAGCATCATGAATACAACCATCGTTATTCCCTGTTACAACGAGGAAAAAAGATTAAAACAAAACGAATTTCTCCAATTTGTCAAAGAGAATCCCTCGGTTCATTTCCTTTTTGTGAATGATGGCAGCAAGGATAACACACTTGCCATACTACAACAGTTGTCACAGCAGCCTAACATGCATTATCTTGATATACAACCTAACGGAGGTAAAGCAGAGGCTGTTCGTAAAGGAATGGTGTATGCCTATGAAAAGATTCCTTCCGATTATATTGGTTTTTGGGATGCAGATCTGGCTACTCCACTATATGAAATCACCAATTTTGTGCGACAATTCCAAAGGGAAAACTACAAAATCGTCACAGGATTAAGACTTATGCGCTTAGGGGCAAAAGTAAAAAGAAAAAAAACGCGACACTACCTTGGACGCTGTTTTGCCACCACTGCATCGGTTTCACTTGGACTTCCTGTTTATGACACCCAATGTGGTTCAAAATTATATAAATACGATGTAGTTCCTACTCTTTTTTCTGAACCATTTATTACCAAATGGCTTTTTGATGTTGAATTGTTGGCAAGATATAAAAAAGCCTTCGGCATACAAAATACCATAACTGACGTCTATGAATATCCTTTACTCGAATGGGAAGACATCCATGGCTCACAAGTAAAAATGAAAGATTTTTTCAAAGCGCCATACGAATTGTTCAAAATAATAAAAAAATACAAATAACCTAATACTTTGTTTTATGCAAAATTTTTTCCGGAATAATATGAAAAATATTTGGTTTTGGATTTTTATTGTCCTATCCATTACCCTTTTATTTGTCATGCCCATATTAAGCCTTGATGCCGGCAACACAGGTGACGAAGACGCATTCCAAATCCCTCAAGGAGAAAATGTCATCAACTATTTCCAAACTCATGGAGCTGACACCACCTGCCTGAATTTCAAAACCAACCTGCAATACTACGGTTCTTCTTTTGATGTAGTTACCGCTTTCATCAATAGAGTATGCCATGTGGACAACATCAATGTTTCTCGACACATATGCAACTCGCTGCTAGGATGGCTTGCCATTTTCATTGCCGGACTAATTGCATACCATGTAGGAGGATTTCGTGCCGCTTGTTTTACCATGGTACTTTTATTCCTTTCACCACGTTTTTTAGGACATTCTTTTAATAATCCGAAAGATTTGCCGTTCGCAACCGCTGTCGTTCTAGCCTTATATGGCATGCTTTTGTTCTTCAAACAATTTCCGAAAGTCAAATGGTACACCTACCTTATCCTGACTTTTGCCATTGCATTTGCCATAAGCGTACGTATCGGAGGTCTTATTCTTTTCGGCTACTTCGGCTTGTTTGGTTTAATATACCTCATTTATACTTTTTCCACAAAAAAGCGTCAACTGAAACTCGCCAACAAGAAAAATATTGCCCTAAATGACTATGTTTCTGGTAAAGCAATAGGACGAATGCTGATTATGGGATTAGGTATATGTGTCGTTGGATATTTCGCTGGTCTTCTCCTATGGCCATACGCACTACAAGCTCCTATAAAACATCCCATAGAAGCATTCAAATTAATGTCGTCATTCGATGTTTCTATCCGCCAACTCTTTGAAGGCTCACTGCAGTGGTCAGATGTGCTGCCTTGGTACTATACACCGAAATACATTTTCATGACTATTCCCATCGCGGTCATTATTGGTGTGATTCTGTTCTTTGTATTCTGCTGGATCAAAAAAGAAGACCGTTTCTGGGCATTCTTCGTATTCTTCACCTTCTTCTTCCCAGTATTTTGGATTGTCTTCACCCATGCCAACGTATATGGTGGTTGGCGTCACGCTATGTTCGCCTACCCGCCTATGGTGGTCGCTGCAGGCTGGGGATTTGACGCATTAGTGAAGTGGGTGGAATCCAAGTTAGGAATTAATAATGAACAATTAATAATTAATAATGACGATAAAGATGCGAACAACGATAGAGACACGGCTAATCATGTTTCTACGAAAGGCATTTTGGTGAATGTCTCTAGCATGGTGGTGCTGCTGGTTCTGCTGATTGGTCCTATCCGCCATATCATCGCCAACCATCCATACGAATATGTGTATTTCAACGAATTAGCAGGTGGTGTTGACAAAGCTTATGGTAATTATGAGCTTGACTACTATTACCACTCCACCCGTGAGGCATCCGAATGGATTATCGCTAATGCCGAACCTAATCCTGACGGATCCAAAATCAAAGTAGCCTCCTGGCACACTGCTTCCGTCGGCTATTTCTTCCGCAACGATACCGCCCGCTTCGCGCCACTCTTCTGCCGCTGGTATGAAAAAGGCAACAACGACTGGGACTACGCCATTTTCACCATTACGGGTATGGCTCCTGAACAAATTCAAAATGCAGGTGCCTTTCCCCCACCCGATTGCATCAAAACCATCGATGTGGATGGTAAACCTATCTGCTTGATTCTTAAGCGCCAATCAAAAGTCGATATGCTAGGCAATCAATATAAGTCCAAAAATCAAGTGGATAGCGCTATCCTATGCTTCAAGGAGGCTTTGGCCATCAACCCATACAACGAAGCTGCCCTCAACAACATCATCGAATGTTACCTGATGAAAGGCCAGCTAGATAGCGCTAAAACTTACATCGACCATGAACTAACCTTCCTGCCCAAATATGAAACAGCCAACTACTTCTTAGCTCATTACTACATGACCAAGGGCGAGATGGACAAGGCCATCGAAACTTGCAAACACATTATCGACTGCAACTTCAAGTTCACGAGTGCTTACCACCTGATGTGCAACATCTACCTCCGCCAGAATGATGTCAAGAATGCTGAAAAAGCACTGATACAGCTTATAGATCACGACCAATTGGACAACACAGGCGTTCAGCAACTCATCCAAATATACAAAGCCGATGGCTTGGACGACAGAGGTGCATACCGCAAACTCTACAAGAAAATCGCCACCAGCCTCGACAAACGCGGCAAGAAAAAAGACGCACAGGTGTATTGGGATTTGTATAAGCAGTTGAGATAATCAGGGGTCAGGTTATGGGTTTCAGGTTATAGAATTAAGAACTAAAAACTAAAAACTAAGAATTGACAATTCACCATTCTTAACTCTTAATTCTTAGTTCTTAATTAAAAAAATACCTCAACAATTCAACAATTCAACAAAAAATTGTATCTTTGCAGTTTGAATTAAAAAAGAAAGTATTATGAAATTCATTGTATCAAGAGACGTTTTGTATAAAAATTTGAGCGCCATCAGCGGTGTATTGGGAAGCAACAGCACCATGGCCATTTTGGACAATTTCCTGTTCACTGTCAAGGGTAACACTCTGACGCTGACCGCATCAGATTTGGATTCCACGATGACCGCTGTCATCGAGCTGACCAATGTGGAAGGCGAATGCTGCGTGGCAGTGCCCTCCAAAATCATGCTGGAAACGCTGAAATTAGTGGGTGAGAATCCCATCGTCTTTGTGATCAATGAAGAAAACAACGAGGTGAAATACACCATCGCCAACGGTGAGTATGAAGCCCCCTGCTTCCCAGGCAATGAGTATCCTCAGATTCCTGCTATGGGCAATGCAGAGGCTTTTGAGATGGAGCCCCAAGTGCTGCAGCGCGCTATCAGCAAAACCCTATTTGCTACCGGCAATGATGAATTGAGACCTAACATGATGGGTGTTTTCTGCGAGCTCAACAGCGATTGCATCACTTTCGTAGCTACCGATGCCCACAAGCTGGTACGTTACCGCAACACCAAAAACACCAGCGAGAATCCCGCATCTTTCATCTTGTCAAAGAAACCTCTTGCCCACCTCAAAACCATCCTTACAGGTGTTGACACCCCTGTGAAAGTGGAATATTCAGCAAGCACCAATCATATCCAGTTCTCCTTCGGCAACCTGCAGCTGTATTCTTCCCTGAAAGAAGGCAAGTATCCGAATTATGAGAATGTGATCCCAAAAGAGAATCCCAACACTTTGGTGGTGAACCGCGAAGAGTTCCTGCGCTCTATCAAGCGTGTGGGTAACTACTCCAACCAATCCACTTTCCAAGTGCGTATTTCTCTGTCAGAGGAAGGCACCAACATCACTGCCGAGGATATCGATTTCTCCAACAAGGCTGAGGAAAGCATCGCTGGCCTTTACAGTGGCGAGAAAATGGATATTGGCTTCAACTCCAAGTTCCTCCGCGAAATGCTTGAGAACATGGATGGTGCTGAAATCCGCCTGGAAATGTCCCGCCCTGACCGCGCTGCTTTGATTCTGCCCGTTGAGGAATATTCCGCAGAAGAAAGCCTGCTAATGCTGATCATGCCAGTAATGCTGAATTACTAATATCCGTGGAGACGTCAAAACGTGGAGGCGTGGAGACGTAAAGACGATTTATCATTGTAGAGACGGGGCATGTCCCGTCTCTACGACAAAATAATGATAAACATTAAATAACGGTGGCCGTTCTGTCGCTGCCTCCCATTGGGAGGGAGAGGAAAGTCCGGGCAACACAGAGCACCATGCTTCTTAACAGGAAGGGGTTCCGCAAGGAATCACAGACAGGGCCGCAGAAAATAACCGCCTGAGCAATCAGGTAAGGGTGAAAACGCGAGGTAAGAGCTCACGACGCCGGTAGTGATATTCGGCGGGGGTAAACCTCATGGGTTGAAAAACCAAATAAACCGGGGCTTGAGGGTGGCTCGCCCGATCCCGGAGGGTAGGTTGATTGAGCATTATGGCAACATAATGCCTAGATAAATGACAGAAGATTACAGAACCCGGCTTATAGGTCACCGTTATTTTATTTCCAAATACGAGATTGTAAACAAGCGTCCCTACAAGATTTATCGGGTAAATACGTATTGGATGATGTTGGCACCCATTTGCAAGGCTTTGGTGCGGGTAGCCTCGCTATCGCCATGCACAATGGCATCCTCCCAGCCATCACCCAAGTCGCATTCGTAAGAGAAGAAACACACCAGACGTCCTTCCCAAATCAAGCCAAAGCCTTGTGCTGGCTTGCCGTCATGCTCGTGAATCTTCGGCAAGCCCCTTGGAAAATCGTATTTCTGGTGATAAATGGGGTGATTATAGGGTAATTCCACAAAATCCAACTCCGGAAATACCGCTTTCATCTGTGTTCTAATGAAATTATTCAGACCATAATTGTCATCTATATGCAGAAAACCGCCAGAAATCAAATACATCCGCAGATTCTGTGCTTCTTCCTCACTGAAAACCACATTGCCATGGCCCGTCATGTGGATGAAAGGATACTGGAAAATATCAGCACTCCCCACCTCAACCGTAGCAGGTTCCTTGTCGATGGAAGTACCCAGATTTTTGTTGCAAAAGGCAATCAAATTGGGCAAAGAGGTAGGATTACCATACCAGTCGCCACCCCCACGGTATTTCAGCAGGGCGATTTTCTGACCTTGGGCAGTACATGCCATCATCAACACCAAGGCCAACACTAATATATTCTTTATTTTCAGCATATTAGATTCCTCCGTTCCATTTTCTCAAGAACCACTCTATAGCCAAAAGCAGCATAATACAAGCAAAATAGACCCATGAGCTCAACAAAAGATTATACTTCTTACTGTAATTGGCAATAGGCTTGATATTATCATTATTCTTGATTTCCTGTTCAATCTGCTGCATATCTTCTGGCAAGAAGAACTTTGCATTGGTAGCTGTGGCAATACTCTGCAGCATACCATGGTCAGCCACCAAATTCGTGGATTCCAGCAGCACCTCATCTACTGAGAATACACCCGACTTGGAATAACTGTTCTTGCCATATTTCGTGGAACAAAGCCAGCTATACTCACCAACTGGCAGTTCACCCATATTCAGCACATACTGGTTATTCTGCTTAGACAGCTGCTGCTCGTATTTTTTGCCATCCTCGGCAGTGATAACAATCGACACATCGGCATCATTTACCAACTCATAGCTTTCGTTGTACAGCTCCGCCGTAATCACTACGGGTTTATACTCCTCATACACATTTCTCGCCGACACACGGAACAAGCTCTTATCGGCCTTAACTGACAAATACGTGGCTATCTTATTGATAATCTCATCAAACTCACGATGGCTCTGGGTGTAGAGATAATCATACAACTTCCATTGCCATATACCCGTACCGCAAATAACACCGGTTTTCACCCCATTATGGTCGTTGAACAGAATCAAAGGATACTGTGTATTGACACTATTAATCTTCTGATACAGAAATATATTGGAAGAAACCGAAGCCTTATAATCTCCAAAGATGGTACTGATGGGAGGCAATTTCGGCAACAACTGGCGAGCCTCTTCAGAAAAAGTGAATGTTGTGAAATTCTCATTGTACAAAGGCATCGCATTGTTAAACAGATTCTTATTCTGCTGAATACTCACCCCTGTATTTTGATTGCTGAATGCCGCCAAATTGGTCTGACCACCCACGATATACAAGGCGGAAGTACCTGTTTTCTCTATCTGAGCCAACAAATTGGCCGCAGGCTGTCCCACCGACGGCAACTGATGCAGAATCACCAAAGAATAGTCATCCACGTTAGCTCGGAAATCCTGTGCAGAAGAAACAGTAACATCGTAATTCTCGGCATTTTCCAAAGCGGATTTGATAGCTGCCACATCGGGATGCGGACCACTATACACAATTGCTATTTTTTCACGGGAGTCAATCACTTCCACATAGAAATAAGCCACATTGTTCTTATGCGTTATCTCCCCATCCAATTCTGTAAGCGTCACTTTATATTTATGCAAACCCTTTGTCGTAGCCTGAAGATTAGCGGAAACCGTCTCAAAGAATTTACGGCTGTTAATGTTCAGATTTTTAGTCATCAACACCTCCTTACCCTCTTCAAGTGTAAGGGTTACATGATTGTTTGCCAGCTGGTTAGCAGCCACCTTAATCTCTACGGGGAAATAATTACCCTTTAAGGCCTGCTTATTGTGATTAATACCCGCAACATACAAATCAGTGGTTGTTTCCGTACTACCCAACCCCACCGTATAAACTGGATATTCCACCGATGAAGCCTTGTAATAAGGATTACTGCCCGTGTTGACAATGCCATCACTCAACAGAATCATCGAACCGATATTTCGATTGCCATACAGCGTAGCCACCTCGTTAAAGATGGAGGAGAGATCAGTAGATTTTTCTGTAAAATTCAGAAAATCAGTATTTTTCTCTTCTTGCAGTTGATTTTTCTCTCCTACTGAATACAATCTTACATCATATTTATCCCCGAAAGAATTCACCAACTGTTCCACCTGCTTCGGATAATCATGGCGATAATAGGCTGAGTCCTTAGCCAACACGACAGACTCAGAATTATCCACCGCAAAGATAATCAGCGGTTTATCCAGGTCCTTCACCACCATTTTCAGCATGGGAGCCAGCAAAAGGAAGCAAATCAAAGAGACTGCCAATCCACGCAGGCAAGACATGATGATGCGGCTTTTCTTATCCAGGTCGAGGGTAGTGGATTTATAGTACAGCAACACAGCGCAGCCGGCACCAACCAAGAGGCAAAGAGGAATAAACCACAGCGAATACTGAGAGAGTAACGACATAGTTCAGTTTTTAGAAATGCTTGATACCTATGATTTCACGGACATCCTTGATAGTTTTATCGGCACTAGCGCGGGCTTTTTCAGCACCCATACGAGCCACTTTGGCAATATAATCGTCATTCTTACGCAGCTCCTGAATCTTCTCATAAATCGGGGCAGTGAACTGCACAATATCCTCTGCCAGTTGTTTTTTCATGTCGCCGTATCTAATCTGGCACTTATTGTACTGTTCCTCAAAGAATGCCACCGTTTCAGGGGCGGAAACGGCCTCCATCAGGGTAAAGAGATTCTCGATAGCCTGGGGTTTCGGCTGGTTGGGTTCCGTGGGACCGGAATCAGACACAGCTCTCATCACTTTCTTGCGGATGACAGCGGGGTCATCTGACAAGTAAATGCAAGAAGCCTCATTGTCGGACTTGGACATCTTGGTGGAGCCGTCAAGGCCAGGTATTTTCACCAACTGCTTGCCGAAATTGTATGCGACAGGCAATTTGAAATAGTCAACACCATAGATGTGATTGAAACGTTGGGCAAAATCGCGTGTCAGCTCAAGATGCTGTTCCTGGTCTTTGCCAACAGGAACTTTGTCGGCACGATGCAAGAGAATATCCGCAGCCATCAGGACCGGATAGTTCAGCAAGCCAGCATTCACATTATCGGGCTGGCGGCGCACTTTCTCTTTAAAGGATGCCACACGTTGCAACTCGCCTACATATACATTCATTGACAGCAGTGTCGTCAACTCACACACCTGCGGCACATCGCTCTGCACATAGATGGTAGATTTCTCAGGATCGATACCTGCAGCAAGGTAATCGATTAGTACATTTTTAATGTTCTCATGCAAATCAGCTGGATGCGGATGAGTTGTAAGAGAATGATAATCAGCTATAAAGAAGAAGCAGTTATTATCAAACTGCATTCTGGTAAAATTCTGTAACGCACCAAAATAATTGCCGAGGTGCAGGAAGCCCGTCGGTCTGATGCCACTTAAAACAGTATCCATAGTAATATTTTTCTATATTAAAATTTAACTTGCAAAGATACGGATTTTTTTCATATTTTTGCAATTCAAATTGAAATCAAGAATCAATATATTCCGTTAAATCAAAAACAAATTATCATGAAAAAAATCTTTTCAATTCTTTTGATCGCATGCGTCGCCATGCTGTTCAGTGCATGCCACAAAGAAGGTGTTTACAACCCCAACAAGAAAATCAGCAAAATTTGGTTTACCGATGCCAATGGAACCCGCACTCTGCAAGAGGCTTGGACATGGAACAAAGACAACACCCTCGAGAAAATCGACTATTATTCAGCCAATGGTGCCCTTGCATACACCATGAACTTCACATACGAGAAGAAAAGACTCACCCGTATGAATGTTTATTCCAACAATGTTTATATTGACTACAAATATGAAGGCAAAAATCTGAAAGAAGTTGCATTATATAGCAACGGCACTCTGATTGACCAATACACCTTCACCTATAAGAATGGTAAAATCAGCAATTTTACTGATACTTATTTTGGTGCAAAAGCAGATGTTGATGTGATGATAAGCCCCCTGCAGTACATTCTTCCCGATGAAATATATAGTCCTATTGAGACCATTTGCAAGAAAAATCACGAAGATAGTAAAGCAACCACAACATCCAATTACGAACTGACCTGGGAGAAAAACAATCTCGTAAAATTATTAAGAACATCAACCACTTCTGACCAGACTGTTGAAATGAAAGCCGAATATGACAAGAAAAACAATCCTTTCTACGGAGCTTTCACAGAACTCTTCTTTGAAAATAATGTCATCAATGGATATGAATCTCAGAATAATGTGACAAGAGCTGAAATAATCTCCAACAATGGTGGTCAAGTCACAACCAACATTATCAATTATGAATACAGCTATGACGGCAAATATCCGAAAAGCCGCAAGCTCTTAGAAAACAATCAAACTACAGTAACAGAATTTGAATACACGAAATAATTATTCAATTAGCAAATTAGTTAATTAGTTAATTGATGAAAAACTTCAATTTGCTAATTTGCACATTTGCTAATTTGCTAATTACAAAGTCTTGGCTTCTTGCCAAATGGCTTCCATCTCATCGAGGGTCAGGTCACCGATAAAGCGGCCTGACTCTTTTGCTTTTTGTTCGATGTACTGGAAACGCTTGATAAACTTGCGATTGGTCTTTTCCAAAGCGTCTTCAGGATTAACCTTGATAAAGCGAGCGTAGTTGATGAGGGCAAAGAGCACATCGCCGAATTCATCCTCTACCCTATCAGAGTTTTGAGCCACCTCAGTTTTCAGTTCATCCAATTCTTCTTCCACCTTTGCCCATACCTCTTGGGTGTTGTTCCAGTCGAAGCCTACACCACGGGCTTTTTCTTGGATACGGTAAGATTTGACCATGGCGGGCAAGGCGGAGGGCACACCGCCCAGAACCGAACGGTTCCCTTCCTTTTTCAACTTGATTTTTTCCCAATTATTGCGGACATCCTCGGCGGTGGCGGCATGTTCATCACCAAAAATATGAGGGTGTCTCAGTATCAGCTTCTCACAAATGCCATTGGCCACATCGGCAATGTCGAAATGCTTGTCCTCCGAGGCGATTTTGGAATAAAAAACAATATGCAAGAGCAAATCACCCAGCTCTTTTTTCAGGTCATTATAATCTTTTTCAATGATAGCATCCGACAGCTCGTAAGTCTCCTCAATGGTAAGGTATCTAAGGCTGTCGATGGTTTGTGTGCTATCCCACGGACACTTTGCCCGCAATTCATCCATAATATCCAATAAGCGCTTGAAAGCGACTAATCTCTGATCTTCCATCATGTACAAATTTTGAGGCTGCAAATTTACGAAAATTTGTGCCAATTTCGTTTTTTCATACTACCCTCGGCTGCCATAATAAGACAGCCCTACATTTTTGGGATGCAAGCATCGCGTCACTACCCCGCCCTTCGGACACCCCTTCTATTAGAAGGGGAATTTATAGCTGGTCTCGTGCGTTGTCAAACAACTCCTTCATCGTCGGGTTACCGCGAGTGAGTTTTTTGATGGTTAAGTCCTCAGCTTTGTCGTTCGCTAAACGCAGATTGTTTTCGGAACCTATCAAGGCATCTTTAATTTTCTGCAAGTGTTCAATAGATTTATCAATTTCATCTATGGCTTTTTGGAATTTCTCGCTGGCAATACGATAATTACGGCCGAACTTATCCTTGAAATCTAGTAACTGCTGCTCAAAATTCTTCACATCAATCGACTGGTTCTGGGCAACAATCAGCTTTTTCTTATACTCGACACTCTTTTTGGAAGTTTGCACCAGTAGGGTAATCAGCGGGATAAAGAACTGTGGACGAATGACATACATTTTCGGATACTTGTAAGAAACATCCACAATACCCGTGTTATACAATTCACTATCGGGTTCGAGCAAGCTAACGAGTACCGCGAACTCACAATTCTTGGCGGTACGGTCAGCATCCAGTTTTTTGAAAAAGTCCTCATTTTTATGCTTTGTAGCGGTCTCATCCAGCTCATTCTTCATCTCGAACATGATAGACACGTATTCAATGCCATCTTCATAATCCCTGAAGATGAAGTCGCCTTTGCTACCGCCGCTCGCGTCATTATCCTTTTCAAAATAGGCATTGGGAAAGAGCGGCCGCACACGGTTAAACTCCGTACTGCAGTGGATTTCCAGCGTTTCACCCACCATTTTGGTGGACAACTTCGATTTCAAATCCTTGTAGTAATCGACCTGTTCCTGAGCCATCTTCAGCTTAATCTCATAATCCTCACGGATGCTTTTCTCATGCAAAGCTGCCTCTGATTTTGCCAACTGGAGTTTCCCCTCCAACTCGGAGCGGATGCCATTTTCACGAAGAGAAGCTTCGGAAGCTGCCAATTGGGCTTGTGATTTCAGGGCTGCAATCTCCGCGTCTTTTGCCTGTGCGGCTTCCTTAGCCTGCTGGCGCTCTTTGAGTACCGCAATCTGCAAGGCCTGGTCTTTCTGGCCAAGACTTGCCTGGAGTTCAGCTATCAGTTTGTCTTTGTCGGCCACAGCGGTACCCACAGCAAGTTTTTTACGGTCATCCTCGGAAGCAATCTGTGCTTTCAGTCGAGCAATCTCACTTTCCTTTTCACCAATGACCTTATCCTTTTCTGACAATTCCTTTTGATGAGCCTGACCCACCTGTGCGACTCGTGCCTGCTCTTCCACTTGCTGTTGTTTATGCAGCTCTGCAATACGGGATTTCAATTCAGCATCAAACTCCGAAGTTCTGACCTGGCTGACAATGGAGGCGTAGTCGGCTTCGTCCACTTGAAATACATTTCCACACTTAGGGCATTTCAATTCTTTCATATTATTTTGTTTTATTCTGATTTACATTGATATCTAAAGCATCAACCCATAGCGGAATTGACACAGCAAAGATAATCAATTTTTGTTCATACTTTTTGCAATACAACTATGTATAACAAAAAAGCATTCTGTTTGAAGGATATACATCAACTATAATTTCCGACCGATTTTCTTAAGCATTCGCTTTACCTTGCGATACCTACTTTCCAACCAGTCCTCTATCATCTGATCTTCCACTTCGGGAGTTTCCACAAGCTCCTTCTTACGCTTTCTGGTGTTGGAAAAGCGAAGGAATGCTCCTATGTGACGTCTCTTCTTTTCATGATATATAGCATCGAAAGGAATCAACACACAGGTATCCTCAATGTTGTGCATCAAACGGTTTACCGCCGTGCCGAACATCAGCATTTCGGAAGTAATGGAAATATATGCGGTCACATTCGGTGGAACATTTACTCCCCTCATTTTGGCTGCAGCCCTAAGCATGAGGTAATCTTCTGTCAGGTCTTCCTTATTCACAATCAGATTCATCAATTCGGGGTCAGAATCAGGCATTATTGCCTGGTCTTCCCATGGGCGAACAAGTTCGTCCTTGTCGCCAAAATGCTTCCAAAGGAAATGGTAAATCAAATCCCTGACAATATGGTCGTATGAAGGATATATGGTTATTTTGCCGAAGAAATAAAGCAAGTTTGGATTCTTCATGATAATAGCCACCAAACCATCCCATAGATTGTCCATGACAAAGATGGACTTTGCGCCATTCTTAGTACTTTGATATGCCGGAGCCACGAAATTGCGACCCAATTCCAAAACATGCGGCAGGTACTCATTGATAAACTTCTGGGAGAAATGGAACTGATGGGAACTGGCAATAACCGGTTGGCCTTTTTCATCAAAAACAGCATCTGAGCCGAAGAAAAAGCGATAGCCTCCGACAATCGCCTCATTGTCTGGATCCCATACTATCAGCTGCTTATAAGGCTTTTCCATCTTGTCATATTCATCCAGATCCACTGCATTGCCTGTAGAGCCACCGGCTTCACGGAAAGTAAGTTCCCGCAGTCTTCCAATCTCCTTGACCACATTGGGAGAATCATGCCAGGTAACGATATATAGCTCGTTATGACCTTTGTTCGTATCTTCCAACTTCTTGGCTTTGGTAAGTTCCGCTTTGAGCAGTTCTACTGGTACAGGATCAATTATTGTTTTCATTGGGATAGTTATTATCAATCAATATTGGATGGCCAGGGATTGGAAACAATACCCGCCATATCAAGCATAGTTTTATGTGCCAAATCACATATCCGTGACACCTCTTCCTTTCGGGGTGCATTAAGGTCGGGCACAATCGGATCTCCCACATGAATGGTAATCAAAGGTTCGCCTTTACCGAAGAACCTGCGCCAACCGGTACGAGGCCTGAACGAAATCACCATCGGGATTATAGGGAGGGAATATTTGTATGCTATATTGAATGCACCCGTTTTGAAAGGTCTGAGCGGAGCATAGAAAGGCCAGCTGCAACTTTCAGGGAAAATATGTATCCATTGCTTGCGGGTGTGCAGTTCATCCAAGGCCTGGTCAAACTTCCTGAGTCCTTTGTAGTTATCAGGAATGGCAATGCCCCCTATATGTTTCATAAGGAATCCGTCCTTCCCATTGAAAGGCTCTGACCACATGGGAATCCATGCTTTACGGAAACGCATTGCCTGAAGAACGCAAATCATATCCCATCGGTGAACGTGATTGCATACGGTCATCACTCCATTGGCAAAAAGCTTACGGTTTTGGCGTATTTTCTCACGACCTTCAATCCTGAGACCAAAACGGATACGGTTTACAGGAAAAGCTGCAATCCAAGTGGTAAGATATATGAGAAAATGCCATATTATGAATTTCAACGATTTGTCAAGATAAGGGTATGTTTCATCAAATTTCAGATCCTGGAACTTCCCACGTATGGGAGCCATCCTCGTAAACGGATTATCGCCAGAAAATTCAGCTACTGGCTCAGGAACATACACGCCTTCTTTGACCTTGAAGTTGCGATACGCCGGCCCCAATGATGAATAATCCTTTGCTGAATAATCCTCTGACATACTAAGTTTCTAAAGGTGATGGTGGATATTCCAAATACCCACAACAGATTTGCAAAATTAGCAAAGTTTTTTGAATAACAACATGTCGGTATATATTTTTTCAGCGATAGAAACCTATCTATCATACAACAAAGTGAAAGTCACTTCACGATGAACTTAGCCGTTTCAGGCTGTTTTTCACCCTTGATTTGCAAAATATAGATTCCTCTTTCCAATTCAGAAACAGAAATACTTCCATTGGAGGAACCCTCTGCCACCTTCAGACCCATAACATTGAAAATGGTATAATCCACCGTTTCGTATGGAAGGTTCTTTACATGGAGGATGTCAGAAACGGGGTTGGGATAAACTTCAAGCGGCTGTTGGCGGGAGGGCTCTCGAACAGTCACAGGTGCCGTTGTAGGAATGATATTCAAAATAATGCCTTCCACCTTTGTCATACCATCTAAAAAGTTAGGATCTGGGATGTCGTACCAGTCATCCAAAGAACCACCATAGCCAAAGTTGATATGAAACTTGCCATCCTCCTCGCGATAGCCATCGACCACAACGTTGTGTCCCACCGTCCCCGCTGGATTTTCCACAGCCAGATGGGCTGGATAACCGTTATGTATATTAGAAATCAAGGTCGCATACATGACGGAATCAGGTTCCCGAAATAGCACACAATCGGTAAAGCCAAAGCGTTGATAAGCCGCAAACGCCTGATCCACATAAAAGGTGCCAGAGCCTTGGGAAGTATAGACCTGCGTACAGGCCGTGCCACAAGCAAAAACGACGGCAGCCGCCAAAAAGTCAGGAAGTTCCTCGCCGCGCTGAAAAAAAGCGTCAACGGAATCCAAATATGTATTCAGTTTTGGAAATGACGGAAACTGCATGCTTTCCCAATCGTCATCAATATGGTAATTGCGGCCAGCGTAATTATGGTAATAGTCGTCGCTGTCATCAAAACGGGTATTTTGTGTCGTGCGCAAATAATTGATAATCTGCCCCATAGCAATGGCAGGGCAACCAGCAGCACTATACGAATAACCCGTTGACGGATCTCTTGGGCAAAGTTGATTGTAAGGATAACCCTGCGTCCACTGCGTGGTAAGGAGAGGACTTTGTGCCAGACCTGTCAAAGTGCAAAACAATAGCAAAGTGGTAAGAAATCTCGACATCTTATTCTTATTTAATTTAATAATGCAAAAGTACGACTTTTTTATTGAAAATGCTTTTTTTGTATCTTTGCCACATAAATTTCATAAAATGAATATTAGAATCTTAATCATCGCATTCGCGGCATTCACTATAGCCGCCTGCACCAACAAAACAGAACAACAACCATCAAACGAAGAAAGCATTATGCAAACGGACAAGGTTTCACAAACAGAAAAGCAGCAAGAAGGTCTGAGTGACTCCACTCACAAAGAGTTGAAAGTGCTCCTCATTAACGGCAGTCCCCGCAAAGAAGGCAACACCTATCTGGCCCTCATGGAAGCCGCCAAGGAATTGGAAAAGAACGGCATTGCCACCGAGCTGCTGCAAATCGGCACCCAAGCCATGCACGGCTGTACCGCATGCAACCATTGCAAGAAGACCAACCGCTGCGTGTTCGACGACGACCTCTGTAACCGCGCCATCGACCTGATGGCAGAATGTGATGCCATCATCGTAGGCTCGCCCACCTATTACGGACAGCCCAACGGCACACTGCTCAGCTTGATGCAGCGCATGTGCTACGCTGCACCACAAGTGATGCAAAACAAGCCCGCCGCTGCCGTGGCCGTTTGTCGCCGGGGCGGCGCATCAGCGGTGTATCAGACCCTGCTAATGCCTTTCCAGATGCTCAATATGCCCATCGTCACTTCGCAATATTGGAATATCGTTTATGGCCGTGACGAAGGCGAGGCCGCATTGGATGCCGAGGGCTTACAAACCATGCGCACCATGGCCGACAATATGGCATGGATGCTGAAGAGAATCCACAACGGAAACCCCAACTACCCAGAAAGAGAAACAGAACGCAAGGTGACGAACTTTATAAAATAACGTTTGCCGCTGAGGAACAGAAAATTCACACCATCTGGATTTTTTTATCATTGCCATCTAAAATCACATTACACAAAACATGGAGACCACAGAAATAAAGTTAGTCCCCTTACAGCAAGACGATAGGGAGCTGTTTATCTTGGACAACCAGTGGGCGTTCAAGTATGGTGCACAACAGGAGTTCGGAATGAGGGATGAACGTTGTGAGGAAGGCGAAGAAGTGATTTCACGAAGCACCATCGAGCATTCCATTGACGGAGAAAACGCCGAGGTCTATCGCATTGTCATGGATGGTCATAAAGTAGGCGGGGTTGTGTTGTCCATCGACAAGGAGGCCGGGAAAGGTGAGTTGGAATTGTTGTTCGTGTCACCGGAATACCATAGTAAGGGCATCGGTCAAGCAGCTTGGAAGGCTGTGGAAACCATGCATCCCGAAATCCGTGTCTGGGAGACCCTCACGCCTTACTTCGAAAAACGCAACATCCATTTCTATGTAAACCGTTGCGGTTTCCGTATTGTCGAGTTTTGGAACAAGTATCAACACGGTCCCGCCATTCCCGAAGAGGAAGAAGGCCATTGGAGCGAGGATGATGAGATGTTTGTGTTTCGGAAAGAAGTATAGATTTCTTCGACCGACTCTTCTTCAAATTCCCCTACAACAATGGCATAATCAAAATTATGCATAGAAAAGGAATAATATTTTCGTTTTCTGTGTGGAATTTTATATTTTTGCAGTTCTTACAGAAAGACAAAAATTAAATATGATGAAGAAAATAGTGATTATTGACGGAGGACCGCGGAAGAACTTCAATACAGCCTCTATGCTGCAGAAATTTGCCGAGGGTGCAATGTCTATCGGCAATGAAATTGAAGTCAAGACCGTTCGCCTCTACGAATTGGACTATAAAGGCTGCATGTCTTGTATGGCCTGCAAAATCAAAGGCAAAGCATCGAACGTATGCAAGTTTAAGGATGCATTAACTCCCGTTCTGGAGGAGATTTCCCAAGCTGACGGTTTAGTACTTGGTTCTCCGATATATTTTGGTCAGATTACTGGTCTGATGCAAGCATTCCTGGAACGCTTGGCTTTCCCCTGGCTTTCGTACAACGACTATAGCTTGACAGCTCCGAAGAAGATGCCCGTAGTGTTATTGGAGACCATGAATGGAACGCCTGAGCGAAATAACAGTCAGGGCTATGGTTCGATAGAACACTGTATCACGGCCGCCCTTGGTCAGCCTGAGCATATTATTGCCTACAACACCTATCAAGTGAAGAATTACAACAATTACGAACTTGCAGGATTCTCAGAAGAGGCCAAGCGAAAGTATCGTGAAGAGCATTGGCAACAAGATTTGCAGAATGCTTTTGATGCAGGGAAAAGAATGGCCAGTCTATAATCTTTGCTCCGACAAGGCCAGCTTCATCACCGGCGAGAACATCTGCATCGACGGCGGCATGACCCGACAGATGATCTACCACGGGGACAACGGGTGGAGGTTGTCGCCAATGGAATGATGATGGAAGAAAAGCGACAATGCCGGATTATGTGTGGCACCGAAACAAAGTGCTCAGACCTGACTACTCAAACAGAAAGCCGAAACAGTTGATCATTTCCTCGCCGTCGCACACAGCCACCGCTTTTCCTCGTTCACCGTGATGTTGAGGTCGTTGAAGCCGACATTCGTCAGATGGTGCCTAATTTCTTCCGGCGTGTAGGTGTGCATGTCCTCTATCATGCTCTCCCATTTGGCATCCATTTCGCCGCTGCCGTCTGATTCGTTGACAATGACGAATTGACCGCCGGGTTTCAGCACCTTTTTCACCTCGTTGAAGCAATGCTCGATGTCGGGCCAGAAGTAGATGGTCTCGAAGGCGGTCACCACGTCGAACGAGCCTTCGGCGAACGGGAGGTTGG
>JAEETJ010000075.1 GCA_016290295.1 Bacteroidales bacterium
CTGTGTGAGGAGGGAATCTCCGAAGGGGAAGTTTGAACCATGGCAAATGCTCCTGTCGATAGTTCCGACGATGATGTCCTCTACGGTGAGGTTGAGTACGGTGACGGAGTCGCAGCCCGCCGCAGTCTGTGTGGTGTCGTAATATGTACCCGCCTGTGTGAGGAGGGAGTCTCCGAAGGAGAAGCTTGAACCGTGGCAGATGCTCCTGTCGATAGTTCCGACGATGATGTCCTCTACGGTGAGGTTGAGTACGGTGACGGAGTCGCAGCCAGCCGCGGTCTGTGTGGTGTCGTAGTAAGTACCCGCCTGTGTGAGGAGGGTGTCGCCGAAGGAGAAGCTTGAACCGTGGCAGATGGCCATATTGATGGTGTCTCTGCCAATGGGGTTAACATAAACATGCATGGTGAGCACACTGTCGGCACCCGTCGTGGTATGTAGGGTGACGATACTGTCGCCTGCTGCATAGAAAGTCACATCATTCCAAACCAAAGGCAAATCATTCTCGCAGATAGTACTGTCTTTCGAATTGGTAACATTGCCATTGATAGACAGAACAAGTGTGATGACAGAGTCGCAATCGTGAGCATTTGGAATAGTTTGGGTATAGGTGTTTGCATCATAATACTCGATACTATTCAGAATATAAGGCAATTCATTTTCATTCACAGTGACATTAAGCGTTGTGTCTGTTGAAAGGTAAATAGTTAAGAACATCGTCACGGCGGAGTCACAACCTTGGATAGTCTGGAAGTGCTTGGTGTAGCTGCCAGATTGGGTATATACTTGGCCGTTCCATGTATAGGAGTCGCAAGTGTCAATTTCAAAACCTGTGGCTATGGGGTGATTGACAGTGAGGTGCAGTGTGGTGATGGAGTCGCAACCTGTGATAGAAGAGGAATTGATATGAGACACGATAGTGTCAACATTGGCGGTAAGGGTGAAACCAAGACTATCATATACTTCACCTGCACAAATCTCATCTTCAATATTTATGCTGATAACAGGATTAATGAAAATGCGTTGCACCTGTGTGGAGTCATTGCATTTATCAGCTACCCTCCATGTTCTGAGGATGGTATCTTGCATTGTGATATCGGTGTAGGTGACGGTCAGACTATCAGCAATCAGACAGTTGTCAGATAAATCTGTAGGTGTTCCTGTACTGGCTGGATCAGCTGAGAGTGTTCCATCTGCATTTCTACAGATAGAGATGTCTTCCGGCACGGTGAAACTTGGTGCGATAGTGTCTTGAATAATGTATGTGAATGACCATATATGAGCATGCTCATGGGTACAATCGTTGTATAACCATGAGTAAGTAATATGTCCGTAGCAACCGTTGAAACTGCTATCTACATCTTGTTCAATGGGGGTTGTGATTAAGCCACAGTTATTCTCTACTACAGGCGGTGTCGGTTTGACCACTTCTGTGATGCATTGTACTTGTACGGAGCTGTCAGAAGGTATCTCAAAGTCTTCGGGTGCCACGTGATAGGTGTAGCTCCAAGTGTAGTTGGTGCCGTTGACGGTGTAGTTATACACAAAGGTGGTGTCTCCGCAGCCGTCGGTAATATTGCCGGTGTTGATGCCTTCCTCAAGCGGAACATTAGTGCCGCAGTTAGGTATGATGGGCAGGGTGGGGGTGTGCACCTGAGAGATGCAGTGAACCGTAATGGAATCGTTGGCTGTCGGCGTGAAGCTTTCAGGATTCAAAGTATAAGTGAAGGTCCAGATGGAGTCGTGTCCAGCACAGTCGGTGTATCTGTAACGGAAGACCACGGTTCCTGTACCATTGCCGTTGAGGGTTGTGGTGCTGTCCATGAAGACAGGAGTGATGCTGTTGCCACAGATGTCCTCAATGACTTGTGCTGTTGGACGGCTGACATCGGCCATGCAAGGTACGGAAGCGTTACCGTTGCTCGGTACTCCGGCAATAGTTTCCGGCAGGACGATGTGGAAGGTGAATGACCAAGTTTGTGTGTTACCAGCACAGTCGGTGTAAGGATAGTTATATACAATGTTGCCTTGACAACCATTGAAACCAGTGCTGTCAATAGTGACATTGCCTGCTGTGAGTGTGTTGCCGCATGCATCGGTGATTACAGGCATGGTGATGCTGTCGGTGGAGACATCGGCCAGGCAATGGACAGCGGTTTCACCGTTAGTAGCGGTAATGGTGAAGTTCTCTGGAGCGATGTGGTAGGTGTAGGTCCAGGTGTATGCGGTGTCGTTGACGGAGTATGAATAGGTGAAGACAGAGTCACCGCATCCGCTACCGCTGACGAACGAGGTGTTCGTGAGCGTGAACTGGATGTCTTGGTTGCAAACGGAGATAGTGGGGGTTGTGGGTGTATGAATATCGGCAACACAATGGACATTGGTGTCGGCATCAGCTACTGGTGTGAATGCATCAGGAGTGATGGTATAGACAAATTGCCATGGATACTCTCTTCCAGCGCAATCGGTATAGGTATAGTTGTAGGTGACCGTGCCGTGTCCGTTGTCAGCAATATTGACAATCGGATTATCGGAGGCAGCAGTAGCAGTCACTTCTCTGCCGCAGGTATCGGTGAGACTTTCAACGACGGGCTCGCTTGCCATGTTGGCGCATGCAATGATGCTGGCACCGTTCTCGGGCACAGTCAATGCCGGCAGGCTGATGACATGGGTATAAGTCCAGTTGTGGCTATGCCCAGCGCAGTCGGTGAAGGTGTATGTGTAGATCACGGTGCCTTCGCAGTTTGTCATAGTGGTGTCGATGGTAGGTTCTCCATGACTGATTGAAGTGCCGCAGCCATTGGTGACTGTCGGTATAGAAACTGGAGCAATGGCATCAGCCAAGCAATAGATGGTATCTCGTCCGTTTTCGGTGGCAATGTTGAAGTCTTCTGGTACCACGTGATAGGTGTAGCTCCAAGTGTAGTTGGTGCCGTTGACGATGTAGTTATACACAAAGGTGGTGTCTCCGCAGCCATTGGTGATATTGCCGGTGTTGATGCCTTCCTCAAGCGGAACATTAGAGCCGCAGTTTGGTATGATGGGCAGGGTGGGGGTGTGGATCTCCGAGATACAGTGAACATCAGCGGTATCGTTGGCTGTCGGCGTGAAGCTTTCAGGATTCAATGTATAAGTGAAAGTCCAGACGGAGTCGTGTCCAGCACAGTCGGTGTAGCGGTAACGGAAGACCACCGTTCCTGTACCGTTGGAGTGGATGTCGGCGGTGCTGTCCACAAAGACCGGAGTGATGCTGTTGCCACAGATGTCCTCAATGACTTGTGCTGTTGGACGGCTGACATCGGCCATGCAAGGCACGGAAGCGTTGCCGTTGTTCGGTACTCCGGCAATGACCTCAGGCATGGCGATGTGGAAGGTGAAGGACCAAGTTGTATCAATTCCTGCACAGTTTCGATAAGTGTATGTGTAGGTTCTGGTACCTGTGCAGTTGTTGACCTGAGTGTTGATAGTAGGTTCATCCGAAGGTGATAATATACTGTCACAAGCATCTTTTACAATAGGAAGCAGGATAGAATCTGCGGATGCCATGTTTTCACAATAAATGGTTCTGGCGGTATCCACAGAACTAATACTAAATGTTGATGGCCTATTAATGAAGATATTTTGAGAAAGTTCTGTTGTATTTCCGCAGGCATCAGTAATGGTATAGGTACGGAGAATAGAAAGCTGACAATCAGCAGAAAGAATATTGTCTTCGCTGGTCAGAATAAGTTGGTTTATATTGGTGCAATTATCTGATATAGAGATATTTTCTAATGAATTAAGAGCTGCTGCTGAACTATAGGCGGCAGGAATATCACTCATAGAGCAGCCTGATACTGGTAAATCAGCTAAAGTACCAGTAATGGATGGAGACGTAGTATCCACCACATGGATGTATTGAATGGCAGTGGCGGAGCAGATTCCGTCGGAATATGCAATAGTATAGTACAGACTATCGTTGCACAGATTTTGTGGTATTTCGATAGTATAGTTATCAATATTGTTAGAAGATGTGATGACATCGGTATGGGTGATGGAACTGCCGTTGACGCTCCAGGTAACACTTGAGTGATCACTTACAACATTGTTGAACTGGGCGGAAACAGTGGCTTCTCCATCGGAAGGACAAACGGATAGGGTAGTCGTAGCGATAGTAACGGCAGGGCGGACGGTGAGTGTAACAACGATGGTACTATCGCATTGATATTGTTGTGTTGGTATGGTTCTCGAGAGTGTGTGGATACCTGCGGTAGTCGGAATAGTGTCGAAACCGAATTCCTGGAATGCAGATCCTAAGCAGATAGTTCTGTCAAAGCGGGAGGTATCCAACTCATGAACAATCAGGTGTAATACAGTGATAGAGTCGCAACCATTATGTGCGATATCTTTTTGAACATAGAATCCAGTTTCAGTACGCAGGGTATCATTGAAATCGTAGGAATTGTATTGGCAGATATGCTGTGTCAGGGTATCTCGGTATTCTGAACTTACTGACAGGTGAACTGTGACGATAGAGTCGCAACCATTGATAGTGCGTCCTGTCCTTGTATAAGTTCCCGGTTCATAGACGGTGGTATCGAGGAAAGTATAGGAGCTGTTCTCGCAGATAGTAGGGCTAAGGGTGATGGAGTAGGAAGGGTTGACGGTCACGGTCATGTGTACGATGGAGTCGCATCCCGCGGCGGTATGGAGTGTTTCCGTTTCCGTGAACGTGCCAGCTGTGGTGCCGAAGGTGTGACCTTGCCAAGTATAAGTCTCGCCCTGGCAAAGGGTATGGGTGTCGTCAACCTCGTATGACGGATTTACTGTCACGGTCATGTGGACTGTGGAGTCGCAGCCCGCGGCGGTATGGAGTGTTTCCGTTTCCGTGAACGTGCCAGCCGTGGCTCCGAAGGTGTGTCCCTGCCAAGTGTAAGTCTCGCCCTGGCAAAGGGTATGGGAGTCGTCAACCTCGTATGACGGATTTACTGTTACGGTCATCGTTACAATCGAGTCG
>JAEETJ010000013.1 GCA_016290295.1 Bacteroidales bacterium
TCCTGCCATTGGCATGATTCAGAAAGACGGCGAGTTCGTTTTGCTGGCTCAGCCAGGGACTTACGAAGATTATAAGGCAAAATTAGGCTAATGTCATAATTTTTTTGTATTTTTGTCGTTTAATTGAAATGAATTAAAAATTCAGAACTAAGAACTAAGAATTAAAAACAATTAAACAGCTCAACAATTCAACAATTCAGCATTCTTAACTCTTAATTCTTAGTTTAAAAAAAGTGAACATGGGCAAATTTAGAGACTTCTTCACACCGCAGCGTATGGGCTTCCATTTTGTGTTGGCCATCATCATAACTATTGTGCTGGCTATTGTCTGTATGATTTTGCTGAAATCATATACCCGACATGGCCGCGAAGTGGATATGCCTAATTTTGTAGGACAAAACAGCACTGCGCTGATAGACACTTTGCTGCCTTCAGATTATATCATTGTCATTACCGATGAGGTGTATGACAAGTCCATGGAACCTGGCACGATTATCAAACAAAACCCTGAAGCGGGTGAGAAAGTGAAGAAAGGCCGCAAGGTTTATCTGACTGTGGCAACTTCAGAACCCCCAACAGTCATTATGCCTGAATTGCGTGATGTTTCTCAACGTCAAGCTGAAATCATGCTTGGAGCCCTGGGACTTGAACTGGAAGGAGTTATTCTGAAACCCAGTCCGTACGAAAACGCAGTACTCGAACAACTTCATAATGGAAGAACAATCGCCGCAGGAACTAAGATAAAAATGGGTGACAAGATCACATTGGTGGTGGGACGTGACATTAGTGAACTGCCGGTGGGTGCAGACTCCACTCAAACTGAAAACTAAAAACTAAGAATTAAGAACTAAAAACTAAAAACAATTCAACAATTCAATAGTTCAACAATTCAACATTCTTAACTCTTAATTCTTAACTCTTAATTTTAAGAACATGAATTCCCGATATAAAAAACACATAGTCTTTTTACTGGCTTTCCTCTGTCTGAATGTCATGCAAGCACAGGAGGTGCTGACAGGTCTGTCGCATAATCCAACCTTGATGAATCAGAAACAAAAAACGACTAAAAACAGAACGGTCGTCAATTTGCCCTTTTTCGACGATTTTTCTAACTACACAGGCTATCCGAAATCCGATTTATGGGCCGATAGACAGGTATTTGTGAATAATTCGTTTCCCATGTACCCTCCAACTTTGGGTGTGGCTACTTTGGATGCTTTGGACGCCAACGGATTGATATACGCACATGGTGAAACACAGCCTTTTGGGGCAGATACATTGACTTCTAACCCTATCAGACTGGATTACAATAACGTATACCATAGACCGATGCAAATTTCCGACTCGATTTATTTCAGTTTTTATTACCAACCGGGCGGTGCATCAAGGTCGTATCCACCAGTGGAATGGGAGCGTATAGGCGATAAGCCGGAAACAGATGATTCATTGGTGGTGGAATTCGGCTATCCTACTGGTGACAGTATGTTTATCGGTTATGCTTATAGTGATTATGAATTGCCGTATAATTATCATGGGCATGCGGGTGATAGTACCATGTATACTCCTGGGGATTCTTTGCTGAACCCGTTCTTGTTGCCAGATACAGTGTATTTTGTTTTTGATTTTTATGCCAATGTGGGTGCATCCATCGAACTGCCTTCAGACTCGTTGTATGCTCCTGTATTCCGATGGAATCATATCTGGTCCACCGCAGGTTGCACTGTTGACCAATGGTTGAATGATGATGAGTATCATCTTCAGTATTTCAAAAAAGTGTTGATACCGATTACAGATCCGCAATACCTCAGAAGCGATTTCCATTTCCGCTTCAGGAATTATGCAAGTCTTGAGCCTAATGGTTATCCCGCATGGGAGTCGAATGTTGACCAATGGCATATCGATTATGTTTCCTTGGAACAGGGCGGTTCTTATATGGATTTATATCCACATGACGTGGCTTTTGTCATGCCAACAACTTCGGCGTTAGAGGAATATCAATCAATGCCGTGGAACCAATATCGTTCTTCCGACATGAAAGAGAGTTTCCACAATGACATGTCTAATCTGTCCCACAGTGTTATCAATGTGTCATACAGCTATAAGGTTACTTCTGAACAAGGAGCCATGATTGCAGAGCAGCAAACATCTTCCGAAAACGCTCAACCGTATTATAATTCAGGACTGTATGCGAATCCTTATCATACCGATGCGGCTATTAATTTCAGTTATCCGTATGACGGGGCTGATAGCGCTGTTTTCAAAATTACTCATCTGTTCAATGTGACAGGTGGTGCTGGCGATGATTGTATAGCCAATGATACCTGTGTATTCCTGCAGAAATTCTATAATTATTACGCATACGATGATGGTACTGCTGAAGGTGGTTATTCGCTGGTTTCTACCTTGACCTACCCTGAAAATTATTTGGCGGTAAGATTCACTCTGGCAGAGGATGATACTCTGCGTGGTGTGCGGATGTGGTTTAATTCGGTATTGGATGATGCCAATATTGAACCTTTTACACTGATGATTTGGGATGATGATGGCGGTATGCCAGGCGATGTTTTGCTCTCTATGTCAAATCAATACCCTGACCATGCCGATGATCCTTCGGAATTTGTGTATTATGAACTCGAAGAGCCGTTGTTGGTGTCAGGTACGTTTTATGTGGGCACATATCAAACACAAAATGTGCCGCTAAATATTGGTTTCGACCAGAATAATGATGCCCGTGCCCATTGGGTATACAACACTTCTGGAGTGTGGCATGAACCGTTCCTCTATGGCGCTCCTATGATCAGACCTGTGCTGGGCAAGCATTTCGATTGCACTCCTGTTCGTGATATCGACCAGTTACAGTTTAGTGTGTATCCTAATCCTGCCGACCAGCAGATTACCGTGGTGCTGGATAATAAAACTGGTCAAAATGCGTTGGCAGTCATGTATGATATGACCGGTCGCAAGGTGGCTGAGTTTAGCTTGAATGATAATTATAATACTCTTAATATCAGTGATTTGAATAGCGGAATGTATTTGTTGCAGATAAAGACGGAGAGTCAGACCGCTATCAAGAAAATCATTAAAAGATAAAGCTTATGAAACTGAATCTTGAAAGACCTTTAGTGTTTTTTGACTTGGAAACCACAGGTTTGAATGTGGGTAAAGATAAAATTGTGGAGATTTCACTGCTGAAAGTAATGCCCGACGGAGAGGAAATCACTCACACTATGCTGATTAATCCAGGTTGTCATATTCCTATTGAGTGTTCCGAAGTGCATGGTATTTACGATAAGGATGTGGCTGACAAGCCTAAGTTTGAAGAGCTGGCGGATGATATTTTGGGTTTTATCGGAGATGCTGATTTGGCGGGTTTTAATTCCAACAAGTTCGATATTCCCTTGTTGGTGGAGGAATTTCTGCGCTGTGGCAGACGCTTGGATTTCCGCAACCGCCGTTGTATCGATGTGCAGAACATTTTCCATAAAATGGAACCCCGTAACCTGGTGGCCGCCTATAAACTGTATTGTGGCAAAGACCTGAATGATGCCCACCAAGCGGAAGCCGACACCAAGGCCACATACGAGGTGCTGAAAGCGCAATTGGACAAATACCAGAATCAGGAATATGAGGACCGAAAAACTGGTATGAAATCTGTTCCGATTCAGAATGATGTGAAGGCATTGAGTTCGTTTTCATCCGAGACCCGTATGGTGGATTTTGCCGGTCATATTGTTTTCAACGACCGCGATGAGGAGGTCTTTAATTTTGGCAAGCACAAAGGCGAGACCGTGGAGAATGTGTTCCGCAAAGAACCTTCTTATTACGCTTGGATGATGAATGCGGATTTTCCTTTATATACCAAGGAAATCATTACGATGATCAAAGAACGAATGTTTTAATATAAAATACTGAATATGAAAAAGTTTGCCGTTGTTTTATGCGGCTGCGGTCCTATGGATGGTTCTGAAATTCATGAATCCGTCATGACGCTGCTCGCCATTGACAGAAATGAATGTCAATATACAATTTTCGCACCCGATGCGGATCAATTTCATGTAATAAATCACTATACCAAGCAAGTGATGAACGAGAAACGCAATATGCTGGTGGAAGCCGCCCGTATTGCCCGTGGTGATATTCATCCAATTACGGAATTGAAAGCCGCAGATTTCGACGCAGTGGTATTCCCCGGAGGCTATGGTGCCGCCAAGAATCTGTTTAATTATGCCATCAAGGGCACCAAGGCTGTAGTGGATGCTGAGGTGGAAAGAGTAATCAAAGAATTCCATGCCCAGCACAAACCGATAGGTGCGTTGTGCATTTCTCCTGTTTTAATGGCCAAAGTGCTTGGAAATATCACCATTACGGTGGGTACTGACGAGAAAACCATTCATGATGTGGAGACCTTTGGCGCACAGCACATCAATACCCAGCAAACAGAAGTGATTGCCGACAAGGAAAACATGGTTTTCACGACACCATGTTACATGCTGCCGGCTACCATCGCCGATATCGCTGATTGCGCTGAGAATCTGATAGAAACTATTCTCGAAAACATCTAATGCGCGTCATCCTCGTAGGTTTCCCGGGTAGCGGAAAGTCGTCCGTAGGCAAAAAGTTAGCGGCCAAATTAGGTTGCGATTTTGTGGACTTGGATGATGCCTTCGAGGAGGCTTATCATGTCTCTATTCCCGATTTCTTTGCGAAGTACAATGAACCAGCCTTCCGTTCCTGCGAGCGGAAGGTTTTGTTAGATAAGCTGCAGCTTGAAAATGTTGTGATTTCTTCAGGCGGTGGCACCCCTTGTTTTTCGGATAATATGCAATTGATGAAGGACAATGGGATGGTGGTGTATATTAAGATGGCGCCCGCCTCTTTATTCGACCGCCTTAGCCATGCCAAGCGGGTGCGTCCCTTAGTGCAGAACAAAACCCCCGAGGAGCTTCGGGCCTTCATCGACACCAACCTGCCCCTTCGTGAAACCTTCTACAATCAAGCCCACCTCACCGTCAAAGGTGAAAGCATTGATATTGAAGCTTTGTGTGAGAAGGTAACTTTTCTGTCATAAGAATAAGTCACGGAAAAGAAATTGGCACATTAGCACATTAACTAATTGGCACATTGAAAAAATTTGTATCTTTGCCACAAATTTGAAAAATGAGCTACAAACGCATATTATTGAAATTAAGTGGCGAATCGTTCATGGGTGACGATGGCTATAGTATTGACTATCAGAAAATTCATCATTTTGCTACGGAAGTAAAATCCGCTGTGGACCGTAAAGTACAAGTGGGTATTGTCATCGGTGGCGGAAATATTTTCCGCGGAGTGAAGGGTGCTGGCCGTGGCTTCGACCGCCGTCAGGGCGATTATATGGGCATGTTGGCTACCGTCATCAACTCCATGGCCCTGCAAACAGTTCTGGAAGAGCTGGGTGTAAATGCCAAGGTGATGTCCGCCCTCAAGATCGAAGGCATCTGCGAGAAGATTTTCTTCAAAAACGCCATCGCTCATTTGGAGGCTGGCCAGGTGGTGATTTTCTCCGCTGGTACAGGCAATCCGTTCTTTACTACTGATTCTGGCGCCGCTTTGCGTGCTGTGGAAATCGGCGCGGACTTGCTCCTCAAAGGTACTCGCGTGGACGGCGTCTATACCGCTGACCCCGAAAAAGACCCCACCGCTACCAAATACGATACCATCACATTCGATGAATGCTACGAAAAGAAACTGAATATCATGGATCTTACGGCATTCACCGTATGCAAAGAAAATAATATGCCTATTTGTGTGTACAATGCCAATGTCCCTGGTAAACTCGGCCGGATTCTGGATGGCGAGAAAGAAGGTACCTTGGTTCATTAAAATATAAAACATTATGGCAGAGGAAAATATCACTACTCCAGTCAAAACCGAAGCGGAAATTGCCGCTGAGCAGGAGAACGAAAAAAAGCTGTATAACAAAGCCCGTAATAGAGCCGCTTTCAGAATTCATCTGTTGATTTTTATCTTGGTGAATGCCCTGTTCTGGGTGATTTATTTTTTTGTTTTCAAAGGCACTGAGGCTAATGATGTTTTCTTCAAAGCGGTGTTGTTTGTCACTATCGCATGGCTGATTATTCTCATTGGTCACAATGTTTTTGTCAGAGTGTTTAATTCTACTATCGTGGAGAAAGAATTAAAGAAGATCAAAAAAGAGATAGAGAATAATGAGAAAGAACTGCAGAGATTGAAAACTATTGCTGAACAGAAAAAAGCTGAATTGCTGAGAAAACAACAGGAAGCCACCGAAGAAAATAATGTGAAAGAATAGGTAAAAGGGGTCAGGTTACAGGTGTCAGTGGTCAGTGGTCAGGTGTCAGTGAATTAGGGGATAGTGGATTTGAATGAAAACTATAAATTATTAATTGTTAACTATTAACTGTTTTGGTATGGAAGAAATTGCGAAATTATTGGCACAAGCCAAGGAAAATATGAGCTCAGCTGTGGCTTTCTTTGAAAAAGAACTGCAGAAAGTACGCGCTGGCAAATCCAGTCCCCAGATGCTGGAAGGACTGAAAGTGGATTATTATGGCAATCCTACCCCCATCGAACAAGTGGGTAATATCAGCACTCCTGATGCCCGTCAGATTATCGTGCAGCCTTGGGAACGCAACATGCTGCAACCCATCGAAAAGGCTATCTTGGCTGCTAATTTGGGCTTTACTCCGCAGAATACGGGCGAGTTTATCCGTATTGTAGTGCCCACCCCGACTGAGGAACGCCGTAAAGAGTTGGTGAAGAAGGCTAAGCAGGATGCCGAACAGCTGAAAGTGAGCATTCGCAACATTCGTCGTTCTGCCAACGATGCCGCCAAAAAACTGAAAGATTCAGGTATTCCTGAAGATGCTGTAAAGAAGTTGGAAACTGATATTCAGAAAGTTACTGATGAATTTGTCGGCAAAGTCGATAAGATGGTGGAAGCCAAGGAAAAAGAAATCATGACAGTATAGTATATAACCTTAAAAACTTAACATTTATGAATTTACCTGAAAATTTGAAGTATTCAAACGACCACGAATGGTTGAAAATGGACGGTGACGTAGCTTACGTAGGTATCACCGCTTTTGCCGCTAACGAATTGGGTGACATCGTTTTCTTGGATATCACTACCGTTGGTGAAACTCTCGAAGCTAACGAAGTATTCGGTACTGTGGAAGCTGTTAAGACGGTTTCTGACCTGATGCTGCCCGTTGGTGGTGAAGTATTGGAGTTCAACGAAGCACTGAACGACAACCCCGGTATCATCAACACTGATCCTTACAACGAAGGATGGATTGTAAAAATCAAAGTTACCAATCCTGCTGAAGCTGATGCTCTTATGGATGCAGCTGCTTATCAGGCATTTATCGGATAATCATAAGGTTTTTAATAATTATCGGAAAAGGCCACACTGCTTGTTTGTCAGGTGGCCTTTTGTTTTCAAAAATATTGGTTTACAGTTTGCTGCGAGAAATCTCTAATGCCAAACATTAAACAATAAACATCAAACAACATGAAATATGTCATTATAGGTGGTGTCGCCGGAGGAGCCACAACTGCCGCCCGTTTACGCCGTTTGGATGAGCATTGCGAAATCGTTATGTTCGAAAAAGGAGAGCATATCTCTTACGCCAATTGCGGTTTACCGTATTATATCGGGGATAAAATCACGGAAAAGAAAGCCCTGTTGCTGCAAACCCCTGTCAGCTTCGGCAACCGCTACGATGTGGATGTGAGAGTTCACTCAGAGGTCATTGCCATTCATCCAGAACGCAAAACGGTGAGTGTGTGCAATCTGTTGAACAACAAGGAGTACGAAGAGAGTTACGACAAATTGGTTCTTTCCCCGGGAGCACTACCTATTGTTCCTCCGATACCGGGAATAGACTCCAAGCGTATTTTCACATTGCGCAATGTGCTTGATACAGAACGGATCAAGCAGTTTGTCACCGCTAATTATTCCACTTTGAAAGAAGTGGTGGTGGTGGGTGCCGGTTTTATCGGACTGGAAATGGTGGAGAACCTGCATCAGATTGGATACCACGTGACGATTGTGGAGAAAGCTCCCCAAGTGATGACAGTGGTGGATGCACCTATAGCGGCTATGGTTCATAAACAATTGAAGGATAAAAATATCAACGTGCTTCTTCAAACCGAAGTCACTGCTTTTGACACGAAGGAAGACCGCATCCAGCTTACTTTGTCAGACGGAAAACAACTGGATGCCGACTTTGTGATTCTCAGCATAGGTGTGCGTCCCAATACAAATTTGGCTGCTGATGCTGGACTGAAAATTGGCGATGCGGGAGGAATCTGGGTGAATGAATACCTGCAAACTTCCAATCCTGATATATATGCCTTGGGTGATGCTATTGAATTTCCGCATCCTTTGAGCGGCATACCGTACTGCTGCTATCTGGCAGGTCCAGCCAATCGCCAGGCACGCATTTGTGCCGATAATCTTGCGTTAGGCAATACTGAAAAATATAGCGGTTCCATTACCACGGCTATTGCCAAGGTTTTCGATTTGACAGTGGGCTCTACGGGCTTGTCGGAACATTATCTGCAAAAGAATAATATTCCATATCTGACTTCCATCACTCATCCGTTCTCTCATGCCACTTATTATCCAGGTGCCAAACAGATGAGTATCAAGCTGAATTTCTCTCCTGAAAACGGACGTGTGCTGGGTGCGCAGATTGTGGGAGAAGAGGGTGTCGATAAACGCCTCGACCTGATGGCTTCGGTGGTGAGCAGAGGGGGTAATGTCAGTGACCTTATTGATATTGAACATGCTTACGCCCCTCCGTATTCATCAGCAAAAGAGCCCGTGGCGTATGCCGCTTATGTGGCGGAAAACATCTTGACCCATCGGGTTGTGCCCATGCAGTGGCATGAGTTGAAAGCAATCTTAGCACAAAATAATTGGCAGGATGAGTACTTCCTTTTGGATGTACGCTCGGCCATGGAAGTGAAAAACGGCATGATTGAAGGTGCTGTCAATTATCCTGTGGATGAACTCCGCGAATTTGTGGAGGAAATTCCGCAAGACAAGAAAATTATAATATATTGCGCGGTAGGCCTGAGAGGCTATATTGCCAGCCGTATTCTGATGCAATCCGGCTTCAACCAGGTTTACAACCTTTCTGGTGGCTACAAAACCTACCGTTTGATGACGGAGACATTATAATTGAACGGTTATACGTTAAGACGTGGAGGCTTAGAGACATTTTTTTCTCCACGAATGCACATAGTGCATGTCTTAATACCTTAACGTCTTAACGAAACTATGAAATTCATTTGCACATTTGCTAATTAACTAATTTGCTAATTAAAAAGATGCCCCAAATCACCCAAATCACCCAAATCACCAATCTTTCCCTTCCCGAACTGGAAGTTTTCTCTATGCTCACCGAGGCGCAGATGCGTCGCAGCAAAGAGAGCACGAACGGAATTTTTCTGGCGGAAAGTCCCAAGGTGATAGAGATTGCCTTGGAGGCGGGTTGTAAGCCCTTGGCCATTCTTTCTGAAGAGAAGGTTATAGAAAGACAAGGGAGGATGGTTTTGGAACGTTGTCCTGATACACCTGTATATACAGCTGATAGCAAATTGCTTACGGAAATTACGGGTTATCATCTGACCAAAGGCATGATGTGCGCCATGAAGCGGCCTGCCGACCGGTACATGGAAGAGGTATGTCAAGAAGCCCATCGTGTGGTGGTGATGGAAGGCTTGACCAATGTGACCAACGAAGGGGCGATATTCAGGTCGGCAGCGGCTTTAGGCATGGATGCGGTGCTGCTGACACCTGAATGCTGCCATCCGCTCAACCGGCGCACAGTAAGAGTTAGTATGGGTACTGTATTTCAGCTTCCATGGGCCTTTATTGGTAGCAACTCTGCCGAATGGCCCGGTATTGGTATAGCGAAGTTGCATGCCATGGGGTTCAAGACAGCAGCTATGGCGTTAAGCGAGAATGCTGTCAGTTTGGATGATCCTGCTTTGAAATCCGAAGAAAAACTGGCTATCATTATGGGAACAGAAGGGGATGGTCTGACGGAAGAGACCATTGCCGCCTGTGATTATGTGGTGCGTATTCCTATGCGCCACGGTGTTGACTCGCTCAATGTGGCCGCTGCAGCCGCAGTGGCATTTTGGGAGCTGGGAAAAGGGTGCTAAAATTGATTTACAAGCTTTTCTTTAGCTTAAGGTTCATCCATTGTGCTACTAACCCTGTGAAACAGAGACCTGCAAAGCAGAAAGCCAACAAAAAACTGATATTCGGAAGCTGGACAGGCTGATGTGAGGGCAATATGGGAATATTGATGGTGGATACGGACCAAACAGGGTAGAGCATAGCGAAAATGATACCTATAGCACCAGTAACTATGCCCATGGCAAACACGACCACCATCATCTTCCGATAGTGGTGTACTTGTTCTTCCCGATATTTTTTCAAAAACTCAACAGTTTCCAATTTTTTGGAAAGTGCCTCCATATATTTTTCACTGTCGCCCAAATCCGGCTGATAGCGGGCGAACATTTCTTCTATTGTTGTGTCTTTCATCGTTCTAATAATTGTCTTAATTTGTCGCGTCCTCTCGAAAGTTGCTGTTTCACGGCAAACTGAGAGCAACTGGTGATGTCGGAGATTTCTTTTACGGAGTATCCGCTGACGTAAAACAGAAGAATTGCGGATTTCTCCTTGAGCGGTAAAGTGCCGATGGCCTCGTACAAATCCTGATAGGCGAAAGCGTCGTCCGCATTTTGGTTTCCGGCCAATTGTGCAGCTGCCTCTAGATCTGTCTCGCGGTTTTTCGCTAACCGCTTGTGGTCAAGGAAGGTGTTGTAGGCGATTTTGAACAGCCAGGTGGAGAACTTATAGCGCTCTACGAAGCGATCGGAAGCAATATAGGCTTTTATCATCGCATCTTGTGCGATGTCTTCCGCCTCCATCCGGTCGCCACCACAAAGGGCAAGCAGGAACCTTCGCAAAGACTCCTGCTCCGATGAAATAATAGCTATGAATTGTTCTCGCTTCATCGGTGCGATTATTGTTGTTCTTGCAAGCGTTTTTCTTCTGCTTCTATCTCGCCTTGCAGTTGATTTTTGGATATAAAATAGTAGATAATAAACGCCATACCCAAGGCCAACATGATTCCGCCAATGAAAATTCCATTTGTTTTGCTGCCGAAGAAGACCAGTCCGCAAAGGTGAGGAATGAGGATGGCCAATCCCATCAGTAACATCATACCGCCATTGAAGACATTGTCTAACAGCTTCTGTTTGATGGTTTTATTTGATTTGCTCGACATGTTCAGCTTTTGCATTACTTCGGCAGGATCCATGTTGGGATTCTTCTCCAGCAGAGTCTTCAATATTTCCGATTTCTTGTCCATTTCGTGGGCTTTCCTTTTGTTAGTGAGCCATACAATGAGGATTGGTAAAACCACGCAGGTGCCAATAACAATGATGATGATCATAATAATTCCTAAAATATCTTCATCCATAATACTATAAATTTTTATTGTTTGACATTTCCGTTTTCTTGAATCGATTCAACCATTATACGAATCAAACAGGCAAAAGGTGACATCCATCAAAAAAATTTTTTTCAGCGGCAAAGATAGGTGTTTTTGTTAGGACTGACCGCAAAAAAAAAAGTTGAAATTTTAAAATCCTGATACATAGTAAGTTAAATAAAAAATGAAATTTAAAATTTACTTTTTGTAACTTATACTTGCTTTTTGTAAAGTTTTATTGTATTTTTGCAGCGTCAAATTCATTAGTATTAACCCTAAAATTTTACAATTATGAGAAACACAAGATTCTTATTGCCAAGTAAATTCAAAAAGGCAGGGTGGTGGATATTCGGCATCACCCTTGCGTTGATTGTCGTTTATTTTGCTTTTGAGAGTAAATGCAGCTACAGTATTAATGACATTAGGCATCTATTTGGAATGGAAAGCATAAGCAGCCATGACATTGCTTTTCTTTCTTCCTCCTTTGGTCCAAACGACGACCTTCTGCTGACATTTATAGGAATTTTACTTATTGTAGCCGGCATTTTCATCGGTTTTTCCCGAAACATGGAGGATGACGAATTTATCGAGCAACTCCGGTATGAGTCGCTGATTCTGTCACTGTACATCAACAGCGGAGTCGTGTTGTTTTGTCTGATTTTTGTATGGGGCTTTCCTTTCTTGTGGGTGATGACCATTAACATCTTCTCCATTCTTTATGTGTTCATTTTTTGTTTTTACCTTCGTTTGTACCTTAATAAACGTTCCTTGCGTCATGAAAAACAGGATTAAAGTGGCTCGTGCGGAGATGAATATCACGCAGGGCGAATTAGCTGAAAAGATAGGGGTGACCCGTCAAGCTGTTAATTCCATAGAATTAGGGAAATATGTTCCCAGTACACTGCTTGCTTTGAAAATGGCCCAATATTTCGGCAAGACGGTAGAAGAGCTTTTTATGCTGGAAGAAGGGGATTAATCTTTATTGTTCGAAATTATTTCTTTAAACTTTAAAGGGATAATTTCGTTTTATATATATACTTTTGCTACTTTTGCATAAAAAAAAACAAATTCAAATACTATGAGAAAACTTATCATTATCACAATTGCTATGCTATTAACTTCCAGCCTGATGGCACAGCCAGGCGGGAACTATCATAATCCCCAACAGCAACATCCTCAGTATCCAAATGCTCCTAATTCGCATCATCCTAATACTCCCAACCCACAGCATCCCGGACAACTAATACATACCGTTTCCATTACAGCCGAATATGGGGAGTTGTTTGTGGTGTATGTGGATGGCGATATTGTGAACAAAAAGGCGGCTTCTTCTGTGCTGGTTCAGAATCTTACCCCTCAGCCTCATGACATTTATGTTGTGCTGAAACGCCCTGTAGATAAGATTGCCGTGATTAGATATCAGCCTAACATGTTGGTTGAGAATATTTTCGTTTCATATAATACGATGACTGGCAGGTTGGAGTTGAAGTCCATGCAGCCACAACCTATGAATCCACAAGTGCAACCTCCTCATATTTGCACCTTCGAAGAGGTGGAAAGAATGTACAATACGTTGAAAAAAGAGTCTTTTGATGATACTCGTTTAAGCTTGGCCAAAACGATGGTTTCCAGTAACAGAATGGCTGCTCATCAAATCAAACGTCTGGCCGAAAGTTTCTCTTTTGATAGCAATAAGTTGACTTTTTTGAAGTATGCTTACACCTATTGCATTGATCGGCAGAACTATTACGAATGTGCGGAGGTTTTGACTTTTACTAGCGACAAAGAAAAACTATTGAGATATATCAACAATTAAGTATAAACTATTGTATCTGTAGGTTGGGTTTAAATGATGTTAATGATTGGGGAAACTGGCCAATGATATCTATATTCCCTGTACAGATTTTGTCAGTTTAAGAGCTTCAGCCAGAAATTCCTCGCCGTTCATTTCTTTCAGGAACAACAGTCCGTGGGTGGCTCTCAACTGCGGATTCGGGTTTTCGAAAAAGAAAGGCTTTCCTAATAGCAACTGTATGGTTCGCAGTTGTTCCACCCAAATATTCTGTGCCAGCGTACTGAACTTGCCGTCTAGTTTATAGCTTGGGAAGGAAGCATCCACTTGGCTGAGGTAGCAGTTGGCAAAAGCTTCGTTAAAAGCACTGATGTCATTGAGTGAGACGGGCACAATATGCGATACTTCCGAGGGGTGATACTGATACCACACATTACGATATCCCCATATTTTTAGTTGGGAGATGTTGTATTCCTGACTCCATAGTCTTATCGCTTCCGCAATAGTTTGTAAAACTTTGTAGTGAGTGTCAGGACCGTTTCCTTCAGGGTCGAAAGCCAGTGTAATGATGTCTGGTTTCAGTTTGCGCAACTCCTCTAAAATAGGAGTTACATCTCTTTGAATATCAGGTTTTTCTGTAAATATATCTCCTTTGTAAAAACCTAAATGCAGATGATGTACATGATCTTCCATCATGCCGAAATGTCCCCACACTAACTCTTCCTCAAATTCGCGAATCATACCCTTTAGTTGCTGAATATCTGCAGGCATTTTCTGGCCATCATAACAGGATTTGGTAAAGCCAATCAATTCCACAATCTTGTCATCCAATTCTTGAACAGATTTTATTTCCCATATAATCACAATGTTACGAACTATTCGATGAGCAAAACCTCGCAGGAATTCTTCATATTGATGCGAGGCGATCTTAATCAGCGAATGATACACATCCTTTACCCGTTTCAATTTGTATCCTCCGGTAAAAAAGTTTGGATAAAAAACCATCTGAATATCGCCCTGTCTCAGCAATTTCAAAGTGTTTGAAAGATGCTGTATCAAAAAGGGGTTGGTGACGGCATTGAAACCGGAGGTCATTATGGAAAAGTACAGTTGGTTACTACTATCGTTTGCGATATGGCTCAAATAGGGTAGCATTCCCAGCAGAATGTCATCATGATGCGGAGCCGTATTATAAATTACTTTGCCATGTATGGATGCCATTCCCTTTTCGATTTTTTTCACGATGGAGTTGATGCTGTCCTGCACAGATTGCATGCTAAGTTGCGGGATATGCCGACAATAGGTATCATTTGACAAATCTTGCAGATTCAATTTATCACTGAATTTGTCTATCCGCTTGCATAGGTCAATAATGGCGCGATCGCTTTTCTCCTGATTCCATGGAGATTTCATATAATATTGATATACAGAATCTTGTAGCATAGAAGCTGCGCCATTAGTTAGATAAAAACGGGCTTTTGGCATTCCCGATAAGACTGAGGCAGGATATTGGATAGAAGCTGGTTCTTCCAGTGCCTGCTGTACCACTTCCGCCTTGGCTTCTCCCGCGGCGCTGATAATGACAGTGGCATCATGGTTATAGCAGATAGTGCTCAATCCAATAGTGATAACAGGGCGGAAGCGAGAAACCTCAATACCTCCTAAGTCGCTTGCGGCAACGGCTTGGGTCTCGAAATTAGTGCTGGTGAGCCGGGTGGTGGAAAAGAAGTCACTGCCACGCACATTAAAAGCAATGTGACCGTCGGGACCGATGCTGCCCAAATAAAAACCGATACCGCCTAAATCCCTGATTTTACGCTCATACTCGCTGCACCATTCGTCAATCATAAGAATGGAATTTTGTTGCAGTTTCTCTGTGTTGTTTTTTGCCTCGCGATAACGCAACGACAAATCCACACAATGCCCAGGAAAAATCTCATTATAGCTTTTCTTACCTACCAGAGGAATCTCATTACAGTTGATGAACAATCCTTTAGAAGCATCCAATCCGAAACCTTTCACATAATACTTCTGGACATAATTGTAAAAACTGTTATGTTGGTCGGGATTAATAGGATAAAATTCATCAGCCTGGACAAAATGCAGACCGGAAAAAACCGGTTTTTCAGATAAATCGAGTTGGTGCCTCATTCGCAGTTGCTGTCCTTCAGGGGTATTCCATTCTTCCAAAATCTTCTTCACCCAGAAAATAAAATGTTCGGAAGCCTTTCCCGTTGGTAAACTGATGACCCCTTCAGGATGTTGCCCTACCCATTCCAAAAATCTCAATGCTGTTAAAAGTCCCAAGGAAGGGCTGTTATTCACGCAAAGATAGGGAATATTGGTTTGGAAAAGGCGTTCGTTTTCCTTTGCAAAAGACAATTCGACAGGGGTAAAATTCATCATGTTAATATTAATTTCAATAGTGGTGAAAAACATCGCAAAAATAATGTTTTTTGTCTCAGGATGTTTATTGTGAATCAAATTATGTGTATTTTTGTCCTGTTTTGACAATATTGATTTTATCACGAATAAATAATGACTGAAAAAGAGAAAACATACGAATTGCTGCACAAGCAAGTGCAAGCTTTGATAGAAGGGGAACAAGACGAGATTGCCGTGATGGCCAACGTGGCAGCACTTATTCATGAAACTTTCCATTTTTGGTGGACGGGCTTTTACCGTGTGAAAGGACAAGAGCTGGTGTTGGGACCGTTCCAGGGACCCATTGCCTGTACGAGAATTGCATACGGACGCGGAGTATGTGGTACAGCTTGGCAGGAAAAACGCAGCATTGTGGTGCCCGATGTGGAGCAGTTCAAGGGACATATTGCCTGTAGTAGTGCCTCCAAGAGCGAAATTGTGGTGCCCGTATGGAAAAATGATGAGATTGTGGCGGTTCTGGACATTGACAGCGAGAAACTGAACACTTTTGATGAAATAGACCGAATTTGGTTGGAGAAAATGTGCACTTTACTATGATGGTTATACGTTAGACGAAAAATGGTCAACTATTTTTCTCTACGCCTTCATGCCTTTACGTAAATAAAAAAAACTACTAGCACATTAAAAATAATTGTATTTTTGCAATTCAATAATGATTAAGAGATGAATTTTCTCTTAAAATGATAAACGAGAACAAAAAATCAGAAAAAATGAAAAAAACACTTCTTTTCTTAGTGGGTTTATTTACCCTTGTCACATTTGTATCATGCAACCGTCATATCCCTGCCAGCAAATTGCCACAGCAAGCACAGACTTTCCTAACCCAGTATTTTCCGGGCACGAATGTTCTTTCTGTAGAACGAGACGGTTTAAAATATGATGTTTATCTTATGGATGGAACCAGCCTTGAGTTCCGTCATTCCGGTGACTGGCATGATGTGGATTGTCAGATGATGCCTGTTCCGGAAGGTATTGTTCCGATGCCTATCCAGACCTATGTCACCACTAATTTCCCAGCTTGTTTTATTGTGAAAATCAAACAAGAACGCCGGGAATATGAGGTGGAACTGAGTAATGACTTGGAACTGAAATTTGATAGAAGTGGGAACTTTATTTATGCTGACTAATTAGAAAAACCTTATTTAAAATCACAATTCTTATACCTTAAAAATTTTTATTATGAAAAAAATCTTTTTTGTAGCAAGTATAATTTTGCTTTGTACTTTGAGTGCAGTAGCCCAGGATCGTATGATTACGTTTGACCAGCTTCCCCAGAGTTCGCAGACCTTTATCACGACATATTTTTCAAAAGCAAATGTGTCTTATGTGAAAATTGATGAGGAATCATACGGCTTTGAGTATGAAGTGTATTTCAACAATGGTAACAAGGTGGAATTTGACAAAACTGGAGAAATGAAAAAGGTGGACTGCAACCATAGTAAAGTGCCGGACGGAATTGTTCCTGCACAGGTAATAAAATATATTAACACCAATTATCCGGGTGCCTTTGTGACAGAGTGGTGCAAGAAACGTACCAATTGGAATGCGGAACTGAGCAATGGTTTGGATTTGTATTTCAACAGTCAGTACATGCTTATCGGCATTGACGATTAAGCGACTATAGTCACATACAATTTACAAGAAAAGACGCGGTTGATTGCCGTGTTTTTTTTTGTCTTTTTTTTAATTGGCACATTAACTAATTTGCTAATTGAAATTTTTCGTATTTTTGCCGCTGATTTTTCGGTGAGCGGTTTTCGTTATGAAAATCGCGAGAGGGAAACAGGTGAGAATCCTGTACAGTACCCGCTGCTGTAAGTTTCAGCGAACCGGGAACACTCCGCAAGCCACTGTTGAGCACATCAATGGGAAGGCGAAGTTCCAGGTGAAACAAGTCAGAAAACCTGCCGAAGAACCACAAAAGTGAACAGCTTCGGGAGGTAGGCTTACACATGAAAGATTTATTATCAAAGAATCTCTTTGTATCCTTTCCCAAGCATAGGCACGAATTTTTATTGTATAACTTAAAAATATTATGCTTATGAAAAAAATCTTATTCTTTTTGCTTGTGTTAGCAAGTTTTACGCTTTCCGCTCAGAACGAGCAGATGAGAGAAATGATGCGCACGATGCAGCCCTCAAGAAATGTGACCGATGTGCCAGCCGCAAACATCCAGTTCTGGGTAGGTAGCGGTAGCAATGAAGTGGTGGCCGCCTTCTTCTTCTGCAACAATCCCGCTGTGGGAATTGCTTACGGTTACCGTTTTAATGGAACAGCTACAATTGTTGATATGTGCAATGCTATTCATGCAGCAGATCCGAATTTTACATTCACCACGAGTGGTAATTTTTTCAATACCATTGCCTATAATAACGGGACACTTTCTTGCTCCATTACTGGTGGCATGATGATGTACACAGTCAACGGAAATTATGTAAGTGGTAATTCCGATCCTATCGCTAATGGGGATTATTTTGAATTGTGTGAATATGGTGGTTGCACGCTTCCTACTACAAACATCTATTATCCTGTGGATCCCAATGCACCGACTGCTGTTGATGCTACTATCGATGCCGATGATATCCTGTATTGGGTGGGTGAAGGTAGCAACGAGGTTGTTTTTATCGTCAACTGGTGCGACACCGCCATTGCCATGGCTTGGGGTGTGCATTTCAACGGTGACAGCATTACTGTGGCAGATATTCTGGATACTCTTTGGGAATATGACGACCGTTTTGATTTTGATGCCACCGGAGGCTTTGTGAATGATATTATGTATGAAGATGATGTGTATAACTTGTCTTTGCAAGGGTCTTATTTCATGTATAATGTGAATGGCGGTTCAGCTATGGGTATAGAATCACAGTATGTACATGACGGTGATTATATTAAGTTCGGTGATGAAATGTGCGGAATTGCTGACGCTAACTGGAATTATACTTGGACTACACCGATAGTCCCTGTTTCCATTCCTCAAGGCGATGAACCTGCTGATGCTACCATTTCTGCCGATAATATCATTTATTGGGTAGGTAATGGCGAAAATGAGGTAGTTTTCGCCGTAAACTGGTGCAACCCCTCAGAGGCTTTGGCTTGGGGTGTGCGTTTCTCAGGCAATAGTGCTATAGTTGCCGACATTATGCACACTATCGAATTGTATGACTCTCGTATTCATTTTGAGGGTACTGGTTATATTTCCAACATCACTTTTGCCGATGGAACCCATGACAACTACACTCCCAGCATGTACTGGATGTACAATGTCAATGGCGTAGGTGCTATGTTAGGTATTGATGAGCAGACCGTTCAGAATGGTGACATTATCAAGTTCGGTGACAGCGGTTGCGGCATTGATGACGGAAACTGGAATTATGCTTGGATTACCCCCATTCAGCCTGTTGAATTGCCCGCTGCTTCAACAGAGGTTTTCGATGGTATTGTCGGCACTGAAGGCTGCCAAGCTATCAAATATGATGATGCCGCTATCTTAGGCTGGGCTACTTCTTGCGTAGTAACCCGCGGTTATCAGAATATTGAGCAAGCTGGTGATTTGGCTTCTTATGGTACAGACAATGACGCTGTTGGTGCTTCGAGCGAATCTACTTCAGAAGGTATGGTGAGCTTGGGTGATGGCGGATATGCAGTTCTTACTTTCGGCATGCCTATTACTAATGGCGAAGGTTATGATTTCGCTGTGTTTGAAAATGCTTTGAATCACACTTTCCTCGAATTAGCTTTTGTGGAAGTCAGTTCAGATGGCGAACATTATTATCGCTTCCCTTCAGTGTCCAATACTCAGACTGAACAGCAAATCACCAATGGTGGTGCGGTGGATGCCACTAAGATTAATAACTTGGCTGGAAAGTATATTGTTGGTTGGGGTACTCCTTTCGATTTGGAAGAATTAGCTGGTTACAGCAACTTGGATATCAACAATGTAACCCATGTGCGCATTGTGGATGTGGTGGGTAGCATCAATCCTCTGTATGGCACTACCGATAAGAATGGTCATTTGATCAATGAACCATATCCGACACCATTCGCCAGTAGTGGTTTTGACTTGAGTGGTGTAGCTGTAATGAATGGCTGGACTCCCACCGCAGTCAACAATTATCAGCAGGAAATCAGCTTCATGGCATATCCGAATCCCTGCCAGAATGTGTTGAATGTGAACAATGTTTCAGTGAATGAACCCATTTCCTTGTTCAATGCTATGGGTCAGCAGATTTGGAGTGGCATGACGCAGGATACATACTTCCAGCTTGATATGCAAGCTTATCCCGCTGGCATGTACATGTTGCAAATTGGTACTCAGATGACGAAGATTGTCAAGAGATAACACAAAGTTGTAGAGACGTGCCATGGCTCGTCTCTACCATTTTTGTGGAGAATTGTGTATAATAAAGTTGTTGAAAAGGCACAGCCGCAAGGTTGTGCCTTTTTTATTTGTATGGTTTGTTATGATGAAATGTCTCTACAAATTACATATAAATGTGGACATCCTTTCACGGCATGCCTCCACCTCTTGGAAATACCGCAATTGGTTGCGTGTGCGGATGAGGTTGTGCTCAGGATATTGGATTTTGTAGTAGGTGTCGCCGTTGAGATAGTCTGTCAGGAAGCGAACGGCCTGCATCATGGGGAACAAGGCTACAGCCAAGGGCAAATGCTCGCGTTCTATGGGCGTGAGGAAGGAAGCCGTTGACTCCAGATAACCACGGGTAAAGGCTTCGAAAATGTCCCAACGGAATGCGATGGAGTCGAGTTCGGGCGAATCTTCGGGTTGGCTGTTGGCGGCAGTGCGCAAAAAGTCGCCATAATCGGAGATAATATAGGCTGGCATCACAGTGTCAAGGTCGATGATGCAGAGCACGTTACCGTTGCGGTCGAAGAGCATGTTATTCACCTTTGTGTCGCAGTGGCAGATGCGTTTGGGTAGCAAACCTTGGCGATGCAGTTTTTCAGCCAAACACATTTCATCGGCATGAGCTTCAATAAGTTCCAGCTCTTTGCTTACCTCTTTTACGCGACCAGCAACATCGTTTGCTATAGTTTGTCGCAGCTGACTGATGCGGAGTTCCATGTTATGAAAGTTGGGAATGGTCTCTCCCAACGGCTCTTTTAGGTCAATGAGCTGTTTCTGGAAATGACCGAACGCTCGTCCGCAGTCGTAGCTGCTTTTGGGAGTTATTTCTTCAAGCGTAAGAGTATCAGCAATATAAATATTCATGCGCCAATAACTGCAATCATGTTTGTTTTTTTCTGAATTTTCAGAAAGAAGATTTGCAGATGCTTCTTCATTATCGGGAGAACAAACATAATAGGTTTTGCCTGTGCTGGTTGGGATAAAGCGAAGCACTCGCCGGTCCACATCAGCAATGCCTGCTGTTTGCAGTTTGTGGTGCAAGTGGTTTGTCACTGCCTCAATATTATGTTGCAGTAGCTCCACATCGGTGAAAATGTGGTGGTTGATGCGCTGAAGCACATAATCTGGCTTATCGGCCTCCTGGGTTCTGACCAAAAACGTATCGTTGATGAGTCCCTTGCCCAAAGGCTCCACCGCCGCCACACTTCCTTCGATACGGAAATGCCGCACAATCTCTATCAATTGTTCGTTGGTCATTTTTTCACTTTAGAATTCAAAATTCAGAATTCAAAACTAACCCCTATCCACTAATTCCTATTCCCTAAAATCATTTGCTAATTCAATCAGCACATTATTCATAATTTTAGCCTTTCCTTGTATTCTCTCCACTTGCGAAGCACAACTCTCCTCGGTGCTTGCACCGACTCCCCTCGAACGAAGAGAGACTCCCCTTAGGCACAGCCTAACTCCCCTCAAGCACGTAGTGCGAGACTCCCCTAATTTTCAGCGAACGCATAGCTAAACCCCTTCACCCTGTCCCATGCTCCACGGGTGAAGTCGGGGATGGCAACAGGGGCGGAGCCGTTCTCTAATGAAAGGCGAGTCAGCGGACCTAAGCAGCACCACTCGGCCATGTCGTATACATCCATGTCAAGCGGGAGACCGTTTTGCAGGCAATACACCAAGCGGTAGTCCATCAGGAAATCCATACCTCCATGGCCGCCCACACGACGGGCTGTTTCCTCTAACTCTTGCACAAACGGAGGCAGGTATTTCTGCAACATGGCCTGACAAAGTTCGGCAGGCAGGGCAGAATGGGCATTCAGATTCTGATAATCAACAGTTGTTGTGCTATCAAGATTTTCTGTGCGGAACAACAACTGTTGTATCGGGTATTTGCTGGCATAGCCATCGGAACCTACCACCTGATACATGCGGCTGTAGGGGCGCGGTGTCAGCACATCGTGCTGGATGAGCATGGTTTTGCCATTGACGGTGCGGATGAGTGTGGAGGTCTGGTCGCCGTTCTGGAAGTCGGTGCAGTCTTCGCCCGTCAGTTTCTTCACTACTTTGGGACCATTATAAGGCTTTGTGTCCATAGCCACCAGGTATTCCATGCGGTCGCCACGGTGGATGTTCAGCACTTGGCAGTCGGGGCCGATGCCATGGGTGGGATAGATGTCGCCACGGTTCTTCATGTTGTAGTCGAGGCGCCAGTTTTCCCAGTATTCTGTCCAGAAATCATCAAGGTTGTGCAGGTAGGAGCCTTCCACATGTAGCACCTCGCCGAAAAGTCCCTGCTGGGCCATATTCAGCGTGGCAATCTCGAAGAAGTCATAGACGCAGTTTTCTAGCATCATGCAGTGCAGGCGGGTGCGTTCGCTGGTGTTGATGAGTTGCCAAATCTCCTCCATGGTAAGGGCGGCGGGCACCTCGATGGCCACATGTTTGCCATGCTCCATGGCATAAACAGCCAATGGCACATGGTGTACCCAGTCGGTGGCGATGTAGATGAGGTCGATGTCATCGCGCTCGCACATCTCCTTATAGGCTTCGGTACTGCCGCTATAGCCCGTGGCACGAGGCCGACCGAGCTTCTCCAACAGCTCTTGGCAGGCCTCTACGCGGTCGGCCTCCACATCGCAGAGCCCTTTCACGGCGGTGCCCTCAATCTGGGCGAAGCGTTCCACTGCACCTGGACCGCGCATACCCAGGCCGATGAAGCCCACACGTACCGTGTCCATCGGTGGGGCGGTCAGTTGCAGCACATCGCTCTGTCCGGCCGGCCGCTCTGGCACCTCTGTCTCAATCATTTTCGTTTGCTGTCCTTTGTTTCCGCACGCCACCAACAGCAAAGTTATTGCCAATAGGTAAAAGAATCTTTTCATAAATATTGTTTTAAGGATAAAAATCAGTGAGCAAAGATACGTAAAAAAATGAATGGCACATTAACCAATTTGTACACTGATTAATTTGCTAATTAACTAATTTGTTCATTTGCTAATTATTTTTTGTATCTTTGCACCCTTAACCCTTAAAATGTTTTGATATGAAACTTTTACTGATCAGCAATTCCACGAATTATAAAGAAAAATACTTGGGCTGGTGCATGCCCTTGATTGCGGAATTTTTGAAAAACGAGAAGAAAAACATCCTTTTCTTCCCTTACGCAGGCATCAATATCGGTGGCAAAGCTTATCCTGCCAGTTACGATGCCTATACTGAACGTGTGCAGAATGTGTTCAAAGAATTCGGTTTCAAGGTGACATCCATCCACAAAGCCAAATGTCCCGTGGAGGCGGTCAACAAAGCGGATGTCATCATGGTGGGTGGTGGCAATACTTTCCATCTGGTGGCGGAAATTCACAAGTACGGACTGATTGAGCCGGTTCGTCGTAAAGTGCTGGAAGGCACGCCTTTCTTAGGTTGGAGCGCAGGTTCCAATGTGGCTTGCCCGACCCTTCGCACGACTAACGATATGCCTGTGGTGATGCCTGAAAGTTTCCAATGCTTCGATTTCGTTCCTTTCCAAATCAATCCTCACTACATTGATCCGTATCCCGAAAAAATCAACGATGCGATCCGTCACGGTGGTGAAACCCGTCAGGTGAGAATTGAGGAATTTTTAGCTGTGAATCAGGAAATAACTGTTGCTGGATTGCGTGAAGCCACAGCATTGTGGGTGGAGAACGACCGCATCACGCTGAAAGGCGAGCGCCCGATGCGTGTGCTGAAATTCGGCAAAAAACCTCGCGAAATCAAACCCGAAACCACCTTCGACTTCGCCCTGAACCCTATTAAAAAGTAAGAATTAAAAATTAAAATTCAATATTACTGATTCTTAATTCTTAACTCTTAATTCTTAATTGAATTCAACAAATAAACAGTTCAACAATTCAACAAAAAAATAAAATCATGGTTGACCTTTCTGTAAAATACATGGGATTCAAACTGCGTAGCCCGCTGATTCTGGGTAGTTGCGCACTGACCAAAGATATTGAAAAACTCAAACAAGCTGAGGAAGCTGGTTTCGGCGCTGTGGTGCTGAAATCCATTTTCGAGGAGGAAATTCGCCACGAGGTGAACGCTGTGGTGGACGATGATAGCGCGCTGATGTACCGTCAGGCATACGACTATATGGTGCAATACCAGGAGATGGCATCCTCTTCCAAATATCTTGATTTGATTAAAAATGCCACCGAGCAATTGTCTATTCCGGTGATTGCCAGTGTGAACTGCGCTACTCCTTCAGGCTGGACCAAATACGCCAAGATGATTCAGGATGCCGGTGCCAAGGCATTGGAAATCAACTATTTCATTCTTCCTGCAAGTTTTGAGCACGATGTGGATTTTTATTATAAATCATACATTGAATTGGTGGAGAATCTGAAAAAAACGATTACCATCCCCTTTGCATTGAAGGTTTCCACTTATTTCACCGACATGGCACGTTTCTTGCAGAAATTGTCATACACGGGCATCAGTTCGCTGGTGATTTTCAACCGTTTCCATGCACCGGATATCAATATCGACAAGATGGAATTTGCTTCCACCAACAGTTTGGGCAACGAATATGAGTTGAGCAATACTTTGCGTTGGACGGGCCTGCTGAGTGGACATCTGCGTTGCGATTTATCGGCTACAACAGGCGTGCACGACAGTAAAGGTTTGATCAAGTTGCTGTTAGCAGGTGCCAATAGTGTGCAGGCCGCTTCCGTTTTCTATCAGAAAGGTATCAGTTATGGTTCGACCATGCTGTTGGAAATGAAAGACTGGATGGAGAAACATGGCTACAATTCCGTAGATGAGTTCCGTGGACTGATGAGTTACAAGAAAGTGGAGAATCCCGACTCTTATTTCAGAATCCAGTTCATGAAACACATGGCAGGTATCGAATAAAACATGAAGAAAAAAGTTATTTTTGGCGTGGTTATCGCCGTTTTGCTCTTGCTGGCAGGAGGCATTTTGTTATGGCATTTCCGCAGCGCAAATTCTTCGGACAACAGTCGTAAACATGAGGTTAAACCTGCAGAAGTGCGTAGGGTGGAGCGTCAAATCGACATTCATATCAATAGATATGAAAAAGATTTGTTTTCGTTAGATACTGCCCGTTTGTCGGAGGAACTGAAGCGTATTTCTTCCGAATATCCTGAAATATTGATAGATAAAAATGCGTGGAAGGATCCTCAGATGTTGTATCAGCTGAAAGCATATATCACAGATCCAATCATTCTGGAAATCTATCATGATGTGATGAGGATTTATCCCGATTTGAAAGATGTTGAGACAGAGTTGAATACGGCAATGAGTTATTATCTGAATTATTTTCCTGATGATTCATTGCCTGTGTTTTACTCTTTGGTGCCCGGATTAAATACAGAAATGCCAACAGTCTATGGCTATGGCGATGATATTTTCATCCATTTGGACATGTATTTGGGCAAAGATTACAAATATTATTCCCAAATTGGGATGCCGAATTTCGTTAGTCAACGATGTGAAAAGAAATATTTGGCACTTGATTGTGTGAATAAAGCGTTGGTTTACAAATATTTGCCACAGAAATCCCCGGTTTCTTTGTTGGATAATATTATTTATGAAGGAAAGAAAATGTATTTTACGGAGATGATGTTTCCGGACAAAGAGGAAATGGATGTGATGGAATACACACCGGAAAAATACGCTTGGGCCGTGGAAAATCAAGGGAAGGTATGGTCTTATATTATTGAAAAAGATTTGCTATTCTCTAAACAGAATGATGTAATCCGACAATTTATTGACGATACGCCCTTCACCAAGCCCTTTACCAACAGCTCTCCAGGCCGTATGGGTGCGTTTATAGGTTGGAAAATTGTGCAGGCCTATATGGAAAATAACCCAGATGTCAGTCTTTTGCAGTTAATGGAAAATACTGACTCCCAACAGATTCTGAATAAATCAGGGTATAAACCCAAAAATAGATAGTTTGTTGAATAAAAATAAATTGTAAAAATTTATCAACAATTATCAAATATATAGAAATTATTTGTATTTTTGCATTGAATTAAAAAACTAAAAGATATGTCTGGAGTAAACAAAGTTATTTTAGTGGGACGTTTGGGCAAGGATCCCGAAGTCCGCACGTTTGAAGGCGGTGTCAAGAAGGCCAATTTTACCTTGGCAACATCCGAATATCGTAAGGATAAGGATGGCAACAGGGTGGAGCTGACCGAATGGCACAATGTTGTATGTTGGCGTAATCTGGCGGAGAACGCCGAGAAGTATTTGGTCAAAGGCAAAATGATTTATGTGGAGGGCAAGCTTCGTACCCGTAGTTGGGACGATAATGGCTCGAAGCGTTACATTACCGAAATTGAAGCTTCCACTTTTACCATGCTGAGTAGTAAGTCGGACGAGACAGAGCAGAAGGTGCCCAATATGGCGGCATCAGCTCCCGCACCGGTTCCGCCACAGGTACAGGAAGAGGAGAACTTCTTGCCAGAGACTGACGACCTGCCGTTCTAAGACGGTTCGCAAGGGTTACGCAAGGACTTTTGAATTAAGAACTAAGAGTTAAGAACTAAGAATAATCCATTTTTAATTCTTAGTTTTTAATTCTTAACTTTTAGTAGCCCCGCTGGGAATCGAACCCAAATCTCAGGTTTAGGAAACCTCCGTTCTATCCATTGAACTACAGGGCCTTTTTTGCGGCTGCAAAATTACTTCATTTTTCTTTATCTTCAACCAAATAAAAAAATTTGTTATCTTTGCCGCCGATTTGCAAAAAAAGGAGTCATTATGTCAAATGAAAAATTCGCAATCATCGGTGCCGGCCATTTTGGGTCCGCTATTGCTACTGCCTTGTCGGAAAAAGGCGCTGAGGTGTTAGTTATTGATTCTGATATCAATGTAGTGCAGGACATCTCTGAGGATGTGGCCTATTCCGTATGCATTGATGCGACCAACAAACGAGCCTTGATTGGTGAGAATATTCAGGAATTTGATGCGGTGATTGTCACCATTGGCAACGATTTTGTGAAACGTCTGCTGTGTGCGGCCAACCTGCTCGACCTCAATGTGAAGCGTATCATCTGCCGCTCCATGGGTGAAAGCCAGCGCATTATCCTCGGCAAGATGGGTATTACGGAATTTCTGTCGCCAGAGGATGAAATCGGTAAGCTTTTTGCCGAAAGACTAATGAATCCCAATATGCTGTCGTACCTGCAATTGCCCGATGAATACAAGATTGCGGAGATTTTGACCCCCCAGCGTTTGGTGGGACTGACCGTAGGAGATATCAATTTCCGTGACAATCATCACTTGAGTTTGATTACCATCCGTCGTGCTTTTGAGGAAGTGGTGGAAGACAAAATCGGTGAGGCGGAGCATATCCTCGGCGTGCCGGAAAATACTACTCCTATCAAGGAAAAAGATGTGTTTGTCCTCTTTGGAAAATCTCGTGACATCGAGAACTTTATCAAGATTAATCAATAAGAAAGATGGCTGAGTCGCTGTTGCAACGGACAAAGACAAAAATCTATCTGCATATTGCCAATTGGAAACAGTCGGTGCTTAGAACGATGCAGATTTTGAGTTTTATTGTCTCCGTGATTACCATTGCGGCTATCATCATTTATCATGGTTGTTACCTGAGCGCTCCTGTCATCAGCTTTATCAGAGGTCTGGTCTATTTAAGCTTGGCTTTTTATATTGTGAAGTATTTTGTGTTGATGTTTTATTCGCTGCATAAAATAGAATATGTTAAGAAGTCATGGTTTGAATGTATTATCATAGCGATATTGCTGTTGCACTTTATAATGTATTGGTTTTTTGGCTGGGATTTGTTCAATTTCCACCGGTACGAAAATGCCTATATTCTGTGTATTCAGCTGTATTTCTTCATTATCATGTTGATAGAACTGTCGAAGGTGAGTACTTTTCTCGGAAAAATGAACCTCAGTCCGCCCATGCTGCTGATGTCGTCGTTTTTCATCCTGATAGTGATGGGAACCATCCTGCTGGTGTTGCCGCGTATGACCACTCATCCGATATCGTTTACCGACGCATTGTTCACTGCTACCAGTGCCAGTTGTGTCACAGGCTTGACGGTACTGAGTACAGCCCATGATTTTACCATACAAGGTCAAGTGGTGATTATGATACTGGTGCAGTTAGGTGGTATGAGCATTCTTTCTTTCGCAACCTTCTTCACCACTTTCTTGTCCCGTTCTTTCGTGGGTTTGCGCTACCAATATATGGTGAGAGATATGGTTTCCGCCAACAAATTGTCTGATTCATTCTCTCTCTTGCGGCAGATTATCCTCTTTACGTTTGTTATAGAGGCTTCGGGAGTGCTGATGTTTTACATGTATTGGCGCACTACAGGTTTCTTTGATGGCACGGGCACCACATTCTTCTATTCGCTGTTCCATGCTGTTTCGGCATTCAACAATGCCGGGTTCGCACTTTGGGATGCCAGCTTTAATGATGCCCAGATTTGCAATAGCTTCTTCCCACAAACCATCATTATGATTTTGGTGTTCTTGGGTGGTATCGGTTTTGTCACGATCAGTGAGTTTTTCAATCCAGCGGTAATCCGCGAAAGAAAAAAATACAGATGGAAAAAACTTTCGCCAGGCACTAAGATTGTTTTGTTGACCACCTTCGGCATTATCATTGTGGGTTCGTTGCTGTTTTTTGCCTTGGAATACAATAATTCTTTGGCTGCGAAAAATACATTGATAGATAAGATTTTCGCTTGTATGTTCCAGATCATATCCGGACGTACGGCAGGTTTCAATATCATAGATGTCAATGCCATTTCCATTCCGGGTATGTTGTTGGTGATGATTATCATTTTTATAGGTGCTTCACCGGGTTCTACAGGCGGTGGTATCAAAACCACTACATTCTTTGTGCTGATGAAGTCGGTGATGGCCACTATCAAGGGAAAGCAGCATATCGAGTTTGACAAGAAAACCATTCCGTTTAGCTTGGTGGATAAGGCCTATTCCATTGTGGTACTATCAGTTGGTATTATTTTTGCCTCTGTTTTTGTGTTGACCTTGGTAGAACCCGAGACCAACTTCGTTAATATCATGTTCGAATCTATTTCGGCCTTCACCACCTGTGGTTTGTCCACTAATGTGCAGGCCGCATTTTCAGATATGGGCAAGTTAGTGCTGATTGTTGATATGTACATTGGCCGAATCGGCACATTGACCATTGCTTACGCATTGGGACAACGCAATAAGGAGTCGAGACATACCTATCCCGAGACGTATTTTATGATTGGTTAGAAAGGTTAGAAGGTTAATCTGTAATCCTGTAATCATTCAATCCATTAATCTCCCTCGTAATATCCAAACCGTTTCATCAGCAGGTCGCTGTTGCGCCAGTCTTTCAACACTTTTACTGAAATATCCAAGTATATATGCTTGCCTAAAAACTCCTCGATGGCGGTGCGGGCTTCCATACCCAGTCTTTTGATGGCTGTGCCTTTGCTACCGATAATGATGGCTTTTTGGGTTTCTCGCTCCACGTACAGCATGGCTCCGATGCGGATGAGGTCTTCTTCTTCTTTGAAGCTTTCAATGACCACTTCCACGCTGTAAGGAATTTCCTTTTTGTAGAGCAATAATAATTTTTCACGAATGATTTCAGACACGAAGAAGCGGGTGGGGCGATCTGTGAGCTCGTCTTTGGGAAAATAGGCGGGAGAAATGGGTAAATTGGCTTTGATCTTTTCTACCAACTCAGGGATGTTTTTGTCATCTCTTGCCGAAATTTCCACGACATCAGCTTTGGGCAATAATTGCTGCCAATGCAGTTTCGTCGCTTCAATTTGTTCAGCTGTAGCCTTGTCTATTTTGTTGATGACCAATATGATGGGCAGTTCCATCACATTGAGTTTGTCAATAATTTCTTGATTATAATGGGTTTCGCCACATTCCACAAGGTACAGAATCACGTCAGCGTCTTTGAGCGACTCGGTGACGAAGCGCATCATCATCTCCTGCATTTTGTAAGCGGGAGTAAGGATGCCTGGCAGATCGGAATAGACAATCTGGAAATCGTCGCCATTGACAATGCCTTTGATGCGGTGACGGGTGGTCTGTGCCTTGGCGGTGATGATGGACAGGCTTTCGCCCACCAGTCGGTTCATCAGGGTGCTTTTTCCTACGTTCGGATTGCCGATAAGGTTGACAAATCCCGCTCTATGTGTAGTGTTTTCCATGCTTTTCAAGCTCTTAATCGGGGTTAGTAGAATAGGTTTTCAGCAGGGGTTTTCCGTCCTGCGGAAATTCCAAATAACTGTAATGTCTAATCCAATCACCGATGTTGAAATAGACAGCCTTGTCGTTGATATTTTTCTCTATTGTCAGGTGCCGATGACCATAAATAAAGTAGTCAACATCTTCATTTTTAATTATTTCCTGACAATATAGAACGATATATTCTTTGTCATCTCCCATATAATGTTCTTCCTCGGCAGAAGTCATGGCGCGGCTTTTGCGGGAGAAGAAGCGGGCGATAGCAAAACTTTGGCGTGGATGAAGGCAGCTGTATAACGTACGGTTAGGACGGAAGGCGAAGACCGCTTTGATGAATTTATAACCGTGGTCTTTGGGACCCAGACCGTCGCCGTGTCCTACCAGGCATCTCTTTCCATTGATGACAAAGGCCTGCTGCTGTTTGAAGACAATGGCGCCAAATTCGGTGCTGAAATAATCTTGCACCCACATGTCATGGTTGCCGGTGAAGTAGTAAATGACCACGCCTTTTTCGTGCATTTCGTGCAGTTTGGCGAAGAGCAGGTAATAGCCGCGAGGCACCACATCCTTGTATTCGAACCAGTAGTCGAAGATGTCACCCAAAAGAAATAGATGGGTGCAATAGTCTTGGATTTGGTTGAGCCAGCTGATGATTTTCCGCTCGCGGCGGTCGCTTTCCTCACGATTCGGTGCCCCCAGATGGAAATCGGAGGCGAAGAAAACATTGCCGTTGATGGTGATAGGCTGTTGGAAAGCGGTCATTTTTACGTTAAATGGAATTAAACTGCAAAAATACTGAAAAAATACATATCTTTTTCTGTTACTTTTCGATTGGCCTTGCCCCCGCACGCAGCGTCAGGGCTTATCCGATTTTTCATCCTGTAATCCTGTAACCCAAAATCTTCTCACCCTTTCACCTTCTAACCCGATAATCTCATAGCCCACAGCTCATCGCTCAATCAACAGCACTCCGCTTACGGACCAGTGGCTGAAGCTGCCGCCCAGGGGCTCTCCTTGGGGGATGGCGACGGTAATGGTATGATTGCCAGGCTCTAAGCCGCTGAGGTCGAAATAGACGGGCTGTGTGGCGGTGCCGGGGCACCAGCCGCTGCGGGAGTAGTCGCTGCTCGACATGCCGTTCCAGAAATTGCCGCTTACGGGGTTCCATTCGCGATAGCGGCCACAGTCGCAACGCCAAGGAGTGTAAGTGAATGCAGGTTTCCCGTCAATCAGGATGGTGTTGGTCTTGGGCGTGAACTCGTCGCCACCATCCCAGCCACCATGGCCGGTACTGATGTAACGTAAGCGCACTTTCTCATCTTTATTTGCAACATAGAAGCTGGCAGTCAAACTGTCTGTAGCGAACAATTTTCCATAGTTCTGTCCCGCCATCTCCAGCACATTGCAAGTGTTGAAAAGAGAATAGATGGATTCTGGATTCTTTTTGCCACCATCTTCCCATAACTCGCTGCCTGGATAGGATTTGATGTCAAGGGTTACCTTGTGGCCGCCACCATCGTAATTGCCAATCCATATTCCAATCCATACTTCATCCTGTAGTAGGGGAGCCAAATCCGTCACTTCCTGTTTGTAATAGGTTTCGTCAGCCCATTCGAGGCCGTCTATTTTAACACGGTCGTTGAATTGTCCAACTCCGAAAGGCGTGAAGAAGCGCATCAGCTCTACAGGAGGCTGGTAAACGAACGAGGAAATGTAATATTCTTTCAAACGGCTTATGGCAGACATTATTCCCTGATATTTCTGTCCATCTTTTCCCATGAAAATGGGCAGGGAATCCGGATGATTGTTGATTCCATCAAAGAAATTAGGTTCAAGTTTATTACTGGCTCCCGGAATGACAAACACACTTCCCGTGCGGTCGTAGGCATCGCCGTTGCTGCGTTGGTGCAGCTCAATGAAGGTTTGGTAGTGGCTCGGAAGTTTCGGAAGGCGCACCCGCTTCAGGGCAAGGGTGCCTCCAGCAAAATGCAGTACACTGTCGAAAGGCGTGTTGGCACGGTAGTTGCCTTCAATATGATTGTTTTTTTGTCCCCAACTCAATTGTACATCATCGAAAATACGGGTGGTGATGACAAGTTTCTGTTTCTTGATTTGGGAAAGCTCACGGCCTGTGATGCGCTGGAAGTTAATATAGCCATCTCGGAAGGGCTTGATGCCTGCCTGCTTCCATAATTCTGTTTTGGACAGTTGCAGATAGGTTTGGTTGTTTCGTTTGAAGCAAACCAAAATGCCCTTGAACCGTCCGTAATAAGGAATCGGATTGATATCGTAAGGATAATCCTGCACAAAGAACTCCATCGTGTTGCTGTTGATGTGGCAGGTGTAGCGGGTGAGGCCGTTCACGCGGGCGGTGTCGTAGGCAATGTCGCTGCGACTGAAGGCGGAGGCTACCTCATAACAATCCGAATTTTCTAAACCTGCGAATTTTGCTAACTGAAAGCAACTGTCTTTTTCAAAGTTGATAATCGTTATTTCATGGGCATAGCCAGGTACAAAAGGTCCTGTGCCTTCTTCCGACTGTATCTGATATTCAGGATAATTCAACACGATTTTCATGAGCGAGGTGTCGATGCTTTCCCCATAATCATATACGTGGTATGTGAAAAGATTGGCGCTCTTGGCGATTTTCACAGGCTTGGGCTGTGCGAAAGCTGTTGCGGCAAAGCAACAGGATACTAATAAAAGGCTAATTATTTTTTTCAAGGCTGGGATTTTTTGTGCAATAATAATTGATTTTATGTAATTGATAGTGTATGTGTGATTTTTAATAAGCAGGCAAGAATTCGTATTTTAACAGAAACTAGTATAGCATTCCGAACAGATACAGTGGAATGCGTTTTTTGTAGCCAGTGTCATTGTTGTCAATGGCCAGAAAACTCAGAGGCTCGTCTTTTATCTGGTCGAAAGTTTTGTTTGCACCGCCTACCTCAAACAGATATTGTTTGTCCACTAAAAAATCACCTTTTACGGGATATTCAATCTTGTACTGCTGGCGTAATTGGTTCAGGAAGAAGGTCTCGCGTACAGTTCCAATTTCAATGTTCGCACCCAAAGCGTACATCAGATTTGTGTTGTTGAGGAAAATTTTTTCGGGTCTTCCAAGAGATTTCAAATTTTTAGTGTTGTCCATCAAAAGCATCAGCAGGTCGGCACGTTGCAGGGCATAAAGCATTTTCATACCTTGATTTCTGTCTGTTCCCAATTGTCCGTATAAACTGCTCATGGTGGGAACTTGAGGCACACTTTGTGCTAACACAATCAGCATTTTCTTTGTCTTTTCAATGGTGGCGACAGTAACCTCATCAATTAGCGGGTAATCACTTTCAAGAATCTGGTTTACAATATGTTGCAGCCTGATTTCATAACCCGACCGAATGTCTTTATAAAAGGGATAATAACCATGCTGCAAATAAGCATTAAAATGAGGCTGGATAGTACCTAATTGTTCTTTTATTTCAATAGCGATCTGTACATGTTGTTGCAATATATCGGTTAAACTGTATACTGGTATGGAAGCCAAGTCCTCAAACTGAAGATATTCACGAAATGACAATCCAGGCAAATGATAATCTATAAGTCGCCTCGATAAGTCTCCCTCACCGGCTTCCAACTGTAGCATAGACGAACCCGTAAACACAATGTGTAAATCGGGATACTCATCATAAATGTTTTTGAGGACAGTTTGCCAATAGGGATAATAATGCACCTCATCTATAAACAGATAACGGCCTCCTTGATGGTAATAGAAATCGGCTAATTCTTTCAATGAATGGGATTTAAACCATAGATTATCCAATGAAATATATAAGGCATCATCTACTTTTGGGAAAGCTTGCAATATATGTTGCAAAATAAGTGTGGTTTTCCCAACTCCTTTCGAACCTTTTATCTCAATCAGTCGGTCTTCCCAATCAATTTGTTTCATCAAGGGTCGAATGTATTTAAAATTAACCGTTGACAGAAAATTGTGGTAGCTTTTTATAATAGGTTGTAAATCATATTGTTCCATAATATTTTTATTTAGACTGCAAAAGTATAAAATATTTTTCAATTATGCAATATAATTTTGCACAAAAAAATATATATGGACACTAAAATAGTTTAAATTTTAGTGTATGAAAACACTAATACTAGAATAATATTGGTTGTAAATTGCAAAAAAGTATTTGTAAACACTAAATTTGTTTAATATTTAGTGTCTATAGATACTAAATAATATTAGGATTTAATACACAGCGGTGATAATATGGTTCAGCTCAAGCTGAATAATATTGAGATAATCAAGTGCAAAGATAGTTTTTTTTATTGAATTACTTTACCAAATGTAATACTGAATTTTTGTATCTTTGCAAGGTGTTATATACAAGTGAATTATGAGACAAAAGACAAAATCTTTTTTGCGCCTTTTCTTCATGCTGTGCCTGCTGCTACCATTGATAGCCTTTGCCCAGTATGACTCGGGAGAAGACATTCCCTACGAAGAGTTGTGGAAAGGCTACAAAAAATGCGACAAGGAACAGGTGCATAGTGCCAACGGACGGCTGAATGTGTTGCAGCGCAAGGCAGAGAAAGACCATGATGAATACCAATTATTCAAGGTAGTATACCATCGTGCTTTGCTGAATAACAACCATAACAGTTCATGGTCCTATACCCAGTCGCTGTTGTATCTGGACTCCATGAAAAAACAATTCAACTTCACCAATCCAAGCTATAATGGCTTGATTGACTATATGATAGCAGAACTTCTCGGCGAATACAGAATACGGAATTATTCAAAATTGCAACATGCTGACTTAGGCTTGACAGATTTTCACACGCTTGACCAATGGTCGCAAAGCGAGGTGGAAAATACCAGCGTCAAATATTATGAAAACGCTTTTTCTCTGATGAGTCAAGATGGTTCTTTGAAGTATTATGATTTTGATTTCATGTATAGGGATACAGCTTTTTATGCCATGTTACCCTGTGAAAATATAGGTTTGTATGATGTGATATTGCTTGACCTGCTGTATCGAAATGATTGTCCTGCCACAACCAAAGAAAAGCTGCTGGAACAGGCTTTGAGCATACATCATTTGCCGAAGGACTTGGACATCATCATTGAATATGAATTGCTGAAAGCATTTAAAAAAATTGAGGATTTTACCCTTCCTTTGGATTCTAACCGGCATTGGAGGCAGCTGATGGCATTGGAGGCGAAATACGGTGAGCATTACGCTTTGACTTATACGAAAGGAATACTTTGTTATGGTATAGCTCATTATGCGAAGCATCAAGATTCCGAGATCTTACCCAAAGCTTTGAATTTTTTTGAGGAGACACTGCAAAAATCGCATAGCAAGTATTATAGCCATAATGCCCGAAATTATCAGGAGCAGATTAAAGACAGATATATTTATTCGCATATTATTCAGGAAGATTATATGCCCTCGGCTCGTTTAATGCTTCCTATTAGTTATAAAAATATTGACACACTGTATGTTACTATTATCAAAACCAAAACTTTCCGTCGTGCTTCCTATAAATATTACGAGGATAACAGTCTGAGAACTGATAATTTGACGGGCAAGGGTTGTAAGCAACTCAGACGGCAGAGTTTTGATCTGAGTCATTCCACTCCAAACACATATCATACCACCGACCTCTTTCTGGATTCTTTGCCGACAGGAAATTATGTGCTGCTGTTTCACACTGAGCCCGAGTGGGATTCGTCAAATGTCATGATGACGAAAAGTATAAAAGTGACCCATGCACATCTTTCAGTTAATTATTTGATATACAATCGTTCTGTTTTTACAGCCACTGACCGTCAGACTGGGGAACCTTTGCGACACAAGTGGCTGAATTTGGAGCATAATCTGGATGTTTATACCACTGATAAACATGGCCAAGTGCTGGTTAAGCGTTATATATATTGGTCTACTCCTATTGATTTTTATTATAACAAGTCTGATAAGTATTCATATGATTATAGATCACCCTCAACTTCCTTGCGGCAACAGTGGTATCTGAGATCTTATTCTCCACCATCAAAATTCAGGGAACTTGTTTTGGATCGCGGCATTTATCGTCCAGGCCAGTCGGTTCACTTCAAATATATCTGTTTTGAAAAGGGGAAGACTGTTCCCAATCGTCAGATAATGGCTGTGTTGCATGGTCCGAAAGGGCAATACAGTGATACACTCCGTTTGGTGACCAACAAATTCGGAAGTGCGGCTTCCTCTTTCAAACTGCCGGCAAATTTGATAGGGAAGTACCATATTGGTATTTGTGAGGTAGGCAATAACAATAAAGTATATTATGATTATCATTATGATTATCAATACAAGGGCTGTGAATATTTTGAAGTTGCCGAATATAAACTGCCTACTTTTACGGTGACATTGGAAGACTGCACAAAGGAAGTTTGTCAGGGTGATACTTTGCCGATACGGGGTCAAGTTGTCTCCTTGGCAGGTGCACCTTTGTCTGATGCGACGGTGAATATCAAATTGTCGTTTGGCTCTCAATACCGTTCTTATACAGTCTTTTGTGACGAGAAAGGTTGTTTTGAATATCCTTTTGTCACGCTGAAAAATTCGGAATTTGATAAACCCCGCGGAATTTCCTATTCGAAAGATAATCCGAATGATTATGAGCTGAAAGTGGAAGCACTTGCAACGGATGTGAATGGAGAAACACAGCGTGCGGAGAAAACCTATATGATTCCGGAGCGAGCTTTGAATATCCGGTTTGAGGGTTGTCAGTCGATAGACCAATGCGCTAATTCATCAATACAATGGCAGATTCAGGTGGAAAATGTGCAGCAAAAAGTGCTTTCAACCCCAGTTTATGTTAGGGTGACGCATCTGCGGCAACCCACGGAATACCGTGAATGTATATTCTCCACCTCTTATCAACAACCTACCGATCCTTTGTATTCGAAAGAGGAATATAAACGATATTTTCCCGAGTACAGTTTCAATCCCAAGGTGAACGACAGGAATTCTTGGCTTGTTTTGGACACTGTATATCAGCTTTGCCAGTCCTTTGATGAGAATCCTCTTTTGCAGATTCCTATTTCCGATTGGCAGAAGGGATCGTACAAGGTGGAGTTGAAGGCGTATGACAATCACCACCGGGAGGAAATTGTGGTGAAGCATTTTGACATTTATCGCACTGACCAGCATGTAAGTGGCCGCTATGAGCCGGTTTGGGTAGAGTTGTCTGATACCACAGCTTTGGGTGATTCCCTGTCCGTGATGGTGGGAACCAGCTTGCCCAATGCGGTGGTTTTGTGTGAGGTATATCAAGGATTCAAAAAAATCTATACCGGAGAGTTACGGCTCGACAATGAATACAAAACCATCAAGGTTCCAAGCAAGAAAAAGGGTCATTACCAGGTGAATGTATCTGTTCAGGTGGTTAAAAACGGGTTTTTATATACTGATGAAGACCAAACGGAACTGGTTCACCCGCCTGTGCCCGATATTGTTCCCCAGGGGTTGGAAATCAACTTGACCCACTGGAATAACAAGCTGGAGCCGGGGGCTCAGGAGCATTGGGAAGTTCGGATCAAAGACACGAGCAGTACTGACACAAAGACTTCCGAACTGCTGACTTGGATGGTGGATGGCAGCATCTATGAAATCAGCAAAGAACGTGCTTTTGACGGAATACCTCCGATGTTTCCAAAGTTTAAATTTCCAGCAAAAGTGCGACCGATAACGGGGAGCCTTTCTGTGGGCAGCATCAATCATACCGATGTTGCACAAACCCGCCCGAGTAGAGGCATACACCCGTATGGGAATTTTTCAGAGGTATACCATGGATCTGTTTTTCAGCAGTTTACATATTTTGTCTCTGACAATACGGTTAGTGCCCGGCGTGTCACCCCTGGAAGGTCTGTTTCTTCTGCTTTGTCTTCATTGGAAGGGGTTTCTTCTGTAGATGGGAATATGACCGCTGTGAGAGGCAACCGTAGTGATGGTGCGGTGATAATCGTGGATGGTGTTCGATTGGATGGCGGTATGTTAGAGGAGACGGTTACCTATAAAAAGATAGTTGCCGTTAAAGATGAGTCGAAGGGGCCTGTATCATTGAACAACTCATTTGAGAGTGCCAGAAATTCCTCTTTGTCTTCCAGTGATTTCGTGTTCGACAAGAACATCCGTTTTCGAAGCGATTTCAAGGAAACCGCCTTCTTTTATCCTCAGTTGGAGTCTGATATTTTGGGAAGGGTAAGCATTGATTTCAAGCTACCGGACCAATATACGCGCTGGCATTTTTATGCGCTTGCCCATGCGGAGAATGGTCGTAGTGGGTGGCTTACCCGACAGATAGAGTCCAGCAGGAGTTTGATGATTCAAAGCAATGCCCCGCGTTTCCTTCGGGAGGCCGACACCATGCTTTTCCAAATCAAAATCACCAATCTTAGCGATACCGTTATGGATGGCAAAGCGGTTGTGCGCTTTTTCAATATGGCAGACGACAGTCCACTGGATATACTGGTTCGGCAGAAGGACAGCCTTCAGGATTTCCGCTGCCAGGCTCACGGCACACAGTCTGTGGCTTGGCAAATTGTCGTTCCGAAAGGTGTGGAGGCCGTAGGCTACCGTGTGCTGGCTCAGGCAGGGCACTATGGCGATGGGGAGGAAAATGCGCTTCCCGTATTGCCCAATCGCTCGCTGATGACGGAGACCATGCACTTTTTTGTGCCCGCCCAACAAAATCAGACTTTTACTTTCCAACGCTTCAAACAGGCGGATTCTCCTACTTTGGAGCATTATTCCTTCTCGGTGGAGGCTTGTACCAATCCGGTATGGAATGTGATGCTGAGTCTGCCTTACCTGATTCGTTACCGCTATGAGTGCAACGAGCAGATATTCTCCCGTGTTTATGCCAATGCTTTGGCAGCGCATATCATCAAATTATACCCTTCTGTCGGAGAGCTATGCCGTCAGTGGCGCAATGACACCATCAATCATCCGCTGTATTCAGATTTGGATAAAAATCAGCAATTCAAGGATATTTTGTTGGAAGAAAGTCCTTGGCTGATGGAAGCGAAGAATGAGCGTAGTCAGCGGAAGAATATCGCGGCCTTATATGAGGAAGAAAGACTGGAAAGACAAGTGAATGCCCAATTGAGAAAGTTGCTGAACAGACAATTGGCACAAGGAGGCTGGGACTGGTATGGTTGCCAGTATTTTTCGCAGTTTGTGACCAACCATATTGTGGCCGGCTGTGGCAAAATGGAGCGTATGGGAATATGGATTCCTGAAATGCATTATGCCATGAAACGGGCGATAGCGGCGATGGATAAAACTCAGTCAAAGGCATTCGAGCATTATTGTGAGGAAAAAGCCAAGTACGGCAATGCGGTTTTTCCATTTTCAGAAACAGATGTGCAATACCTTTATGCCCGCTCCTTCTTTGATTGCGATACCCAATGGTTGGCTTGTCCATACGTGCAAAATCTGATCAAATGGGCTGTTGGAAATATTAACCAGGCAACTTACACCCGGCGGGCAGAAGTGGCGTTGTTCCTATTCCGCATCGGTCGCAAGCAGGAAGCCGAAAATATCATGGAGGGACTTCGCCAGCAGGCCGTCAGAAGCGATGATTTGGGAATGTACTGGAAATCGAAGGAGTCCACGTTCTTCTACTACTATCCCTGGTATGAGGCGCCTATTGAACGCCATGCGTTGATCATGGAGGCTTTTTATGAAATATCTCCTGTCCCGGAGGAATTAGCGGCCATGAAACAGTGGCTGCTGATGCAGAAAAACCAGACCCACTGGTCCAATACCTTGGCCACAACCAATGCCGTTTATGCCATCATGCTTGGCGAAACAGCGGAGCAACTTCAACCTTCGGACACACGGATTTCGCTTGGAAATGCTGTATTCGGGTCGACAAACAACCAGACTTCCGATGGGGGAAATGTTTATTTCCGGCATACTTGGGTGAAAGATGAAATCACACCAGAGTTGGCGGAAATCAAGGTGGAGACCGACAGTGTGCATTCCACTTATGGTGCCTGTTATTGGCAGTATTTTGAAGATATGGATAAGGTGACCGCTGCTACCAATGGCTTAGGAATAGAAAGAAAAATTTGCCATATTATCGAAAACGGAGCGGGAAGACGCATAGAAGAGGTTACGGCAGAAAATCCCGTTCGAATTGGGGAGAAAATATTGGTGCGACTGCTTGTAACTACCGACAGGGATTTGGAATATGTGCATGTGAAAGACTTGCGTGCGGCGGCTTTTGAGCCGGTCAATGTGCATGAACGCAATGAACGGGTAAACGGCTTGTCATACGTGGTCAGTCCGCGCGATGCGGCCACAAATTTCTTTTTCAAGCGACTGCCTACGGGAACGTATGTGCTGGAGTATGAATTATTAGCAACGCAAAAAGGCGTTTTCTCCAACGGTGTGACCACCGTTGAGTGCATGTACGCACCTGAATATCGGGCCCAAAGCGATGGATCCTGCGTGAAAGTGGTGGAATAAACAGTAGTCAGAAAAAACTATTGTCTATATTTCTATTCAATGAATTTTTGTATTTTTGCACGCTGAAACGAAAAACGTGCAAAAAATGAAAAAAGAGGAAACAGAAGAGCAAGTACTGGATGCGGCGGAAGCCTTGTTTGGTCACTACGGCCTGGAAAAGACTTCCATGGATGACATTGCCCGTACCGCCCGAAAGTCCAAACGATCCTTGTATAATTACTTCTCCAGCAAGGAGGAAATTTTCTATAAAGCCCTTTATCGGGAGATAGATCGCATCAAGGCCAAGGTGAACCGCTATTTCGCCATGAACCGCGACAAACACCCGCTGGTTTTGCTGAAACTTTACCTGATTATGCGTCCCGAGGTGATTAAAGGGGCAGTCTTGTTCTGTCAGGCGCTGAAAAATAAATTTCGTTTTCAGGAACTGATACAATCTTCTGAAGAACAGGGTATTGTCCAAAAGTTTAACCAGTGGGAACATTCGTTGTTTTTTCGTATAGGCAAAAGTAGCTGTCATCATTCTAAACTTCCCGAGACAGAGCATGAGCGTTTTGCCCAGTCCTTTGCCGATATGGTCCAGATGGCCCTGCAAGGAATGAATTATGCCTTCTTCGTGGAAAATCGCTACGATCAATATAAGGACTCCTACAACCTCTTGATCAATATCATCATGGGTAGCATTGAAAAAAATAGCGAGGCTATGAGTATGGGGGCCGAATGGACAGATATTCAACAAGAATTAATTTAAAAAGCAAAATAAAATGAAAACAAGAATTTTAATCGGATTGCTATTGATAGCAACATGTTGCATATCTTGCAACAAAGATGTGAAAAAAATTACCGGTGATTACAGCTACAAGCTTTCTGGTGTGGTGAATTTTGAGGATGCCGAGGGTAACCAAACCAGCATTTTAGCTACCAAAAGAGGACAAATGAACATTATGGCAGATAAAAAGGGTAGGAAAGGTGATATAGTGGTCACCTTCAACGAGATGACTGGCGGTGCCTATTCATGCACAGGCAAAGTAGTGGGTGACTCCATTTTCTTTAATCCCTATGAGTTCAGCACTCGCTTTACCTCCGCCGATTCTGTGGTGAACCTCATTCAGCTGGGACATGTTTACACCATACAGTCGCAAGGCAAGGGCTTGATTCATGACAATATTATTCTGATGGAAGAACATTGGATGGGCCGCCCGGAAAATGGCGAAATGATTCGCATGAAAGCTGATAAAATTACTTTGTTGGCAGAGGAAAATTAATGATAAATATTTGAGGATGAAGATTATGAATTATAGATTATGGATTAAAAGGGTGCCGCTGCTAATCATCGGTGGGGTCATGTTACTGTCGTTGTCTTCATGCAGACATGGCGAAAAGGCGGAGAAGTCCGAGCCCATCAAGGTAAGCATCATCACCATTGACACAGTACGAAGTGGCATGGTGCGCACCTACGTGGGCGAGATAGAGGAGAAATTGTCGCTGTCTCTGAGTTTTGCAGCGGGTGGCAAGGTGGAGAAAGTGTTGGTGCACGAAGGCGACTATGTGCGTGAGGGTCAGTTGCTGGTGACGGTCAATACGGCCACTGCCCGCAACGCCTATAATTCCGCCAAAGCTCAGTTGGAGCAAGCTGAAGACGCATATCGCCGCCTGAAAATCGTGTACGACCAGGGCAGTCTGGCTGAGGTGAAATGGGTGGAAATGCTGACCAATCTGGAGAAAGCCCGCTCGCTGGAACAGATTGCTAAAAAACAGCTGTCGGATTGCGAGCTTTATGCTCCTGCTTCGGGTGTGATTGGCAAGTGTAATGCCCGCGCTGGAGTGGGTCTGTTGCCTGGTGAACCAGCGGTCACTTTGCTGGATGTGAGCGAGGTTTCCGTCACTTTTGCCGTGCCTGAAAGAGAGATTTCTTCCATGCCTCTGGGCCGTGAGACCAGTATCATCATTCCTGCTTTGAATGATATGGTATTGAAGGGAAAGGTGAGCGAAAAAAGCATCACTTCCAACCCTGTGGCCCATAGCTATCAGGTGAAAATAGCCCTGCCCAACAGCAATCGTAAACTGCTGCCGGGTATGGTGTGCAAGGTGGAGGTGGACCAGCCGAATGAGGAGGGTTTTGTCATTCCCGCCAGTTGCGTGCAAACCCGTCCTGAAGGACTGAGCGTATGGGTGGTGCGCAATGGCAAGCCCGAACGACGCATCATCTCTACCTCTGAATATGTGGTGAACGGCGTGTTGGTGCTCGACGGTCTTCACCAGGATGACACAGTCATTGTGGAAGGCCAGCAGAAGTTGTTCACGGGGGCGGAAATTACTTTCAATTAGCAAATTAGTTAATTAGTAAATGAGCAAATGAATTAATTCAAAATTCAAAGTTCAAAATTCAAAAAATTAATATTCTTAATTCTTAACTCTTAATTCTTAATTCAACAATTCAACAGTTCAACAACTCAACAAACAAATACTCATAACTCTTAGTTCTTAATTAAAAATATTGTGGCAAAGAAAACTAATCATATCCAGTCCGCTATGCGCTACCACAAGATTGTGTTCCTCATCATGTCTTGTCTGGTGGTACTGGGCTTTTATAGTATGACGCAGATGAACAAGGACGAGTTCCCGCAGTTCACCATCCGTCAGGGCGTGGTAGCCGCTGTGTATCCTGGTGCTTCCGCCAAGGAGGTGGAGGAGCAGGTGACCAAACCTTTGGAGAATTTTCTCTTCACCTACGCGGAAGTTGACAAAGAGAAAACCCGGTCGGTATCGGAAAACGGCATCGTCTATATCTTTGCGGAATTGCGCACCAGTGTGCAAAACAAGGATGAGGTGTGGTCGAAAATCAAGCATGGACTCACCTTGTTCAAGAAGACTTCCCTGCCAGCAGGAGTGCTGGAGATTGTGGTGGTGGACGATTTTGGCAACACTTCTTCTATGCTGTTAGCAGTGGAATCGTCCGAACGTACTCCCCGTGAATTAGAGTCGTATGCCGACCAAATCAATGAACAGTTGCGTACCATCCCCTCCATGGGAAATCTGAAAATCTTGGGACAGCAGAACGAGGAAATTGCTGTGCTGATTGACCAGGAAAAGCTGGCAGCCTACGGTATTAGCCAGCGCTCGTTGCTTGTGGAACTGTCCACCCAGGGCTTCCGAACCATTGGTGGAACTGTCAAAAACGAGGCAGGTGAGGCCATGGTGCATTTGTCCATTCCGTATCAGTCGGAATATGAAATTGGAGAACAAATAATCTACGCTGATCCTACGGGCAATGTCATTCGCTTGCGCGATATCGCCAAGATTGAAAGGCGTTATGCCAAGCCCGACAGCTACGTGAAATACGATGATGAGCGGGCAGTGATTATCTCTATGGAAATGGCTCCCGGCAACAATATTGTGGCTTTCGGCAAAGAGGTGGAGAAACGCCTGCAAGCTGTGCAGAAAAAGCTGCCTGCCGATGTGCAAATCCATAAAATCACCAACCAGCCCAAAGTGGTGAATGATTCGGTGCTGTCGTTTCTGCGTGACTTGCTGATTTCCATTCTGGTGATTATCTTTGTGATGTTCATGATGTTCCCCTTGCGAACAGCTTTGGTGGCCAGCACCAGTGTGCCGGTATGTACCGCTATAACTCTTGGGTTTATGTATTTATTTGGTATAGAGTTGAATACGGTTACATTGGCCGCCTTGATTGTGGTGTTAGGATTAATTGTGGATGATTCGGTAATTATCATTGATGGTTATGTTGACTTCCTCAACGAGGGCCATTCCCGTTGGTATTCGGCGGTCACCAGCTCTATGCAGCTGTTTGTGCCCATGTCGCTGGCAACCTTAGCCATTTCGGGCATGTTTTTTCCCATGACCAAGATTATCACGGGTCCGTTAGGTGATTTTGTGCAACTCTTCCCCTGGACCATCACTTTTGCCTTGGTGGCGTCCATTTTCTATGCGGTATGGGTGATTCCGTTCTTGGCAACCCAGTTTATCAAACGGCGTCTCCCAAATCAAAAAGTCGGCAAGTTGGAAAAAGCGCAGGATAAATTCTTTGATTTTCTACAAGGAACTTATAACCAGTTGCTTAGCTTGTGTTTTAACCATCCGGTATTGACCATTTTCGCTTCTGTCAGTGCGGTAGGTTTAGGTGTTTTTCTGTTCTTGAATTTGGATGTACAGATGCTGCCTAAGGCCGACCGTACCAGTTTCGCCGTGGAAATCCATTTGGCTGAAGGCAGTTCCTTGGCACAGACTGCGGAGTTGGCCGACAGTTTGAGCGGTATTTTGCGACAGGATTCCAGAGTGACGGGCATTACCTCGTTTGTGGGCTGTTCTTCACCGCGTTTTCATGCCACCTACGCTCCGCAGATGGCCAGAAAGAACTACGCACAGTTTATCGTCAACACGACCAGTGAGGATGACACAAGGGCTTTGTTGAAGGAATACGGGCCCAAGTATGAGCATTATTTTCCAAATGCGTATGCCCGCTTCAAGCAGATGGACTATCAGGCGGTGGGCAATCCTATCGAAATCCGTCTGTCGGGAGATGATCTGGATTCGCTGAAACTGGTGGCCGATTCCTTGAAATCCTACTTGAGTACTTTGTCGGAATTAACTTGGATTCATTCCGATTTGGACGAGACCAGCCAGAATATTAAGGTGGTGCTGAACACCGACGAGGCCACCCGTTTAGGCGTTACACAAAGTATTTTATCTATCTATTTGTCATCAGTGTTAGGCGGCCAGTCGCTGACCACTGTTTGGGAAGGCGACTACAAAGTGCCGGTAATGCTTTATTCTTTACAGGAAAGCGAGGATATGTCGTATCAGGACTTGGGTAAATTGATGATACCGACTTCTATTCCAGGCACTTGGGTACCGCTGCGGCAGGTGGCTACCATCATTCCTGACTGGCATGACGCTTCTATTAATCGTCGCAATAGTGTGCGTACGGTCACGGTGGCCGCCGATCTCAAATATGGCATCAGCGAGCCATCGGTTACCAAGAAAATCAAGGCATATCTGAAAAAAGACTTTTTGAAATATAAGCCGGAGAATGTGGTCATGGAGTATGGCGGTTTGAATGGAGTTAACCGTGATGTGATTCCACAGATCGCGTTATCCCTTTTGGCGGCTTTATTAGTGATGTTCGCCTTCCTGCTGTATCACTTCCACCATATCAAGCTGGTGATGCTGAATATGGCGGCTTCTGCCATCTGTATTTTCGGAGCTACCTTAGGACTCACCCTGTTCGGACTGGACTTCAGCATTACGGCGGTGTTGGGTTTGGTAAGTCTGATAGGTATTATTGTGCGAAACGGCATCATCATGTTCGAATATGCGGAAAGCCTTCGCCACGACAATCACTTGTCGGCGAAAGAAGCTGGTTTTGAGGCTGGTAAGCGTCGTCTGCGCCCGATTTTCCTGACTTCTGCCACCGCAGCGTTGGGTGTAGTGCCGATGATTATTGCCCATACCTCCCTCTGGATGCCGATGGGTGTGGTGATTTGCTTCGGCACCATCTTTTCCTTCCCCTTCGTGGTCACCCTGCTGCCCGTATCTTACTGGCAGCTCTTCGAAAGCCACGACCGGAAAATGAATTTGAAATTAGTGAAACATCTGAAAAAACACATACTATCATAGGTTACAGGGGTCAGGTGACAGGTTACAGAATATAAATCGAAAATAATGGATACCTATAAGTTCTTAATGATGTGCCGAAGGCACAATATTCTATTAACCCCGCACAAGCGCGATAGTGCGCAGTGTGGGGCAAGGAAGATAAATGTCTGGTATGCGTGCCGAAGGTACGCTACATGGCATGACATGAGAAGAATTATCCTGTTGGGAATAATTTTATGGATGCTTGTTCCTCTCCTTTCGGCACAACCATTATCTTTGGACAGCTGCAAATCGATGGCCCTCCGCAACAACGCCACGGTGAAAAACGCCGCCTTGGATGTGCTGGTGGCCCGACAGGTGCGTCAGCAGGTGCTCACCAAATATTTCCCCAATGTCAGCGCTTTGGCAGGAGGCTATTACGCCTTGAATCCCTTGGTGGAGTTCGGTATTGATGATATCGGCAATGCCGAGGCACGCCAGTGGCTGCATAACATGTATGCCGAATACGGGGCGGCTATGGGACTGCCTAATTCCTTGTCGATGTGCGAAAAAGGCTATACGGTGGGGGTGACTGCCGTGCAGCCAGTGTTTATGGGTGGACAGATTGTGAATGGCAGCCGCTTGGCGAAATTGGGAGAAGAGGCTGCCACTTTGCAGCAGGAGTTGACCTGTGACAAATTGTTGCAGCAGGTGGAAGAGACTTACTGGCTGGTGGTGTCGTTGCAGGACAAAAAGCAGACTATAGAGCAGGCTATGGTCTTTCTCGATACCCTTGACCGAGATGTAACTGCCGCTTTCAATGCCGGTTTGGTGACCCAAAATGACAAGCTGAAAGTCAGCCTGAAACAGCATGAACTGCAATCCAATATGCTGAAGGTGAACAATGGTATTACGCTGGCTACCATGGCCTTATGCCAATTGGTGGGCACGGAGTATTCAGAACAATTATGGTTGAGCGATAGTATCGCTGATGTGACTGCTGTCTATCCACAGAAAGATGCCGCTGCTGCCGTGGCTGGCCGTAAGGAGTACCAGTTATTGAACCTGAGTGTGAAAGCCGAGCAGTTGAAAAAGAAGGTGTTGATAGGGGAAACTTTGCCTCATTTGACAGTGGGTTTAGGTGGTTCGTACGGTCAGTTAGTTTTTGACCGTTCAAAATTTAATGGTCTGGCATTTGCGATGTTGCAGGTTCCGCTTACCAACTGGTGGGAGGCTTCCACCAAAATCAAGCAACAGCAATTGCAGATTCAAAAAGCGGAGAACAACCGTGACGATTTGACCCGCAAGATGGAGCTGGAGGTGCGGCAGGCGTGGAACAATGTGTCGGAGGCTTATAATCAGACAGAGCTGATGAAAGCCACGGTGCACGATGCCGAAGTGAATTTGGAGACATCCGCCATCAACTATCGGGCGGGGTTGATTCCGATTTCAGAGTTGTTGGAGGCGCAAACCATTCACCGCCAAGCCCTTGACCAACTCATTGATGCCAAAATCTCCTACCAAAACGCCCTGACACATTATCGTATCTTGGTGGAGAACTAGCGACTATAGTCATATTCAAAAAAATTTTTACTTTTGCAGCGCCAAATTTTCAAGGTGATGAAGGATGGTGTGGAATGTGTTATGTGTCTGATTTTTAAAAAGATAAGAAGGTTTTGAGCACTTTGATTTTGGCGCTGAAATTTGAAGAAATATGACCAAAATAAAGACAAAAGTCGGCAAAAGATGGGCGAAATTCTGCGGTTTTTTGCTACGGAAACTGGGCTGGACCAGCGTCGGAGGAATTATGGAGGGCAACAAGGCCATTGTATTAGGGGTGCCGCACACATCCATGATGGATTTCCCCATCTGCTATTTGTTTTATGCCCAATATGGCGTGCTGGCACATATCATGATAAAAAAAGAGTTCTTTTTCTGGCCGTTGGGACCCATTTTGCGTGCCTTTGGCGGTGTGCCTGTCGACAGACGCAATGCGGCGGCTACTGTCAAAAGTATCATCAAGACTTTCAATGAAAATGAGTTTTTCCATCTGGCTATCGCTCCCGAAGGAACCCGCAAACCTGTGAAAAAATGGAAAACCGGCTTCCACCTGATTGCCCGAGAAACCGGTGCCAGTGTGTATGTCGGTTATTACGACTGGGGCCGCAAGGAGATTACCGTGGGCAAAAAATGGGAGCTGACCGACGATGCCAATGCCGACATGAAACGTATTCAGGAATATTATGAAACTTTAGGTCTTCAGGGCAGACATAAAGAAAATTATATAACCCATTGATGATTATATATGAGTAAGAAAACGAAGAGTCCTTATAAAGTTAGGAATAGTCACAGAGAAACCTATTGTACCACCCTCAATAAAGTCTTCAAATACACGACCACGGTCTATTGGGACCGCACCATGGCGCAGTTTGTGGATGGTGGACAACAATATACCTACAGCAGCTTCAAAGAGAAGTGTAACATGCTGTCAACCAGATTGTCACGTTTCGGCATTTCGGCGGGTGATCGTGTGGCCATCTTGTCGCAAAACATGCCCAACTGGACACTGGCATTCTTTGCCACTACGGCCTACGGGCGTGTTTCTGTACCGATTCTGCCCGACAGCTCCGAAAAAGAGGTGACCAACATTCTGACACATTCGGAAAGTAAGGTGATATTCATCTCCAAACGACTGTTGTACAAGCTCACTCAGGAGTGTATCGACAAGCTGACGCTGGTGGTGGATATTGAAACGCTGGAGTTTATCAAGTGCCGAAAAGAAGATTTCCGTTGCGACGGCTGGATTAAAGACCCGCAACCCGACGATTTGGCCACGATTATCTATACTTCAGGCACAACCGGGAAAGCTAAGGGCGTGATGCTGAGCCATAGGAATATTTGCCACAATTTAGTGGCTTCGTTCAAGGCGCAGCCCTGCTTCAAGAACGACCGTTTCCTGTCTATCTTGCCGATGTCGCATGCTTACGAAATGTGCGTTTCCAGCTTCTACTCCATGTATGTGGGTGCCTGCTGTTACTACATTTCCAAGCCTCCGACACCTTCCATTTTGTTGCCGGCCATGCAAAAGGTGAAACCCACCGTCATGTTGTCCGTGCCGCTGATTATCGAGAAAGTATATCACAACAGTATCGTTCCCACTATCGAGAAGAGCCGTGTGCTCAAGTGGATGGATCAGCATCTGCCTAAGGTTTTGTATTGGCTCATCGGCAAGAAATTGGTGAAAACTTTCGGTGGCAAGCTGCGTTTTTTCGGGGTTGGTGGTTCTAAAATGGATCCCAAGGTGGAAGAGTTCTTGATTAAATGCCGCTTCCCGTATGCAGTGGGCTATGGTCTGACAGAAACCGCTCCACTGGTTTGCAACGTGTTGGTTAACAAGCGGAGACGCTTGGGTTCTATTGGCGTGGCTTCTTATAAAGTGGATATCCGTCTCGACAATATGGACCCAAAAACGGGCGAGGGGGAGATTGTGTGCCGCGGCGACAATGTGATGCTCGGCTACTACAAAGATCCTGAGCGTACCGTTCAGGTGCTGGATGAGGAGGGTTGGTTCCGTACCAACGACATCGCCACGGTGGACAAGGATGGTTACTACTACATCAAAGGTCGTTTGAACAATACGATTTTGGGTCCTTCGGGTGAGAATATCTATCCTGAGGAGATTGAGATGGTGATTAATGACATGGCCGGTGTGGATGAATCGTTGGTAATGGAGAAAAATGGCGAGCTGGTGGCTATGGTGAAGTTTGATGACAATCTACTGAATTGGAACCAAGAGACGGAAGACCAGTGGTTTGAGAAAGCGGAGGCCTTGAAGAAATCCGTGTTGGAGTTTGTTAATAAGACCGTTGGAAAGAACTCAAAGATCAACAAGGTGGAAGCCATGAAGGAGCCCTTTGAGAAGACAGCTACTCAGAAAATCCGCCGTTATAAGTATAAGGATGGTCAGGAAAAAATTGATGAGGAGGCAGAAATGGCAAAGGAGGACATGCCGAAAGAAGCATTAAAGGATAAGACCTTGGAGGTGCCAGAGAAAAAATCGTCAAATAACGCTGGTCCTGCTGAAAAATAAAATAAATAATGTAAATTTCTGAAAATTAATAATTTAAGAAAGATGACAATACAAGAGGAAATTGCGGAATTATTCTTCAAGAATAAAAAAACATTGGCAGTGGCGGAAAGCTGCACAGGCGGTTATCTGTCACATTTAATCACTTCTGTTCCGGGAAGTTCAGAGTTTTTCAAAGGTTCTGTGGTATCCTATTCCAACGAAATCAAGCGTTCGGTGCTGAATGTGCGTGAGTTGAACCTGAAAAAACACGGCGCTGTCAGCGAGTTTGTGGTGAATGACATGGCCATCAACACGATGGGCTTGTTTGATGTGGACTACAGTATTGCCACTTCCGGTATTGCCGGTCCTGGAGGCGGCTCAGAGGAGAAGCCTGTGGGAACCGTGTGGATTTGTGTGGCCACAACTACGCGTTTCAATGCGCAATTGCACCACTTCGATCCGAATCTGAATCGTGTGGAGATTATTCACAAGGCTGCCGAAACTGCCTTGCAGATGCTGAAAGAGGAGTTGTTAAAGGACCTCGGGGAGTAATTTTTTCCACTGCTCATCCGTCAATTTTGCGCCCACTGTTTCGATGATAGAGGAGGATAGTAGGGTGGCAATATTTCCGCAACGTTCAATATCATAGCCTTTTAACAAGCCATACATAAAGCCGGCGGCATAAATGTCGCCAGCTCCGTTCGTGTCAATGCAATTGGTTCTGCGGGGAGCGATAACCGTAGTTTTTCCGTTTACTTTGACAATAGAACCGTTGGCACCTAATTTGACAATAGCGATAGGGCAATATTCTGATAAAATATCCAGTGCTTCTTCATCATCCTTACCGGTAAAGGCCTTGGCTTCTTCCTGGTTGGCAAAGATAATATCGACGTGTTTTTTCAGGATATCTTTCAGAAAATCTCGATGGTCTTCCACAATATTGTAGCTGCCGAAATCCATGGCCACTTTCATGTGGTTTTCCTGGGCAATCTGGCAAAGTCTCAGGATAAGGTCATGATTGAAAATGAGATAGCCTTCGATATACAAGTACTCATAATCCTTGAAAACTTTAGGATCCAATTCGTTGGGTGTCATGGTGGCGGCAGCGCCGAGGTAGGTGGCGAAGGTACGTTCCGCATCAGGTGTCATGAAAGTGGTGGCGATACCTGTGTCGGTGTCGGAATACATTAAATGCGGGGTTACATGATAGCGTTGCATCTCCTCTTGGAAGAAGCGGCCAGGCTCATCATCGCAGATTTTGCCGATGTAGCCGGCTTCGATACCCAAACGGGCCAATCCATGGATGGTGTTGGAAGTGGAGCCGCCAGTGGCTGAAGCCTGTGGCATGGTTTTGATCTGCTCGTGAATGGTTCTTTTCCGCTCGCTGTCAATCATTTCCATCCCGCCCTTCTCCAAAGAGAATTGCTTTAACAAGTCTTCGTTTTCCAATTTGACGATAACGTCCACCAACGCATTGCCGATACCTACAATTTTTGCCATAATTCTATTTTTGGTGTTGTTATGCGGCGGTTGCGGTTCCACCGCATTGTGATTATTGATTCTTCGTTTTCTTCCGGCTGCCACAATGTGACAGCCCTACAATCCATAACTATTAATTATTAATTGTTAACTATTAATTCTTTTGGCTGAACGCCAACGCATAAAGCTTAATCTGCTTGATCATCGAAACCAGTCCGTTGGAGCGGGTGGGCGAAAGGTGCTCTTTCAGCCCGATTTGGTCGATGTACTCCAAGTTGCAGTCCAGGATTTCCTGCGGAGTGCGGCCCGAAAGCACGCGAATCAGCAGGTTGATGATGCCCTTGGTGATGATGGCATCGCTGTCGGCGGTGAAATAAATCAGACCATCACGGTAGTCGGCGTGTAGCCATACCTGCGACTGGCAGCCCGAAATCAGGTATTGCTCAGTCTTGTACTGCTCGTCAATCAGCGGCAATTCTTTGCCCAATTCAATGATATAGTTGTACTTGTCCAACCAGTCGTCAAAAATTTCAAATTCTTCGATAATCTGCTGTTCAGCTTCTTGTAATGTCTGTGCCATTTTTCTCAAAAATAAAATGCAAAGATACGAAAAATAATGGGTCAATCACCTAATTGGTACTTTAGTACATTGACGAATTAGCACATTAAAAATTCCCGTATCTTTGCCGCATGATTTTAGAAAACCCTCTTTTTATCGATACTATTGACTCCACCAACAAAAAACTGAAGGAGTTGCTAACGGAAAATGCTGAATTGCCTGACTATTTCTGCGTGGCCGCCGCTTTCCAGTCCGCCGGAAGAGGCCAAGGTAGCAACCGCTGGCAAAGTGACAAAGGAAATAATGTGTTGGCGAGTATGCTGTTCAATCCCACGTATCCTCCCGCACGGCAGTTTGTGTTGAACCAGTGTTTCGCCTTGTCGGTCAGGACCTTGTTGTCGCAGTGTGTCGATGGGGTGAAAATCAAATGGCCCAACGATATTTATGTGGATTGGAAGAAAATCGCAGGTATTTTGATCGAACATCATATTGAGGGTGAGCGTATCAAGCATACCATTGCCGGGGTGGGTATTAATATCAACCAAACTGTTTTTGATGCGGATATTCCCAATCCGACTTCGCTGAAATTACTGACAAACAGGGATTTTGATGTTCATGAGATGGTCTTGGGCTTGGTGTCTGCCTGCCAGCAGTATCAGTGTTCAAATAATATTGATTATCAGAAAATCCATCTGGAATATTTGGAAAATCTGTTTCTGTATCAGGAATATGCGTGGTATGAGATAGAAAATAAACTGGTAGAGGCGGAAATTACAGGAACCGATGAATACGGTCGGCTTTTACTGCATGACAAAGCCGGTAAAAATTATTGTTGTGGAATGAAGGAGGTTCGTTTATGTCTGAAATAGAATTATTGGCACCGGCGAAAAATATAGAATGTGCCATGGCGGCTATTACCCATGGGGCGGATGCGGTGTATATCGGGGGACCGAGTTTCGGGGCTCGTGCCGCAGCAGGCAACAGCTTTGAGGATCTGGAACAGCTGGTCCGCTTTGCCCATCCATACCATGCCAAGGTTTTTATTACGCTGAATACCATTCTGAAAGACAGTGAATTAGCGGAGGCGGCACGGCAGGTGAAACGCTATTATGAGATGGGTGTGGATGCTTTGATTGTGCAGGATATGGGCTTGCTGAAACTGGATTTGCCGCCTATTGCTTTACATGCCAGCACGCAAATGGATAACCGGACTCCTGAAAAAGTGAAGTTCTTGCAAAACGCAGGTTTTCAGCGGGTTGTGCTGGCACGTGAATTGAGTCTTCAGCAGATTCAAGAGATACGTCAGGCTTGTGATGTGGAGTTGGAGGCCTTTGTGCATGGTGCCCTCTGTGTGAGTTATAGCGGCCGCTGTTACATGAGTTACGCTTCTTGTGGCCGTAGTGCCAACCGTGGCGAGTGTGCCCAGTTCTGCCGCTTGCCCTATACGCTGGTCGATGCCGACGGTAATACTATTGTTCGTGATCGCCACCTGCTTTCGCTGAAGGATATGGACCGCTCCGACTGGCTGCATCCGATGATGCAGGCCGGCATCATGTCTTTCAAAATCGAAGGCCGCTTGAAGGATGTGTCATACGTAAAAAACATCACTGCCTATTACCGTCGCCGTATAGATGCTATTTTGGAAGGACATCCGGAATATAAAGCTGCCTCTATTGGCAAAACCACTTTGTTTTTCGAGCCAGATCCCGAAAAAACTTTTCATCGGGATAAAACACCTTATTTTATCGATGGGAAACGTTCGGAAATGGTTCAACTTGCAACTCCGAAATCCACGGGGACTTTTGTGGGAACAGTGCAGTCGGTAAGCCATAACTCATTGACATATAGTGGAGAAAAGGAACTGCATAACGGAGATGGCTTGTGCTTTATCGATGCTCAAGGGAAATTTGACGGTTTTCGGGTCAATAAGGTGGAAGGCCAGCGGGTGTTTTGGAATGAGCCTGTCGAGGGTCTTTCGGTAGGTGACAAATTGTATCGCAATTATGATATTCAGTTTGAAAAGATGCTGGCAGGCAAGAGCGCGGAGCGGCGTATAGCTTTGGATTTCAAATTGTTGGAGAAAGAGGAGCAGCTGGTGTTGCAGGCTACCGACGAAGCTGGCACGACCGTGGAACTGTCCATCCAGGAGGACAGACAAGTTGCGGACAAACCGGAACAGGCACTGCAAAATCTGCAAACGCAGCTGTCGAAACTGGGCAATACCTGTTATCAGGCCAGAAATATTGAGGTGAAAACTAGTCAGGTGTATTTCTTCCCGAATTCGGTCATTGCCGGATGGCGGCGCCAGATTATTGACATGTTGATGGATACGCAATATGTTGTAAAGACGCACGGCCGTGCGTCTCTACAGGAATTACCATTGTCACAATTGCCCGAGGCCGTCAATGTGATGAACACCAAAGCCAAGGACTTTTATCAAGAATTAGGTTTTGAACAAATAGAGGATGCCTACGAGAAAATTGAAACGTCACATAATGTAGAATCGTGCAGCGGTGCGGCTCTACAAAATTCAATATTGATGACCTGCAAATACTGCATCCGTCATGCTTTGGGTGCCTGTCCGAAAGAAAAGGGCAAAACAGAACCTATAGAGACACACGGCCGTGCGTCTCTACAATATGAACCTTTATTTCTGAAAACGGGTCGCCATACCTTCCAATTGTCCTTCGATTGTGCAAAATGTGAGATGATTATTACCATTCCTGAGGGTAAATAGTGGTGGTCGTTGAACCAACATTATTTACAATGCCCTGTGAATAGCTCAAATCCAAAATGTTGAAAAAAATTATCAGTCAATGTTTTTGTATTAAAAATTTTTGTATTTTTGCAGCCCAAATTTGAAAAATGAAAATATCCCGTCAGGGATTCAATATCAATAGAATATAATAACATAAAATAAAGGAAAGATGTCACGAGTTTGCCAAATCACAGGAAAAAAAGCGATTACCGGAAACAATGTATCGCACTCCAATATTAAGACGAAAAGAAAATTCCGTCCTAATTTGCACACCAAGAAATTCTTTGTTCCCGAATTGGACGAATATGTAGTGCTGAAAGTTTCTGCTAAAGGTATGCGCAACATCAATAAAAAAGGCATTTGGAACTGCATCGTTGAAGCCAGCGAAAAAGGTATCCTCAAATAATGTCTTTTTAACATTGAAACAGAGAAAATGCTACACAATTTTGTGTGGCATTTTTTTGTATTTTTGCATTGTAAAAACATTGTTGAGAAGCACTTTTTACATCTTTGCAAAACAATAAAAATACCGTAAACACGTTTCGTAAAGCGTCTTTACAAAAACATTATCGATTGGCACAGTTGCGTAAATTATTACTGGTGATTTTGCTGTTGGGGATAAGCTCTCTTTTTGCCCAGCAAGCTGTGTTTGTCGGTATTATTACCGATGAATATGCCCAGCCTATTGATAATGTTGTAGTGACTGTAGAAGGGACAGAATTATCTACAGTATCCTCCGAAACAGGTATGTTTGAGTTGAAACTGCCAGCTGAAAAAGAATGGAGTATTCATTTGCAACACCTGTCTTATCGCGATACGACTTTTACCATTTTTTTGCGTAAAAGCCAGCGTGAGCGAAAAATGATAACATTGTTGTCAATAGGCGAACAGCTTGAAATGGTGGATGTCAGAGGGCGTAGCGATGATGGTTTTACCCGTGTTGATCCTAACCTGACTTTTAAATTGCCATCCCCTTCAGGCGGTGTGGAGGCCTTGATCAAAATGTTACCGGGTATTTCTTCCACCAATGAGTTGAGCTCGCAATACAATGTGCGTGGAGGTAATTATGATGAAAACTTGGTTTTTGTCAACGATATTCAAATTTACCGCCCTTTCCTTATCCGTAGCGGTCAGCAGGAAGGTCTTAGCTTTGTCAACTCCGATTTGACAGCTGGAATTAAGTTCTCCGCTGGTGGCTTTGAGGCTAAATATGGCGACCGTATGTCCTCTGTCCTGGATGTGGAGTACAAAAAGCCCACAAAATTAGGTGGTTCGTTGTCTGCCAGCTTGTTGGGATGTTCGGGCCATATAGAGGGCAATGTCAAGGACAAATTTACCTTTTTGTTGGGTGTCCGCTTCAAATCCAATGCTTATCTTTTCAAGAATCTGGACACAAAGGGAGATTACAAGCCCCGCTTTTTCGATACCCAGATGTTGCTGACGTATAAGCCTATCAAAAAACTGGAAATCAGCTTATTGGGTAACTTTTCCATTAACCGATACCTTTTTGTACCTTCTGATAGAACAGCTGTTTTCGGTAGCTTGAATACTACCTTGTCCCGCTATACGGTTTATTATGAGGGCCAAGAGGTAGATAAGTATGAGAATTATCTGGGAGCGCTGACTTTCAAATATTTAGCGGATGAAAACAATACCTATAAGTTCATTGTTTCCTCCTATTATGCTCGTGAATCTGAGACTTTTGATATACGGGGTGAGTATGCGTTGAAGGATATAGAGGTGGATTTGGGTAGTCAGACGGATGATATTTCACATGAACTGACCGAAAGGGGAGTGGGTACTTTCATGCGACATGCCCGTAATTATATCAACTCCCTGATATCTGTTGTGGATGTCCGTGGAACGCATAAATTGCCCAAACAGAATACCTTAAGTTGGGGTGCAAAAGTACAGAACGAGATTATTGACGACCAATTGAGTGAATGGAATTTCACCGATTCCGCAGGCTATATCCTGCCCGTAATTCCTACGATACCAGGTGATGCGGTGCCCTTCACCGATGCTTCACGCGTGTTGAATATCAACAATTATATATACGCTAAATACAAGCCACTCAGTACTTTCCGTCTTACGGGATTTGTGCAGGATTCATGGAAATTCGGCAAGGAAGATGGCACTACCTTTATCTTGAATGGGGGTGTGCGTTTCCATTATTGGACTTTCAACAATGAGTTTACCGCTTCTCCGCGTCTGTCATTGGTCATTAAGCCCAATTGGAAGAGAGATTGGGAGTTCCGTATCAAAACGGGCCTGTATTACCAACCGCCTTTCTATCGCGAAATGCGTGATGCTCAGGGTGTACGTCATCCCGAAACCAAGTCACAGCAGTCATATCAGTTTATTTTCGCTTCGGAATATAATTTCCTGATGTGGCGCAGGCCGTTCAAATTTACAGGCGAATGCTATTTCAAATGGCTTAACAACTTGGTTTCCTATACCACCAATAATATGCAGATTACCTACAGTGGTATCAACGATGCGGTGGGTTTTGCCACGGGTATTGACCTGAAGTTGAGCGGTGAGTTTATCAAAGGACTCGAGTCTTGGATTTCCTTGTCTTTGATGAAAACCATGGAGAAGCTGGTTCGGGATGCTGATGGCAACAAACTCACAGACACGAAGTTCGTCCGTCGCCCTACCGACCAGGTGTTCAATATCAATATTTTCTTCCAGGATCATTTTCCGACTTTGCCACAGTTCCGTGTACATCTGAATTTTGTTTTTGGTAGTGGTCTGCCTTACTGGATGCCAGGAACTGAGCACCAAAAAAACAATTGTGTCAAGGGGCCTTGGTATCGCCGTGTGGACCTGGGCTTTTCTTACATGTTCTTGGAGCAAAGTCGTGATAGGCTGAAACACAAAAGCAAGTTCTTGCGGGCTATCAACAATTGTGGTATCTATCTGGAAATCTTTAACTTGCTGAATACAGCCAATGTGTCTTCATACGATTGGATTAAAAATACGGACAATACCTATTCTCGAGTTCCTAATTATTTGACATCCAGATTGATAAATGTCAAATTGGCAATTGATTTTTAGCACTGAAACAGATGAAAAAATCCTCGAAAATATTGCCCCTGCTACTGCTGATAATCTTGATGATCAGCATGGCACTGGCTTTGTCTATCGGGGTGGTCCGTATTCCCATGGAAACTATCTGGCAGTTGGTGAAGGCTCAGTTTGGTCATGCAGACACAGCAGGCATACCGGCTTCCTACGGTATTACACTGTTTCAGCTGAGGTTGCCGCGTATCGTGATGAGTGTGATTGTCGGAGCAGCACTGGCGGCCTGCGGTTGCGTGTTCCAGTCCATTTTCCGTAACCCGATTTGCGACCCTTACGTGCTGGGTATCTCGTCAGGTAGCTCATTAGGTGGCGCTATCAGCTTCATCCTAGGTTGGGATGTCTTCTATTTCGGGGTGACAATTCCTGCATTGGTTACGGGATTGCTCACGCTTTTTGTCATCTTGGGTATCAGCAAAATGAGTCGCCGTCGTAGCATTGAAACCTTATTGTTGGTGGGTATCGCCATCAACTTCCTTATATCCGCTGTCATTACCTTGTTGGTGGTGATGCACCAGCGTGAGATGCACAAGATTTATTTCTGGACCATGGGTTCTTTGGCCTCTATCTCTTGGACAGAGGTGATGATGATGACCATGATGACCATCATTTGTGTTATTCCTTTCTTTTTCTATTCCAAAGATTTGAATATCATGCAGATGGGTGACGATGTGGCGAGAAATCTGGGCGTAAATACCAAAAAAGTAGCCTACATTACTTTGATATTCTCTTCTTTGCTGATTGCTACCGCAGTTTCCTGTTGCGGAGTCATCGGTTTTATAGGACTGATTATCCCTCATGTGGTGCGTATTTTGTTCGGCAATAATATGCGGACGATGTTCACCTATTCGCTGATATTTGGTGGTTTCTTTTTGCTGATTGCCGATACGCTGGCTCGCACTTTGGCCATCCCTGCGGAGTTGCCGGTGGGCAGTATCACGGCCTTGGCAGGTGCCCCGTATTTTCTCTTTTTGTTGTTGCGTCAAAAGAAAGTGTAAGATGATAGAGATTCGCAATATTTTTTCCGGTTATGAAGGGAAGCAGGTGCTCCGGGATTTCTCTGTCACCTTTGAAAAGGCTGCTTTCTGTGCGGTGATGGGTCCCAACGGTTCAGGCAAAAGTACTTTGCTAAGGGCTATTGCGGGCATACAGCCTGTGGAGAAAGGGGAAGTGAAGATTGATGGTCTGTTATTGCAAGATTATAAATCGATTGAACTGGCGCGCAAGATCGCTTTTGTGCCCCAGCGTGAGGATGTGGTCTTCGACTTTTCGGTGTTTGAGGTGGTGATGATGGGACGTAATCCTTACCAGAACCGCTGGGAGTTTTCTACTCCTGAAGATGAAAAACTGGTGGAGAAAGTGTTGGAGATGACGAATCTTAAATATTTGAAAGACAGAATGTTGGGACAATTAAGCGGAGGAGAGCTACGCCGTGCCATGATTGCCCGTGCCATTGCCCAGCAAACGCCTATCATCATGCTCGACGAGCCATTGGCCAATTTAGATGTGGTGCACCAGTTTGAAATCATGGATATTTTGGCTGAACTGAATCAGCAACAACAGGTTACCATCATCATTGTGTTGCATGATTTCCCTTACGCATTGCAGTATGCCCACGAGGTTCTGCTGATGAAAGAAGGAGAAATCCAGCACTTCGGTCCTACCTCTGAGGTCCTCACCCCAGAGAATGTCCAAACCTGCTTCGGCTTGGGCGAGCGTTATGAGTACGGTTCCGACGGAATTGTCAGAAAGAGGGGATAGGAATTTGAATTATTGTTATCTTTGTACCCCAATTTCGAAATAGAATTAATATTGAAGTGAATATTTACCCCATGAAAAAAATCTCTATTCTCTTTTCCATCGCTTTGCTTCTTGGTTTCATGCAGCTGCTTTCTGCTGCCCCCATCAACGAAACCACCGCACGTCAGACTGCGGCTTCTTTTTTGAATGCGCAGCGAAATATGCGGGACAGAATGGTTTCGCCAGAGCAGATGAGCCGTATCAATTTGAACTACAACCACTTGTTTGCCTTTAATCTGCAAGGCGGAGGCTTTGTGATTGTAAGTGACGATGACCGTACCATGCCCGTGCTGGCCTATTCCTTGACGGGTGAGTTAAATCCGTATGATATGCCGGAAGCGATGGCTTTTCAATTGCAAATATTTGATTCACAATTGGATGCAATAAGCAATGGAGCAGAAGCCTTGCCCTATACTCCTCATCGTAATGAACGGAATGTGGCTCCACTGATGACTTCCACTTGGTCGCAGGCGACATCTGGAGGCTTGGCTTACAATGCTTTGTGCCCTGTGGACACTTTCTTAACCAATTATGGCAATCACCCCACTGTCGGCTGCGTGGCTTTGGCTTTGGCACAGGTGATGCGATACTGGCAATGGCCTGTGCATGGTATCGGTTCCAATTGTTACAGCTATAACGGGGTGTATTCCTGTTGGCATTATGATACCTTGTGTGCTGATTTTAGCTCCACTTATTATGATTGGCAGAACATGCCCAACAAGTTGTACGATACCAGCGCCATTGAAGAGCGTTTGGCAGTGGCGACTCTGGCGTATCATTGCGGAGTAGCGATGAATATGAAGTACAATACCGATTGTCAGGGAAGTAGTGGTAGCAATGCCAATCATCAGTGCTATGCGGCCCTGCGTCACTTTGGTTATTCGCAGGATGCTATAGTGGAAATCCGTTCCAATTATTCCGATGAGGTATGGATCAACAAGCTGAAAATGGAGTTGGACATGAATCGTCCTGTTTTATATAGCGGACAATCCTTATATAATCCCGAGGAAGGCACATACGGCGGCGGTCACGCTTTTGTGCTGGATGGCTATGATGAGAATAACATGTTCCACGTCAACTGGGGCTGGGGCGGCAGCTGCGATGGCTATTTCGCTATCAATGCGTTGATACCGGTTTACTATTACAACTTCTCCCATTCGGAAGAGGCGGTTTTCAATTTTCATCCCGGTGATATGTCCCAAACACCTGCCTTCGTTGAGTTGCTGTATGATGTCACGGTGGATTCAGACCGGGTGCAGATGAATGACCTGATTCATGGTCAGAATGAATTGGTCAATGTGGGCGAAACCACTGCGGATTTGTTCGTAGCTCAAGCGGCTTATACCAACACTAATTTCAGCTTTGTGAAATGGTTGGATGTGCAGCATGTTACAATCCCCGGAGGAGATACACTTCACTATAGTTTCAGCACTTCCGCTGATTTGCCCGTGGGCAGTTATTATGTGGTGATGTTCCAAAGCAATGATTCCATTGATATTCAGTCCACAACCACCCAGGGAGCAATGGAATTCTTGACCAACAAAATGACGCAGTACGATTTCTGGGTGGTCGATAGTAACCGCTCTGATTTGTACAACCTGGCGATTTTCGTGCGTTTTGCCGATGATTCGGAGATTGACCATCCATTCCAGGATATCGAGGATATGTTCAACAAGCAAGATCCCGGCTATTACAGCGTTTACAATTATTTTAAAGAAACCACATACGACAATATTCATTTCCACACCGTTTATGCTGATCAAATCTATGGCGGACAGATTTTCTCGTACGCCACACGACATCCTCGGGCTTATTATCAGCCTTATAGTCCCACTAATCCCATTGGTTATCAGGGCGAATTGCCTTTCGTGGGCATTTCCATGCGTGAGGCGGAGTTGATTGCTGAAATCCTGCATGCAGTGGATTCTTTGGGTATGGTGGATATTTATACAATGTTGGATGGCGATGGCGACGGCTATATCGACAATATCAGCTTTATTGTGAAAGGAGGAGTTGGAGAATGGGCTTCCATGCTATGGCCGCACATGGAGTTCTTCCCGCAGGATTCTATCGATTTCCCCGTTTCGGTTAACGGTATCCGGCCGAATGCTTTCAATTTTGAATTTGAAGCGGCTCCCTGGTATTTCGCCACGCATACTTTCTGCCATGAGATGAGTCATTCCATGGGCTTGCCGGATTTGTACCATTATATCAATTATCGAGATGTGTCTCCCGCAGGTTCCTGGGATTTAATGTGTTCCACCAATGATTATCAGCAGATTAGTACGATACTGAAATCCAAATATTTACATGTGGGTGATGAACCGATACAGATTACGGAGGACGGCACCTATACCTTATTGAGCAATGCCTCCAGCGCTTCCCAGAATTGCTATTACATTAAATCGGCCATCGATAGCACGCAGTGGTTTACTTTCGAATATCGTAACCAAGCCGATGTATATGACTCCTATATTCCTGCAACAGGCTTGTTGATAGGACGTTGGAACGATACAGTTCCCATCAGTTACGAAGGGATGTTCGCCAACGCTTTCTTTGATTTTTATAACCAAGCGCACCAATACTGGATTTTCCGCCCCGGCAGCAATTGCGACACCATCAATGGCGACCCTTATGAGGCTCATTTCAGCTTTGCCTCAGGGCGTACCTCTTTCGGTCCAACCACAGATCCGCATCCTTATCTGACTGATGGCACTCCTGAAGTCAGTTTTGAAATCACGGATATCCAGGAAAATGGCAACTATCTGACTTTCCATGTTCATTTCCTGACAAATGAAGTTGCGGATATACCAGCGGCTCAATTCTCAGTATATCCCAATCCTGCGGTACATCAGGTGAATGTGTCGGGTGAGAATATGCAAAGCGTGGAGTTGTACAATGCGTTAGGACAGTTAATTCGTGTAGAAAATCCGTCTACAAATACATTCTGCACCATTTCGTTAGAAAATCTTTCCTCAGGCATATATATGCTGAAAGTCATTTCAACCGATGGTACGGCATCAGTGCGGAAATTTGTGAAGAAGTAGTTGTAATGGGTTAATGTGCTAATTATCAATGTGCTAATGTGCCAATTAAATTAGCAAATTAATTGATTAGCAAATTAGTTAATTGTTTTTAGTGGACAGGTTTCAGATTTCAGGGGACAGGTCTAAATTTCTTTCTTTAGCGTAATCCTCATAGTTGTGCCGTGATCAATAACGGAGGATTTGACAAACAATTTGCCTTTGTGGTACTCTTCAATGATACGTTTAGCCAAGGTCAAGCCCAAGCCCCAACCACGGCTTTTGGAGGTAAAGCCGGGTTTGAAAATGGTCTTGAATTTACGTGCGGGAATGCCCTTTCCTGTATCGGCAATGTCAACATGCACATGATGTATATCCTGTATGATGTCGATAATGATGACGCCTTTCCCATCCATGGCATCCACAGCGTTTTTGCAGATATTTTCTATCACCCATTCAAACAAATAACGGTTGAGAGGCAGTATAATGCTTTCTTCTGGCTTGTTGAATTTGATATTAACTTGAGAAGAAATTCTTGTCTGCAAATAAGCTACAAATTCAGCAATCACAGTCACCAAATCTTCGTCTTTCAATTCGGGAACAGAGCCGATCTTGGAGAACCGCTGGGCGATGGTCTCCAAACGATGCACATCCTTGTCGATTTCCGCAATAATGCTTTGGTCAACATCCTGCTCTTTCAGCAATTCATTCCATGCCATAAGTGAGGAAATAGGTGTGCCCAACTGATGGGCAGTCTCTTTCGACATACCTACCCACACTTGGTTTTGCTCCGATTTACGGGCATAGCTGAATAACAAATAGGCTACACCGGCAAAAATAAAGACAATGAAGAACTGGAAAAACGGGAAGAATCTCAATTGCCGTAGCACCGATGATTCCTCATAAAAGACATAGCAGGCACCTTGTTCAGGCAACTCAACTTTGATGGGGTCGTTCTGCCCTTTCATTTTGCTGATTTCTTTTTTCACCAATTCAGGATTGCTAAGAAAATCAGCGGTAAACCCACCTGAGGCAATGACTTTCTGCTCGGAAGCATCCGTCACAATCACTGGCACAGATGCTGTGTTGATGACCACCTCCTGGAAAAATTGATCCACCAAATTGTTAATCACTTGTCGCAGATTGGTGTATATTTGCGATTCCTTGTAGTACATCACATTATAGTGATTTCTGTAGTACTGCAAAATGACACTGTCGTACTCGCTTTTGTTAGGTAGCTCGGCAATATTGCTGATGCTGTTGACCTCTGGCGGCACATTGACCGCAATGTTGACATTGCCCTTGTCATCGGTCAAAATGCAGGGAATGGTGGAGTTGTAGGACATGATATCCACGTAAAAAGTCACGTCCTCATTCAGAGAGGCCTCGTTGACTTTTTGCCATGCCTTGCCTAAAATGGCGGCACGTTTTCCTTCCTCAATTCGGATTTGGTCAAAGAAACTTTCGGTATGATTGACCAACTCGGCACGATAAGAGATGGCGTCGGCCCATAAGGCCATTCTGCGCCTTTCCTCCTGTGCCACATTTTTAATTAATCGATTGGAATAGAAAATGATAACCAAAAAGATGAGGGCTGCGAAAATAAACAGCAACCACTTCCATCTTGTTTTGGTGGCATATAATTCCATCGTTAGGATTATTCGTTCAACAATTTGTCGATAATATCATTAACGGTGACACCATCCGCCTCAGCCTTGTAATTTCTGATAATTCTGTGACGCAAAATATTGTGAGCCACAGCTTTAATATCTTCAATGTCGGGAGAGTACTTGCCATTGAGGACGGCATGAGTACGGGCACCAATCACCAGATACTGTGAGGCACGCGGACCGGCACCCCATGACAGGTAGTCGGTAGCCCAAGGATGACCCGTGCTGGTACCTGGACGCGTCATGGTGGCTAATCTTACCGCATATTCATACACATTCTCCGGAATAGGAATCTTCTGTAACAATTTCTGATAATAGATGATTTCCTCAATGCTCAGAATCTGCTTGGGTTCTACCATATCGCCATGAATGGTGGTTTTCACAATATTGACTTCCTGCTCAAAATTGGGGTAATCCAGGTAGATATTGAACATGAAACGGTCCTGCTGGGCTTCGGGAAGCGGATAGGTACCTTCCTGCTCAATCGGGTTCTGGGTAGCTAATACGAAGAACGGGTCGGGCAGCTGGTAGGTGACACCATTCATACTGACCGAACGCTCCTGCATGGCTTCCAGCAAAGCAGACTGTGTTTTAGGAGGAGTACGGTTAATCTCGTCGGCAAGCACAATGTTGGCGAAAATAGGGCCTTTGACGAATTTGAACTTGCGGTTCTCGTCCAGAATTTCCGTACCCATGATGTCAGACGGCATCAAGTCGGGAGTAAACTGGATACGGTTATAGGTAAGATTGATGGTTTTGGCGATGGTGGTAATCATCAAGGTTTTGGCCAGACCCGGGGCACCGATAAGCAAAGCGTGACTGCGGCTGAACATGGCCATCAGCACATTCTTTACGATGTCGTCTTGTCCTACAATGACTTTTGCTATTTCTTTTCTCAGTTCGGCATACTTTTCAACGAAAGCATCAATCGCCTCCACGTCATTCTTGAATTGTAAATCCATAGTAATTGTTTGTGATTAAGGTATTTGCCATTCTTCAACGAAGGGACAGTCTTTATACTCATCATTCAGCTTGATGCTGGTAACTTTCACCTTATTAACGATCCACTTCTGTAAAGTATTGTATTTCTTTTCTTCTAAAGCTGCATTTTTTATATAATCGTAATCCTCAAACATGTTGGGCTGGTGAGCGGCAACCTTTGATTTGAGGTATATCAAGCGATAAGTCATGATGCCATCTTCGTTCACGTAGGGAACTGGTGAGGAATATTCTCCCGGAATCAGTTTGTCCACCGTGAGAAAAGTGGAGGCATCAATATAATCTTTTTCAAATTTATAGGAGTTGGTATAGGGGTTCACCACCCATCCGCCAGCCATCTTGTCGGGGGCATCTGAATAGAGTTCAGCGGCCTCGCTGAAATCCGTTTTGTTGGCCATGATTACCTGTCGTACGCTGTCGAGGTACTCAATAGCTTTCACTTGCTCATCTGCGGAAGGCTTGGGTTGTATCAAAATATGTGCCACATGAATACTTTCACCACGGCGTTCAATCATCTGAATAATATGGTAGCCTGCCTGTGTTTTGATGACTGGGGAAATCTCACCTGTATGCAGTGCGAAAGCGGCGGCTTCAAACTCGGGATACAAGGTTCCACGGTCCACAAAGCCAAGGTCACCACCTTTGGAAGCCGTACCGGGATCATCGGAATACAAGCGGGCCAACATGGAAAAACGCTCGCCACGCAACACTCTCTCACGGTAGCTTTCCAGCTGCTCTTTGATAGCGGTAATCTCATCCTCACTTACTGGCGGAATCTTCACGATATGGCCGAATTCGTAGGTGGTCTGTATCGTTGGCAAACTGTCAGCGGGAATGCGTTGCATAAAATCCTTGACTTCCGAAGGAGTAATGATGACATCGGAAGTGATGTTTTGCTGTACCATTTCCACCAACATCTGGTCGTATATGTCCGGACGAATATCCTGTTTTATCTCGGCGATGGATTTGTGATAGTAATCTTCTATGATTTTTTCGTTTCCGCCCACCTGTTGGATCATCATCGCCATACGGTAGTTGATGGTGTTGTCCAACTCATCATTGGTAATGGTGATACTGTCCAAATCAGCTTGGTGAATGAGCAATTTCTGAAATACCAGTTGTTGCATGAGCTGGCATTTGAGGTCATGCTCATCTTCATCCAAGGAATACTGATTGCTGTATTCGGCATATACTTTTTCCAGGTCGGATTTCAGGATAACCTCCTTGCCGACAACACCAATGATGCCGTCCAAAAAATAGTTGGTCTGCGCCGCGCAAACCAAGACGGAAGCCAGTAATAGTAGGGTGAATAGGAATTTCTTCATCATTTTGATAATTGGCTGCGAAATTACAAAAAAAGAAGACACGACGGCCTTCTTTTTTTGTATTATGGACGAGAAATTCAAAATTATTTCTTTCTTCCTAATTCTTCATCAGAAACGGTTAATTTCTTTCTTCCTTTAGCACGACGGGCAGCCAAAACGCGGCGACCGTTAGCAGTGGACATTCTTTCTCTGAAACCATGTTTGTGTTTACGTCTTGTGTTTGACGGTTGGAATGTTCTTTTCATCGCTTATATTTTTTTATTGTATTCTATTGATATTAAATCCCTAACGGGATAAATAATGTTTTTCATTTTTGGGGCTGCAAAAATACAAAAAATTTTTATTCTGGCAAATTATTTTTCAACAAAAAATGTTTGATAAGTAAATCAGGGGTTTTTACCGATTTTTGTAGCCATTCCAGCAATAATTCTTCCTTTTCTATTTCTGATAATGACCAATTTATGGAAGTTTTTCGCAATTTTTCGACGAGTTGCGACAGGGTAATGGCCACCGAATTGGAAATGTTGAAACTCTCGGTAAAACCATACATTGGAATTTTTACATGGATATCAGCGCCCTCAATAGCTTCTTGGCTCAATCCGGTCAACTCCGTGCCAAAAAGAAAGGCCAAGGGTTCGCTAATATCCAAATCTTCCAAAAAACAGCTTTTTTCCGAGGGCAGGGTGGCCACAACTTTATATCCCTTTTGTTTCAAATCGCTTATACACTGCTGCATATTATGTTCCTTGGCTTTGTAGTTGTGGAGGGTTAACCATTTGTTTGAACCCATGGAAATGGCATTGTGAATCTGAAACTCGTATTGTCCTTCCACGACATACACATCTTGAAGGCCATAGCACTCACAGGTACGCATCACGGCACTGGTATTTTGGGTTTGGAACAAATCCTCCAACACGACCGTAAAATGACGGGTTCGCAGATTCAACACTTCTTCCAGACGGGCAATGCGTTCATCCGACATAAAGGTTTTCAAGTAATCGCTGACCTGCCGGCGTAGCTCGCGGTCTTGGAACTGATATAGTTTCGACATCGAATGTCTCGTCTTGGTCTCTTCGTCTGATATCATCGAACAGCTTTGTTTAAGGTTTTTCTATCCGACAAAAATACGAAAAATTTGCTTAACCTATTGTGCCAACCATTGGAAGCACTACCTGTTGATACCCCCGATATTGGGACTTGGATGTTTTGGGCAGTATGTGAGGGGTGGGTTCATGGGGCAAAGATATTTTTACCTATTAAAATTACTTGCTTTAGTGTTTCGTTATTATAAATTCAACACGGCGGTTTTGCTTAGAATCTTCATTGATAAAACAAATTTTTCTTTCTTTTTCGGGTAACGCATTACAATTAATCAGGGGATTATAATTA
>JAEETJ010000076.1 GCA_016290295.1 Bacteroidales bacterium
TGTGTTATTTTTGCATGATGAAACATTTTCTGCCGATAACGAAAAAAGAGCTCGATTATTTGGGCTGGGATTATGTGGATGTCATCCTGATTTCCGGTGACGCCTACGTGGATCATCCCTCATTTGCCGCCGCGGTCATAGGACGTACCTTGGAAAGCCAGGGTTATCGGGTGGCCATTCTGCCGCAGCCCAATTGGCAGGACGACCTGCGCGATTTCAAAAAGTTAGGCAAGCCGCGGCTTTTCTTCGGCATCACCGCTGGCAATATGGACTCCATGGTCAACCATTACACGGCCTTCAAACGTTTGCGTAGTGACGATGCCTATACCCCTGGCGGTCAGGCGGGCTTTCGGCCGGATTATGCGACTGTTGTTTATTCGAAAATTGTACGTCAGCTGTTTCCCGATGTGCCCATCGTCATCGGTGGGGTAGAGGCATCAATGCGACGTCTGGCTCATTACGATTATTGGAACGACAGTTTCAAACCATCGATTCTGCAAGAGTGTGGGGCAGACATACTAATATATGGCATGGGAGAGAGACCGATTATGACGGTGGCGAAGGCGATAGAGCAGGGCGACTGGCGTTCGCGGCTGCCGGATATTCCGCAAATCGGCTTTATCTGTAATAATATTGATGCTTACAAAGAACAGCAGGGTACAATTATTCTTCATTCTTTCGAAGAAGAAAGAAAAGATAAACGAAAGTATGCTGAGGATTTTGTTTTGTTTGAAAAAGAGAGCAACAAACGTAAGCAAGCAACACTGATTCAGCCGTATGGAAATGAGTTTGTGGTGGTGAATCCGCCTTTTGACACGCCTACAGAAGAAGAAATGGATCAGTTTTCTTTCTTTGACAGAATGATGAATGCCCCGCACCCAAAATACCTGAAACGCGGGGCGATTCCGGCTTTCGAGATGATTAAAAACTCCATCAATATTCACCGTGGCTGTTTCGGTGGATGCAGTTTTTGCGCCATCGCTGCTCATCAGGGCAAGTATGTGGCTTCGCGTTCCGAGAAGTCCATATTGGCTGAGGTGGAGGACCTGGCGCAGCGGGACTATTTCAAGGGACACATCTCTGACTTGGGAGGACCATCAGCTAACATGTACCGTATGCGGGGTAAAAATCCCGAACTATGCGAGCGTTGTCCGCGTCCATCCTGCATCTTTCCAAAGGTATGTAAAAATTTGAATATCAATCATAAACCGATAATAGAACTCTATCGGAAAGCGGCTAAAGTCAAGGGCGTGAAACATATCACCATTGGAAGTGGTATCCGTTATGATATGCTTTTGAGCGATACGCAGACCGACAGGGAAAATGGCTTGAGCGACTATATCCGAGAGGTGGTCAACCATCATGTGTCGGGGCGGTTGAAGGTGGCGCCGGAGCATACCGCCTCGCATGTGCTGCAAAAGATGCGGAAACCCGAATTTGAACAATTCCATCGTTTTTTGGAAAAATTCAACCAGGCCAATCGGCAGTCAGGCAAGAATCAGCAGCTGATACCTTATTTTATTTCCTCACATCCGGGCTGTACAATGCAAGACATGAAGGAACTGTCGAAATTGTCGCATCAGAATCACCTGATGACTGAACAGGTGCAGGATTTCACGCCCACGCCCATGACTTATTCCACGGCTATGTATTACTTAGGTTTCGATCCATACACTGGAGAGAAAGTACACGTAGCCCGCGACCTGCGGGAAAAGAGAGAACAGAACGGCTGGTTTTTTACGAAGAAGAGTCCCAATTCTCCACCTCGCCACCACCAATAGTTTATAATTAATAATTGATAATTAATAACAATATTGCCTCGTATCAATTATCAACCATCAACTATTAATTATTAATTGTTATCTGTCAATTGTCCAGCGCCTTGCAAATATCCGCGAAGACCTCGTCGATGGTTTGCATACCGTTGATTTCAATCAATTTACCCTGTTTCTGGTAGTATTCAATCAGTGGATGGGTAAGTTTGAAGTACTGGGCAGTGCGGTTCTTGGCCACCTCAGGAGTGTCGTCGGTGCGGCCTAACTCAGCGGCTCTCTTCAGGATGCGCTTGATGATTTCTTCCTCGTCAATCTTGATATAGATGACTTTTGAAATGCTGATGGGCTTGTCGTAGTTGATGCCGTCCATCATGTGGGCCTGCTCGATGGTACGGGGTACGCCATCAAGAATATAACCTTTGCATTCGTCCAGCTTGGACAGGAAGCTGTTCAGCATGTCCAAAGTCACGTCGTCGGGGCAGAGCTCGCCACGTTCGATAATGCCTTTGGCTTTTAAGCCGATAGGGGATTGTGAAGCGATTTCCTTGCGGAACATGTCACCAGTGGAGATGTGGAAAAGTCCGTGTTTCTCCATAATTTTTGGGGCTTGGGTGCCCTTGCCGCTGCCGGGTGCGCCCAGCAGTACAATGTTGAATTGATTGCTCATATTTCTGTTTTTTATTCGCTCAATTGATAAATATCGACATAATTCCGTCCCCAGCCGTCGTAGTCGAGGCCATGGCCTACCACAAATTTGTTGGGGATAGACAGTGCCACGTAATGTACGGGCAGTTCCTTTTTGTAAGCATCGGGTTTGAAGGACATGGTTGCTATTCGTACATCCTTGGCGTGGGCATCCATTAGCATTTTGTGCATGTGCTCGTAGGTTACGCCAGTATCCACAATGTCCTCTATAATAAGTACTCGCTGACCAGTTAAATCATCGTTTAAACCAACTAATTCCTTCACCTTGTTGGTGGAGCTTGTTCCGCTGTAGGAAGATAACTTGACGCAGGTGATGCGACAGGGAATGGTCAGTTTTTTCATGAGTTCGACGGCAAACATGATGGCACCATTCAAGGTGACAAGCAAATAGGGTTGGTCGTCTTTGTAATCTTCGTTAATTTGTTGGGCTACTTTTTCAGTAGCCTCATCAATTTCTTTTTCAGAAATATACTTGACAAAAGTCTTGTCTAACAAAGTGATTTTATCCATAGTTGGCAATGAATATGAAAGTGCAAAGATACGAAAAATAATGAGCAAATTAGCAAATTTGTAAATGTGCTAATTAACAATGTGCTAATGTGCCAATGTAATTAAAAACTAAGAATTAAGAACTAAGAATTCTTATTTTTTAACTCTTAGTTCTTAGTTAAAAGCAATTCAACAAATAAACAGTTCAACATTTCAACAAATATTATTATCTTTGCAAAAAATATGAAATAATGAAAAGAATCATCATTTTACTGGCTTTGGCTGTGCTATGTTGCACGGCATGTCGCTATAAAGAAGGTCCTGGTATTAGTTTTGTGGCTCCAGAGTATCGCATGATGGGAAACTGGAACTTGGAAAAGGTGTTCCTGAATGGCGAACAGATTACAGAAACCGAATATATAGCTAATGTTCCGAATACTTATTATATTTTTGAGCTGGACGGAATCGTTGATGTGGTGTATTTTTATAACAATGCAGTGCAGTCGGCGGTATATGGAAGATGGCATTTTCAGAACAACTGCAAGGAGTTGGTCATGGATTTTCAGTTGAAGACGCAGAAATATTATTATGAGGCTACGATTAAGAAGCTGACCAAGAAGGAGTTGTTTTATGAATATGATGATGATTTCGGTAATCATTGGCGCCTGGAACTGGCTTGTTTGTCCCGTGTGAATTGATTTTACAGGTTTTTCGATATAAAAAAGGACTGCAGTGATACCGCAGTCCTTTTTTGTATATGAAAAGTAGAATGATTGGCAAAGGTTAATCTCCCAAGCACATGCCGATGCTCCGTGCGGTATGCACTAAGAAATCTTTGTCGGGATTTACCAGGTGTGGTTTTTTCAAGGCTTCTTCGATGGGCACATACGAGATGTTAGGATGGCGGTAGGTCACCATATTACCAAATTTGCCTTCTTTCACCAACTCAAAAGCTTTTACGCCGAATTCGGTGGCCAGGATGCGGTCGAAAGCGATAGGTGTGCCGCCACGCTGCAAGTGACCGAGGACGGTAACTCTGATATCGTGTTCGATGCCGAGGTCTGTCAATTCCTGTTTCAGCTTGTCGCCCACGCCGCCTAATTTGATGTGGCGGTCGCCGATAGCAGTCGGGTTGGTGCCGGTCACTTTGCCGTCGAGGGCTTTGGCGCCTTCGGCAATGACAATGTTGCAAAAACCGTCACCGTTGTTGTAGCGATTTTCAATTTTCTCGGCAATTTTGCGCGGGTCGTAAGGGATTTCAGGGATGATGCACACATCAGCACCACCGGCGATGGCGGTATGCAGGGCTATCCAGCCGGCATCACGGCCCATGACCTCCATGATAAACACGCGGCTATGACTTTCCGCAGTGGTCACAATCTTGTCGAAGCACTCGGTGGCAATTTGCACAGCGGTTTGAAAACCAAAGGTGAAGTCGGTGGACGACAAGTCGTTGTCGATGGTTTTGGGTACACCCACTACATTAATGCCTATTTTGCTCAATGCCAAAGAAATAGCTTGTGATCCGTCACCACCGATATTGATGACCGCATCAATGCCCATGTTAGCGAGGCGTTTTTTCATCAGTTCCGAACGGTCTTCGGTTACCCAGGTGCCGTCGTCTTTTTTCACCGGAAAATAGAATGGGCCGCCTTTGTTGGTGGTTTTGATGATGGTACCTCCTTTGACGTGTAGTCCCGACACGCTTTTCTCGGTCAGTTCCACCACTTCAACATTATCTTTCAGAATACCATTAAAAGACTCGATGCTTCCATATACATGCCAATCCTCTTCGCGGGCAGCGCTTTTCACGATGCCTCTGATGACGGCGTTCAATCCGGGGCAGTCGCCCCCGCCTGTGGCTATCAATATTCTCTTCGACATAGTAATTCAATTTGATTCGGCAAAGATACAGCTTTTTTTTCGTATCTTTGCCACCT
>JAEETJ010000077.1 GCA_016290295.1 Bacteroidales bacterium
TAACTATTTGAATTTATTTGCATAAATTCATTCTCTCATAACGTAGTTCATTCACTTTTCAGTGAAATCACTTAGACTAAGCAAAAGCCATAATTACCTTAAAGGTTATTATGGATCGTTTACTTGTGGTAGAGTTCACCTGCGCTTCCCTCAAAATATTCAGTAAAAAAATTTTTTGCCTTTTCCAGATCTTTTACCCACATGGCAACATGTTCGATTTTCATTAATATTTCTCCTTTTTCTGTTTTCAGAATAAATGCTGCTGAATTTTTTTTACCGGTTAAGTACTGGCTGTAAGACCGGATCTCCAACCGTCAGAAAATTAAGGATTCAATTACATCAAGAATATCCATATTCTGACCGTTGTTCCAGTATTCAAATAAAATTTTCATGTTGGTTGAAACAAATTTTTCAAAATATTTTAAATCAGCGGCAGAAAGGTCACCCGCATCACCTATGATTTTACCATCGGGAACTGTCATGGCAAACATGTGCTCAGGCTGAATATCTTCTCCGTAATTATTCTGAATTTTGATCCTTGGTCCGTGTCTGGCATTTCCTTTTGCAGAAATAGTAATATTAGCCGGCAGTTTTTTAAACTTCCTTTTTGAAAGGTTTGCCATTTCAAAATGCATATAATCAAAATTCATATTTTCCTCGATTTTTGAAGGAAGCCGAACAAAAAAAATCTGTCTCAAATAAATCAGCCGCAGGAACGTCCAATCCAATGAAAAGGCAATATGGTCATAACCGGTACGGCTACCGCAGATTTGCGGTTCTTCAAACAGTTCAGTTCTGATCATCAGTTCCATTCTAGGCAGTTGTACAAACTTATGAAATACGATTAGTAGCCGGTTTTCTCATTGCAGTAGAATTCCCCTGCGCTCACTCTAAAATATGCAGTAAATTTTTTTGCACTTACAGTTCTTTTACAATTTAAGCTGTTTACAATTTTCTACTTATTGAAACAAATTTTCAAAATTTTAAATCACCGGTAAAAAAGCTACCCATTTTACCTATGATTTTACAGTCAGGAGCTCTCACAGTAAACAGGGGTTCAACTGCAGAAGAAAGTTAGAATAAATGTGGATACGACTAGTAAATGCAATCTAAATTATTGCAATATTAACCGGTGTAACAGATGAATTATTCAATTGTCCAATATTTACTAGATCTGAAATTAAAAATACATCGTCGCAGCAGAACCACTGCGACGATGTCTCAGTATATTTTCGGTAATATCTAATATTGCTACAGTTTCAGATCTAATACACCGATGCACTCACATCCGACAGGAACAAACACCTCACAGTGGTTACCTGTTTCGTTGCTTACATCAATATATCTCACAGCATTGGTATTGGTGTCCTTTATTGTAGAAGCCTTTCCCCCTAATGCCAGACTGAAACTACCGATATGCAGATAATCAGGAGCCCTACCGGCTGTACTGATAAGTTTACCCTGGACAAATCTTGTAAGTTTGAGTCTTGTTCTGTCTGTTCTGAATTTCTCACTGCCGCACATAATCCGTTTCAACGTGATGAAAAGCAGTTTGAAGAGTCCTAATTTACCAGGCAGCCACACAAAGGTAACCAGAAAAATCGCACCTGCAAAGAAAAAATCAAATATGGCAGAGCTTATTTCGGCATACTCTTTTTTGTAGATTCCGTAGATCAGATATGCCAGCCATCCAAGTAGATATACGGCTGTCATCGCATTCCAGACCCTGCACATTCTGATGGTGAACGCTCCATAATAACCTTTGATGCTATTTAAGATTGTTTAAAATCAACAATCCAACCTTTTTTTTTCAATAAGACTTAACTTTTTATAGGAAATACCACTTGAAATAATATTTCCATCAATATCTTTAACAAGGTAGGAGCCACTCTGTCTCCGACCGTATATAAATCCTGTCTGATTGTTTATCCTGACTTTATCAAACAGTCTGAATCCGTGAATCATGTAAGGTGATTGATTAAGTTTCCTTATGCCGCCTTTTAAAGTTTTAAACTTATGTATCTGCCGGTTATGGCACCTTACTTTTTTATATAAATATATTCCGTCCGGCTCTGCCGAGAAATTTCCGGAAATGCAGCGGGCATCCACGTTGTGGTCTTTCTCCAGTCTGTTTGCAATTCTTTTACTTTTAGTTTCATAACCATAGGTATAACTTACATTGTTATATGTCTTCCTGAGGTTTTCAATCAGATATTTCCTCAAAATGCTCATAAATGTTTCGGGTTTATAGGAACTGCCTTTAGTTACATTATCCAGACTTATTAAACCCCGGTGATACATGTTATGGCAGGTTTCGCATAAGGTAATTAAATTGTCAGGCGAGTTGCCGCCGGTTTTTCGTGATTCAAGATGATGAACATTTAAAACCCTGTCTTTTGATTTACCTTTGCAATATCTGCATTTATGATTATCTCTATACAAAACGTATTCACGTACATTCCAGAAGTCTGATTGAACACCCTGCTGATATTCAGCTCCTTTTATCTCAGGATTTTTTATTTTCTGAATAACCTTTACTGTTCAGAACGTATATCATATAAAATCCCTTAATGAGTTGCAGTTTATTCTGTTAACAGTCGGAACTCTGCAAAACCGTAAATGCACCTTCGTCAATGTTACTGAGAGGTTTGCCGTGTACAACACTTTCAGCATTACCGACTGTTTAATCATACACCTTAGAGCTTCAGACTAGATGAACACCCGAAGGTAACTATTTGAATTTATTTGCATAAATTCATTCTCTCATAACGTAGTTCACTCACTTTTCAGTGAAATCACTTAGACTAAGCAAAAGCCATAGTTACCTTAAAGGTTATTATGGATCGTTTACTATTATCCTTTAGTAATATACATTATCAGCTCTGCATCTTTTGGTGCATCCCACAGCATGGCAGCTGTTTTAGATACAACCATATCCTGCCACAGATTGTTGTGAACATCTATGATACCGTAAAAACCACGATCCAGCATAGGCAATCCGTTTGGTACTTCTGTTGCCAATGCCAGCGGAATGCCAGACAGGGATCTTACAATTAAATTACTTATTGCATCATTTGAAGCAAGCTTAATCTGATTGAAGAAGTTCAAAGTTACCGTACTTATGTCAATATTTTCACCGCTGAGAGCAATATACGCATGCAGGGAATCGTACTTGGATAAGTCCGGCAGTTCTGCAAACCAGATATTGTTATCCTTTCTTGTGAACTTAACAATATATTCCGGACCGACAGCAAGCGAATTGAGAACTATTCTCAAATTCTGTCTGATTTTATCGAAAACCTCAAAAAGATTAAGATGATCATAACTAGGACAGCGGGTATCATCCTCAACAACGCTCAGATCATCGCAGTATGCAGTCAGCGAGGAAACTATTCTGTTCATTGACTTCCACACTTCGTACGGATGAATTGAAACAGCCTCTTTTAATATATTAATCTCTGATGCAGCCTGACTCAGTGTAGTTACTATATTCAGCAGCATTATTTCATAACTGGACAAATGACTGTTTGACTTGATATGTTTGTATTTTTCAAACTGTCTAGTCTTTGACATAACCAAAGAATACATGTCACTCATGATATTCTTCAGAATGGTTTCAGAATAATAATTAATAACCGGAGGAATATACTGACCGTTTTTCTCAATGTGTGTACCGTCGCGGTAGATTTCGGCTATTTTAATAAGGGAGTAATCCGAAATATTTTCAACTTCACTTGAAAAGAAGATCCTGAGGTTGTACCGCATGAAATTGATAATGCTTGGAGTACCTGAACCGTAATAATCAGGGATCTCTTCACCGCCAAACTGGGAAACATAACGGAAATCACATTCTTTGATACCGGAAATATCACTGGTAGCAAACAAATTACCGCCAGTCTGGCTGAAATTTTTCAATCCAACATAAACCGAAACGATGCTACCCGTTTCAAGTTCCTTATCTGGAATTGTTCTTGACTCGCACACTGCATTATCAGCCAAGTCACAGAACGAGCCATCCTGAAACAGAAAAGTACCATGTTTTATAACTATCTGCTGTGAGATTAGAGCGTCAGAACTTAATGAAAACTCATCCACACCGAACAAATAAGGATTTAACAAAGCAGAAAGACGGTGAACATTTTCTTGATGAAACAAAGTTTCCAATTGAAAATGCTGCGGTTTCAGCAACATGCCCTGCTGATAGTTCAGAAGACTACAACTCAAAATACACCTCTTACATATTTGTCGTAAACGCTCCATAATAGCCTTTGATGCTATTTAAGATTGTTTAAAATCAACAATCCAACCTTTTCTTTTTTCAATAAGGTTTAACTTTTTATAGGAAATACCACTTGAAATAATATTTCCATCAATATCTTTAACAAGGTAGGAGCCACTCTGTTTCCGACCGTATATAAATCCTGTCTGACTGTTTATCCTCACTTTATCAAACAGTCTGATCCGTGAATCATAATACCTAACGCTACTTCCTGAATTTAAATATTTCGCGCCTTTGTTAATTGAACAGTAAAAGGATGATAATTGACAATGAATGCCTTTTTATCACGAAGCAGATGCCTTACCCTGCCATGACGCACGGTCGGCATAAGCGGTTCACCTTTACTGTTCAGAACATAAATCATACAAAAATCCCTTTATGAGTTGCTGTTTATGCTGTTAACAGCCGGAACTCTGCAAAACCGTAAATGCACCTTCGTCAATGTTATTGAGAGGTTTGCCGTGTACAACACTGGCAGCATTACCGACTGTTTAATCATACACCTTGGAGCTTCAGACTAGATGAACATCCGAAGGTAACTATTTGAATTTATTTA
>JAEETJ010000078.1 GCA_016290295.1 Bacteroidales bacterium
GGAAATAGATTTGTATGTTTGATTTTTAATCAATATTTTTGTCGAACTAATATAAATGTAACGAAACATGGGAGACCCTGGCTAACTTATTTTCAGTATGGCTAAAACCAAACCGACCGGTAAGAGTGTGATGAAGGTTTTCGCCTTGACCATCTCTTTTTTGTGCACTCTTCTCGGTTTCCTCTACATCATCATCGGTGACCCCAAGTGGAACATCTTTGTCGCGTATTTTTTTATAGCCTCATTCGCGGCGTTTCTTGTTCTGCTCCTCACGTTGTTCGGAGTCTTTCTTTTCCGGACCGAGCCCCAAGCTACGGATGGGCGGTATCTACTGCTGATTTTGTCGATGCTCCTCTCGCTGGGCAGTGGTTTTCTGTATTTCAAAGAAAACAATACGACCAATCGGTTGGGGTTGGTGCTGCTTATAGCGGCGTTATCAATCGCTGTCATCACCATCATCGCCACCCTCTTTTCCTGGGTCAAAACGACCAATGATTCGAACGAGACAGAGGATTATCTCGTGACCACCGTGTCTGCACAACTTGTCCGACTGGGTAACCACAGGTACGAGTATGACGTGGTCAAGACCATCCAGTCACGGGTCCCGATCTTCAAGCGAATTGATATCAAGTTCAAGTGGAGTGGGGATGACGTGGATCCGAATGTAGTCAAGGCGACATCCAAGACACATATTGCTCATAAGGTCACGGTCATAACGGAAGATATGGACTACGTCCGATTGGATTTCAAGCATCCTATCTACCTCAAACAGACGGATACGTGCCACCTTCACCTGACCGGGCTTACGGATCTGAATACGCCGGCGAAGCCCTATATTGCCCAAACGGTCAAGAGTAGTGAGCAGATTTCATTCATCCGGCTCCTGGCCGTTCTGAAAGACGTCCGTAGCGGTTATGCCAAGAAGGCCGTAGCTCAGTATAGAAAAGCTGATGCTCCGGAGGGAGTCAAGTACACGGAGATACAGAAGGTCGACTTCGATTTCACAACCAAGTCCTATCTTTACGATGTCCCGGAACCGGAGCCTGGTTACGAGTATCGTATTTACTGGGGGGACGAGTAGCCGCTCACTCGAAATGTAGTTCTTTTCACCGCTCAGGAGATGGGCGATGTAGTTGTATGTGGACTTTCCCTTCACGGACGGCCGAAGGTCGGTGATCGCGGGTCAAGCCCGCGATGAGGGGGGAGGAAAATATCAAGGATTTTACTGATATTTACATAATATCGGGTTTTTTACTGATATTGGTTGATTATTTGGAAAATTATTGATATTTTTGTCGCAGATGAATTGATTTGATATGATTGCGACATTATCTGCCGATATCGTCCGGTCGACGTCTTTGAGGACGGAGGACCTGATTGACCTGAGAAAGAAGTTACTCGGATTCTTTGATGATCTGGGCGATGATTATCCTGGTTTCTGGGGTCGGATTGTGAGAGGGGACAGCATTGAGTGTTTTATCCCCGATTATCATGCTGCGTTGAGGATTGCTGTTTTAATTAAGCTTTTCATCAAGAAGCAGATCGTTGGATATGAGTGCTCTGCGTTGTTGCAGAGAATAGGGATCCGCTTTTCTATTGGAATCGGGGAGATCCGGTATGTGGATAGAACGGAGGATATTATCGATGGGCCGGCCATTTATATCTCCGGTAGGAATCTTGATGCTATTAGCCGGAAGAATGATAGCTATTCTGTTATTGAGGTAGATGGCGCTTCTCGTGCCGCGAATTGCTTCTTGGATTCCTATGTGGCGATGGCCAGCGGTATCGTGGATGCTTATTCCAACAGGCAGGCGGAAGTTGTGTTTTATAAAATGCTTGGTTTTAAGGAACGAGAGATTGGTGAGCGGTTGGGGATTCAACAGTCTTCGGTCAATATGAGGGCGACCGGCGCAAACTGGGGCTTGTTGAATACCGCTATTAAGGATTTCGAAAACTTTAACATTGAAGAACTATGTGGATAGAATTGTTTTTGTGCCTGTTCCTGGCACATTTGGTTGCGGACTTTGTCTTGCAGACCAACAAGATTTGCAAGGACAAGGCGGAGAAGAAGTGGCTTAGCCCTTATCATTACGCTCACGCAGTTGTTGTGTTCGCCGTGTCGTGGTTGGTGGTGTTTGACATTCGGTTCTGGTGGTGCGCGGCGGTGATCGGCGTTTCGCATTTCTTCATCGATATGTGGAAGTCTTACCGGGAGGAGAAGGTGGTATGGTTTGTCGTCGATCAGATTCTGCACCTGGCTGTTTTGGTTTGCGTAGCGGTGTTCTGGTGCAGGGCGTATGATTGGTGTATTCCGTTTGGCGTTGCCCCTAGGACGGTGGCCATAGCGGTGGCAGTTGTCGCGTGCTGGAGGCCGGCGAATATCTTCATCAAGCTGATGCTCAAGCATTATAGCGTGAATATGCCGGAGGAGACCACTTCTTCGGGGTTTAATGCAGGGGCTTTGATCGGGAATCTGGAGCGTTGGTTGATTTTGGCGTTTGTGCTTATGCAACATTATGAGGCCCTGGGCCTGTTGATTGCGGCAAAGTCTATCATCCGCTTCGGTGACAAGGAGACGACCAAAACAGAGTATGTCCTGGCCGGTACGCTGCTGAGTATTTTCATTGCCGTCATTGCCGGCCTGGCGGTTTCGAGGTTTTAAACGAAATTTCTAAACTTCCAGGTATATGAAAAGGTTTTGTCAGTATCTTGAGCTTCGGGATGATCCGGAGTTGATCGAGCAGTATTGCGAGGCGCACGCGCACGTGTGGCCGGAGATTCAGGCGGGGATCCGCGAGGTGGGGATTCTGGATATGCAGATTTTCCGGAAGGGGACGCATCTGCTGATGATCATGGACACGGTGGATGATTTTGATTTTGTGAAGGATAATGCGCGTCTGGCCACGTTGCCGCGGCAAGCGGAGTGGGAGGCGTATGTGGCGAAGTTCCAGGGGTGCGATCCGTCGGCGCCGTCCACGGAGAAATGGCAGCTGATGGATCGGATCTTCAAGCTGGAGGTCTGAAGAGATCGCGGATCAAGTCCGCGATGAGGGTCTATAGGACCTGCGATGATGAGGCAGGGGCCTGCTGTGCGGCGAAGAGCCGGCGGTAGGCCTCTGCTTTTTTCAAATAAATCAACCTCGGAGTTGATTATTCGGAAATAATCCCTATCTTTGCAAAAAATAAACCTGCGAGTTGATTTATGGAGTACGATTTAATCTATCCGGAAGATGCAAGGGCTATGTATGATGCGCCTTGCATCATCGCCGCAGTTTATTTTGACGAAGATGAGTTGAAATCGTTTGGTGTTGACAAAGATGCGTATGAGTTGAACGATGCTTTTGTTGATCTAAACGAGTTTGAGAAGGCTTTTGAACTATGGAATTCGCCCTTGTATCTCAGTGACTTTTATGAAAAGCACAAGTCTTTTTTTAAGCAACCGTATTGGCATGCAATAACAGAAGAGGTTTTTTTCAAAGATGTTTCCCAGTCCATCACGAAGAATAAGAGGGAGTTAATAAAGAAGATGGAACAAAATGAGTTTTTCTCCCTTGTTTCTCCACTTGACGAGAATATAGAAGTAGGGAAAAGATTAGTTGACAGTATAAGAGTAAAGATTAAACAAGGCACTATTGGAGGACATCATCCGTTTCGGTTTTATGCCGTTGAAATTGAAGAGAGAAAATGTTATTTGATCACAGGATCGACCATCAAGGTACATAAAGATATGAGGAAGGCGCCGAACACAGAAATTGAGTTACAGAAACTGAACCATACGCTCGCAGTATTAAGTTTGAAAGAGGTGAACACGAAAGAGTCTTTCATCGATTTTTACAAGAGTCAAGATAGATAATAAACGAAACCAATCACTATATGGCACATAAAAGAATCAGAGAGGCATCATCTTGGATCTCGAGGTCCAAGTATGAGATCGAGCATGAGGAGGAGCTTCTGGCATGCCGGCTCATCGTACTCAAGATTGTCCGCTACATGAAGGACCATCATCTCAGCCAGAAAGATCTTGCCGAGAAACTCAATGTCAGTCCGCAGTATATCAATAAGTTCTTGCATGGCCAAGAACTTGATATGAAAGTTTCAACGATTGTTCGTTACGGAAGAATCCTCGGGATAAAACTTCTCGAGATTCCATCTGAAGATGATCAGAGGGAAGTCCGTGTACAATACGGAATTGAGAGGATTGCCGAGTCTTTCAGACAGTCGGTTCCTTCTAGTTATGACAATTTTTCTCGTATCGCGACGCTCAACTTCAATATGAACCAAGTCACGTCAGCAGGGAAGTTTAATTTCTAGTGTAGTTATTATTCGGTATGAAAAAGAAAGATATCAAATACGCTTTGACCGGGGTCTCCATCGAACAGTTTGCGACTCCTTTCGAACCAAGCTCCGACGATGTTAATTTACAACTTGACATTCAAATCAAGACCAATTATGTCAAGCACGCGCTGGCAATCGGAGCGAATATCCAATTCCTGGAAGAGGACAGGGCTTTCCTGATTGCAGAGGTGTTTTGCCATTATTTGATTGAGCCGGAGACCTGGAAGGAGTTGTCGGAAGATGATTCGAAAGATGTTGTGCTGCCCAAGGATCTTGTCAGGAATCTGGTGGCGCTCACTGTCAGTTCGACTCGCGGGGTAATCTGCGCCAAGACGGAAAAGACACCTTTCGCGAAGTACTATTTACCCCTGGTATTTCTCAATCCGGAACAAGTGAATGATCTGACGATCCCGAAGAGTGAATAGCAGCCTTTCAAGGTGCTTCGGAGGCAGGGG
>JAEETJ010000034.1 GCA_016290295.1 Bacteroidales bacterium
TCCGGACCAGTTCATAGGCCGTCCTGAAGGATGCCGCGGCACTCTCGTAGTCCCGCAACCCCCGGTAGATCTTCCCCTTCAACCAGTACAGGTTGGAATTGGGAATCTCGCTCTTCTTGGGCTTGTTGACCTTGATGGCGCGGTTGACGTCCGTCAGGGCCAGGCCGTACTCGTGCTGCCGGTACTGCAGCTGGGCGCGCAGGAGCAGCGCCCTTGCGTTGTCCGGGGTCTGCCCGAGCTGCTTGCTCACGAGCTCGAGCGCCTTGGCCTCGTCGTTATCCTCTTCCAGGACCTCGTAGGCCTTGCGGAGGTTGTAGTCGCTTTCCGAGTTGTTCTTCTGGGCGTACACGTTGCAGCCCGGGAGGGTCAGCAGCAGGGCTGCCAACAGGGTTAGGATGTGTTTCATTTGCGTGAAAGTATAAAATGTTGAATGTTAGGAATAGACTGCCTGTTTCCGGGGGGCGGGCCAGCAATCCGGCTGGCTGCTCTCCTCTTCGTCGAACCCCTTCAGCTGGCGGCCGGCCAGCTCCATGGCCCGCCCGAACTCGTCCGCGAGGAGCTCGAAACGGGCGCGCTGCTCCTCGAAGCGGTCGCGGAAGGACTCGTAGGAATCGGCCTGGAAGCTGAGGCGGAAAAAGAGTTCCTCCCGTCCCTGCTCCAGGTACACGGTAACGTCGTTCCGCCGGGCGTTCACCAAGTTCATGGCGATCAGCCGGTGCAACTCGTCCGAGTCGAACCAATCGAACGGGAAAGAGCCCTCAAGGTAAACCGTCGGCAGCGCCCCGGCGCAGACTTCGTAGTTGAAGCTGTCCTTGTGGATGCTGAACGATTCGAGGGACGAAACGACAGGGGAGTAACCCAGTTCCCGGAGAGCCCGGCCGAGGTCGTTGATGGTCAAATCGTTTGTTTTCATAAGGCGTGAATAATTGGTTTCGCGGACAAAAATACGCCGCTATCGCGAAGTGAATTTTCGCGAAGAGGGGAGGCGGCTCGGGCCGCCAAAGCCGAGGAGCCAAGGTGTGTTGTGCAGTATGTTCTCATGTTTTTTTTGCCTTTCGCGGCAGTACAAATTTCTCAAAAAATGAAGGGTCCGGCAAGGCTTTTTCGGCCCTTTGTATGAAGGCTGTGGCGGGCTGTATGAATGGCCGGCGGGGAACTCGATTCGTACACTATACGTTGATTTCGTACATCCGCAAAAAAACCGATTGACTGCTCCGAAAAAAAGAATTACATTTGTCTGGATTGAAACGCAAGTGAGCAAGACCATCGTCATATCCAAGGGCACGGAATTCTTCCGGATCCCCGCCGACCGCCTCGTTTACGTGGCGGCCGACGGCAACTACTCGACGGTGGTGACGCAGGACAACCGCGAGACGATGGTGTCCCTGCAACTTGGCCAGATCGAGGACCTGATCGGCGACCAACTCGGCGACGAAGGCAGCAACTTCATCCGCCTGGGCCGGGGCCTCGTGATCAACACGGATTTCATTTTCTCCATCGATACGACGCGACAGCGGATCGTCCTGTCGGACTGCCACGGTTGCCACCACGACCTGTCAGCCTCGCGGGAAGTCCTCGTCAAGTTCAAGTCGTATCTGGAGTCAAGCATAAAAAGCCATGATGAATCAACAGAATGACATACGGGACGACGAGTTCCGGGTGATCGGGCAGCACCGGACCCTACCGGCACCTACGCTCAGCGAACCTGGGCGGAAGCGCAAGGTAGGCTGGGTGGTCTTGATCCTTGTCGCTTTGCTCGGAGGAGCCATCTGGTTATTCTGGCCCAAGGGGCCGAAACCACCCGAGGGAGTCTTTGACCCCGTACCTCCGAAACCGACCGCCATCGTCGTCAAACCGAAAGCTCTTGGATCTGCCGTCGACAGTCTGCATCCCGCTTTCACCGAAAAACTCGACACGACAATTAATGATGTTGTCCTGTCACTCTACATTCCGCACAACACGGCTGCGCCGATTCTGACCGTCGGGGCCCCGGACAAAGAAACCCGAGAAGCTGTTTTGGCATTCCAGGCTGCAGATATACGCGCCGACAATCGGGAAATCCTGGGGTCTTTTGTACAGCAAGGGAAAATACTCGCTAAAGGGAGTCCCAAAGCAGGCTACTGTGCTATTATTGACGGAAAGGTCATCGTTGGCGTAGCAGAAAGCACATCACTATTCGAAGAAGCCTCCGAAAAGGACGGATATTTCTTCCGCCAATTCTCTCTGGTAAAGGATGGCGTTCTGGAAGAGAATGCGCAAATCAAGAACAAGACCATGCGCAAGGCCCTATGCGACCGCAACGGGCAGATCTTTGTAGCTGTCAGTGAGACAGATGAGTCTATGCACGACTTCGCCGCTGCGCTGGTTGATTTGGGTGTCGATAATGCCATCTACCTCGTCGGCAGTCACTCCGCGTTTGGCTGGTATCGCGATGAGACAGGCGAGCAGACCTACTTTGGGGTGGATCAGCATCGGCAGTCGTATCGGAATGAGAATTATATTGTGTGGTCAAATGAAAACTAGTATAATAAAGAAATGATACAGACTGAAGCTAGTATTTAGGTCAAGGCTCAGTTCCCGCTTAACGTTTATTCGAGTAGAAGCACTCTAGTTCTACTTCACGAGTCCAAGACCACTCCAATGAGCGATACGATAATAAGAACTCAAACGGGCTGATACGCCAGTATAGCTCAAAAGAATCGGCCTTTCGCGAGCTGACGGATGAGATGTTTGCTGATCGACCTGAAACGAAGATAGAAGCCCTTTAAATCTCTTGGCTATAGGACGACGTTGGATTATAGCAAACAATTATATATCTTTGACATTGGAAGTTATAGCACAGCCAAATAGATTTTACCTGTTTTGAAAAAAAGTGTCATAAGCAAAATCCTTTACGGGGTTATAGCCGCACTTCTGCTGGCGTGTCTGCTGGATATGCCATACGGTTATTATGTGTTTGTGCGTCTTGTAGCATCCGTTGCGTTCTGTTTTTTTGCATATATGTCATATGAAAAAGACGAGATGTACTTCGTCGTTCTTTTTCTTGTCCTTGCTATTCTTTTCCAACCGGTCATTAAGATTCCTCTTGGAAGACCCCTTTGGAACTTGGTTGATGTGGTCGTAGCCATAATGCTTATTCTTCTCCTGATTAAAGCAAAAAGTAGATAGGTTATGAAGCAATTGGTTTTGTTTTTAGTCTGCATCCTGTTTTCTACAACATGCTTGGCCCAGAAGTTCACGGTCAAAGTTGTTTCCATCTCTGACGGAGACACTTTCACGGCCATTAACAAGGATAACCTTCAATTGAAAATACGAGTATTTGGAATTGATGCTCCGGAGAAGAAACAAGCATTCGGAAATAAGTCCAGAGAGTTTTTATCATCGTTGATATTCGGAAAAAGCATCACAATAGACGTTCAGTCAAAAGATGGATATGGCCGATACTTAGCATATGTTTATTCCCCTGAAGGTAAGGATGTTTCTTTGTTGATGATTCATGAAGGAATGGCGTGGCATTTTACCAAATATGATAACAATGGTGTTTATGAGGCCGCCCAAACTCTTGCGAAAAAAGCTAAACGGGGGTTATGGGCAGATCCTTCGCCGGTGGCTCCATGGGACTTCCGATCGAATAAGGGGAAATAAGTAAATGATTAACTGTTCCACATACTTCTTCGAAGAATCTAGACGCGGGTATTCACAGTATCCGCAAGATTATGCTGAAAGCATCTTCAAGTCGTACCGTGATCATTTTGAATCAGATGCTCAAGTTGTAGTTCACAGACAGCAAAATCTTATGTATTATACATATATGAAAAAGCTACCTGGCGATGCTGCAGAATCGTTGTTTGGTCTCTCGGTGGTTTTTAACGGACTGGAAACTATAAGCATCAAATCGCTTTTCAAACTTTTTGAGAAGACCTTTCACCAAATTGTCTCCGAAGGAGAGATCCTAACAATTAATTCAGATGGCGCGATTGCAACAAAAAATATCGTCTTCAGTTCCTATGCTGGGACTTTTAATCGGCTTTCCGATAGTCTCAAGGCTGAAATCGATAAAGGAGAAGGATTCTTTAAAGAAATGAGTGCAGTTGTATACTCCGCGACAGAGGATGATTTCGCAATCGTTCCTTTCGATGAGAAGGAGAGCGTATTTCGGATGAAACTGTCTTCTTATAATAAACTGTTCATTACCAAGAATAGTAATACAACTTCAGCTGAATTATATGGCCTCGCCGTTAGAATCGAGAATCTGAGCGGTCAGAATCATTTTCTGAAAGAACGTATTTCGGAACTCGAAGGCAATGTTCGATCATACGGACGATGGAAGGCCCTCGCTATTGGTTGTTTTTCTATTGTAATTGTTTTTGTGATTAGCTTAGTCTATTGTATTGCTTGTGGCTTCATCTCTGTTGCTTTATAAACTCTGGTTATATGGAATTAATACATTACTTAATAGTCATCCCTCTTATCCTGGTCATCGTTTTTTTTCAGTTAAGGGTATTTTTGCAAGCGAATAATAAAATTGATGTTTTCAGGTCAATCTTTCCGGGGAGCAAACATGCCTATTTAATTAGTAAAGCTAACATTGTCGTAGGTGAAAAAGAGAATAAAGATGACTTGCCTGAAGCAGAACCGGAGTCGGTCTGGCAGGAAGATACAGAAGGGGGTATAGATTCCTATTTTAGGGTTGTTGAGGTCTCTCAGATTTCTGTGCAGCGGAATAATCCGACGATGAATAATATCGTGGACGCCTTGAATATGTATCTTCAGAAGAACAACGGTGCCATCAGTGACTTCGCTCTAATGAAGGATGTTGTTGAGAGATACTGTGGGGCGGAAGAGGAAGAGATAACAGTGATGCAACCCATTCCTTTATATATGGGCTTGATGGGTACCATGATCGGAATCATTGTCGGCATCGGCGTAATTGCCGCAAATGACGGGGTGGCACAGTTGACCAATGTTTCGTCTATGATGTCCTGCGTTGCTATTGCGATGGTTGCTAGTTTAGTGGGAATCGTTTTTACCACGATAATTTCTTGGAGATCAAAGGGGGCGAAAACCCAAGTCGAGTCTCGAAAGAACGAGTTCTATTCTTGGTTGCAAACTGAGCTCTTGCCCGTATTATCCGGCAATACGGTTACGGCATTGTCTCTCCTTCAGGCGAACCTAATGACTTTTAATCAAACCTTCAAAGGGAACATCAAAGAGTTTGATAATGTCTTGGCAAATGTCCGCCAGGTTTCGCGCGATCAAGCTGATGCCCTCGATGCTATCAGCAGAATTGACATCAATCGTGTTGCCCAAGCGAACGTGACGGTATTGCGTGAGCTTCAGAGGTCAACGGGGCAACTTGAGAGGTTCAATCAATACTTGGCTCAGGTTAACGGTTATTTGGATGCTGTAAACGCACTGAATACGAATCTAAATAATCATCTTGATCGTACAGCTGCGATAGAGAGGATGGGAGTCTTCTTTGAACGCGAGATAGAACAGGTTCAGAGCAGAGAGGAGCATTTGCGAGGTGTTGTCGGGAGTATTGATCGGTCGCTAGAACAATCGTTCAACCAGATGGTGTCAGCGATGAATACCTATTTTGCGGAATTAAGGAATCAATCAGGCGCAGAACTTAATACTGTTAGAGATGCGTATGAACAACAGCATCTGGCATTTGTGCGGAAACTTCAGGAAGAACAGGAAACCGTTTCAGCGAAGACTGAAGAACTGAACAGGAAACTACAAGAACTGCAGTCAATCTCGGAAACAAAACAAGCATTCGATACCCTGACAAATGTAACCAGGGAGAATTCAAGAAAGCTTGAGCAGATAACACGGGCGCTGACTTTGATGGGAGGGCCAACATCTTCTTCTCTCTCGGGTGGAGAATCTAGAGATAGTAGGATTCAGGGAATTATCAATAACTCTATAAAGATTGCGGCTCTGATAGCGTTCATAATGTTTGCTATTCAGTTCATCGCGAACCTCATCGTTAAATAAAGATGGCAGAGAAAATAAGCAAATCTTTTTTCTGGGCGAGTTACGCTGACCTGATGACGAGTCTATTCTTCGTCATGCTGATGCTGTTTGTTGTTGCAGTTGTCGAATTGAATAAAAAGAACGTGGAACTCGATAAGAAGAACGTGGAACTCGGGGAACAAAACACGATCATAGAGGGTGAAAAAGAAAAACTGGAGGTTCAGCTTAAGAAGGCCCAAGAAATAGAAAATGCTACAAAAGGCCTGGACCCGGTTTATTTTGAATATATCGGTCCATACAAGAAACATAAACTTAAAATTGATGTTAGTTTCCCTATAGGTGAATCCGATATTAAAAAAAACGTTCCGGAATCAACAAAACAGGAGTTGTATGCTGCCGGGATGAAGATTAAGGAGTTTATGGACTCCACGATTACCATGCATAACGGTATTCAATATTTACTGATTATCGAGGGCCAAGCGTCAAAAGATAGGTATTCCCAAAACTATGAACTCAGTTATAAAAGAGCGCTTGCATTAAAAAAATTCTGGGAAGAAGGATATGATAAGAAAGATCCGATTCTATTCTCTCAAGAGAATTGTGAAGTCCTGATTTGCGGAAGCGGTGATGGGAAACAGAGTGGAACAGGCTTGATGAGAGAGACTAATGAACGACTCAATCAGCGTTTTCTTATTCATATTTTACCTAAACCTGGTATAATCGACGAAATCACAAAACAATAAAGATTAGTATTATGGGACAGAACAACATTTTAAAAATCATTTCGGCGATAGCTTTTATAGCGTTAGCCGCAGTTAGTTGCTGGGCAACCCAGGAATCTCTTCATCTGTTACAACCAGATTGGCCTCAGGCTTTGTGCTGGATTGTGACCGTTGCATTTTTTATTATCGCATCGTTGGGAACGAAACTCATCGTTGATAGTTTGAATCAGAATGTTTATGTAGAGAACAGAGGGAAGAAGTTAATAGGTGGTATATTGATTTTAATTTTTTTCTGGCTGGTTTTCAGTATGCCAACCAACACCCATACCTTTTTCTATCGAAACTCTATTCGTAGCGTAACAAATAGTGATATTTCAACTACAAAGGGTTACCTTGATCAGCTGAGGAATAACACCCTCACAGAGAGGAAGATTCGGGATAAGCAGACCGCGTTCACCAATCAGGTTTGGAGTCTATTTGCCGGACTGGAAGCAGAGATAAAGAATGATGCAAACCCGGGATTCGGCCCGAACGCTAGGCGCATTCTTGCTGATTTCGCAACCCTTCTTGAGGTCCCAAGGGTTGATCCATTGTCCTTTAATGATAGGTCTGAGCAGGCAAGGGCAAAATTGGTCGATTCATATCGGGCTAAGATAGATCTCCTAATGCAGAATAAACTTACCAATATTCGGAATTCTATGATTGCTCCGGATGAAGACACGTATAAGGCAATGGCTTCTACAGACTGGTTAAATCTTGATTTCGCGGAGAATATGATTAAAAGCGGAGACTTAGATTTAAATGACGCTATGGCAATCAAGGAAGTTAATAGCCGTCTTGTTAGTGGATACTCGACCATAAAGACGTATAACAGTTACGTTGAGTTCAACTCTGGTGACAAGGAACAGTATCTTCCAACAGATGAGAATGGTAATCCTAAAGATGCCGTAACGAAGGTCGAAAGAATGCTGAGTGTTTTCGATGTCTGGAGAGATTTCCTAAATGGTAAATATGCAGGGCGCGGACTAATAATCTGGGTTTTGCTTTCAATTCTTGTTGATGTCGGGGCTTTCTTGTTCTTCGATATCGTATTCAAAAAAGATCAGTATACAATTTAAGCTAATAACAATCATTATAATATTATGGCAAAGAAATTCGACCTTGGTGGTGCCCCCATTGAGCCCCAGGCTCCTGAGGCTCCTGTGTCTTTGGAACCAGTGATTGATGCACCTTTTCCCCCTGTTGAAGAGCCGGGTTTTGTGAATGGATTAAATCAAAACGAACTCAGGGATCCTAACAGTATTGTTGTGTCCATTGCCGACCAGGCGGTTCCGATTATCGTCCTCTTCGGCCCTACGGAGTGCGGGAAAACGATGACGCTGATACGAATGACGCGATTCCTTCAGAAATATGGATATAGAGTATCTCCGATCCGATCATTCCGGCCAGCCGCTGATTCACATTATGCTCAAATGTGTGAAGGCTATAACGATCTCGTACACTCTCCGAATGCGGCTGAAGGCACACAGATGATCAGTTTCATGTTAGTAGAAGTCCTTGATAAAAGTGGCAGGAGGATTTGTCAGATTCTTGAAGCCCCTGGAGAATACTATTACAACCCCAAGAAACCAGGAGAGCCTTTCCCTGCTTATGTTAATACCATAATTAACAGCGGAAATCGCAAAATCTGGGTGTTTATGGTGGAGCCGGATTGGCAAGACCCTTCAGACAGAAGCGGATATGTCGCAAAACTTCAAAAATTGAAGAGAGATATGACCCCTCAAGATAGGGCAATCTTCTTATACAACAAGGTTGATAAGTCCAATTTTGTCATCGCTCCGGGAAGAGTCAATATGGCCGGAGTCAAGAACGACGTGGAGAATATGTACCCCGGCATCTTCACGCCTTTTGTCAATTTTAACCCTATTACTAAGTGGTTCAAACCATATCTCTGTGATTTGGTCCCGTTCTCAAATGGTTCCTTCTCGTTGGCAACCAAGCCGGACGGGACAACATATCTAACTTATCAGCAGGGAGTCGATTTGTATCCGCAGATGCTTTGGAATACTATCATGAAGAGAATACGCGGATAACTATATGAATGCGGTTGTCTTTCATGGCGTTCCTCAAGGACACGATGTCTTCGGTGGCGCCAAGGATAATTATTATGAATCTTTCTACAATATCGGCGACTCGTTTAAAGGCGCTAAGACCGTATTTGTTGTAGAGGTCCGAAAGGACGCTTCTGGTTTTTGTTCGTACTATTCATATATCCGACCCCAGAACGTTGTTGCCCATAGCGGAAGAAATGGTTCGTATTTCGGAATGTCTCTGAAGGTTGTAGGGAAGTACTGTACTGATGTCTACTCCTTGTTTCAACTGTTCGATAGGATATATGAAGAGAAGATAATCGGCACAGTAATACAACGCGGAGGCAACTCGGAACAGTACATCATTACTAGTTTTGCTGATGTGGAGTATCCATTGAAAACCATTGCTCAACTGGCGGACAACCAAATTAGAACGAACTTTGAACACGATTTCGAGGATATCGACGATACTTTTACAAAACAATTCGCGTCTACATCTGTCTACTACAATCTGGACGATGTAAACAGTGAAGCCTTCTTCAATGCGACAAGGGTATATGGTAAAGTGTTTATCTCCCCTGAGTATGCCTCTAAGGATGAATTGATCGCGACGTTGTCCTCTTCCGACAAGAAGTATCAAGCGCTGAAGACGGATTTGGAGAAGCAGATTGCAGACCTTCAGAAGGAAAACGCCCAGATTCCGGATCTGAAGAGCAACCTTGTCAAGATCCAGAAGGAAAACGAAAACCTAGTTAAGCAGAACCAGGAGATTCAGAATACAGCGAGGTCATTGATGAGCGCGAAAGCGTCACTTGAGCAGCAACTGACAAATTCGCGACAGGAGTGTGAGCATTTAAAGCATGTTACGAATATAGGCCAGGTCGCAGACCGCCTGGAACCGTCTTTGAACGAGTTGCTTGGAATAATGCGGAGCATTAAACCATCCCAGGCACAGTCTGCAAGACTTAAGGATGACCACGTCTTGGAAGAGCATCGTCATTCTTCTCACAGGCACCACAAAAGCAAGGATCAAGGACTTTTGAGATACCTCCCATTCGTTTTGGTTTTTTTTCTTGCATTGCTGTTAGCTTTCTTCTTGTGGCGCGGAATAAAAAGTGGTCCCCGAATAAAAGCGCTTAAAAAAGAGAATGCGGCCTTAATTGAGAAGAACGAGAACCTTAATAATGAAGTATCTACTCTTCAGGCAGAAATAGGAACTGCTAAATCGCAGGATTTTTTTCGTATTGTTTCCAAGGATGAGAAGTATCAGGATATCTCGTTTGAGATTACAGATGAATCCAGTGCTCCCGTGTTGGGGCCGTTGCAATTAGGGAAGAAGTACATGGTTAGGTGTACAGGCATTGATCAGGAAGGAGAATGGCGAGCTGACGGCTTTACGATAGTTAATAAAAGAATAAATCCTGTAAGTGTTCAGGTTATCAAAGCGGATAGAGGAATACTGTCCTTCTATATCAAGAACGAGAGAGCGATAAGCATAGAGTATCAAGTAAATAACTGATGGTTCGATGTTTCGAATAACTTCAAAAATAGTTGCAGTTCTTTTTGTCTTCCTCGCAGTTCTTTCCTGTGGAGAGAAAAAGAAAAAGGTTGTTATCCCGTATGTCAGCTATAGTAGCGATACTGCGTCTGACTACGGGACGATCGATATCCCGTATAGGCTTGAGTCCGGAGTGAAGTATGTACAAGTCAGAATTAACGGCCTTAGTACGGATATGATTATCGATACGGGGTGTTCAATGACTTTGATTTCTGTGCTCGAAGCTCAGCAATTGTTGAAGAGGGGGCTCCTTTCGAAAGAGGATTTCTTGGGAACGACTGAATCGGTTATCGCTAATGGGAGTGTTGTAGAAGATGCCGTTTTTAATATCCGAACGTTAGAACTGACTGATGGTAACCGGACAATCGTTTGCCGGAATGTTATGACTCAAGTATCATCTAGTACCGAAGCTCCGGTTTTATTAGGAAATGGGGTCCTGGACAGGGTCGCGTCATATACCGTGGATAATGATGCGGGTGTAATACGATTTAAACTCAAGTAATCATCAATTGTTTTTTGCTGTAACCGCTTTGAAAAAGGATCAATCTATTACCACTCTTGCTTTATTGATTCTTGTTCTATCTAGTTGGGGCCTTATGGATCTTCATAAACGCCCCAACGCTGCGGCCATTGATTCAGTTTGTGATAGTCTAGTTGCCAAATCAGAAGATGCAGGTTTATGGGCGGAGAGCCTTCACCATTCGTGGATTGATGTCAGTGAGGCGTCATATCCTCTAGAACCCCCAACACCAGAAAGAGTTGAGGAATGGAAGAGGTTCTTCTCTTTGATTGAAGACCAGGAGTCACAGTCTGATCATTTTATTAAGACTAGTTTTAAAACCTCGGAACAATATCTTGCTGTTCAAGACTTGATGGAAGTGTGGCTGTCACAGGCGCCGGAGTTCAGGGAGGATATAACTCTTTGGAGATTACTGCAGATGGATACGACAGCAACGCATCTTTCCGTCTCCGGGAAGGTTTTTCATATCCGGGATCAAATAGATAGTTTATTGGATTTTGAGGCGAGGATTAACGTCGATATGTCCGATCGTGCCTTTCTACGTGAGCAGTTGTATGGATTTTATGATGATCTGGTTCTAAAATGTATCCTTCAGACAGTCCCGAGCAATGTCGGGGTCGAATTAAAGAAAGAGCAGGAGGCGTGGTTGGCATATTTTAATAGCGCGAAGAAAACGTTGGAGACCATCAACGACCCTAGTGGATTAGAGTTCCCGCAAGGGCTATATGCTTTTTGTGTGGAGAATCACATTCTGCGTAGACTGTCTCAGGAGGATATCCTTTTATTTCTATATCCTGAGGACGAGGCTATTTCGATAGACCGAAGGGTTATGTCTACGATATCGGATTTGAAAATCGCTGTAGAGTATCAAGACATTATTACTACCACCAAGGAGCATCTTGCTGCCCTGGAGAGAGAGCAGGAGGACTGGTTCGCGTGGATGACGACCCGCAAGAAGGTCTCATCGTTGTTATCTGCTGATTTTGGGGAGGTGTATGATTACGCTACACACTTGGTGCGGGTAGAGAAAATGCGGCAAATGAAAGAACAAAATAGTTTGTTTTTGAAATAAATTGGCTGGATTCGACTCCGAAGTGCAACGCGTTGAAGTCCTACATCAGATATTTGCGGTAATATGCATAGAAGTGCCAGAGGATGTGATACAAGCATTTGACAAAGGAGCAGCGATACACGATAGAAGTATTGCTGTAGACACCAATGAGCTTAAGGAAATAGGAGTAGTGATTGGCGTCAGTACAGGTGCGGTGAACCGTTAGGTCCGAAGGATCTGCGACATATGTGGATGCCACCTACGCTGAAAGTGAATGGAAGCATAATCACAGATCTTGTTTGTCACACGGTAACAGGACACCTTCGGAATACAGTTAACAATTATTTAACTTTGACTTTCGAAGAGTGTTGCACATCTAATTAGAATTTACGTATTCGCCTTCTAATTCAAAGTGAAAACAACTCAATTACTCTCCGCAATTTGTCTGCAGTTTTGGAAAATGCTAAATAAGACATCTTCAGAACAAGTATGCTCATCGAGGTTCCATACGAAGAACCATGTAAAGCAACGCTTTGTCGTCTCTTCTAAATCATCACGCAATTGGTTCAAGAGCAGAGGAACTTCGTTCACCGTTTCATATGCTTTACGCTTATATGACGGAGGGCCGATATAAAAAGCGTTAGTGTGGATTGTGATACTGTTCCTAATATACTCCAGTTCAACTCCATAATCCTGAACATAATCGCCAAACATATCGGTGACTAGGCGGATGCTATACTGATAACCGCTTCTATCTGCGCGATAGTCTACGCCCTGAACATATTTCTCGATTGTCTTCAAGATTTTGATAAGCCGTATCCATTCGAAAAGAAGCTTCGATTTCGCCGAGATATTGACAAGATCTCCAACTTGCCCCCATTCTCCGGCGTGCCATTCTTTGTGATTATACTTCAAAGAATTAAGCTCAATCATCATTTTACTCATAGACGAGTAAGGTCTGATGTCAATTTCAGGCATATGATTCATGGCAGATAAAGATTACCAAGGTTTATACTTAGGAGAAGACTTCATGATACGATTCTTTCTTTGCAAATCCTCCATCCAAGCACGTTCACGATCAAACTTGGAGAGCATATTAATACTATATGTTTTTTCATCTACAATACGAATTCCTGCGACATCATCTTCTTTGTCATATTGAAGATAGTCGCCGGTCGGGAGTCGATAGTACTCACTGGTCTTTTCGTATTGCTTGGTCGGCGCTTGCGGATTCTTAATTGTTATATCCCAAAATTCACCTTCAACCGAATCAAATCTTCTACCATTCACTTCCCAGATATCGTGAGTGCGGCCAATATTTGAGAATTGTCCATTTATATATTTGGACATGAATGCCTCATTCATGGTCTTGTCGTTTTCTGCATCCTCGCTTCCGTCAAAAAAAATACAGCAGGACGTCATTACTTCTTCATAATAATCCCAGACTTGATGCAGATAGATATATCTGTTCAATTTAGAGCTCCATTTCCTAAAAACGTATAGCCACGGGAGAATGTAACGTATTTTTTGTTTGTGAACTAATTCAAATCCTTGCGATCTGCGCAGTTCCTCAACCTGCGGTCCAGACAACCCAAGGCCGCTTTTCAGGTCAGTAATTACAAACTCGCTCTTTGGCCCGTTGATAAAATTGCCGGAATTTGGATCAAATTGTAAAGGCGCCATATTATAATCTCTTTAAGGTCCGTTTTCAATAACAATATAAGCAAAAGGAGATTACATACCTGCCTTTTTATCAATAGTGTTTTGCAAAATGGAGAAAAGCATATCAAACTTTAATTCTGCAGACGAATTGTCCTGTGTGAGTAAATGAAGGAGATAGTTCTTTTTTGAATCCTCCGATATTGTCGTTTTTGAAGACAACTCGTACACCTGGAGTTCGCATAAAAACGCAGGGATAAGATTCTCTTTGAAAATCTTACCAATCTTTACAAGATACCTTGCATAATCGATGGCAAGTCCCGCGAAAACAGTTTCCGTTAACTCTGGCCATACAGCAATAGAACCTCCTGCAGCATTGATAGAGAGATTCATATTTCGTGATGCACGATAAAACTGTATTATTTCCAAAGTCCCGATCATAATGTATTTGATCTTATCCTCGGTCAGTTTCTTGGATGGAGCAGGACCTTGTTCAAACATTCCACTCTGCGGATTAAAGTGCATTTTATCCATGTCGCTTGGCATACTGAAAAGATTTAGGCGTTATAAAATTCTAAGGTATCATTTACACATTTTACATGTATAGGAGAATCCTTGGAGATATCGGAGGCAAGTATTCTCATCGTAAGTTCGTTGATGAAATAATCATTTATAGCCCTTTTGATTGGACGAGCACCGTATTCGGGAGCATATCCTATATTCGATATAAACTCGACGACGCTATTATCGAATTCAATTTGAATATTATTACTGGCCATCTTGGCACATATGCTACTCAATTGCAGATAAGTAATGCTATCAATAACTCTCTTGTTGAGGGGAAGGAACATAACAACCTCATCTATTCTGTTGATGAACTCAGGGGCCACCCTTTCCTTCAACATTTCAACAACGCCACTTTTTGCCTGTTCTATTCTCTTTTCACTACAATCAGATCCGACCAGGAAATCGGCAATAGACGATGCGCCCATATTCGAGGTCATTATTATGATAGTATTCTTGAAATCAACGGTTCTGCCTTGACCGTCTGTCATACGGCCATCATCCAAGACTTGCAAAAGCGTTTCGAACACTTTGCTATGCGCCTTCTCGATTTCGTCAAGAAGAATCACACTATACGGCTTCCTCCGAACGGCTTCTGTAAGCTGACCGCCCTGATCGTAACCAACATAACCTGGAGGAGCTCCAAATAGCCGGCTAACGCTGAACTCTTGCTGATACTCACTCATGTCGATTCGGATCATTTGCTCCGGACTATTAAACAAGTAGTCTGCCAACGTCTTTGCCAGTTCCGTCTTGCCGACACCGGTTGTTCCAAGGAACAAGAATGACCCAATTGGTTTTCCAGGATCACCAAAGCCCATTTTATTCCGCCGAATAACCTTTGAGACAGCTGATACTGCGACATCTTGACCAATAACTCTTCTTTTGAGTTCATCCTCTATATGGAGCAAGCGTTCGGCATCGTTCTCGGACAATTTGTTGACAGGAATGCCAGTCCACAAAGTGACCACCTTGCGGATATCGCCCTCATCCAAACCATTTTTCAAAAGAGGGCTCTCAGATTCTGATATCTCCGCCAAAACCGAATTGATTCGTCCTTTTATGGCTTCAATCTCATTCTTGGTGGATACCGCCGCTTCATAGCTACCATTAAGCTGTTCGGATTCAAACCGAGCCTTTTTGGATGAAAGTGAGTCTTGTAATCCCTGGAGCTGCTCAAAGCGACGCCTTTCTGTTACCCATTTCGCATTCAATGCGTTTTCCTTCTCACGGAGATTAGCAATTTCTTCTTCTATGTGAGTCAGATCATGAGCCACATTATCTTGCCGCAAAGACTCACGTTCCATCTCTTTAGAACGAATCTGGCGAGTTAAATCATCAAGTTCGGTCGGAATTGAGGAACGTTCTATGCGCATTCGCGATGCGGCTTCATCGACAAGGTCTATTGCCTTATCCGGCAGGAATCTGTCAGATATGTAACGAGCCGATAATCTTACAGCTGCAACTATAGCCTCGTCAAGAATTTTAATTCGATGAAAGGATTCAAATCGTGGCTTGACACCACGAAGAATGGTAATCGCAGTATCTATATCTGGTTCATCAATGACAACCTTTTGGAACCGGCGCTCAAAAGCCTTGTCACTTTCGACGTACTTTGTGTATTCTTCAATCGTGGTCGCACCGATAATCTTAATCTCACCTCTAGCCAATTCAGGCTTAAGAATGTTAGCAGCATCCATTGAGCCACCATTGCCGATAAGCAAATGAATCTCGTCAATGAATAACACGATATTCGGATTGGATTTGGCGTCATTGATAACTGCTTTAAGGCGTTCCTCGAACTCTCCGTGCTGACTGGTTCCAGCAATTAAAGCAGCTAAGTCCAAAGAAAACAGCCTTAGTCCCATAAGCTCAGAAGGGACATCTCTTCTAAATAAACGGCGAGCAAGTCCTTCAACAATTGCCGTTTTTCCCGTCCCCGGATAACCGACTAAAATGGGATTATTCTTTGTCTTTCTAGATAAAATCTGAAGGACTCGGCGTATTTCTGCATCCCGGCCAATTACGGGCTCTATCCTGTCTTCTTCCGCAAAAGCGGTAAGATTGCGGGCGTACTTTGATAAGGCCTCTAACGATTCGTTGCGTGGCGAATCATTCTGATTCGAGTTTTGAGAACTGCCTCCTCTGAATGATATGATTGACGAAAGAAGTTTCGTCTCTGTAATCCCATGTCGTACCATAATCTCACGAATGGGATTGTCGGCGGAGAAAAACGCACCGAAAATATGCTCTGCGGCGACATAGGAACTGGATGTATAACGCGCAAGGTCAACTGCTTTTGAAAAAACTCCTTGCAGTTTGTTAGATACCTTAGGGGCAGATGTCCCAACGGGAGGAATTGCAGCGACTGCTTCACTCACCGCCTGGCAGAAAGAGATACGGTCAACTCCCATATCCTGCATCAAGAAGAAGAACATATCCTTCTCTTCCTGAATAATTGAAACCATCATAACCTGTGGTTCAATATACTCATATCGGCATTCTTGCGAGATGTGTTGAGCTCTTCTTATTGCTCTGCGTGCGTGTTCAGTGAACGAAGAATAATCGAATTCCATATCGCCGTTTCAGTTACAGGTTTTACAATTCCAAAGTGACATCTCCGAGGTCGTCTACCTGAGGCTTAAAACCGCCGACGCCGCTGACATCCAACTCGACATTATGAGAGCAAATTGCGCAACCCTCATTACGGGGGACGTTGACCCCATACCACCTTATGACTGTTCTATTCTTCCCTGCTTGGAAGAAAGGATGCCACTCCTTATAGTTCTTTTCCCTTCGATTAGCCCAAATATAGCAATCGTAAACAAGATCGTCTTCAAGGGAATTGATGCCTGAGTTAAGCCCACGGGACAATTCCAGCAATGAGATTTTGACCATCAGGTTACATATAGGCTGAATGTCCGATGATAATCCAACTTGTACGATAGCATTTGCATCCTCGGCGCTGACGTACGCAGGAATCCGTCCATCGCCTCTTGCAGATTCTACATTTGTAATTTCTTCCGGGGGAAGAAAGTCGGCCCCTATTAGACAACCATAGCAAGGCCCGCCAGGACGATATCTAAACACATCTCCTCCTTCAGCACGAGTAATCGCTCGCCCAAAAATGCCGATTTTTTTATGACGAACCAATGCTTTAGATATATTATAACGACTAGCGTTGTTGTCAGTGGCGCAAATCATAAGATCAGCATTCTTCAACTCTTTCTCAAGCAGATAAAGATGTTCATTGATGTTTACCGGGTACTTCTTGACTGTTGCGTAAGGGTTCTTCCCAAGAATAGCATCCTCAATCGCATCAGTTTTTAATCTACCCAATTCGTTGGCGTTGCATGTATGTCGAGACAGGTTATGGAGTTCGACCCTATCAAAGTCAAATAATGAGAACACTCCAACACCTGCTTTTGCCAATTCTATGGCAATTTGGGAGCCGAAACTGCCTAGCCCCACTATAATCACCTTCTTCTTGCTCAGAATATCTAATTCAAGAAGGCCTTCGTTTCTTGAATAAAGGTCTTCTTGGGAAGGAATATAGACATAATCTTTTTCAGAATAGCCATCAGAAGTCCTTTCGAACAAAGTGGCGGAAGCTATGTTCTCTTTTGTTGCTACTAAGACCACAAATCGAGAGTCCCCCTCATAGGTAGAGACAGACGAGGCCCTTGAGAAAGAAACCTTTGACAAATCACCGAAGCTGTGCTTGAGAGGATGGAGATGGATATGTACCACGCCTTCCCCTTCCCACTCGTATGCGTAGGCATCTAATTCCTCCACCGTGGACGCCGCAAAATTAATAACGTCCTGGTGATTAATGTATATGATATCTGCCATGTTGCTGTAAGCAGAATCAAGCGAATCCATCCTTGGAGAAATTGTCAACAACGTGACCTTCTTGCACCGGAGCGGAGACATCGACCATCGTGAAATCTCCGGTCTCCGGATCAAAGACCATTTTCTTCATCGCGCCACCATCATAAATTGACTTCGCACCGTCGGCGATAGTTTGTGCGGATTGTGCCATACTCAAATTGATTATATATAGAAATTATGGAAAAAACGTTTTTATAAAAGGAGTAACTACTATTTCTATTTCCTCTTCGTTTTCAATAGTTTTCTTTTCGAACTCGTTCGTTTGAGGATTATAAACAAGAACGATATCTCCTTTTTTTCTTTTTTCTTTATATGGTTTGTCTGGTAAAGCCATATCAAACATTGTAAGATTTAATGGGCATGAATGAGATAATAATCCAAATTGTTTCCCGTTGCAAGGTGTGCCTCATACGCTTCTATCCATAATCTGCATTTTACATAAATGCGATATAATGAAACCATCGGAGTCCAGGCATTTGTGCCGTAATGACAAATCCTTGTCCACCCATTCTTAGATGATAATGTATGAAGAGACGCACTTGGGTGATCCATATTGTTCCCGTGATAATCCTTCAGCATCTTTGTAATATAGACTTCAGGGATCTGCTCGGGGAATTCTTTTAGATCGATGTGCAGAGTATATACCTTGCCGGAATTGCTTTTCGCGGCTATACGAAGGTAGGGTTCCGGAGTGCCTATCCCGACAAATCTATATGCGTTCTCGGGGAAATGCTCTTGGCAAAGAACACCTTTTTCCAATTGGTAGCGTTGCTGGTCAATCATATCGTGTGAATGCTTGAATAATAATTAGCGAATGAAGAAAATATGTCGTTGGTCAGACTCCATTCGGGGCATCTCAACGACTGAATAATTCCATTCTGGATACGTTTAATATCGGGCGCGGTGTTGGGAAAACCTTCACCGAACATTATGTCCTCAATAAAAGAGTCGCCTTGTGATAGAATATGGACGTATCGTGAAGGGTCCATATTGACACTTGTCGATAGGGACGAATTACGACTGGTTATATAGTCAAGAATATCTTTTAAGACTAAACGATTGGTTTTTTCATTCAACCAATACCCATCGGGATATGAAGGAACGCTCTGCGACGTCACCGTGGTAGGGCGAGCTATAGCTTTATACGATGCTTTTCTTGTTCTGGGCATCTGAAGGAGAACCCCTAATTGCTCGTCAATAACCTTGCGAAAAGGACTCTCAAGATCATTTATAGACCACTCCGCACGCGAGTACTGCCTATTGTCTACGAAATTGAAAGCGTTCAGAGTGGAGTATTCATTCGTGCAATTACCGATACAGCAAAGAAATCTGTGCAGATTATGATTGCGAATGGTGGTGAACATAGTTTGAGCGTCATGGCCGCTGGGTTGCGCCAGCCCTAATTGATGATGAGAATGCCATTCGCCGATATGATGAAGGCCGAAATGATCAACGATGACACTTCCTACCTTATTTAGGTATTCTGTATCCTGGTTGAAAAAAGTAGATTGATGATTCGCGCTAGGACCAGGGCCAATTGCGTATAGAACCACGGGCGTACCGGAAACAGACCAAAACCCAAACAATTCACCTCCGGTTTCAATGTTTGGATAGTCGAGGATACACCTAGAGATAAAATCCATTTCACTTTTATAAATGATGGCTCGATTTGAAGAAGTCAAAGAGAGATCTTCAACGAATACCTTGGGGAGTGGGCTAATCTCAGAGTTAAATACGGACTGTTTCTTCTTCTTCCTTGCCCACCACAATGACTTTTTATGATGAGTGCTCTTCATAAAAATAGAACGCTAAATGTGAAGACAGAGTATTCTCTAATTGAAAGAGAATACCGGAAACTATTAATTATGTAGGGTCTTAACATATCACAAATATAGAAAAAGTTTCTGTCTCATAAAGAGAAAGAAAGCTGAAATATGTTAGATTCCCTTTTTAAAGGATGTGTCGCTTACGGAGGATGATAGCCCAACAGATCGGTAAGCCTCCACTAAAAGACGACTTTTTTTGTTATTGACACCAACTTGGCCAATATGGTTAAAGTTGAATCGTTTTGGGACAAGTTGGATTTAGTTCGTTTTCCTCGCCCAGCGATCAGGCAGGGGTTCGTGGATGGCGCGGGATCTGTCCCGGCTTCCGGGATTTGCAGGAGGACAGGGGCTCTCGGCGAATCCACCGCGTAATCACCGAGTTTAATTCGACGAATAGTTCCAAATAGATACAAAATAGCCTCCCCGGGGAGGGGGAGGCTGGGGGTGGGGTTGGTGTATCGATCGTCCGTTGATCAATACATCAGGTAAAATGCATACTCGGTAAAACGATTATTAGAGCCATTCGAAATTGTCCTTCCCGGCGCCTAGCTCGAAGTGGTACTTGACGATGCCAAGGTCTATCTTGCTGTAGCCGACCATCGAGAAGAGCGACCTGGCCGTGACCGAGGGAACACGGTCATAATCTTTGAAGCCGAGATACTCGATAAAGAACCTCTGCTGGTTGACGGCCGTCGGCGCCAGCAGCGCCGCCTCTATCCCTTGGTTGAACCACTTCGGGGTGAGGTCGCTCGCGTTGCTGATCTCCTTGGCCGATTTCGACCTGTGGGCCTTGCCCTGGGTCTGGCCGTATCCCAGCGAGATGTAGCATACGATCTTCTCATCTTCCGCGAGCTCATACGTGCCGGGAATCTTGCTGTAGCTCAATCCCACCCAGCAGGTGTTGAGCCCGAGGGTCTGGGCAAGCAGGACAAGTTGCTCCCCGTAGTAGCCGACCTTCTCATCAAGATCTTCGCCCTTCTTGCCGGCCATGATGAAGTAGTTCTTCACGCCGGAGAAGGCACCGTAAGAGAACACGCCGCTGGTTGATTTGAAACCATTGAAGGCCTTGGGTTCGTCCGTCACAAGTTGAACGTGCAGTCCGGCCTCCTTGTTGATTTCCCGCACTTTGTTCCGGAGCGTCGTGAGGACATCCTCGGGGATGGGCTCGTCCGTGTATTTCCGGACGGAGTGGCGGGCTTCGATTGCTTCGAGCAGTGTCATATCGTGTAGATAATCTATGTTGCTAAGTTACGACAATAGTGTGACAATACAAAAAAGCCTCCCCGGGGAGGGGAGGCTGAGGGTTGGGGTAGTCAGCACGTGGGAGTGAGATGTGATGGGACGGTAAGGTCCGTTGGTGCGATGTGCGCTTGTGCAGCATCCTGGGCGTGACAATACTCATACTAAAAGATGAAAGCTCAAGCCCCGTCAAGCGAGTAGATCCACGAGGGACAACTACCTAAGTTCGGCTTAACCTCCAGCCGAAGAGGTCATGCTCGCCCTACCGCAACCCCTTTATAGCAGTTCGTTCGTCCAGTTGGCTTCCTGCAGGCGCAGGTCCAGCTCGCGGTATTCCTTGGACATCGCGTCGATTTTCCTGTGCAGATCCTCCGCATCGACCGCCCGCACGAAGCGGACCTCGTTGCGCGAATAGCGCTCGGCGCGGATGACGGAGTTGGAATAGGCCGAACGGTAGATCTGGAGCTTGGTGGAGAGGACATCCCGCGTCGCGATCCATTCCGTCAGCGTCTTGCCGGCGACGACCGTCTGACAGTTGGTGTTGTTGATCCGGACGATCAGGTCCTGGAGCTGGGGCAGGAGGCCGTTCAGTTCTGCGAATAGCTTCTCCGGCTTCTCCGCGGGCTGATCACCCTCCTGGACCTTCACGTTGTGGTTCAGGGTATCCTTGAGTTGTGCAATGCGCTTCTGCAGGTCCGAGCGCAACTTCAATGCTTCTGCAAGTTTCATATTCGTTCCTCCTTGGTTGTGGGTGCAAGTGGTT
>JAEETJ010000035.1 GCA_016290295.1 Bacteroidales bacterium
CACTGATCACATAACCGCCAACATTCTGGCCTTCAACACGGCTCAGACTGTATGACGGTGCGACACCGTTGGTTGGAACGCCGGTTACCGTCGCTGTCAGTCCAGGATCTGTAGAAGCTTCGTTGTCATATACCTTCGTCTTGCCGTCCGCCTTGATGGCGATAGCGGCAGGCGTGATCCTGAACAGGCCTGTGTCTACTGTCACTGTGTAATTCGGGTTCGAAGTGGCCTCGGCTGTCACACTGATCACATAACCGCCAACATTCTGACCAGCTTCACGACTTAAGCTGTAAACTGGAGCAACACCTGTAGTCGGCACTCCAGTAACGGTGGCTGTCAGTCCAGGATCGGTAGTAACGTCATTGTCATAGGTCTTGCTCTTGCCGTCTGCCTTGATCGTGATAGCAACTTTATTCACCTTCAACTCACCATTAACCTTTACAATATAATAGTAGCAAGTCACATCTTCTGTTCCTCGCATTACTTTCACGGATGAAACAACATTATCCTCAGTACCTGCATTTGTGATGCTACCTGTCACAGTGGCCTTCACCTTGTCATGGTTCGGCAACTCAATTTCTTCGCCACTGGCGACATTGCTGTTGATGACCGTCTCGCCTAACTTAATCGTATAAGTGAGGTTCTCATGAGACTGTCCATTATAATCCCATTCACCACTATTGGCCGTCAAAGTCAAGGACTCGGCGATCTGCTCTATAGTTTGTGTAGTGGACACCTTACAGCCCTTGATATCGGTCACTGTAATAGTATAAGTTCCGTCAGCAAGACTTTCAATAGTATAAGCGCCAGCTGGCTTTGAACCTTCGCTACCGTTAGTGCTAACACCCTCAGCATTCCAAGCCACAGTATAAGTTGGAGTACCTTCTGACAAGTTCACAGTAATGAAGCCATCAGGAGTATTGTAACACTGACTATTTACAGCTGTCACCTCAACAGCAGGTTTCGGATTTACCTGAACTGTAACAGGTTCACTGCTTGTCGTACAGTTATTACCATCCGTAAAGGTCACCGTAACAGTCTTCACTCCTATAGAGCTCCATTTAGCCACAATCGCATTGCCTTCACCCGTAAAAGTACCATCAGCATCAAGCGACCACACATAATCAGACATGCCACTCTGCGTAGAAAGACTGAAAGTAGTGTCTGCCTCGGAAGTATTGATACATACATCACCCCCCGTCAAACTTGGCACTGTCAGAGCGTGTACCGTGATAGTCTTGGAAGCGGCAGTCGGATTAGTACAGCCGTTAGTGTTTTTATAGTTGACAGTCACAATCTTGGAACCGGCAGTAGCCCACTTGAGGGTTACTGTATTGTCGGTAGTTTCACCGCCTGACACAATAGTGGCATCACCTGTATTCCAGACATAATCACTCATTCCACTTTCTGTAGTAAATGTGAGTTCAGTATTAGTAGTTGAAGTGCTGATACAGATGTCGCTTGCGTTATCAGTTGTGGTGAGCGTGGGTTCAGGGTTAGGATAAACTGTCACTTGATGTGTGGTAGGAGTTGGATTGACACAACCATACTCGTTGGCGTAGTTCACCTTGATGGTCTTATTTCCATCCGTGCTCCATTCAACATTGACAGAATTGGTACCGTTACCACTATTGATACGTCCACCCTCTCCTTCTGTCAAGGTCCAAGTGTAGCTGGTCATACCCGATTCAGTTTGGAGATTCAACACGTCGGAAGTCGTTGAATTACTCATACAAACTGCGGCGGGATCAGGAGTAACTGTTGGGGTTGAAATATCATGTACTGTTACTTGGACTTCTTTCTTGGCAGTACAATAATATTGATTCTCAAATTGTACCGAAACAGTCTTTTCTCCAGCGGTTTCCCAATAAGCAGTTACGGAATTTGTATTGCTGGCACCACTGAAAGCACCACCTTCGCCCAAAGTCCATACGTAATTGCTCATTCCCGACTGGGTTTGCATTACGCGCTCGTTCAAGGTTGTAGATGGGTGAACACAGATTTCAAAGCCATTCAATTCAGGAGTGGTGATATCTCTTACCTGAACTGTCTTTTCTGTAGTGGCACGGCAACCATGTTCATCGGTATAAGTTACAGATATCGTCTTGTTACCGATACTGCTCCACTGAGCTTCAACGGAGTAGCCAGTACCCGTATAAGTACCGTCGGCACCGACTATCCATGCATAATCGTTCTGATTCTCATCAGTAGTCAATGTAAGAGCGTTATTTGTCGTTGATGTAGAAATACAAACATCCTCGTTATTCAGTGTCGGAGTAGGAGCGTCATACACCGTGATGGTCTTCTGGGCATGAGACTTACAATGAGTGGTGTTGTGTTCAGCCACAAGGGTAATCACTTTGTCACCAGAAATACTCCAGTCTGCAGTGATGCTATTAGAGGTATTCGGTGTGGAAGTGATGGTACCACCCTCGCCGAGTGTCCATGTATATGTATAATCCGTATTACCTGCATTATCGGTAATCACAAGGGCGTTCTTAAGCTGAGAAGTCTTGACACATACATCCGCCAAATCAGTTACGATGTTCGGCACAAGTGTATCATTCACCGTAATGGTAGCAATAGTACGCGTGCTATCGCCACAACCGGCCGCATCGTGAACTGTTACCTTATAGATGAATTCGCCAGCTTCTGCAGTACTCGGAGTATAAGAAGCTTGTCTAGCATTCTCTATAGGCTCATCATTCTTGTACCACTGGTAGGTATAAGATCCGCTACCCGCATTAGCCGTAACAGCCAATGCTGCCACCTCTTCATCTCCTCTACAATAAGTAGCATCGGGAGAAGTTTCGGTGAGAGTGAGCTTCGGATAAACACTGACATTCACATTATATTCGTTACCATAACATACAAGACCTGTCAAAGGAGTCACTTGATAAGTAACCGATTGCGTTGCTGTGGTATTGTTGGTCAAGTGATTTCCATACACATCCGTTTCCGCATTACCAGCTGCAAGGCCATCACTGATGTTTTCATTTACTGGTGCTGTCCATGAGTAAGTTGTTGTGTAAGAGCCTGTATTAGGCATATTGGCAGGTATCGCATTATTGAATGACTGTTCACTACAAAGGGTAGGAACCGTAACATCCGACAAAGTGATACCATTGTATGGACTGTTCAAAAGAATATCATTTTCAGTAGAAGCAATATACGAACAACCATTTGCATCTGATATTGTTACAAAAAATTCACCATGATGTAAGCCAGTTATTCTGTATGGACTTGTACCCATTGCTTCTGATGAATACCATGATAACACATAATACTTGTTAGTACCAAATGTTGTCGGAGTACCCCCACTTATATTAGCAGTCACCACTGCATCATTACCCGTACAGCTTTCATTGGTGGTAATTGTAAGTGTAGCGGTGGGAGCAGGATTAACAGTAATGGTACCAGAAATATCTTTGGTATTACATGGTGTACCATTTATACCCTGGCTTGCAACAGTTATGGTATAGTTATATACGGTTTGCTCTGTAACAGTCGGTGTACCGGAAATAGTAATGGTATTTGTACCTTCTGTAATGAATGAGCTTGGCAGATCTCCACTTATGCTAGCAGTACCATTATGATATTCAAATATAATATCATCTATAGCCTGTCCTGAACATCTTGTCTGATCAGTTGCGCCACTTTCAGCCGTAGTAGCAAGTGTTGCGTTAGGAAGAACGGTGATAGTGAAAGTACAATAAGCTCGTTCTCGGCAAGTATTCGCTGCTGAATAAGTAATTGTATATGGACTATTCGATAATAAATAACGGCCTGATGCTTGGATATTATTCGTAACATAACGCGCATATTGATTATGAGGTATATTATCCTTTGTACTCAATGTCGGTTCTACGATATCCACATCATCGCCAGTTCCAATTACCACTGTCGCATAATTTTGATCAGGATCACAACAGAAAACGAAATTTGTTGTCGGACAGTTCTCCCATGCTAACTGTACTGGTGACTCAACTCTCACCGAAGTGGTAGCTGTACAGTTATGGGCATCGGTAGCGGTAACGGTATAATAGCCATAAATGATACCGCCTTGGGCATTGGTTCCCGTTGTCGGATTGGCAGGAACTTTCAATCCTGAGAATTGTCCATTACCCATATTCGATGCGTTAGGAGCATCAATAGAATACTGATAACCATTGCCTTCTGTTCCTCCCGTCGCTTCAACATTGACAATAGCCTCGCCATTGAAGCAGGTTACATTGGGATAAGTGGTCGTCAGATCTCTAACTTGCAATTTAGCAGGAACTTGAACAATGATGGTTTTAGTAGCTGAAGCTTGACAGTTTGTATTTGTAGCCGTCACCACAACAGACAAGTTTTGAATATTCTCAGTCTGTTCAATAGCACCTGTCATATCTTGGGTATAGGTAATACCAGTGTTGACACCATTAGTGCAATGGGCTGTGGCTGTAACTATAGTTCCATTAGTAAAGTCTGGATATGCATAGTAACATCCATTAGCATCATAAGTATGTGTTGCTTCCACAATCTCTGGTGCAGTAATAATCGGAGCCACACTGTCGTTCACACGGTAGGTGTATACCCAGTCGTGCGTATGACCTTGGCAATCCTCGTAAGTATAGGTATAGGTTACCGTACCAGTGCACATACCCGTATAATCAGCAGGATTTATGACTGGAGAACCTATCGGACTCAAAGTTTTACCGCAAGCGTCGGTCACTGTAGGCAGTTGAGGTGCTTGAATAGCAGTATAGCAAGCGACAGCCTCACCTGCATTGGCAGGCATGGTGAAATCTTCCTGCTCAATGGTCTCGATATATTTCCACTCGTATGCTGTACCATTCACAGTGTAGTCGTACAGATAAGTACGAGTTCCACAACCCTCATTATTATCCTGCGGATAACCATCACGCAAGGACAATTCAATAGTTGTTCCACAAACTACAATATTGGGAAGAGTAACACTTGCAGGTCCTTCATCTTCACCAACCCATTTGTTTTTACAAGTGGTCGTCAATGTCACATCCTCTTCTGGTGTGAAGGCAGCTGGGTTAACAGTATAAATGTAATACCAATCATTCACTGTACCATCACAAGCTGTGTATGTGTAATGATAAGTCACAGTACCGCTACCGTTAGTTACATCATGCACAGGGTTGGGATGCTCGGCAGTACTGTCCACTAAAACAGCAGGAACAGATCTACCACAACCGTCGGTCAAAGTCTGGGGAGTACTCGGAAGCGTTGCGTCGCTCTCACAGACAACCGTCTGGGCACCAGGCTCAGGCAACGTCAAGGCAGGAGTAACAACGTGATAAGTATAAATATAATCTTTAGTGTTGCCATTGCAGTCTTCATAAGTATAGGTAAAAATCACATCACCGTTACAAGGCACATTATAGGTATTCACTGCCATACCAGTATATTGATTTACAAAGATCTCCTCATGGCAAGCATCTTCAATATGTATTGGCATTTTGGATGGCACCCTGTGAGGTGTAACAATATCACCATAACAATTAACAGTTGTATCCACAGATGCGGGAGGTGTGATTACTATACCATCAGCCACCGTAACAGTTACATAACCGGTAGCACTGTTCGTACAAACACCATCTGTATAAGTCACAATATATGGATATACCATATCGCAAGGATCATCCGGGACTGTGATTTCTTGAGTTTCTGTATATGTTATTGAAGGATCACTATGATATTCAGCAATTGGAGTACCGCCGTTGAAAGTCCATGTCAGTGTATCCTTTTCGGCATATACATTGGCTATCTCAGCACTCAATTCCAATTCACCCACATTCGGACATACCGTGAAATTCTCCGGAGTAATAGCTACCTGTGGACGAACCGTAGCTGTCACAGTCATCGTCAGCGTACTGGAATATGTACACACACCATTGTGAGCCGTCACATAATATGTCAACTCAACAGGCTCATGGTTGGTGGTAACATTCTCCAAGTTACTACCATTGACTGTATATTGTGTAGTCGTGCCAGAAGCAGTAGCATTGTTCACACCATTAGCAGGATTCTGCGTAGGAGCATCCCATGTGTAAGTAGTAGTACCTGGCGTGGTGGTTTGCGGCTGGACAGCAAAACTACCATTAGAGCATATCGGTTTTGGTGTAGGAATACTTGTAATTACCAAATTGTCATTCAACGTTATGTCAAAGGTCTTTGTCACCGTACACTCTCTCTGGTCCTCAATAACCACAGTATAGGTACCGACTTTCAAATTATTCAACACAGACGGAGATGTCGAAGAAGGATTATTGGAATAATTAGGCTCATCGTATGCCAGTGTACCCGTGTAATGGAACGTGTATCCACCGGCTGAGGAAGGTGTACCTCCCGTAACAGCCACACTTACCTGACCATCGTTATTGGCACAAGTAGCAGCAGTAGAAGTAATAGTTACCTCAAACGGATCGGGTTCGGAAATATTCACCGTGGTGGAAGCAGTACATCCATTCACATCCTTAGCAGTAAGAGTGTGAGTGCCCGCACTAAGACCACCAAAAGTATATGTTGTGCTATAATGTTCAACATCGCCATCAATGGTATAAGTATAAGGATTTGTACCACCACTTATGTGATCCACATCAATCATAAGCTGTCCATCATGTCCACCAGGACAGGTTACATTTATACGTCCCAGTTCATTTTCCCTAATACTGAAATTGTCAGGAACTGTAACCATAATAACCGTGGATGCACTGTGATTACAGCCATCTGTAATAGTTACAGTTATAGGCATTGTTTCGGAAATGGTAGTACCGGCAGTCATGGACTGCGAAAGCGTACTCAACAAATCACTACTTGAAGTACAATTGTTATCATCGGAAACCGTATAAGTAATAGCCGTGGTAAGGTCAGGCATAAGATAAGTACATCCGCTACCTCCACTCGTTGAAGCTTGGATAGTAGTCACACTTGGTGTTATCGTTGGGTTCTCCTCGTCCTTCACCGTCACGGTATTTGAGTTAGTGGCTGTACAACTATGTGCCTGTTCTGTCACCACTACGCTCACCGTATAAACGGTTGCATCGCAAATAGTACTCGGAATACCGCTCAGAGTAGCGGTGTTATCACTATTGCCAGTGATGGTTACTCCATCCGTATTTTCGTTAACACTCCAACTGTAGCTGAAGCTTGGGTTGGTTGCGTTCTCCAAAGCGGCTGTAGCTGTCAATGTTACGCTGCCAGCATTCGGACAGAGGTCTGCCACATTGGCAATCTCTACTGTAGGCAAGGTATAGACAACCACAGTCTGGGTGGATGTTGCGGCACAACCGTTGCCATCGCGGGCAGTCACGGTGTATGTCGTAGTCGTGGTCGGGGTAGCCACCACCTCTGCCACATTGGTAGCAGAAAGACCCGTATTCGGACTCCAAGTATAGGTAATGTTACCCGTGTTGCCAGAAGTGGCAGTGGCTCTCAAAGTAGTGCTATTGCCATTACAAACACCACTTTCGTCTGCTGTGATATTTACCGTAACAGCATCAGGTTTCTGTACCCTGATGGTTACTGTAGCAGCTTTATTGCAACCATCTTTCACGGTTACAACAACATCTTTGTATGTTTCATTATCGCCAAACACTGTGTTGGCAGGTACATCCTGTGTCACTCTCAAAGCCTGTGTAGTACAAGTTTCATCGCTCACGGTCACATAGTCAGCAGTGGTCAGGTTAGGCACCGTGTATTTACAGTTACCAATGGTGCTAGCTGTCACGGTAGCATTCACCGCCACAATGCTCGGTGTGCTTTCATCCTTCACCAGCATCGACTCGGAATTTGTGGCTTGACAGCCGTGACCATCGGTCACCGTCAGGTTAATTGTATAACTGCTGTTGTCGCATACCACTGGCACAGCAGCAGAAACCGTGTTAGTTGTGGCAGCAGTAGTTGTATTGGCAGGTGTCAGCACTACCCCACCCGTCCATCGATAAGTATAGTTAGGTGTGGTAGCTCCTGTAATAGTAGCTGTGATTTCTTTTGTTCCAGCGGCAGGACAAACAGTTCCGATGGTTCCGATTTCCACCACAGGATTCGGATGAACCGTAATGGTAATCGGTTTTGTCACAGATTCACAAGCCGGATCCGTTTGGTCACTGCTTGCTGTAATATTATATGTATAAGTGTTAGCCGTGGCCAAGCTACCCGTAATAGTGGCTTCATAATCGCTTGTACGGTTATAGGCCAAGCCTTCTGCCAAAGTCAAAGTTGCGGGCAGTTTGCCATTAATGCTAGTAAGCGTAATGTCCGTGATAGTACCACCAGCACATATTTCTTGCGTTTCCGGTGTTACCGTAAATTGTACCGTCGGGTTCACCTTGATAGTGCCAGTAAGAGTTTTTGGTGCACAAGTTGGATTTTCTTGATCTGACACTGCTCTCACCGTGAACTGGAAGCTACTGCCTGTCTGGGTGGGCGTACCGGAAATCTTCTTCTCCGTAGCGCTAAAGCTTACACCCTGCGGCAAGGTACCTACCAAGGATAAGGTACTTGCATTTTGCACATCGAACACAATGTCGTTGATGGCAGTGCCAGCACATACCTGCTGCTCCAATGCACCAGAATTTGAGGCCAACTGCAATACCACATCAGGATTGACGGTGATAGTAGCTGTCTTTGTAGCGGTACAACTGTTGCCATCGGTACCGGTCACGGTCACAGTATAAGTACCTGCAGCAGCTGAACTCAGGTTAGCTTGGGCATTGCTGGTGGTCCATACAGCCGAGGAACCCCAGTCTCCTGGAGTCCATGTGTAAGTCTGGGCGCCATTGGCCACCAAAGTAGCGGTGCCTTCCTCACATATACTGGCATTGGTCACTGTGATGTTAGGCAATTCATGGTTGCTGATGCTTACCACATTGGATTCCACATAACAGTTTTGGTCATCAGTTACTTTTACCTTATAGCTTCCAATAGCGGAAGTGGTATAGGTCGTTGTTGGTGATGATAACGTTATTTCTGCATTATTGAGATACCAAACGTAAGAATAAGCACCCGTACCATTACCAGGAGTCAGGGTAAAGTGGGCTTCCTGCTGACCCTCAGGACAAATTACAGCGTCGTCAACGGCCAAAACAGCTGTCGGTATCGGATTGGCTTCAAGAGTGATAGAAGACGTGCTTGTACAGTTCGTGGCTGTATTGGTAGTGGTCACAATGTAGGTACCTGCAGTGGTTACGTTAATAGTCTGGTCAGTCTTGTTCTGGTAATTCCATTTGTAGGAATATGAACCTTCTACCGAAGGAGTAGCGGTAAGAGTAATGGTCTGCTGGTTAGGACAAATCTTTTTATCCGCATCAGAAGAAACGACTTCCACTACTGGCAGCGGATTCACCGTCACCGTAGCAGTAGCAGAGGCGGTACAGCCCTTGCCATTGGTTCCTGTAACAGTCACCGTATAGTCGCCAGCTGTGGAAGAGCTGAAGTTGACACTTGCACCCGTGTTGGCACTCAAAGTGACACCCGTAGGAGCTTCCCATACGTAAGTCTCACCCTTGGCGGCTGTCAACTGCAAGTTGCTGCCGGCACACACCGTCAAGTTGTTGTCAGCCACATTGGTGATGACAATGGCCGGGATGGTATCCAAAGTCAACGTAGCGGTAGCGGTGTTCACACAAGTATTATTGTCGGTTACTGTCACCGTGTAAATCTGAGCAATTGTAGGTCTGACTATCGTCAATTTAGCGTTATCATCATCTTCGTCCGTCACCACTGTGCTTGTGGCATCCTTCCATACATAGCTGAAAGGCTCAGCGCCGGTCACCGTTGCGATGAGTTCAGCGGTGCCTTGGCCATTGCAGACCACATCATTGCTTACGGTCACCACTGGCAAGGTGTTTACAGTAACTGTGGTGTTCAAAGATACCGTACAACCATTACCATCGGTAGCAGTAACATTATAAGTAGTATTTGAACTGGGGTTAACAGTTATTACATTATCATTGATAACATAGCTTTCATCGGTAGAGGAAGACCAACTGTATGTAACATTACCACTTGCGTTGGATGGTGTTACCGTGATGGTAGTTGCGTCAGCGCCATAGCAAATTGCGTAAGGTTCAGTAATCGTAGCTGTGAAGTTGTTTGCGGGAATGAGAACGGTTACATCCTTTTGGGCCTCATTGTTACATGCGTCTTTCACATAAACCGTCACCGTGATGGACTGCTGAGCATTGCTTTGGTTATATACGGTTCCCGCTAACACGCTCTGGCGGACGAAGCTCAGATTGTTGCCCGTATAACCGCATTGGCTGTCTGCTGTTGCAGCTAACACCGTAGCACTGAGATCCGGCATGGTGTATGTACAATTACCCGCGGCTGTCGCTATAACAGGCTCTATATTGCCGATTACTGGTGCAGCCTCATCCTTCACCGTAACGGTGATAGGTGTTGCCGTGGCAGTACAACCCTTGGCATCCTCAATACTCAAAGTCACTGAGTAAGAGGCTTCGCAAGAAGGTGTAAAGGATGCGGTGATGGAAGAGCTGTTGCCATCAACTGTCTGGGTAGTTTCACTTAAATTCATATCACCACCCCAAGTAAAGGTATATGGCTGGGTGGTAGTTCCGTTGACTTCAGCACTGACTGCCGTGCTGCTGACACTCGGGCAGAGCGGAAGTGGCGTTACGGGGTTGATGGTCACCGTCGGCAGCGGGTTCACTTTAATGGTGGCTGTAGCCGTGGTGGTGCAGCCGTTGTCATCGGTACCGGTTACGATATAATTATATGTACCTGCGGGAGCAGGACCGAAAGTGGTACTTGCACGTTGATCATTTTGCAAATAGCTGATCAAGGAGCTTGCATTGCCGGAAGTCCATAAATACTGTGCATTATTCTGGTTTTCCATGGCGGCAGTAAAAGTTGTTGTGGCGTCAGCACAGATTTCAGTGGGGTTCACAGTTGTGGTCACCTGATGTTGCGGATAAACCACAAACTGGGTAGAGGTAGAAACTGTGCAACCGTAGCGATCGGACACTGTCACAGTGTAGGTATCTGAACCATTAGGATTGCTAACCGTAAGTGAAGATGCCGACTCGCCTGAAGCCACGGGAGTAGTTTCACTATTCTTGTACCAGCTGTATGTGAGCGGCGGATTGCTGGTACCGGCAGTGGCATGCAATACAGCCTCTGTCTGACCGTTACAGATGTTCACTGGAGTAACAGAGAGTGTAGGAAGCGGATGAACCATCAGCTGTTGTGAAGCCTCGATGGAACAACCGTTGTCACCCGTAACAGTTACGCTGTAGTTCTTTGTAGAAGTAGGCGCAACCTCAATGCTGCTGCCTGTCAAACTGGTGCTGGTGATGGTTGGATCGCTGGTCCATGCGTATGTCGGGTTAGTGGCACCTGTCACATTCACGCTGAGGGTAGCTGTTTCGCCCGTACAAATACCGGGAACGTTATCCACATCCATCTTGTCGCTACTGATGGTAGCGGCTAACTCGTTGGCCGGGATATTAATGATTACGGTACGTGAAGCGGTGTTTCCGCATGCGTCTTTCACATACACAGTCACATTAATCTGTTGTTCCTGATTGGTCTGCTCACGCGATGTTCCTGCTTGCGGATTCTGTGAATAAAATTCCAGGTTTCCATAACTGCAAGCATCATTGGTGAAGCCGGCAAGAACTTTTGCCAAATTGGTTCCTGTACTCAAATCAGGTACCACATAGTGACAATTACCACTGGCCTCCGCATCAATTTCAATCGTCGCATTGGTGGCTGTCGGGGCGGTATTATCCTTCACCGTCACAGTAATCGGGGTGGCGTTGGCGGAACAGCCGTTGCCGTCGGTCACCTTCAAGGCGATAGTATAATTGTTGTTACAAACTTGAGGAATGGTTGCATTCACAGTGGAAGTGGTGGAATTAACACCCGTCTGGGTAGCGTTGTCCAAGGTCAGACCGCCGCCATTCCATTCGTATTTATACGGAGTGGCCGTGGGAGACACCGTAGCTGTGATTTCCTGAGAAGTTGTGCTCGGGCATACCTCAGCAACACTATTGATTTGGGCTGTAGGCACCGGATTTACAGTAATCTCACGACTTGCATGTGATGCACAGCCTGCATATGTTACTGTCAAGTATACATGTTTCGGGCTTGTGGTATTGGACCAGTAAGCTTTGAACTCACGGTTGGTAGCGCTACCAACTACGGTACCGCCCTCGCCATTACCCAAAGTCCATTGGTAGGTGTATCCTGACTGGCCTGCCGTGGCGGATTCAGTCAAAGTCAATTCGGTGTTGTCCAAAGAGGTGCTTACACATATATTATTCTCTCCATCAATCACTGGCACAAGGGTGTCGTTCACCGTCAAGGTGTAGCTGCCTTCAGAGGTCATCCAATCGCCGCAGCCGTCATTTCCAGTGCCGATATTTTTAACCTTACGGATGAAGGTGTAGGTGGTCGTTCCGCTAACACCCTGGGCGTATGAAACAGCCGGTGTGTAGCTTGCCTGATTGCTGGCACCTGCCGCATTGCTGTATTCACCACCATTGACACTTACTTGCCACTGGTATTCAAATTCTCCATGGCCGCCGGTAGGCAATGTGCCCGCACTGATAGCCGACGGAGCACCTCCCTCGCAGAGGGTCTGGCTTCCGCTGATAGTACCGGCATTCAGTACTGGATAAACGGTCAACACCCACTCGCCTGTGCTCTGCTCGAACTCGGTGTTACAAGTGCCATCGTGTGCCTTACGGGTGAAGGTATGCGTGCCGGCAGTGCTGGTGTATTCTGATGTCGGGGTGTAAGTTTCCTCATTGGCATTATCGGTAATAGCATCTCCGTTATGATACCATTGATAGGTAATGCTGTTGTCACCACCGGAAGCAGCTGTTGTGCTACCAATTTCCGTGAAACCAGTTGTGGTGCCATAGCAAACGCTCTGGCCTGTCGTGGCAATTGCGCCAGGTGTGAATGCTGGACGAACCGTAAGGGTACATGTTTTGACAACAGGATCGGAAGTACAGTTACCTACCGTAGCGGTGACATATACCTTATAAATATGGTCGCCAGCTGTCAAGTCGTTCGGGGTGGTATAAGACTCTGTGGTAGCCACTTGAGTTTCATCACCATTCTCCACCTTCTTCCAAGTGTATCCAGGTGTACCCACCACATCAGAGGTCTGAGCCGTAAAAGTTTTAGTCATGCCGTGACAGATAATATCATTAGCAATATTCTCTACCGTCACTGTTGGGTCATTCACCGTAATAGTGATAGTTTTCACCGCAGTAGAGGTACATCCTCCCACATGAGCCGTAGCAGTTACTTTATAGGTAGTGGTGGCTGTCGGATTTACTGTGATTGTGGCTGTTGTGGGTACTGTCGCAAACTCATTGTTATTGGATGATTCCCACTCATAGGTCACATTTTTGGTCCCATTCTCCAACTCAGCGTTGGTACTTCCGTCAACAAAAGAGGCTGTCAAGCTGGCCGAACTGCCATTACATATCGTAGTGGCAGCTGTTTGAATATCATTTAATACTACAGCGGGGTTGTTCACCGTGACTGTCACGGTATTATTGTTCGTGGCTGTACAGGTTACACCATTAATAGTTTGTGCAACCGTAGCCGTCACCGTATAGGTCTGGGGATAAACCGCTGATGTTGCAGGTGCCGTTGGCGAAGCTGTCACTTGGTAACCCGTTGAATTGCTCAAGCCCGTAGTAGGATTCCATGAGTATGTCAATATAGTATTCTCAGCAGGAGTATGCGTAGCTGAAACCTCCAAAGTTGTGTTACCACCTTGGCAAATAGTGGTATTGGTTCCGTCCACTAAAGTCGGAATCGTCACTGTAGGATTCAGTACCGTCACTGTGACATCCTTAGTATCGGTAGCTGTACAGGTATTTGCTCCCGTACCTATTGTGTTGGTAGCCACCACACGATAATGAATGCTTTCAGTAACTCCACTACGACTTAGGGCGTTTTCGTTGACTCCTTCGGTAACAGGTGTTTCTACATTACCAACAACACTATACCATTGATAGGTAGTGGTCCCTTCACTGTTGTAATTGGTCGGATGTGCGGTGATACTGATATTACCGTTAGTACAGATGGTGAGATCTTCCAAATCCTGCAAACTGATATATGGGTGATAAACAGTAACCGTCGCAGTAGCGGTGTTAGAACAGTTGGTAGTGTTGTTTGTCACATACACCGTGTAAGTGCCAGCATTAGAGACCTCGGCAGTGTTGATAGTAGAAGAACTTCCACTCCACTGATAACTCACATCACTCATATTTGAAACTGTGGCAGTGAGCGTGGCAGTAGTGTTCTCGCAAATAGGATTGACGGGAGCTATGCTGACTGCAGGCAGCGGGTTGACGGTGACCTTTACGGTATCTTTGGCCTCGCAACCGTTGTCATCGGTTACCGTAATAATATAGTCGGTGGTGGCAGCCGGCTCAACCTCACCCATGGAGTTACCTCCGCTGACACCCGTATTCCATGCATAACTGTATGCAGGCGTGCCTCCATACGCATTGCAATAAACATTGGTCTTCTCACCCGCACAAATCTGGGCATTGTGTGCTGTGGTATTGGCGTTAACCACCAACTTGGTAGGTTCGCCAATCGTAACATTAGTACTGACTGAACAATGGTTACCATCAGTAACGGTAATTGTATATGTAGCGGCTGACAATCCCGTAGCCTTGGGATTCTCCTGGCCGGTCGCCCAAGTACTGCTTTGTCCATTGCTCCATCCGTATGTGTATCCATTAACCGGATTACTCACTGTGGCCGTACCTGTGTTTCCACCTTTACACAGCACATCGGTGTGTGTAAGCGTAGGCACTGCAGGCTTGTCAGGAACTGTTACCGTCACCGTCTTTGTGGCGGTATTTCCACACTTGTCGGCTACCGTGACTACCACGTAAGTTGTCCCAGAAATCTCCATACCCACTGGCATAGACTGCGTTACGCTCAAATCGGCAGGATTAGTGGTACATGCATCGCTCACTTTCCCGTCAAATTCTGATACGATGTCTGGCACATAGAAACGACACTCGTTGTTGCCTTTAGTAGCGTCAATAGAACTGATGGCGTCATTAGCAATTACAGGCGGAGTGGTCTCCCCTGTCACCGTCACCGTATGTGTCCAATATTTAACGGTATTGTTGCAATCCTTGTAGCTGAAGGTATAAGTGGCCGTTCCACTGCACACCAAAGGGTTGGGATTGCATGTCACCCCGACGTACGTGGGAACAATGTCTCTGCCACAACCATCCTGAATAGTGCTTGCTGTGGGTCGAGTAGTATCTTTAACACAAGCAACGTTTGATGTACCTGCTGTCGGCACATCCCAATCACCCACGATTACAGGAATAGTACCCACTGCGGTCTTGGTATTGTTGTCATTATCAGTATAGGTTATAGCATAAGTGTAATTAGTGGCACACACACCCGACGGAATGGTAAAGTGTACACTATCAACCGTTCCCGTTAGTCCAGTATGTGTGCTGTCAATATTGCCTGGCAAATTCCAAACCAACTGATACGGGGCAGACTGGTTCTGCAACGTAGCAGTCAATACCACTGTATTGCCCGGACACTGATTTGCCACTTCTGCCAGCGTAATATTGACAGGAGCACAAGTGCTTGTTCCTACCGTTACGGTAACAGTAAACTCCTGGCCAAAACACATCAATCCTTTTGTTGGGGTAACGTGATAAACAACCGTTTGTTGTGTTCCACTGGTATTATTCAAAACACCGTGAATGTCGGTTTCATGGTCTCCTGCCGTGGCACCCGTCACTCCAGCGGGCATGGAGGGCACATTCCAAGTATAGCGCACACCATCAGGCACATCTCCATTAACTCCATCCTGAGGGACTACATGAAAATCGGAACCTATGCACACTGGGCCGTAGTTCATGTTGTTGATATGAATATCCTCCGAAGTCTGAGTCAATAAAATATTCCCTACGGAATGAGTACAGTTGTTATGGTCAGTAATCAAAACGTTATAAATCTGTGGAAGAAGGCTTGTGATGGAATATGGACTGGCATTTTGTTCACCGCTATTCCCAGACGAGGTGGTTGACGACCAGTTTAGAACAAAAGGTGCGGTACCACCAGTCCATGAGGTCTCAATGCGTCCCAACTGGTTGCAGTTGGCACCTTCTGGATTAACCGTCAACACCAACTGACCTGGCTGGCCAACTGTAACCTGCTGTTCTTGGGATAAACATCCATTCTGATCCTCCACTTTCACCGTGTAGGAAATAGGACTAAGACCTGTAAATGTATAGGTACCTGCAGGCTGTGATGTCGTCTGAGTACCACAATAATATGTCAGGTTGCCCGTTAGCGGTGTTGTGGCATCGTTGTATGTACCGTTGGATGCAGTAATGGTGATACTACCGTCGCTATGCGAGTTCGCCGGGCCATCTGTGCTGGTATTACAAGAAATATCGTGAGGAGTGACAGTATTGATCACTGGCCTTGGGTGAATGGTAATCGTTCCAGAGAGTTCAACATTGTCACAACCATGACTGTTCACCGTTCTCACGGTGTAAGGATAAGTTCCCGCCACAGTGGAAGAACCGCTGATCTTGTTGCCGTTGAAGGAAATACCCGAGGGCAGCGTGCCCACTAATTCAATGTCGGCATTAGCATACGAAAATGTAATGTCATCAATAGCAATGCCCGCACAGGGTGACTGCGTAAGACTGCCACTGCCATTTTGGAGCGACAAGGTTGGCAAGTCATAAATGGTTATCTTGCCACCAACACTTGCCGGTGTACAGCCATTGGAAGCCTCCACGGTATAGTCAAAAACTCCAGTTTCTGTAGGCGTACCCACAATCTGGTTGCTGCTGTTGATACTCAAACCGCTTGGAAAGTTAGTAGGTGTTAACGGACTAACGTAGTTGGTGGGGGTAAGTTGAATGGGATACAGCGGATCTCCAAGGCACAACTCCTGTGTTTTATTATTAGCAATAGTTAATGTAGGCAAGGGTTTTACCACGAGGGTATAGGTTCCACTTGATTGGGTGAGTGTTGTATTGCACTTCGTATCCATGGCCTTTCGGGTAAACACATAAGTACCTGGAGTATTCTTATAATCCGTAGGTGTAAACGTATTGGATGTTGCACCGGAAATTTCAGTTTCCGTGCCACCATTCACTTTTACATACCACTTATAACTAATGCTTCCATTACCACCAGAAGCATTGGCAACACTGACTATCGGCGACACATCATCACCTTTACAAATACTTACGGGTGTAGATGTATTGGTTATGCTACCCGCAGTAAATGCAGGAAGCACTGTAACTTCACTGCTTGCTGTTTTCGTACAATTATTCTTTGTTGCGGTAATAGTAACCGTATACCCACTAGAACTGTTGGTATTATTCGTTATGTAACCAGATATATTATTACTTGCGTATAACAAATTGTTTGGAAGTGTGGATGTTGTTATTGTTCCATCAGATTGAATATTAATAGTACTGATGGCCACACCTGAACAAACTGTCTGACTGGTCGGGGAAACTGTCAGTGTAGGATATGCGTTCACCACAAGCGTATATTCATTATCAGAATCATACCCGCTTGTAAAATAATTTGTAGATATGGCTTTACGTTTGAACTTGTAGGTACCAGCCGTTCCCGTGTATGCGGTACCTGGTTTATATTCATTACCCGTTACACCACTAATTTCAGTATAGTTACCACTACCTATTTTAACATACCACTTATAGGATATGGTACCAGCTCCACCTGTTGAAGAACTTGCATCCGTAGTACTGACAATTTTATTGGCAGTTCCTCCAACGCATATTGTTTGTGAAGAACTCGCAATTGCTCCTGCATTAAATGTGACGTATGTGAGACGAACACCACCAGCACCACCATCTCCTGACGTATTATACTTTACACCACCACCACCACCACCAAAGGGAAATCCATTTGGCTGCGGGTCCCCATCTCTTGAACCAGATCGTCCTTCTCCATTTCCTTCAGTATTAGTTCCTCCAGGATTTGAATCATGACTTCCGTGCTCATTTGTTACTTTTGTCGAATGGCCATCTCTGCTATTTGTAGCATCATCTCCATCAACGCCAGAGACTCCAGAACCTGCGCCAGCACCTCCTGCACCACAATACGCAACTCCAAAGTTAGATCTTGATACCCCATTACCGCCCTTGCCTCCGGAATAGTTATTTATTTTAGTTAAATTAGCATGTTTCGATCCGCCTGTTCCCCCAGAACCTCCCGTGCCAGCTCCACATCCTCCACCGGAACCACCTTTAGCTAACACATAAGAGGTGGAATTATTTTTTACTTCAGTTGAACCACCAGCTCCGCCCGTCTCACCATCTCCACTTTTTCCTGTTCCTCCTGTTCCTATAGAAATGTTTAGAGTAACATCAATTGGAATAACGTTATTATCATCTTTTACTCCATAATATTCACCACCACCACCACCTGAGCCACCATAATTATGACCGAAGTCAGACTTTCCACGTCCACCAGCTCCACCACCTCCCCAGCATTCAATTTTCGTAATCTTCACATGGGTTTTACCAGTATTGTCTCCACTAAGCTGAGATTTAGTATTGTAACTTGAACTGCTACTAGTCACCAATTTCGTACTTTGTCCCCACACATTTCCCATTCCGAGCATGATTGCGATGAGCAAGAAGCAATTGATAAACCATTTTGAGAGTTGGGAGTTAAACAATCCCTTTCTGTCAGTTTTGAGTGAATAAACTTGTTTCATATCGTTATTTTTGTTGTTATTTTTCTCAAATTTGCGTTGTGTTTTTCTTGTGCAGATTTTTATTAATTTAAACATTAATATTATAGCGTGCAAAATTAAGAAATATATTGCATCAACAATCAACAAATAGTATTTTTAATCAACTGATTGAACGAAAGATAAGAATGTTAAAAGATGTTTATGTGAAAAAGATGGGAATTTTTGGGAGGAAAAGGTACGGCTACCGCATGAAATTTTTCTTTTTTATTCCTCTTTTGATAAACTGCTATCGCTCGAAAGAGCAAGCAAGCTCTCTCTTTGCTCGCTTACCGCAGTTTTCTTTTGCTGCCACAAAGTCTTTTCCGATACTTTTTTCTTGATAAAAAAGTATCCAAAAAATCAAGCCGACATGAATGCCACCCGCTCTGCCCGCCCTCCAACAGCTGCGGCAAAAGTAAACTGGACGCTTACGCGCTTTTGCACGCAGCTTTAGGAGGACGTCCATTCACACCGCTTCCGCACCGCATGTCGGCGTCGCCAACCCACAGTGCTACATGGCAAACTACCACCATCTTCCCTTCTTGTTTTCTTTTACATCAATGCGTGTCCACCATTCCGCAAGCGAACGCAGTGAGCACAGCGGAATCTCAAGTGACCGCCCTCCAATATAAACACATCAAAAATTTCCGAATGGAAATTTTTACCTTAATACCGCTTTTGCGAATTGCTTGCGTAGAAAAACGCGGAGTATGGAGAGCTAAAAAGCCGACTGTTTGAGCTTGCTTTAGCAAGCGAGTTTCGGCTTTTTAGGCTACAGACGACCGTTTTTCAGCGAGCATATTCGCTTGCGGCAAAGCCACTTTTCTTTGCCCCTTTCTTTTGTGGCTGCAAAAGAAAGGGGATTAAAAAGTCGGCTTGATCTTTTGCACACTTTTCCATCAAGTTTTCATTGAAATATTCAAACGGACATGTGAAATAACAGAACAAAAAATGTTCTTGTTATATAGAAGGGAAAAGTGTGGAGAAAAGCGCATGTGAACGCAGTGAGTGCAGCGGGATCTCCGATGCTTCCCGTAACTTCGGCGTAGCCATTGCACAATGCGTCAGGGCTATCTCCTGGTCACACAGAAATAGCCTATAAACTTTGAGTTCTGAATTCTGAATTTTAAATTCTCAACTATCAATTCTCAATTGTCAACTGTCAACTTCCCCGCTGGCTTCGAGTACTTCCGCCTCGCTAAGGCCGGTGAGCTTTACTATTGTTGTTAAGGGAAGGCCGTTTTCCAGCATCTTTGCAATTATCTGGCGTATGGTTTCTTCTTTCCCGATTTCTTTCCCTTTTTCCATTCCTTTTTCCATTCCTTTCTCTATTCCTTTCTCTATTCCTTTCTCCATTCCTTCTGCAAATCCCATCCGATGGTGGTATTCCATTGCGTCTTTCACGTCCTCGTATTCCAATACGCTTTTCTCATACTCTTGTTTTTCCATGGCGTTCAGTTTTGATATTTTGCAATTCTCGTACAGTTCCCTGAATACAGTCTCCTCTATGGGTATGTCACCCTCTTTCAGCCTCCACATGTTCTTGATGACATAGCACCATTTCTGTACCTCGTTGGTGAGCTGACCGAAATCTATTTCGGCTGCAAATTTAGTCAAATCTATCAAAAGAAAGGACATTTTGTCGGAAAATTTTTTGTTTTCGTCATCTTTTAGCATGACGTGCTGTATGAATTTGTCCGAGCCTTTCAGTTCCGGAATCTCGAAATCCACCAACACAATGGTGAGAACTGTCGGAAAGCTGTACCTTCTATCGCCAACCTCCAAGGCCTCGCTGATGTGTCGTGAGGAGTAGGCGATAATTCTGTCCTTGAAAAATTCCTGACTTGCCTTCTGCATCTCCACAATGATGTGGTCTTCGTTCTGACTGGCACAAAGCACATCGAAAACAAGTCGTTTGTTGGTGTCACTGTTCCCAAGTTGCTCCGTGGGAAGGAAGGTCACATCTTCGACACGGCCTATATAAGGCGGAACGAGAGCGTTAAGGAAATTGATGAGATTCTTCTTGTAAGGCTCGGTGCCGAAGAAGCGCTTGAAACCGAAGTCGGTCAGCAAGTTGATGTTTAGATTATCACTTTTCATAATTCGATTGTTAAAGATTTTAATTTACATAATTACAAAATAACTTTGCAAAAATACAAATATATTTAACACAAATGAATTGAAATTTTCATCATTTTATGCATGATTAAAAAGTGATCAAAAAGTTTTTTTCCGTTCCTTTTCCCTTGATGGAAAAGGAACCAAAAGATCAAGCCGACATGAATGCCACCCGCTCTGTCCACCCTCCTACAGCGGCAGCAAAAGTAAACTGGACGCTTACGCGCTTTCGCACGCCGCTGTAGGAGGCTGGCCATTCACACCGCTTCTGCACCACATGTCGGCGTCGCCAACCCACAGTGCTACATGGCAAACTACCACCATCTTCCCTTCTTGTTTTCTTTTACATCAATGCGAGTCCACCATTCCGCAAGCGAACGCAGTGAGCACAGCGGAATCTCAAGTGACCGCCCTCCAATATAAACACATCAAAAATTTCCATCTGGAAATTTTTACCTTAATACCGCTTTTGCGAATTACTTGCGTTTTTTTCCGTTCCTTTTCCCTTGATGGAAAAGGAACCAAAAGATCAAGCCGACATGAATGCCACCCGCTCTGTCCACCCTCTGACAGCGGCGGCAAAAGTAAACTGGACGCTTACGCGCTTTCGCACGCCGCTGTAGGAGGCTGGCCATTCACACCGCTTCTGCACCGCATGTCGGCGTCGCCAACCCACAGTGCTACATGGCAAACTACCACCATCTTCCCTTCTTGTTTTCTTTTACATCAATGCGTGTCCACCATTCCGCAAGCGAACGCAGTGAGCACAGCGGAA
>JAEETJ010000036.1 GCA_016290295.1 Bacteroidales bacterium
ATTGTTCGTTCATCCTTTGCGGCGGCTGCGGTTCCACCGCAAAATTTTGTTTCACCATTCCGTCTGCGTAGCTGGCGGAATCTCCGTCCTGTCTGTTTATCTATGCGGCGGTTGCGGTTCCACCGCAAAATTATATTTCGCTATTCTGTCTGCGTAGCTGGCGGAATCTCCGTCCTGTCGTTTGTCTATGCGGCGGTTGCGGTTCCACCGCAAAATTTTGTTTCACCATTCCGTCTGCGTAGCTGGCGGAATCTCTGTCCATTGTTCGTTCATCCTATGCGGCGGTTGCGGTTCCACCGCATGTGTAATTCAAAATTTCCATCCTAGATTAAACTCCCCTGCGCAGCACTCCCCTCGAGCGAAGCGAGACTCCCCTTGAACACGAAGTGCGAAACTCCCCTTACGGACGCACGCAGTGCGTCCCTACTGTATCCTGTATTCTATCTTCCGCACAACTTGCAAACTGTCTTCTTCACCTCCACGTTGTCGAACACGCAGATAGGCAGTTTGTCAAACATTCCGCACAGGCGGGCACCATCGCGTTCAGCGGCCATTTTCACAGCTTTGGTGAAGAAACTGCTCAAATATGTTTCCTCGCGGTGGGCGGCCAAGCTGACGTAAGAGAACAAGAAATCGTTGGAGATGGAGGCATCATCCAAGAAGGGCTCCATGATACTCATGGCGTACATGTAGTCGTAATTCTTGATGAAATAGGAGGCCAGTTTATAGGCGTTCTGCCAGCTTTCCAGTTTCTTGTTGGTGATGGTTTTGATCTTGTCGAAGGTGGCATTATAAACCACAGTGCCTTCTGAAGTGGGAGGATTAGCGTTGATGTATTCGATAATCTTGAACTGGTATTCGAGGTTGAGGTTGTTGATGTCTTCCTTGGATAGGGTGGGGAAGCTGTACAGCTTGTCAATCTCGGCTTGTGTTTTGGCAATTTCGGCTACACTGCTGATGGGTGTATGGAATACTTTGCCGACAGCAACATTGTACAAAACAACGGGATTGGTGGGTTCGTAGGTCAAGGTCTTGTTCATGCCGTTCACCATTTCATCATTGAGTTTGGAAGAAAGGTAATATTGCATGTAGAGTTTGTTGTTATGCAACTGCTGGAATTTCTTGTCGGCGGGAATTTCCAGTTGGTTAACACTGCTGGTGGTGTATTTTCCTGCTTCCACTTGCTTGATCATATAGTTCTCAATAGCGGTGGCCAAGGCATAATTTTTCTCTTTGATGGCTTTGTTGAATTTCCAAGCAGCGAGGTTCTCGGCTTCAGCGTCGTTACCTGCTTTGTAAACCACATGGAACACCAACTTGATATATCTGTGTTTTGACAAATATTCCTCTTCCAATTCCTTGGCGATGGCGTTGTTGTTGGCTTTCAGATTCTTGATGGCATCAGCCTTGGAATATAGAGTAAGGTCATAATGTTCGGGGTTGTTGTTCACATCGCGTTTGAAGTCTTCCCAACCATCGTCGTAGGTAATGTTGGTGGTCACTCCAGGAAACATCTGTGCTAACAATTTCTGCATGCTTGCGGCACGTTTTTTCTGGTTGTTGATTTGAGTCTGGTCGGTGCTGTAGTTCAAAGAGTTTTGTGCGATAATGTCGATACTTTTTATTTGATAGGCGGGGGCGTCGATGGCCTTGATGCTGGAGTCGATGTCAGCTTGGGTATAGGCTAGTTTGTTGAGCGTGAAGGGGAATTTCACTTCATGGGTGCCTTCTTCTGGGGCGGCTACCCATTCGCCAGTGCTTTTCATGCTGGCATAGTCGGGCATGTAATTGATTTTGGCCTGATAATTAGCTTTTTTGCATTCGATGGCTTTCTTGATGATGGTACGGCAGGCGTATTTGTCTTCTTTCAGCACAATGATATTGACATCAAAATCGGAATTGTCCTCGATGGTTTCGGGAACAGTGGCTATTTTGGCGTAGAGTTTGCTGGATTTTTTGTCTTTGATGGTGTTGTCAGACAACATAGTTTCAAAAACAATGGGTTTGGAGATGAATCCCTTGTTGATACGGTCATTGTCAATAGTGTTGTGCTCGCATTCGTATTGGCTGTGCTGTACAAAATCCAATACAATGGCGTCACCTTCCTTACCGATAAGTCTTTTCAGGTATTTGTGGTCACCGCAATTGATAAATACCTCATTATCTTTTACTTGTATATATTCTGAAAGGACTTCGAGATTTTTGTCTGCACTGCATTTCGCACAAACTTTTTCATCAGGGTAGGTCATTCCGTTTTTGTTTTTGGAGAAGGGAACGTCCTTTTCCATGGGGTCGGGTTTGTCGGGATTGAAAGTCAGGTCGTTGCCGATGATGAATGAAGCGTACATGCTTTTCATGTATTCATCGGTTTCAAAACCCATACCGATATAAGTGTATTGTTTGTCTAGCAGTTGTTTGGCTGTTTTTAAATTCTTCAGAATTGGTTTGATAAGTTCCAGACAGAGGTCGTAGTAGCTGTATTCTTGGGCACCCAAATTGGCTTTTGCTTTGGTAACCAGCTCGATGGCATGGTAGGTGAGACCATATTTTTTCAGACGGAAGAAGGTGGTGCGGTAGGGAGGTTCGTTCAGCACCCCTTTTTCATCCTTCAATGCCTGATAGTCGGCCTGCATTTGGGCACAGTCGTCCATTTCCCTGTCCGTTTTCAGCGGTTCCAAGAAGAAATATTCCTCACGGGCAAGGTTAATCATGTCCAGCATACACTTATAAAGCACATCGCTTTTATAATTGCCGGGATTGAAATTCTTGGTGTATTCTGTCTTTGATTTCAATTTCTCCGGGTTGAAATCCATATAGGGGTTTTCTACCTGACAGAAAGATAAATTACTGAATGACAATAAGATGATTGTCAGTACAAGAGCATATTTTTTTATCATGACGAATATATTTTTTGGCATAATAATGAATATGCAATAATAATAAAAAAAACGATACAATCGTTTTTTTAATTAGCAAATTAGCAAATTAGTTAATGTGCAAATTAGATAATGTGCTAATGTGCTAATGAGCTAATGAGAGGGGTTAGTGTTTAGAGGTTAGGAGGGTTAAATGATTATGAATTTTGGATTTTGAATTTTGAATTCTTGCTGTACTATGAATAGGCAAAAAAAAAGGACGACCTGAAGTCGTCCTTTTTATAGATTAGAGCCTAAGCTTAGGCACCCAGTTGCAGGCGGTAGAAACCGGTGCAAGTGAGGTTGCTGTCAACCTGTTTCATGAAGTCGGCAACAGTCATCTTGCTGTCCATGATATATTCCTGACCCACGAGGGTGTTTTCTTTCAGGAACTTGTTCAGACGGCCCTGAGCGATGTTATTAACCATGTTTTCCTGAATGGTTTTAGCTTTTTCTTCAGCGGCGCGAACTTTGATTTCGCGAGCCTTAGCGGCTTCTTCTTCAGTCAACCAACCCTTGGTGATGTTGGAAGCGATGTGGTCATCGGAATCCACCAAGTTGGGATTGATGTTGGCTTTCTTCAGTTCCACTTCAACAGCTTTCTGGATGAGTTCAGCCACGGTTTTTTCTTTGGCGATAGCCAATTCGTGATCTTTCACATCCTGAGCGATGCTATTGCCGTCAACTGCCATGGGGTTCATAGCAGCGATCTGCATAGCGATGTGGTGACCAGCTTCTGCCACTTTGTCGCCAGCGATGTTGAAACCAGCGATGGTAGCCAAGCGGTTGCCATTGTGGTTGTAGTAAGCCACGCAGGGAGCCTCGATGGTGTTGTAAGCGGGCAATTCGATTTTTTCACCGGTTTTGCCAGTCATGTCGAGCAGCAGTTCGGAAACCTTGCGGCCTTCGATAGACAGTTCCATCAGTTCGTCTCTGGTCTTTACGTTGGCAGCCATTGCGTTGTCAAGGATTTTTTCAGCGAAAGCGACGAAGTCGGCGTTCTTGCCCACGAAGTCAGTTTCGCAGCTCACTACGATGACAGCACCGAAAGTGTGGTCAGCGTTAGTCTTGGCGATGGCGCGGCCTTCGTTAGAAGCGCGGTCAGCACGTTTAGCGGCCACTTTCTGACCTTTCTTTCTCAGAATGTCAATAGCTTGTTCGAAATCACCGTTAGCTTCTACAAGAGCATTCTTGCAGTCCATCATACCGGCGCCTGTTTCTTGTCTGAGTTTATTTACTTCAGCAGCTGTAATAGCCATAATATCAATATTTTAAATGTTAATACTTAATTATGCTTTGGCAACGGGGTTTTTCTTAGCCGTTGTTCTTTTTCTTTTCGGTTTGTCGTCTTCTGAACCGTCTTCTTCCTCAACACCTTTCACTTTCTTCACCACTGGTTTGTCCTCGTTCTGAGCTGCTTCTTCCTCGTCGTCGTCAGCGGCTTCAGTTCTTCTTACATCTTCTTCTTCCTCTTCAACATCGATGTTGTCCTTGTCCATTTTTCTCTCGTTCAGACCTTCGGCGATAGCGTCGCAAATAGCCTGTACGATGATGGCGATAGACTTGGAGGCGTCGTCGTTAGCGGGGATGGGGAAGTCGATGAAGTTGGGGTTGGAGTTGGTATCAACGATAGCGAAAGTGTTGATATTCAAGCGGCGGGCTTCAGCAACAGCGATGTGTTCTTTGAGCACGTCAACGATGAATACAGCTGCGGGCAGTCTTGACAGATCGGCGATAGAACCCAAGTTCTTTTCCAGTTTAGCTCTTTCACGCTGGATTTGCAGTTTCTCGCGTTTGGAGATGTTGGCGAACTGGGGGCTGGCCATCAGTTTGTCAATGTCACCCATTTTTTTCACGGCCTTGCGGATGGTGAAGAAGTTGGTGAGCATACCACCAGGCCAACGTTCAGTTACGTAAGGCATATTCACGCCTTTAACGATTTCGGCAACGGTGTCTTTAGCCTGTTTTTTGGTAGCCACGAATAAAATCTTACGGCCGGATTTGGCAATCTGTTTTGCAGCGGCGCAAGCCTCCTGCAGTTTGTCCATAGTCTTATAGAGGTCGATAATATGGATACCGTTTTTCTCCATAAAGATGTACTGGGCCATTGCCGGGTTCCATTTTCTTCTGAGGTGTCCGAAGTGACAACCTGCTTCTAATAAATCTTCAAATTTTGGATTTGTCATTTTGTTTTTTGTTTAATTTGTTTACTTTCGTTTGATTAATAAGCAATTGCGGAGTAGCTCTTGACGAAGTCTTCGCAATTTCGATACTAAACCTGCGCAATATATATAATAGTATATATTAACGTTTGCTGAACTGGAATCTTCTACGAGCTTTCGGCTGACCGGGTTTCTTACGTTCCACCATACGCGGGTCTCTCTTGAGGAGGCCTTTTGCTTTGAGGGCGGGACGGAACTCAGGGTTGATCTCGCAGAGGGCGCGTGAGATGGCGAGGCGCAGAGCTTCTGCCTGGCCAGTCATACCACCACCGTCGAGGTTGACTTTGATGTCATATTCGCCTTCTACCTGTGAGATTGCCAAAGGCTGGGTGACTACATACTGAAGAGTAGCCAAGTTGAAATATTCTTTATAGTCACGGTTGTTGATCGTGATGTTGCCACTACCTTTCTTCATATAGATACGGGCAACGGCGGTTTTTCTTCTACCGATTTTATTGATTACTTCCATCTCTCTTATTTGATTTCGTTAATGTTGATGACTTTTGGATTTTGACCTTCATGCGGGTGGTTCGGACCGGCATAGACATGCAGGTTGCGGAAAAGCTGGTCACCCAGTCTGTTCTTGGGGAGCATGCCTCTAATGGCGTGTTCAACAACCTTGATGGGGTTCTTGGCGAGCACTTCTCTCGGAGTGGCGAAACGCTGTCCGCCGGGATAAGTGGTGTGGCGCACGTAAACCTTGTCGGTCATTTTCTTGCCGGTAAATCTGATTTTGTCCGCATTGACGATGATGACATTGTCACCACAATCGAAATGAGGGGTGTAATAAGGTTTTGTTTTACCTCTGAGGATACGGGCAACGGCGGTGGCCAGTCTACCGACAATCATCTCCTGGGCATCAACAACAACCCATTCTTTCTTCACGATCTTTTCGTTTGCCGAAATTGTTCTGTAACTTACTTGATCCATTTTTTTTCTTTTTGTGAGGCTCTGTCTTCACCCACATCGCCTCGATTTCTACTTAATTTCCTTTTCTAACCTAAAGGATAATAATCGGTATTTTTTTGAGGGTGCAAAAATACAACTTTTTTATATATAAAAAGCACTTGAAAAAATTTTTTTTGAAATGTGTTTTGTGTAAATAAAATTTTTATATTTGCCGACCATATATAATGTAACGTTGTGTAGAAGCGGGTTGCGAAAAATTTTGCTTGCAACTTATTGAAATAGAAGTGGTTACAAAGGTATATGAAGAGTACGGAATTTTTTGTGCGGGTGTCGAATTGTGCAAAAAAGTGAGAAAAAATTCCGAAATTGGAGAGGTAGGGGAGAAGAAAAGAGGAAAAAAATCGGAAATTTTCCGTCCGAAAATGACAAAATTGAATCAAAAATAGAAAAAAAATTACTCGAAAATGAAAATAGTAAATTACATTAAGGAATGTTATGACGAACTGGTACACAAAGTATCATGGCCGTCAGCCCAAGATCTTCAAAGTAGCGTTTTGGTGGTGTCTATTGCTTCCCTAATAATAGCACTTATCGTGTTTTTGATGGACGCACTGTTTAACGCAGGGATGGGCTTGCTCTTCCCGACTGTTTAATTTTCGGTAGTTCAATTAGGTGTTTAACCGTAAACGATTTTGAAATGGCAGAGATTGAACACAAATGGTATGTGATCAAGACGGTCACCGGCACCGAGAAGAAGGTGAAGCAGAATATCGAAAGCGAGATTGAAGCTTCTCACCTGAAAGACTTTGTGTCACGTGTCCTGATCCCGACCGAGAAGTATTACCAGATCCGCAACGGTAAGAAAATCAGCAAGGAGAGAAACTACTTCCCCGGCTACATCTTTGTTGAGGCAATGATGTTGGGCGAGGTACAGCATGTCTTGCTGAATATCCCCGGTGTGCTGGGCTTCGTAGGTTGCAAGAAAAAATCTGATCCTCCCATTGCGCTCCGTCCCGCCGAAGTAACCCGCATGTTAGGCAAGGCCGACGAATTGCTTGAGCAAGACGAGTCCTTCTCTCTCCCCTTCATCGTGGGCGAAGAAATCAAAGTCATTGACGGTCCTTTCAGCACTTTTAACGGTATTATCGAAGAGATCAATCCCGAGAAAAAGAAACTGAAGGTTATGGTGAAAATCTTCGGACGTAAGACTCCGCTCGAGCTGAGCTTTATGCAAGTTGAAAAGGTCTAAACACCGAAATTTTAGTTACAAACAACAAAATTAACAAAAAATGGCAAAAGAAGTAGCTGGACTTATTAAGTTACAAATCAAAGGTGGCGCCGCCAATCCATCTCCCCCAGTAGGACCTGCTTTGGGTGCCAAGGGTGTGAACATCATGGAATTTTGTAAGCAGTTCAACGCTCGTACGCAAGATCTGGCCGGCAAATTAGTGCCTGTCATCATCACTGTTTACAAGGATAAATCTTTTGATTTTGTCACCAAAACGCCACCGGTTGCTGTACAGTTATTGGAAGCAGCCAAAATTCAAAAAGGATCCAAGGAGCCTAACCGTAACAAAGTGGCCACGCTTACATGGGACCAGGTGAAAGCCATCGCTGAAGTGAAGATGCCCGACTTGAACTGCTTCGAGTTGACATCTGCTATGAGCATGGTAGCTGGTACCGCAAGAAGCATGGGTATCAATGTGAAGGGCGGAACCAATCCTTTTGAACAGAATTAATAACAAGTAAACAAAATCAACATGGCTAAAATATCAAAAAAACGCAAAGAAGCTTTTGCTAAATTTGATAAGAGCAAAGTATATCCCGTGACCGAAGCTGTCCAAATCGTGAAGGATATCACCTACACCAAATTTGACGCCTCCTTCGACATCGACGTCCGCTTGGGCGTTGACCCTCGTAAGGCCAATCAGATGGTGAGAGGTATCGTTACCCTTCCCCACGGTACAGGTAAGGTGGTGAGAGTGCTTGTTCTTTGCACCCCTGACAAAGAGGATGAAGCAAAAGCAGCTGGCGCCGACTACGTGGGCTTGGACGAATACGTTGATAAAATCAAAAAAGGTTGGACCGACGTGGACGTTATCATCACTATGCCGAGCGTTATGCCAAAGATCGGTGCCCTCGGTAAAATCCTGGGTCCCCGTGGCTTGATGCCGAACCCCAAAGCCGGAACCGTTACCATGGAAATCGGTAAAGCTGTCGCTGATGTGAAAGCCGGTAAGATTGATTTTAAAGTTGACAAATTCGGTATCATCCACTCCGGTATCGGTAAAATCAGCTTCGACGCTAACAAGCTGGTGGAAAATACCCGCGAAATGATGTCAACTATTATCAAACTGAAACCGACCGCAGCAAAAGGAACATACGTGAAGAGCATTTACCTCTCCAGTACCATGAGCCCCGGTGTACAAGTTGATGTGAAATCAGTTACATTATAATCTAAAAAAAGCTAAAGTATGAAACAAGAACAGAAAAGCGTTATCATTGATGCCATCGCGAAGGACTTAGCTGAGTATGCACATGTATATGTAACCGATATCTCAGGCTTTACGGTAGATACCGTTAACCAACTCAGAAGACTGTGCTTCCGCCGCAACATTAAGCTGAAAGTGGTGAAAAACACCCTGCTGAAACGTGCTATGGAACAGTCAGAAGTTGACTACTCGGAAATCTATCCCGCTTTGGCCGGCACAACCTCTATCATGCTGTCTAACACAGGCAATGCACCGGCAAAACTGATTAAGGAATTCCGTGCAAAAAACAAAAAACCTATCCTGAAAGCAGCATTCATCGAAGAGGCAACTTATTTCGGTGACGATCAATTGGATACTCTCTGCAACATCAAGTCAAGAGAAGAACTGATCGGTGACATCGTAGGTTTGTTACAGTCACCTGCACGCAACGTCATCTCCGCTTTGCAGTCTGGCGGTGGCAAACTCGCAGGTATCGTAAAAACCTTGTCAGAAAGAAATTAAAACAAAAAATTCATTTAGTAAAAAACCATTAAAATAATACAATTATGGCAGATTTGAAAGCATTTGCAGAACAATTAGTAAATTTGACCGTTAAGGAAGTTAACGAACTGGCTCAAATTTTGAAAGAAGAATACGGTATTGAACCCGCAGCAGCCGCAGTAGCAGTAGCAGCTCCCGCAGCTGGTGGCGCAGCAGCAGCCGCTGAAGAAAAAACCGAATTCGACGTTATCTTGAAGGCAGCTGGCCCCAACAAATTGGCCGTTGTTAAATTGGTGAAAGAACTGACCAGCCTCGGTCTGAAGGAAGCTAAGGAATTAGTTGACGGTGCTCCTAAGGCTGTTAAAGAAGGCGTTTCCAAAGATGAAGCTGAAGGCTTGAAGAAATCATTGGAAGAAGCCGGTGCTGAAGTAGAAGTTAAATAATTTCACCCCACTAATGCGACAATAGTACAACGCCTTCACCGCGGTGAAGGCCTTGTACTTATTGTTGTATTTATGTGTATGGAATATTTGTTTGCACAATTCATTGTGCATTAGGCGTTTATACAGAACGCCAACTTCTTCTCCCCCCACTCCCTAAACTGACAAAGCAACTGCCCCCACTCCCCATCCGTTTCAGCTTAGAAAGTTCTTATTTTCGTAATTAAAACATTACCACCTTGGCAACAACAAACAATACAAGATTCAGCTTTGCATCCACCACGCCAGTGGATTTTCCGGATTTCCTCGACATCCAGTTGAAATCCTTCAAAGAGTTCTTCCAGATTGATACCGACGCGGAACACCGCCGCGAAGAGGGACTGTACAAGGTCTTTATGGAAAACTTCCCAATCACGGATGCAAGAAACAGTTTTTCCCTCGAATTTTTGGATTATTACATCGACGGTCCCCGTTATTCGATGGAGGAATGTCTTGAAAGAGGCTTGACCTATAGTGTCCCTTTGAAAGCCAAAATGAAACTCTCATGCAGTGATGTCGAGCATGAGGATTTCGAAACCCGTATTCAGGATGTCTTTTTAGGCTTGATACCTTACATGACCCCGCGTGGCACCTTTATCATCAACGGCGCCGAGCGTGTGGTGGTATCACAGTTGCACCGTTCCCCCGGTGTGTTCTTCGGTTCTTCATTCCATACCAATGGTACACAGCTGTATTCAGCTCGTATCATCCCGTTCAAGGGCTCTTGGATGGAATTCACAACCGGTCCCCACGATGTGATGTACGCTTACATCGACCGTAAAAAACAGTTACCGGTCACCACATTGCTTCGTGCTATCGGCTACGAAACCGATAAGGATATCCTCGACATTTTCGACATCGCCCAGGAAGTGAAAGCAACCAAGGCCAACTTGAAGAAGTTCGTCGGTCAGAAATTCGCTGCCGCTGTCGTCAGAACCTGGAACGAAGACTTCCCCGATGAAGAAACCGGTGAAGTTTCCAGCATCGAACGTACAGAGGTCATCATCGACAGAGAGACTGAGTTGGAAGAGAAACACATCAACAAAATCGTTGATGCTGGCGTTAAAACCGTTATGTTCCACAAGGACGACGGTAAACAAACCGACTATTCCATCATCTTCAACACCCTGCAGAAAGACCCGACAAATTCTGAGAAACAGGCTCTTGAATTTATATATCAACAATTACGAAATACTATTCCGCCCGATGAGGAAACCGCACGTACCGCTTTCGAGAAGTTGTTCTTCTCCGACAAACGTTACGATCTCGGTGCCGTTGGACGTTATAAAATCAACAAGAAACTGAATCTTGATATCCCGATGGAGACTCAGGTGCTCACCAAAGAGGATATCATCTCCATTATACGCTACTTGGTGGAATTGATCAACTCCAAGACTGAAGTTGACGATATTGACCACTTGAGCAACAGACGTATCAGAACCGTAGGCGAGCAGCTGTACAACCAGTTTGGTGTCGGCTTGGCCCGTATGTCACGTACTATCCGCGATAAGATGAATGTGCGCGACAATGAGGTATTCGCTCCCATGGATTTGATCAACGCCAAGACGCTGTCTTCCGTTATCAACTCCTTCTTCGGTACCAACCAGCTGTCACAGTTCATGGACCAGACCAACCCGCTGTCAGAGCTGACTCACAAGAGAAGAATCTCAGCTTTGGGTCCTGGTGGTTTGTCACGTGACCGTGCCGGTTTCGAGGTGCGTGACGTTCACTACACCCACTACGGTCGTCTGTGTACTATCGAGACTCCTGAAGGACCGAATATCGGTCTGATTTCCTCTCTCTGCGTATTCGCTAAAATCAATCATCTGGGCTTTATCGAAACTCCCTACCGCCGCGTAGTTGATGGTAAGGTGATGTTTGATGAAGATCCGATTTATTTGAGCGCTGAAGAGGAAGAAAATAAGTATATCGCTCAGGCAACTACACCGATGAACGAGGACCATGTGCTGGAAGACAATGTGAAAGTTCGTTACCTGGCCGATTATCCTATCGTTCCGAAAGAACAAGTGAACTTGATCGATGTGGCAGCCAACCAGATTGCATCTATCGCTGCTTCCTTGATTCCTTTCTTGGAAAACGACGATGCTAACCGTGCCTTGATGGGTTCGAACATGATGCGTCAGGCTGTTCCGTTGTTGAATCCGGAAGTGCCTATCGTAGGTACCGGTCTGGAACGCCGTGTGGCTTTGGATTCACGTGCTATGTTGCGCGCCGAAGGTACCGGTGTGGTAGAATATGCAGATGCACTGAAGATCGTCATTCGTTACGATCGTACTGATGCTGAAAGACTGGTGTCTTTCGACTCAGATGTGAAAACATACATGCTCGAGAAGTTCAGAAGAACCAACCAGAACTCTTGTATCAACCAGAAACCTATCGTTAGAAAAGGTCAGAAGGTGGTGAAGGGTGATGTGCTGACCGAAGGTTATGCCACCAGTCAGGGAGAGCTGGCATTAGGACGCAACATGTTGGTGGCCTTCATGCCTTGGAAAGGTTACAACTACGAGGATGCTATCGTGATTTCCGACAGAGTGGTGAAAGAAGATATCTTCACCTCTATCCATATCGAAGAGTTCACTTTGGAGGTTCGTGATACCAAACGTGGCCAGGAAGTGCTGACCAACGATATCCCGAACGTGTCACAAGAGGCTACCAAAGACTTGAATGAAGACGGTTTGATCCGTATTGGTGCCGAAGTGAACGAAGGTGATATTCTGATTGGTAAGATTACTCCTAAGGGCGAGTCCTATCCTACACCGGAAGAGAAGTTGCTCCGTGCTATCTTCGGAGACAAGGCCGGCGATGTGAAGGATGCCTCCCTTAAAGCACCCCCATCAATGAAGGGTGTGGTTATCGGTGCCAAATCTTTGTCACGTCTGATTAAAGACAGAAAAGCCAAATCAAAAGATAAAGACATTGTTGCCGAAATCGAGAAGACCTATAACAAGCAGCTGCAGGAGCTGAAGGACAAGATTGTCACGAAGCTGTACCGCGTGCTGGAAGGCAAGATTTCCCACAATGTATATGATAATACCAAGAACATTATCATTCCGAAGGGTACCAAGTTCTCACAGAAGATGCTGCAGACGGTGAACTTCGCTACAGTGGCAGTATCCAAGTGGACCAATGATGCCAAGATCAATGGACTGGTATCAGAAATCATCCGCAATTACCTGATCAAGGAACGTGAGTTGCTGGCCAAGATGACGCGTGAAAAATTTGACGCCACTGTTGGTAGCGAGCTGCCGAACGGTATTGTCCAGATGGCTAAGGTTTATGTGGCTAACAAACGTAAACTCCGCATCGGTGACAAGATGGCAGGTCGTCACGGTAATAAGGGTATTGTGGCTAAGATTGTACGCCCCGAAGATATGCCGTTCATGGAAGACGGTCGTCCGGTGGACATCGTACTGAACCCGTTGGGTGTGCCTTCCCGTATGAACCTGGGACAGATCTACGAGACTATCCTCGGTTGGGCAGGTAAGACCCTCGGCATGAAATATGCTACTCCGATCTTCGATGGTGCAACCCTCGACCAGATTAACGGTTTGATGGAGAAAGCTGGTCTGCCGCAGAATGGTAGTACCTACCTCTACAACGGTGAAACCGGTGAGAGATTCCACCAGAAGATTACAGTGGGCTACATTTACATGATCAAGTTGCACCACATGGTTGACGACAAGATGCATGCCCGTTCAATTGGACCTTACTCACTGATTACACAGCAGCCTCTGGGCGGTAAAGCACAGTTCGGTGGTCAGCGTTTCGGTGAAATGGAGGTCTGGGCTATCGAAGCCTTCGGTGCAGCTAATGTACTTCAAGAAATACTTACGGTTAAGTCCGATGATGTGATCGGTAGAGCCAAAGCATACGAAGCTATCGTAAAAGGCGAGAATATGCCTGCTTCAGGTCTGCCAGAATCGTTCAACGTATTGGTGAACGAGCTTCGTGGACTTGCATTGGATGTTCAATTCGATTAATCTTAATTTTGAAATTATGGCTTCATTTAGAAAAGATACTAATACAAGAAAAGAATTTTCAAGAATAACCGTAAGTCTGGCTTCTCCTGAGAAAATCTTAGACCAATCTCATGGTGAAGTGCTGAAACCCGAGACTATCAATTACCGTACCTATAAGCCCGAACGTGACGGTTTGTTCTGTGAGAAAATCTTCGGACCCGTCAAGGACTGGGAATGTAACTGCGGTAAATATAAGAGAATCAGATACAAAGGCACTGTTTGCGACCGTTGCGGTGTGGAAGTTACCGAACGCAAGGTACGTAGAGAGCGAATGGGCCATATCCAGTTGGTGGTGCCCGTTGCCCATATCTGGTTTTTCAAGTCTTCTCCCAATAAAATTGGTGCTCTGCTCGGCTTGTCCGCCAAAAATCTGGAATCCATCATTTATTATGAGAATTTCCTCGTGATCCAGGCTGGTGCTGCAGAAGGGTTCCAATACAGAGAGAAGAAAGATAAGGAAAAGAAGGAAGATGTGCTGGTGAAAGAGAGAACGCTGCTGAGCGAAGAGGAATACTACAATGTCATCGACAACCTTCCTCCTGAAAACAGACTGTTGGATGATACCGATCCTAACAAGTTCATCGCCAAAATGGGTGCAGAAGCTTTGTATGACCTGTTGGTGAAACTGGATCTGGATAAGGAATCTTTCGAATTGAGAGACCGTGCCAACCACGAGACTTCAGAGCAGAGAAAGCAGGAAATCCTGAAACGTCTGCATGTTTTTGAAGCTTTCAGAGACAGTAGAAGACGTGCCGTCAACAAGCCGGAATGGATGATTGTGAAGATCGTTCCTGTGATTCCGCCTGATTTGCGTCCTTTGGTGCCATTGGATGGTGGCCGTTTCGCTACATCAGACTTGAACGAGTTATATCGTAGAGTGATTATCCGTAATAACCGTCTGAAACGACTGATTGAAATCAAGGCTCCCGATGTGATTATGCGTAATGAGAAACGTATGTTGCAGGAAGCTGTGGATTCTTTGTTTGATAACTCAAGAAAATCCAACTCCGTCAAGACCGAGTCCAACAGAGCCCTGAAATCTCTGTCCGACAGCTTGAAAGGTAAACAAGGTCGTTTCCGTCAGAACTTGCTGGGTAAGCGTGTTGACTACTCAGGTCGTTCGGTTATCGTGGTAGGTCCTGAATTGCACATGAACGAATGCGGTCTGCCGAAAGATATGGCTGCCGAGTTGTTCAAACCGTTCATCATCAGAAGAATCCTTGAACGTGGTATTGCCAAGACCGTGAAATCCGCCAAGAAAGTGGTGGAGAGAAAGGAACCCATCATCTGGGAAATCTTGGAAAACATATTGAAGGGTCATCCGGTATTGTTGAACCGTGCTCCTACCTTGCACCGTCTGGGTATCCAGGCCTTCCAGCCCAAGTTGGTAGAAGGTAAGGCTATCCGTCTGCACCCCTTGTGCTGTACGGCATTCAACGCTGACTTCGATGGTGACCAGATGGCTGTTCACGTGCCCCTTGGCAATGCAGCTGTTTTGGAAGCCCAGATGCTGATGTTGGCATCACACAACATTTTGAACCCCGCTAATGGTGCGCCTATCACCGTGCCTTCACAGGATATGGTATTAGGTCTGTATTATATCACTAAGGAATTGCGTTCAACTCCCGAAGAACCTGTAATGGGAGAGGGTAGAAAGTTCTACGCTCCGGAAGAAGTGCTGATCGCTTTCAATGAGAAGAAAGTGCATCTGAACGCTTGCATCAAGTGCCGTGTTGACCTCAAGGGCGACGGCAATATGGTGCTGACCGATACTACCGTTGGACGTATCATCTTCAACCAGGTGGTTCCTCAAGGTTTCGGTTTCATCAACAAACTGATGACTAAGAAATATTTGAGAGAAATCATCGGTGATGTCTTGGCTAAGTTCGGCAATGCTATTACGGCCAAGTTCTTGGATGATATCATGGGCATGGGATTCCGCATGGCTTTCGAAGGCGGTCTGTCCTTCAACTTGGGTGATGTGATTATTCCGGCTGAAAAGAAGACCTTGATTCAGGAAGCTAATGCAGGTGTTGACGAAATCAACATGAACCTGAATATGGGTTTCATCACCGCCAACGAACGTTACAACCAGGTTATCGACCTCTGGTCACAAACCAACGCCAAGTTGACCAACATCCTGATGGAACAGATTGCCAAGGATCGCCAAGGTTTCAACAGTGTTTACATGATGTGCGACTCTGGTGCTCGTGGTTCTCGTGAGCAGATTCGTCAGCTGTCTGGTATGCGTGGTTTGATGGCTAAACCTACCAAATCAGGTGCTACCGGTGGTGAGATTATCGAAAACCCGATTTTGTCCAACTTCAAGGAAGGTCTGTCTGTGTTGGAGTACTTCATCTCCACGCACGGTGCTCGTAAGGGTTTGGCAGATACCGCTTTGAAGACCGCTGACGCAGGTTATCTGACCCGTCGTTTGGTGGACGTTTCACATGATGTGATCATCAGAGAGGTGGACTGCGGTACTCTGCGTGGTATGACCGTTTCCGCTGTGAAGAAGAACGAGACTGTGGTTGAATCTCTGTACGATAGATTGTTAGGTCGTGTTTCTCTGCATGACATTTATCATCCGCTGACTGGCGAGCTGATTATCAAGGCAGGTGAAGAGCTGACCGAAGATATTTGCAAGACTATTGAAGAATCACCGATTGAAGAAGTGGAAATCCGTTCGGTGCCCACTTGCGAATCCAAGCATGGTATCTGCCAGAAATGTTACGGTCGTAACCTGGCTACCGGCAAGATGGTTCAGATGGGTGAGGCCGTTGGTATCATTGCCGCACAGGCTATCGGTGAACCTGGTACCCAGCTGACCCTGCGTACATTCCACGTCGGTGGTGTGGCAGGTGGAGCTGCCGCTGATAAGCAAATCGATGCACCGCATGCCGGTCACTTGGTAATTGATGAGCTGCGTGCTATCGACAAGGGCGAATATCTGGAAGTTATCGGTCGTGCCGCCGAAATGAAGATTGTGGATACCAAGACCGGTATTGTTTTGTATTCAGCTAATATTCCTTACGGTTCAAAACTGTATTACAAGAATGGTGATATGGTGAACAAAGGTGATAAGATTGCTGAATGGGATCCTTACAATGCCGTTATCATCTCTGACGTGGCTGGTAGAATTCAGCTCAACGACTTCGTTGAAGGTGTAACCTTCCGTGTTGAAGTGGATGACCAGTCAGGTGTTCAGGATGCCGTTGTCATTGAAAGCCGTGTGAAGACCAAAAACCCGAGAATCTCTATCTTGGATGAAAATGACGAGCCCATTAGAACCTTCGACATCCCTGTCGGTGCACGTCTGTCTGTAGGCAGTGGCCAGGAAATCGAAGCTGGTGAAGTGCTGGTTAAGATTCCACGTGCCTTCGGTAAGGCAAGCGATATTACCGGCGGTCTGCCGCGTGTACAGGAGTTATTCGAAGCTCGTGACACCTCAGATCCTGCTATCGTTTCAGAAATCGAAGGTTTTGTTACTTTCGACAAGAAACTGAAACGTGGTAACAAACGTGCCGTGATGGTAACCCCGCGTAATGGTGATAAGAATGCTGCCAAGGAATATTTGATTCCTACTTCAAAACAGATCCTGGTTCAGGAGAACGACTTTGTACATGCTGGTACTCCGCTTTCAGATGGTGCATTGACTCCTTCAAGCATCTTGAATATCAAGGGTGCTATGAAAGTACAGGAATACATCATCAACGAAATCCAGGATGTGTATCGTATGCAGCAGGTTAAGATCAACGACAAGCACTTCGAAGTTATCGTACGCCAGATGATGCGTAAGGTTGAAATCGAAGATCCGGGTGATACTAAGTTCTTGCAGGGCGAGTTAATCAATAAGATTGACTTCCAGGAAGAAAATGACATTATCTGGGAGAAGAAAGTGGTGGTTGATCCAGGTGACTCTACTGTATTCAAGGCAGGTCAGATCGTTAATCCTAAGGCACTGCGTGATGAGAACTCACTGCTGAAACGTAAGGATATGAAGACGGTAGAAGTACGTAATGCTAAACCAGCTACTGGTAAGCCTATTTTGCAGGGTATCACCAGAGCCGCTTTGCAGACCCGTAGCTTCATTTCAGCCGCATCCTTCCAGGAAACTCCCAAGGTACTTACTGAAGCCGCTATCAACGCCAAGACAGATACTTTGGAAGGTATGAAGGAAAATGTCATCGTGGGTAATCTGATTCCTGCTGGTACCGGTCTGAAATCATACCAGAACATTCAGGTAGGTTCTATGGAAGAATATGAATCCCTGATGGCATCTAAAGAGTAGTAACCCTTAAATTCCAAATGATTATGGCCGAACAGAAAATAGATATCAATTTGAGTGAGGAAGTGGCTCAGGGCATTTATTCGAACCTGGCTATCATCACCCATTCCAACAACGAATTTATCGTGGACTTCGCAGCTATGCTGCCGGGTCTTCCCAAAGGAACGGTAAAATCACGTATTATCATGACCCCTCAGAATGCCAAACGTTTGCTTCACGCCTTGGCCGACAATGTGGCTAAGTTTGAAGAAAAGAATGGTGTCATTAAAGAAGGTTCGATAGATACCATCCCCATGATGGGTGGCGGAATGGCCTAAACTCAATTGATCTCTCCTCAAAAAAAATCCCTGACAGCAATGCCAGGGATTTTTTTGTCCGAACAGGAGGACAATTAATAATTCACAATTCACAATTCACAATTCAACATTAACCTTCCTAACCATTCTAACCCTCCTAACCCTTCCATCCTGTAATCCTGTAATCCAAAAATCAACTGTCAATTGTCAACTGTCAATTGTCAATTATCAATTATCAATTGTCAAAGCACTATCACACTACCCTTAATCATTCCCGGAATTCCCGATGCACTGGTATATTTAATCAGATAAGTGTAGGTGTAGTTGCGGAGCACTCTGCCTCTGACTTCGCCGTTCCAACGGAAATCCTTGCGGTTGGAGGCAAATACCACTTCACCCCAACGATCATAGATATATACTTCAAAGTCATTGTCGTCAATCTGTTCGAGGTATCCTTCGGGTATGCAGAATACGTCGTTCAAGCCGTCACCATTAGGTGTAAATGCATTCGGCATCAAGATATTATATTCACAAGGTTTGATGTAATAGTCACGGCTGATAAAGCACTGTCCTTGTGACAAAGTTACAGTATAAAGACCAGATTCAAAGACTGTAATGATAGAAGAGGTCTCGCCGGTGTTCCATTCAATATTGGGCAGGGCTGAGTTAACCTCGAGGACAGCCTGCTCTTCTTCGCAGAAGTTGAAGGTGTGTGAGAATAAGTTTGTAGTGGTATCCACAAAGATGAGGTGCAGCGTATCCACCTGCTCGCAACCGTTGGCATCCTCGTGTGCGAAGGTATATGTGCCTGCGCTTGAATAGTACTGGCCATTCCATTCGTAGGTGTGGCATACATATTCGGTGGTGGCAGTGTGAGTCGGGAAGTTGATAGTGAGATTCAGCGTGTCAACCTGAGTACAACCATTGGCATCCTCGTGGGTGAAAGTATAAGAGCCGGAAGTGGTGTAGGTTGTGCCATTCCATTCATAGCTTTCGCAAGCGGAAATATTCACTGCGATATTTTGCGGATGATTGATGGTCAGATGCAGGGTGACAATGGAGTCACAACCCACGGCATTGGTAAAGGTCTGGGTATAATCGCCGGACTCGTTATAGGTAGTTGTATTCCAAGTATAAGATTCACATTCTACAATGGTGAATTCGGAAGCACTATTGTGATTGATGGTGAGGTGGAGCGTATCGACCTGAGAACAGCCATTTTCGTCGTCGTGAGCGTACAAATAGGTTCCGGATGTATTATGCACCTGTCCGTGCCATTCGAAGCTCTCACAGGCGATTTCTGTGCTTGCCGTGTGATGCGGGTGGTTGATGGTCAAATAGAGGGTATCTACCTGTGTACATCCGTGGGCATCATTATGCGTGTAATAATAGGTGCCTGAAGTGGTGTGGGTCTGTCCATGCCATGTGTATGATTCACAAGCAGCCAGAGTAGTGGCGGTGTGCTGTGGATGGTTGACCGTCAGATAGAGGGTATCCACCTGTGTGCATCCATGAGCATCCGTGTGGGTATAATAATAGGTGTCGGAAGTCGTGTAAGTTTGGTCATGCCAAGTGTAAGATTCGCATGCTGTTTGTGTCTCAGCGGTATGTTGCGGATGGTAGATGGTGAGGTGCAGGGTGACGACGGAGTCGCAGCCGTGGATAGTCTGGAGAGTAAGGGTATAATCACCCGACTGGGTATAAGTGCTGTCGTTCCAGGTGTATGATTCACACTCGCTATGGTTCCATGTGACAGTGGTGTCGTGATAGATGGTCAGATGAAGGGTGACGGTGGAGTCACAGCCGTGGATGCTCTGTAATTGCTGTGTGTATTCGCCGGATTGCGTGTAGGTGTTGTTATTCCATGTGTATAGGTTACATGCGGTGTCGTAGATGATGGAGGTCTCAGCAGGGAAGATAGTCAGATGTAAGGTGACAGTAGAGTCCGCTTGGTGGATGTCTTGGAGTACCTGGGTGTATTCGCCAGATTGCGTGTATGTCGTGCCATTCCAAGTATAGGAAACGCATGCCGAATCGGAGAATTCAGTAAAGGAGGAGTAGTAAACAGTAAGATGCAGGGTGTCCACCTGTTCGCAACCGTTTTCATCCGGGTGGGTGAAGGTATATACGCCGGTAGTGTCGTATGTATGATTATTCCACATGCAGCTGTCGTATGCGATGATGACGGTGTCGGTATGAACTGGAATGTGGATGGTAAGATGTAGGGTGACAGTAGAGTCACAGCCGTGGGAAGTGGAGAAGTGCCGTGTGTATTCGCCCGAAGTCGTGTAGGTAGAATCTTCCCAAGTGTAGGAGAGGCAACTTTCGGCAACTATTAAGGTATCTACATTAGGATAGACGGTGAGGGTCAAGGTAGTGATGCTGTCGCAACCTGCCAATGTGCGAGTAGTATCGGCGTAAATGCCGCTTTCAGTCAATACTCTGTTGCCGAAGGTGAAGCTGCCACCATGGCAAATGCTTTCGCTAACTTCCTCACGGATGTAATCCTCAACGGTCAGCGTCAGGGTAGTGATGCTGTCGCAACCAGCACTTGTTCTTGTGGTGTCGGAGTAAGTGCCAGCAGCACTCAAATCCTCTCCACCGAAGGTGTAGCTGTTACCGTGACAGATGGCCACATTGATGGTGTCTCTCAGGTAGTCCTCAATGGTGAGGTGCAGCACGGTGATGCTGTCGCAACCTGCCGCGGTGCGAGTGGTGTCGGAGTAAGTGCCTGCCGCACTCAGGTCCTCTCCACCGAAGGCATAGCTGTTGCCGTGGCAGATGGCCACATTGATGGTGTCGCGGAGGTAGTCCTCAATGGTAAGGTGCAGCACAATAATGCTGTCGCAGCCTGCAGCGGTGCGTGTGGTGTCGGAGTAGGTGCCGGCTGCACTCAAGTCTTCTCCACCGAAGGCGTAGCTGTTACCGTGGCAGATGACCACATTGATGGTGTCTCGCAGGTAGTCCTCAATGGTAAGGTGCAGCACGGTGATGGAGTCGCAACCTGCCGCGGTGCGAGTGGTGTCGGAGTAGGTGCCGGCTGCACTCAAGATCTCTCCACCGAAGGCGTAGCTGTTACCGTGGCAGATGGCCACATTGATGGTGTCTCGCAGGTAGTCCTCGATGGTGAGGCGCAGCACGATAATGCTGTCGCAGCCTGTCGCGGTACGAGTGGTGTCGGAGTAAGTTCCTGCCGCACTCAAGTCCTCTCCGCCAAAGGCGTAGCTGTTACCGTGGCAGATGGCCACATTGATGGTGTCACGCAGGTAGTCCTCGATGGTGAGGTGCAGCACGGTGATGCTGTCGCAGCCTGCCGCGGTGCGAGTGGTGTCAGAGTAAGTTCCTGCCGCACTCAGGTTCTCTCCACCGAAGGCGTAGCTGTTGCCGTGACAGATGGCCACATTGATGGTGTCACGCAGGTAATCCTCGATAGTGAGGTTGAGCACGGTAATGCTGTCGCA
>JAEETJ010000014.1 GCA_016290295.1 Bacteroidales bacterium
TGGAGAACCGCGAGGAACTTTTCAGCAAAAAAAAGAGCATGGAGACCACCCACGGCACCCTCGGATTCAGAACCGGCACGCCGAAGCTGAAGACCTTGAAGGGATTCACCTGGGGAGCCGTGGTGAACCTGCTGAAGGAGTTCCTGCCCGGCTATGTGCGCACCAGCGAGGAGGCCAACAAAGAAAAGCTGCTGGCTGATCGCGAGAGTGAGGAGGTGGCCGCCATGTTCCCCAAGGTGGGAATCTCTGTGGTGCAGGAAGAGACATTTTACGTGGAACCGAAAAAAGAAGAATAAACCCCCTTTGAAGATGAGAATTTCCCAAGTAGGGCCGACAGCACGGCAGGGATTGTTCCGGCGATGGGTGCCGGTGACGGATGGAACAGACATCTGACAGCTGGAAAGATAACGTGAAAGGGAATGGCAGGGATGATAGGAAAATTGGTCACTCCGGGTGTGTGCGCAGCCAGGCGCCGGTTCGATTCCGGCTCATCCCTCTAAAACAAAGAACAATGAAAGTATATATAGCAGGAAAAGTTTCAGATTTGCCCATTGGAGAGGTTTTTATAAAATTCTCACAGGCGGAGTACTGGCTTCGGCAGCAAGGACACGAAACCGTGAACCCGCTGCGCCTGTGCTCATCTACATGGACATGGGAACGGTGCATGAGGGTGTGCATACCGGAACTGATGAAGTGTGATGCTATCTGTCTGCTTCATGATTGGTCGGAAAGCAGAGGGGCAATCTGGGAATATCATGACGCCCAAATGCTGGGTATGCGGGTATTTACGTTCAGACCATCAAAAATCAAGTAATATGAGAATATTTGAAATCAAATCAGACAAATTCACAGGCGCTGTGATGCTGAAATTCAATGACGACGGCAAGTTTTGCTCCATCGACTTCAGCGGCAGCGGGGTGAGCTATGATCAAATGGTGTGGTTCCTGCGCCATCTGCCCAAGACTGCCGATGAGATAAAATGCTATAGTGGCACTACTTTTGTGGAGATCCTGGACAGTGTGACCTTTGATGCGTTCTGGAACAAGTACGATGACAAGGCACGCAGCAGCAAGGTGAAGACCAAGCGCGTGTGGGACAAGATGAGCCGTGCTGAACAGGTGAAGGCCTATAACTACATTGAGCGCTATGTGCGCAATATTCCGCCGACGGTGTGCAAGAAGTACGCCACCACCTATCTGAATGACCAACTGTGGAACAATTAATGAGTTAAGGTTATGGCGAAATTCAAACTTAAAATGAACCAAACCGAACTGAAGGCACTTGGATCTAATTGCATGTTTGCTACCCGGGAGATTGGGCGTGTCAGCACGATTAACGAACTCATTGCGATAGAGACCTGCGAAAGGCTTTGGACCAGGATGCAGAACATGTACCGCCCCGATGTGGAGAGATATACCCTGCGCTTGAGTGTGGTGGAACTGAAGACGCTTTTGGCATGGGTGTTTCCCGTTATGCGCAAGAGTGATGAGATATTCTTCGACCTGCTTGCCCAGTCATTCGAGAATGAGCTGTTGTTCCAGCTTGGCCGTGAAATGCATGTGATTAACCTAAGACTGAACCATGAAGCATAGCGATTTGGAACTGTTGTATGATGTGATGTCCGACAAATGCGGCTTCCTTTTCCTGTCAATGCACAGGCGACTCCCATACATTGTGGAGCAAAAGCAGATGTTTGCCTTAGTGGCGCGCCATTACGGGGCAAGCATGGAAACCATCACCCGTTTTGTAGGATGGAAGGGTACGGGCGGTTCCAGTGTGGTAAGCGCAGTACGTCGTATGCAGGGTTATATGGATGTTTATCCGGAGTATAAATGGCAGTTCAACGCCATTTGCGAGGAGTATGAATACCGCAAGGCCGTTGGGATTCTTTTTTATCCTGATTGATACAGGAAAACTTATGAACAATTTACACTTAACGCCCGTTTAACAGCGGGCGTTTTTGTATTTTTGCGGAAAATAAACAGTTATGGCCAGAAACAGACTGAACCATTTGCTTTACTGCAAAAAAGTGGTGGAGATAGTGAACCAGTACTATGAGGAAGGCTGGACGACATACGCTGCCGTGTGGCGCAAGTATGTCAATCCTGTTTATCCGATGAGCTATGCCACCTTTATCAAGATTATCAACATGCCGGGTCTTGAGCAGCAAATCAAAGAGGCTGAACGGATGGCCGCCAGCGAAAAAGACCGCAGGCTTATCATTAACCGGAGACAGCTTTCGTTGTTTGATTAATCCTCTCCTTTTGTGACCACCGGGTTAAGAGTCACATAGCGTTTCTCCGGCACGATGGTATTACCGTTCACTCCTTGCATCGGCGTATTGGCCGAATTGTCCGTCACCTTGCAGATGTATTCCTCCACGCTATCGACATACCGCTCATGGTTGTGGTTGGGGATGGTCTGGGTGCGCATCCAGGTGTTAGTGTTCGGAGCTGTGAATCCGTGCATGGCGGCCACCACACTGTCCACAATGTCCAGATACTCCAGTGCCTCTTCTTCCTCGGGCGCATAGTCGGCCGTGAGGGCGTTCCACTCGGTGACGATGTGCAGCCGTGTGGTAAGGTCGGCGTCCTGCACCCGGTTGCCCAGGGTGCGCCATTGCAAGGGCTGGAACTCTACAAATATGGCGGGAGTCTGGAACGGGGTTTCCTGCTCGATAAACTCCACTTGCTGGTTCCAAAGGTCGAAATGTTTGAACAGTGGTTCGCCATCCGCACCGGGGATGTTCTTCAGGCGGTTCTTGATGGCTAAGTAAAGTTTTTTTTTCATTAGTTTAAGGATTTGATGTATTCTGAAATTCGTTTGTCAATGATGTCGAACATCTCTTTGGAATCTCCCATAAACTGACGTTTCCATGCTTTGTATGCATATCCTTTAACTTGGAAGCGTTTGTCTTCCTCACCAGGACGTTTGCTTTTTCTGGTTCTGTGGTGCGGCTTCACGTATTGCACCCCGCCCTCGTTGTGGACACGTGCGTAAGCCACCTTCTCGTTGCCAGCTGCTATCACCACCTCTTTTTCCGTAACCGTGATAGGCCTGATGGAATTTCTAAGATTTCCTGACTCAACCAGGGTTGAGCCTGTTGTTTTGTGAGTGCGTTTCCAAGGTCGTCCGTCAAAGGCTTTACGTTTGTCGAAACTGTCTTTAAAATATTCTGTAGCTGTTTCAGCGATGATGTCAGCACAGTCAGGAAGGAGTTCCTTCTGAATGGTCTTCATCTTGTTGATAAATTCTTCGGGGGACATGGAGGGTTAGATGTTTGAGGTTAAATGATAATTGATGTCCACCTGAAAACCCATTTTTTTCGCAAGTTCAAGAATTTCTTCAGGTTTGATAGTGCCACAATGTCGTATATGGTTTTTAAGATCTTGTGTCCGACTCTGTTCCTCCATTCCTGCTAAAAAAGCTGTTTCAACCAATCCCCAAGTAGGGTTTGTTTTTTCCGGATTCGCTTTTTTTACACCTTCTACATATCGAATTGCCAAATTTTCATTTTCCATATTTTTTCTCCTTTCTTTATTGTTTTTTGTATTTTTGCGGAATTGTTTAACCTAAAAAAGAACTATATGGAAAAAGAAGGCCTTAAAATACATGGATGAGTTGGAGGAGCGGAGGCAAACAGCTCATAGAGGGTTTCTCGAACAACTTCTTGTCGGCGGATGCGCTCTGTTAGGTATTCAGGCCGCTTTGGGCAATCATTACACGGAAGCTGTGGGAAAGGTTCTGTATCATACCGCCAACATAACACTCGCACTCGGCCTCCTGTGCGTTTCAGCCGTTTTATGGAGTCAAGTTGCTGTTCTAAGGAATTTAGAGGCAAGGTCATATCAAGAGCTATGTAAAAAAGAGGAGGGAAAACCTTATGAAATGCCCGTTGTAAAGCCATCCATATTCGCTCGAATAGCCCAGCCTTCCGGATTCGGTCTTCTGTTGCTTGGTTTGATTTTGGTTGTGGTATGTCAGTTTTTTTCATAAAAGTTTCATTTTGATGTTGTATGTTCAAAAGTTTTTGTATTTTTGCAGTGAGTTTATGCAGACCATAAGGCGAAGCAATCCTTGAGGATGGAGGAAGGGAGTAAGCCTATGACTAATGACATGTACAGTTTGCAAAACTAAATCCTCATTTTTTTATTAGCAAACCTCTTCTTTTGTTTGGGTCGCGTAACAGATACCATGATTTCAGAATAAATTCACCATATTCTATTTTACCTGAGACAACCAAGGAGGTGTCTTTATAGTACTTAATCATAGTATAATTTGAGAGTTGCATATCATTAGAATTAGCATTCCTATTTTCTCTCCCTAACCACACTTCATCAGGTTTTTTAGCTATGTCAAAAATATTGGCCAAGTATTCTGTTCTATAAGCTCTTTTTTTCTTTTTGTCGGAAGTGTGTTCATCAAACTTATCTTTTTCCATTTTCCACTTCCTGCCGTTATAGTCCTCGATAACCAGGTAGTCTTTCCCATCTATGGTCTGTTTGTGGGTATTCCAGAATTCCTCTGCGGTACCTTCATATCTCAGGGTTTCACCTTCGGCCTGCTGCTGCAGCTTTTTGATGGAGTTTTCAAGCCCCCATTTGTCGGGTTTCACCTTGTCCATATAGGAGGCGGCATTGTCGGGGAATTTGCGGATATACATTTGGTTGGCATCAAAAACAAGTCCCTGCTTTGCCCGGTTAATGTCCCAGTGCTGAGCTTCGGCATTCTTCCAATCGGCGGTGTTCATATACTGTGCCACCTTCTGGTGCTGCGATTCCTCGGTAATGCCATCAACCTCGTGTTGCATTTTGGGAACCACACTGCAGCGGCAATGCCATCCGTTAGGCGGATAGATACGATCCCACAACGGGTCATCGTGGCGCAGTATCAGCCCATTCAGAGCGGCATGTTCCTCTCGCACTTTCTCATCACCGACAGTTTTGTACTGCCAATAGGGAAATAGTTTTGTTTTGCCTTTCAGCCTGCGGTAAGTGCTTGCGTTTTCAGCACAGTTGACGGCTGAATAGTATTCAGTCTGTTGCCATTTTTTGTTGAAGGTGTTGGTGATTTTTTCCGCGCGCTTGCGGAAATCGTTGTAGTCTTTGGCCTCGTTCAGTGCCTGATTGAGTGCCTGAAGCTCTGCCAGCGTCTTGGCGGCAGAGAAATGGAACAGGTTCTGCTCCAAGGCCGTGCGGAACACATCATCAGGAACATCGTAGGCAATCTGATTGTATGCGCCTGGTTTAGGATTGATGGATGTTTTATCCAAGGCACTTATCAAGTCGTCGGATATGAAGCGGAAAAGTTCCGCATCCCAGTAGTCGGATTCACCGTCCCATACACGTTGTATCAGGTTATCATTCAGTGCCAGCCTGTTTGTCACCGTGCGGGCTTTCCCAATTGATTCCCCCTTCTTGGGGGATGGCACGAAAAAATTGCGGATCCTTTCCAACAGATTTTTCGGATTTGTTTTGCCATCGTTTAAAGGGTTTTGCAACTGCGTTTCAAAGGGGTTGAAACTGTGCGCCATGCGCAGCTCTTCCTTCAGTTCCTCGTAGTTGTCCGGCTTGGGGATGTCGAACTCCTCATAGATGTAGTCGTCATCGACAGGAAGTTTGTCGCTGATGGAGTTGATGACATCCCATTTGATCTTAAGCTTACTCCAATCCTTATCGGGCGACTGGTACCAGATGATACCACCGGTGACATTGATGCCGAAACGCTTGAGGATGGCACGGAACCGGGTGTTAAGGAGAGCCAAGATGAAACGTTTGTCGCTTTCGGTCTTCTTTTCCTCCACCTCCTCATGCACCTCGCCCAGTGAGCGGGCACCATGGTCGCCCTGTTCAGTGGTTAGGGTGTTGCCCAGGATGATTTTGGAAATGGAGGCATCGCACGCCTGGATTAGACGATCGTACACCTCATTGCTGCCTGTGGAGCCTCCGGTTTCGTGTATCTTCAGCTCTGTGCTGCGGGGATGGATGCTGTAGCCTGCGCCTCCCCATTCCTGAAGTCCCTGCTCCAGCTTGGCACGGGTGGCCTCGTCGTAATCGTCATATATCATCTCACGGAACGGCATACCGAACATCTCGGCAAACTGGCTCCAGTCGCCGAACCCACCACGCTTGTAGATGACGTATTGGGCAGCCTTAGCAAACAATCCTTTGCTGGTTGGTTTTCCCGCCCATATCATATAGTTGGCCAAGGGCAGTTCCTTGTACAGCCAATCCTTTGATGTGAGCGACTGCTGTTTGCTCACGCACTCGAATCCGTCTTCCGGATGGACATGCTTGCGGGGAATCAGGTCGTAGTCTATCTTGTAGGTCTCCTCATCCTCATCGTACCACACATTGTTCACTTGAATGAGCGTATAGCCCCAAACAATGCTATCAAGTAGGTCACAGATGAGCAGCCTCATGTCGGGTGAGTTGAGCAGGGAGGTGATATCCTCATCCTCCACACCGTCACGCACAAACACCAGCTCTTTGTTCAGTACGGCATCCTGACGCTTGCCCCAGGTGGCCTCGATCTGTCCGTCGAGCAGGATGTCCTCATACAGATCGTACAAGGGCGTGCGGTTGGGGTTGATGATGTTCTCGAACGCCCGGATGGCGTTTTTCCAGTTCTCGATGTCCTGCGTGTTGTGAGGAGCGTTATGGATCTGGATGTTCTGTACTGTGATGTTGTCGGGGGTCTTCCCCTGTTTTCTCTTTACGGCCATGGTTTAGTATTGGTTATTGCGTTTGCGGTTGCCACCGAAGGTAACGTATGAGGATGTGCCAGTGGTTCCGGTGAGACGGGTCAGCCCATCGATGGAGGCCCGTTCGGCCTGCACCTCCTTGAGGAACTTGATGGCGTTGTTGTAGGATGTGACACGGTTCTCGGGCATCGACACCGGGTTGGCGATATTGAAACAGTTGTACAGGGCAATATCCCTCACTAACTTCACCACCATGGGAAGGCGGCTGTCACCGCTTTTGGCGAACTCCGCCCTGATGTCGTAGCGTGCGGTGAGATAGCTTTCCACCTCCGCCTGCGCCTCTATGATGGCTTGGCGGGCGTTGTCGATATTACGGGTTACCACGGCGATATGCTCACCGCGCGCGCCCCTTTCGAGGTCTTCGGGTTGCAGATACATGTTGCTATTTCTTTTTGGGGTTCGTGTAATACAGGCAGACCTTGGTCAATTCCAGGTTGTCTTTAAGCCTTTTGTGAAGGACTCCCCGGGAAATGAGCAGATTGATGTGTAAGCGGTCGTACACCCTGATCTTTTTGAACACTTGTATAACATAGTGGCGTTTGCCGGTTAACTTTTGCATCCTGTCGGCATGACGGATGGCGTTGCGTACCTGAAGAAATCTGATAAGTCGTTTGCATAATTCAATCATTTTGATGGAACATTAAGGTTAAACACGTCGTTTATTGCGTGGGCGTTTGCCCAGAATTAATTGCTCTGCTGATTGCTGCCGCATTTTCTGCGCGGCGATGTACACGCCGCCCTCCACGCAGTCGGGGCCGTCGGCGGGGGCTTTGAGTTCAGGCGAGACCAGAAGGAACTGCTCCTTCAGCCGCTCCATGTGGGGGTTGCCCTTTTCGGCCTCGTTGAATATCAGGCGGCAGTTGCGGTTCAGCGGTTCCAGGTTGCCCTCGATACGGCTGAACTTGTCGGGCTTCTTGCGGGTGTCGGGCACCATGTTGAGCCAGTAGCCTTTCTCTTTGCCCTTGGCCGCGAAAAGCGGGATGAACACCTGCTCGTAGAAAGGATCCTGCAGGGTGTTGTTCTCCACGTAGTTGTAAAGCTGTGCGGTGGTGTGGCCGAAACTCTCGTTGACATCGTAGAACCAGTCAACAAACTCGGCATTGGTGGCGTGGTCGAGGCGGCAACGCAGGATGTAGAACACGCCGTCGAGCATCCCCACGGCACACACGGACTTCATGGAACCGGCCTTGTTTTTGGAATTGGACGGCGAGGGGTCGCCATAGATGATGATGTGGCGGAAGCGGTTTGGATTGGGGACTTTACCCCAGGTGAGCTCCTTGAACACATCGCCTTCCGACAGAGGAGTGTTGAAGTATTCCTGCTTTGCCGACCGGGTGCTGATCTTGGAGAGGATAAAGTCGATGTCCTCCTCGCTGTTCTTGCTCCACGACGACTTGCCGTTTTTGTCGCGTATGTTGACGATGTCGAACTTGTCGGCGACCTCGCCGGCGCGGGCGATGCAGCAGTCCTTGGCGATGATGTTGCCGTTGAACAGGATCCTGGCGTCGCCGGAAACGGATATGGTGGGGATGAGCGCCTGTTCTATCCAGTCCCACTTCAGCTTGATACGGTCGGGATTGCGGCACTCCTCGTCGGTGTCGATATCGTCGATGAGGATGAAGTCGGGACGGGCGGCCTCATTACGGGTACCACGGGGTGACTGTCCGGCACCTAATGCCCGGAACGAGCATCCGCACTTGGCGATAAACTCACCGGCTTCCCAATGACCCGCCACCACCTGGTCGCCATAGTCGTTGATAATGCGCAGGTTCTTCTCCAACTGCATCATAAACGGCAGCATCAGACGGCAGGCGTTGTCGTAGCTGTTGGACACCATAAGGAAGTTACGGATTTTACCAGTGAGTGCCAGGTTCAACACCTCGAACATGGAACGGGCCGACTTGGCCAGCTCGCGGCTCCAGGCACGCACCTCGTACCAGCGGCGGTGGGCAAACAATCTCTTTGTGGCCGCAATATGGAACGGAGCGGGTTCGGCGGTGCAGTATTTCGGGAAATAGTATTTGAACCATTCCTCCGGATTGGCTTCCAGATGAGCGATGCGTTGTTGCCGCTCAATCTCGCTCTCTGAGCTGTCAACTTCCACATCGGAAATGAACTGGCTGTAATATTCCTCCCAGTCCTTTAACAGCTGTTTGTCGGTAGGTTTTCGCAGTTTGGCCATGGTTACAGACAGGATTTGATGTAGGCGTTGAAGAGACGGGCCACCTCTTTGCTGGTATCGAAACCGGAGGTCTTGCGCACGAAGGAGAGGAACTCCTTACCTGTGGCCATCTTCTCAGCAATGTTGGTTTCTGTTTCAAGATTCTTGATAGCAGCTGTTATTTTCAGGATAGCATCCGCGTCCTTTGATCTGGCGAAGTCCTGACCCTCATCACGCCCCTCAATGGCGTCGTTGAGTTTGCGGAGCTGCTTATACAGTCTTGCCAGCTGTTCCTCCTTGCCTACCAACAGCGAGGTCTGCAACTCCTCCCATTTGCCTTCCTTTACCCATTTGCACACGGTGACCTTGCTCACACCCACTTTCTCGGCTATCTCGGCCTGAGTTATACTTGAATCGTTCAAGTATAACTGGCGGGCGTAGTCTTTCTTCTGTTCTCTTGTCAGTTCTGCCATAATTCATTCTTGAAAAATCACGGCAAAAATAGGAAGCAAACACAATGGAAACGGCAAATGTGGCAAAGAAGTATGTAGCTATATCATAAATACATACAAAATAAATTTATAACAAAAACAGGCCTTATTTTTGCCGCTGATTTTTGAGAAAAGAGATGGCAAAACAGACAAAAACAGCAAAGAAAACGGAGAGTTGCGAGATATACCTTTACGGTATCATCGGCAGGGGTCTTGATATTGACACCAATGACCTGATCCAGGCGATAGAGGCGAAACGAAGGGACGGCGTGCGCTCGTTCACTTTTTATGTGAACAGCGACGGCGGCGAAGTGGCGCAGGGGAGCGCCCTGTTCAATTATCTGGACCGGACGGATGTGGACATCACCTGGGTAGTGGACGGTATAGCCGCCTCAATGATGGCCGTGCTGATCACCAACCCGAAGCATCATGTGAAAGCCGCCCGCCATGCCAAGTTCATGTATCACCGTGTATGCGGCTATGTGTATGGCAACAGCGATGAGACCCGTGCCGCCGCCGACATGATGGACAGCTTCGAGACCACACTTGTGGAGATGATGGCCGCCAGAACAGGACTGACTGTGGATGAGACCCGCAAACGCTGGTTCGACGGCATTGACCACTGGCTAAGTGCGGAAGAAGCCGTGCAGGCGGGACTGTGTGATGAGATTGTGAATACCAATATGAATATAAAGGCGTTGGAGAGCATTACGGACGCCCGCAGTGCCTTCAACTACTATAACAATCAAATTATTAACTTAAAACAGCAAAAAATGGACGAAAAAGCATTTGCCACTGCACTGAACATCAGCGAGACTTCCACGGAGGCCGAGATGCTCGACAGTTTGCGCGGTTTGGTGAACGAGCGTGAAACCTTACGCCAACAGCTGCAAGCCGAGAGGGACAAAGTCTCCGGGCTTGAGAACCGCGTCAAGGAGTTCGAGAAATCCAAGGTGAAAAGCCTCATCGACTCTGCCGTGGCTGACAAGCGCATCGGCGAGGATGACCGCGAAGCCTACACCAAACTGGCCGAGAAGGACTTTGAGAGTACCGAGAAGATCTTGAACAAGATGCAACCGGTGCAGAGAATCAAAAACAGCCTCCAGGAAGGCAACACGCCGAATGAGGAGGAAGGCTGGGACTGGGACAAATACCACCGTTCCGGCAAACTGGAAAACCTTAAAAAGAACAACCCAGGCCGCTATGCCGAGCTTTACAAAGCGAAGTTCGGTTGCGACCCCCAAAACTAAGCACTATGTTTGTAAACAAAGAAACCAATGCGAGCTACAATTTCATAGCTCCCAAAATTGAGAAGGACGCTGACAAGAAAGTGGAAGCGTATTTCCCCACCAGCGAAACTGTGACCCCTACCCTCAGCTCTAATGCCGCAACAGTGAAAGTAGAGCGCGACACCACCATTGTTGATCTGGGCACGCTTAGCGCAGCCGCAACCTTGACCCTCACTCCGGGTGACAACCTGAATATCGGTGCCAAGGTGATTGTGAAAGCCACCAGCGACGGTACCGCACGCAATGTGACTGTGAAAAAAGACGCTGACACCACCGTTGATACCATCAGTGGAACAGCCAGCACCGCCAAGGCGAGACAGTATGTGTGGAGTGGCACGGCTTGGATCGCTATTGCCTAACATAAGTCTAACATAAAATTCAAAGAAACATGAAAAAAGGATTGAGATTTATCATGAGTTTGTGCATGGCACTGTTGGTGTCGTGCTTTGTGGGGGCGGCAACCGTTCCCGCTTTGGGCGCCGCCACCTTTGTGGCCGCTAACTTTGTGCATGTTCCCGCCGGTTCCCTGGGAATGGCCGTCACTCCGGAAATCTGGACTGATTATATCATCGGGAACCTTTTCAAAAACAACGAGTTCCTTTTGCATTCTGTGGATGAGTCGCATTATGTGATTGGCGGTACTGTGGTACATATTCCGCAAGCCGGTTCACCCAGTGGTGTGGAACGCAACCGTGCCTCTTTGCCGGCTACTATCAAACGCAGAAAGGATGTGGATATCACTTACGCTCTGGATGAGTTCACCACCGATCCGCGTTTCATCCCGAATGCTGACACCGTTGAATTGAGCTATGACAAAATGGACAGCTGCATGACCGAGGATATGATGTATCTGCACCAGCTGACCGCCGAAGCCATGCTATACAACTGGAGACCCACCTATTTCATCAAAGCCACCGGCACGAAGAACTCTAACAACACCATCCATGGTTCCAACCTGAGAACCGGTGTGACCGTTGCAGATTTTGCCAAGGCCAAGAGTGTGTTCAACAAATGGGGCATTCCCAAAGAAGACCGCTATGTGATTCTGAACACTGAGATGTTCGACCAGCTGTGCGCTGACATCCGTAGTTCTAATAATGATAACCTGACCGCCGTTTATGACAATGTGACCGGCGACCTGCGCAAGCTCGAAGGCTTCAATATCATCCAGAGAGCCACCACGCTGATGGCCTCCAATTCAACTCTCTCTGCCGTGAGCGGAACCAAGTACTTCAGATGGACATCTACCGACCTTACCTATAGTGTGGAAGATTATGTGGCCATTGAGGGAGGCGACAAAAATGCCGGTACCACCGACTGCTGCTACGGTCTGTTCTGGCATCCGAGCTGTGTGGCCCGTGCAATGGGTTCCACCCAGATGTTTACCAACGAGGGCGATCCCACCTACTACGGTGACATATACAGTTTCCTGCAGAGATTGGGAGGTCGTGCCCGCAGAGCCGACGGCAAGGGTGTGTTGGGTATCATCCAGGAATATCATGCTTCCTAATAATCCATAATATAAATCCGCCATGTCAACCCCCAGAGGCATACGCAACAACAACCCGCTGAACATCCGGCACAACGGCGAACGCTTCCTTGGCGAGGTGGTCCCCGGACGTGACCGGGCGTTCAAGACATTCTGTAGCATGGCCTACGGATACAGGGCCGCGTTTGTGATACTGGGAAGCTATCTTTCCAGGGGGCTGAACACGGTGGAGAAGATTATCCGGGCGTGGGCGCCTCCCACAGAGAACAACACAGAAAGCTATATAGCTACTGTGGCACAACGCAGTGGTGTGGGACGCAACAAGGTGCTCACGGCGGAATCCGGCAGCGAATATCGCAAGATAGTCGCTGCCATGTGCCACTGCGAGAACGGCGTTCCGGCCAACATGGCCGATGTGGAGGCGGGGTTCAGAATGCAGTCAAAAATCAAGAATTAAGAATTTAGAATGGAGAGCTTTGGTGTTTACGGTATCATTTCCACGGTGCTGAACGTGTTGTTGAGCGGCGGTTTGCTTGCGACTTTGGTCACGCTGCGCAGCCTAAAAGAAAAAGCGAAGGAGGAAGCCAAGAAGGCCAAAGAAGAGACCAAGAGTGCCGCTCTTGGAAACATTGACGCGGCTGTGGATACCTGGAAGAAGATTGTGAACTCTCTGCAGGAACAGATAGACAAGTTGCTGGAGCAACGTACATCTGATGCTGCCAAGATTGACAGCCTGTCCGAACAGGTGAAGCAGCAGAACCTCCGTATCGAGCAACTGCAGGAACAGGTCGCCTCGACGGAAATGAAGGTGAAGAGCGTGAACCGTTTGGAGAAGACCATAGCTAGATATGAGAAACTGATGGACGCAGCCGGAATAGAGTATTAACCGATTAACAACGGATAATGAAGAAATGGTCATGGATATTGATAGCTGTTATGGCGGTGGTTACATCGCTGGCCGTAACTGTGGCATCCCTCGAGGGCAGCCACCGGCGGTCACTTGCCAGGCAGGTGAAAGAGCAGTCGGTGGTGATAGACAGTCTTCTGAAACGTGACCAGCCGCTGTTTGACGTTGACCTGTATGTGACCGACAAAAGCCGCAACACCATCTACGGCAGATATAACCGGGGCACCATCAACATGCCGCAGGAGCGACGCTATATTCTGGAGGTGGACAGCGTGAATGTGATGACCTTGAAGAAGCATTAAAACAGTATTGAAATGGCAAAGAAACAAGAAGAGAATAACACATCGCCGCAGGAGAAATGGCCCGTTGTGAGAAATGGCAAGTTCGTGTGCAGCGATGGCCATGAGTTCACAGACGGCTATTTTGCCCGTGAGCATCAGAAACAACTAAACAAACAATAGTATGGGAAATTTAAATGACATAAGATTCCAAAAGACCAATGGCGGCATGGGCAGAAAAGCCGCCAGTGAAGACCCTGTCAGCGGTCTTGTTTTCGGTGGCTTCGGCGCCGATGTGCTGACCTTCGGGAGTGCCGACGGCAATCTGAAAGGCTTCGACACCATTGGTTCACCCGCCACGGCATACATCAAGAAGTTCCAGTATGTGGAACAACTTGCGGAAGCCGGCATCGTGTGGACTGAAAATGGCAACGGTTCCGGAACGGGTGGTGCACTGACAGCCGAAGAAACCGCCAAGAACGCGTTGTATTACCATATCAGCGAGTTCTTCCGCATGAACGAGGAAGGCACGCTGTATGTGATGATCAAAGCGGGAGCAACCGCTGTTGCAGCCGGTGATGTGACCGTATTGCAGGAATATGCCAATGGCGCCATGCGCCAGTGCGGCATCTTCAGTGGCACATTGATTGCAGTGGCCACTCTGCAGACCGAGCTGACTGCCCTTGAGAATAATCACATGCCAATGAGCGTGGTGGAAACCTATAACGGATCATCGGTGACTATGGTGACATTGACAGGCACAAGCCTTGCATCTGCCGGAAAGTGCAACGTGTCGGTGCTGATTGGCTGTGACGGAGACGCTACATTGGCCTCCAACCTTGGCACATACGCCAACTACGGCTGCATCGGAGCCTGCATAGGCGTCATCAGCAAGGCCGCTGTGCATGAGTGCATCGCCTGGGTGCAGAAATTCAAGTTGGGACTGAAAGCCCCCGCTTTGTTCAACGGCAGTCTGATCAAGAATGTATCGGTCGCCAACCAGGAGCTTTTGAATGACAACCGCTACATCTTCGTGCGCACCCATGTGGGCGACGCCGACAACTATTTCAACGACAGCCACACCTGCGATGTAGCCACCAGCGACTATGCCAACATTGAGAATGTGCGCACTATCGACAAAGCCTGCCGTGGCGTGCGCGCCAACCTGCTGCCGTACCTTGCGTCTCCCCTGAAGGTGGATGCAGAGACGGGCAAGCTGGACGCTCCCATGGTGGCATTTCTGGAAACCACCGCCGGCAAGGCACTGGAAGATATGGAGAAGGCAGGCGAGCTGAGCGGCTACAAGGCCGAAATCGACCCCGAGCAGAATGTGCTGGCCACCTCCACCGTGGAAGTGGTCATCAAGAACGTGCCCATGGGCGTGATGCGCAAGATTAATGTGAAAATTGGATTCGCAACCAAACTATAGAAAGGAGACAACATGAACGGAATACCTTTAATCAACGGTGTTGAATACAGCTGGGGCGATATTGTCGCCACCATTGCGGGCATGGTTGCCACTGGCATAACCGGAATTGAATACAGCGATGAACAGGAAGTGACCGACAACTATGGTGCTGGACGTTATCCTGTGAGCCGCAGCAAAGGAAGAATCACCTGTACAGGCAAAATCTCATTGTACATGTCAGAGGTGAAAGCGTTGGAGCGTATGGCTCCCAACGGTCGCCTGCAGGACATTCCCGCATTTCCCATTGTCGTGTCATACGTTCCTACCGACGGTGCGAAGGTTGTGCATGACAAGCTGCATAATGTGCAGTTCAAAAACAACGGGCGTACCTGGAAGGAAGGCGACACCACCACAGTGGTTGACCTTGATTTGGTAATAAGCCATATCGACTGGGGTAAATAATCATTAAAAATCATCTGTCATGAACAAAGAAATTGAAATACTGGTGAAAGACGGCGATAAGGAATACTCTTGTAAGGTTCGCCGTCCCGATGTGGCCACGTTGAGCCGCGTGAACAAGCTGGGCAAGACCGACGAGGTACTTGCCGCCCAGGAAATGCTTAAAAGCTGTTGGGTATGCGGTGACGCTGAAATCCAGAATGACGCCTACCTGATGATGGCCGCGGTGGGCCAGATGGGAGAACTCAGCAAGGGAGTGACGGCTGAGTTAAAAAACTGATAGAGGCATTCACCATCGGCTCCGGTGACGACGAATCGTCGGAGCTGATGAGGATGAGTGCCTTGATCAGGTCGAACCTCGGTGCGGATCCGGAAAGGATGGACAGCCTGCAATTTGCCGAAGCCTATAGCCAGGCGATATGGTTGGAAGAGTTCAGAATGAGGAACCAAGCGGAAATGCTGGCCGCCATGTTCGGAGGAAAGAAGAAGAAATGATTACTCTTTGTTATCTTCTTTTTTATCAGTGGTAATATCAATACGAACATTGTATGATTTGCCGCAGCCAAGATAACAATCAATAACATCAGCAGCTCCATTACCAGTAGAAGGAGTACCCTTTATGTCATGATAAAGACAAACTATACCAATAACAACCCAATAGAGCATCCCTGCGATTAATGCTCCAACAAATATCCATGCGAAAATTGTAAAAAGGATACTGGCTAACATGGCATCTATAAGTTGATAACTGCTGCAAAGATAAGTAAAAAAACTATACAATGAGCAACCAAAGTGTAACTTTTACTATAAATCTTGGAGGCGATGCCTACAAAGGCGTGCTGCAGCTTGACAATGCCTTTGAACAGGTAATAGGAAGTGTCAAAAACGCCACTTCCGTATTTGATAAACTTGGCAGAAACGCTCTCAATTTTGATGTCATCACAAACGCAGTCAGTAAGGTTTCGCAGGCGTTCCAATCAGTTGTGGGCACTTCGTTGGATTTTGAGCAGCAGCAGGCCAATCTAAAAACACTGCTAAATGGTGACACCGAAGCCACCGAACGGTTGGTCAATCAGATTCGAGAGTATGGCAAAGCCACTGTATATAGCCGTGGCGGACTAATTGAGGCGCAGAAGACCATGATGGCCTTCGGTCTGGATGCGGATTTTGCCTTCGGAAAGTTAAAAAACATCGGTGACATTGCCCTTGGTGACGAGCAACACATGCAATCGCTGGCCTTGGCCTTCAGCCAGATGAGCAGTACCGGGAAATTGATGGGACAGGATTTCAACCAAATGGTTAATGCTGGGTTCAACCCATTGGAGGTCATTAGCCAGAAGACCGGTAAGAGCATGGCTACGCTGAAGGAGGAAATGAGCAAAGGTGCCATATCCGCCGATATGGTTGCCCAGGCGTTAGAGTGGGCTACTGAGGAAGGCGGACGCTTTTACCAAGGAGCAGAGACAGCAGCAGAGACCACAGCCGGTAAAATTGCCAAGATGAATGACACCATCGACGACCTGAAGGTGAAGCTGTTTGAGGCCACAGGTGGTGCTACCGCTTGGATTGCGGAAATGAGCAACATGATTGTACCCATTTCGCAGATGTACCCGTTGGCGGCAAGCGTATTCAGGGGGATAAGGAGTGGCATTGGTTGGTGTATTACAGGAATGAAAAACCTCGCTTTGGCCACCAAGGCGGCAGGCGGATTTTTTCCATGGTTGAAAGGAATTGCGCAAGTGGCCTGCAAGAGCATTTCGACAGCCATCAGCAGCATACCCATCGTGGGTTGGATTGCCATTGCCATGACGGCCATTACGGCATTCACCGCATGGTTATACACCGAGTTCGAGGGTGTTCGGAACTGGCTGGATGGGATAGGATCAGCAATACTGATGCTTGTTCCACCGTTGGGCATGGTCATCAATCTTGTTACTTCGTTCATCAAGCACTGGGACAGCGTGAAGACCGCCTTTACCGATGGCGGCATCCTCGCAGGCATCAAGCGTATTGGCTTTGTCATCATCGACGCAATGCTGAAGCCCGTACAGGCATTGCTTGAATTGCTGTCGAAAATCCCCAAACTTGGCCATCTGGCCCAAAAGGGTGCCGACAGGATTGCGGAGATTAGAAACAATCTGGACAATGCGACCTATGTTACCCCGAAGGCAAAGGCCGAGGGATCCACAACGGTGCTTTCTCCTGGTAAGCCGGGAGCGTCATCGGGAACTGGCAGTGGTAAATTGGCCAAAGGCAACCTTGGCAGCACCGCAGGAACTGTGGCGGGCAAAGCCCAGCAAATCAACATCAACCTTGGCAGCATGGTGGGTACCATGAACTTCAATGGCGGCCTTGCCGACAACAAAGACAATGTGGAGCGTTATCTGATGGAGATGATGGCAAGAGTATTAGGTATGGCGGAAACCGCGTCTTAAAAAAAGAAAAGATATGTTGATAGAACCTCTTCCGAACTTACCTCTTGTGCCTGTTACCTTTGTGACAGCCGCCAAATACAACGCTTCTGGCTTGAGAAAGCGTCCCAATGACGCCACACCATATCCCTTGGTGTCCGGAAAGGACCTGTACGGTAAAGACCTGGTTGTACCCCTATCAATGAGAGGCAAGGGGGAAATCTTCTATTTCAAGGAGGCTGTGGTGAATGTGAGCCGTGAGCGAACCATTGTGGCCACACCTGTGCTCAACGGAAAGGGCACTGTGAAAGAGATGATCACAGAGGGAGATTTGAGCCTGTCCATATCGGTGGCCGTCACCAGCACATCTGAAGACGGTGATTACGACGGTTACGCCACAGAAATCTACGACACCTACCCTTACATGGGTGTTGAACGGTTGCGCAAGCTGCTCGACACACCCGAAAGAATAGACATTGTGAGCGACTTCCTGAAACTGTTTGACCTGGATGGCGGCGATTTTGGCATCATCGTGCAGAGTTACACCGTGAACCAGGATACCCACCTGAACCGACAGGTGTTTGAAATACAAGCCTTGAGTGATTATGATTATAACCTGTTAATCGAAGAGTGATGTACCTGCTGAACTGGCATATAACCGTAGGGAAATACAGTGTGCAGACACTGAAGGAGGTGAAAATCAACACCTCAGTGCTGAACCTGAGCGATACCGCCTCCATTGAGCTGCCGGGACAGTACCTGAACACCTGGCGTAAAATCGAGGACAAGATTCATGCCGGTGACGCTGTGACCATCCAGCTGGGTTATGACGACAGTCTTGAAACAGAGTTTACAGGGTATTTAAAACGCATTTCAAGGGACAATAACACCCTGGTATTGGAATGTGAGGATGCGCTTTATCTGATGGACAAGACTGTGGAGGACATGGAGTACAAGGCCATATCGCTGAAAGACCTGCTGCGGAAGATTCTGACACAGGTGTCTCCAGAGATGAAGGTGGACTGCGATTACGACTTCACTTACGAGAAGCTGGTGGTGTTCAAGAGTACGGCCCTCGATGTGCTGAAGAAGATACATGACGACACCAAGGCCAATATCTGGTTCGAGGGGAAGACGCTGCATGTGCATCCGGTTTACCAGCAGTTGCCAGGCAAAAAGCCTGTGATATACGACACGCAGGTGAACGTGCAGAGCAACGAGCTGAAGTGGAAGGACAAAGCGGATAAGAAGGTGATGGTGGAGGTGAAATACGTTGATTCTGATGGGACATTGTCCACACAACAGTATGGTGTCAGTGGCGGCAGCAAGGTGGAACGATATGTCAACGCAAAAGGAACAAATGATTTAAAGAAGGCCGCCGAAAATGAATATAATTTATGGAACTATAGCGGATATGAGGGAAGTTTGACGGGGTGGCTGGTTCCAGTGGTAAAAGCAGGAGGAAGTGTCCGCCTGCGCGATAAGGAAAGACCTGAAGGAGTTTACTACGTCACTGGCGTAGAAATAGAGTTCGGTCAGAACGGTGCGAAACGAAAGGTGACACTGGGGAGAAAACTAGGTTAGTGTACGATTTTTTTCCATCCGGCTTTATTTCTGTCGGAAACGAAACAGATAGTACAATCCTCTCCATCTTTGACATAACGAATGGCGAATTTTGCTTCGCTTCTGTTTTTGACAAACCGCCATTCTCCACATTGTTTTGGAGTACCGGTGGTCTTAAAAACGCAGATGTCTGCAAAACCAGGATTGGTTACAATCCTTACCCTTAACTCAACGGGTTCTTTCGTATCTGTCTCAAGATAGACGTTGCCCATAGCAGTGAAAGTGTAGGTTTGGAAACCGTAGTTTTTAGTAACCTGGCAATCGTCAATCCTTACTCTCTGTGCGAAAGACACGCACAGAGAACATATAAATACGAAAACAAGCAGAAACTTCTTCATAGCAGGAATTTTCGACAAAAATACAAAAAAATAATGGACCCACTGAGCGAAATCAGAGAAAAAATCAAGAGAATCGCAAACATCACCGGTAGTTTCACCTGTTTCACCGCCAAGGTAGTGAGCGTGGATGGCGAGACTTGCGACGTGGAGCTGGAAGGCATGAAGCTGACTGATGTGCGCCTGAGAGCCGTGGTAAATGGTGAGGACAGCAAGATACTGGTCACTCCCAAGATTGGCAGTCATGTATTGGTGGTTGACCTTTCGGGAAATCTGTCACAGCTGGCGGTAGTGGGGTACAGCGAAGTTGAAAAAATAGAGATCGACGCCAACGACAAAATCATCTTCAATGGCGGCAACAACAATGGACTGATACAAATAGATAAGCTGACACAGAAACTGAACGAGTTGGTGAACACTTTCAATGGCCATACGCATCCTGTTCCCAATGGGGCATCATCAACACCAACCACGGAGGCAGCCACATTTGATAAAAACTTTTACGAAGACATAAACATAACCCACTAAGATATGAAAGGTATTTTGGTTGACGATAACGGAAATCTGATGGTAAGCGGAGGTCATCTGCTGATAGGCGACAACCGGGAACAGGTGACACAACATCTTATCGCTGCCTTCACCGGTGAGTACAAGCACGCTCCCACACTGGGCGGCAACGCCCGACGGATGGTTGCCGGGTCGGAAGACCCCTTTTGGGCTGGAAATGTGAAAAGCCAGCTCAAGCAGTGTCATGTCGAGGTGGAACGGCTAAGAGTGATAGACGGTGAAATTGAAGTGGAAATCAAGGACTAAGAATCAAGAATTATGGCCAGAACAATCAATGAGATAGCGAACGGAATGAAGGTTGAGTTTGTGCGTAGCGAGGCGCTGCGTAACGCCTTCGGCCTTACCAGCTACAATGCTGATGCGGATGAGTCGGAGCTTGTGACATACTATAACAACAATTTCAGCCTGGTAAGCGTGGAGACCTGCATCATCTATGCGGTAGCCACTTGTATGGCATTGCTGGAACGCATGATGGACTGGTTTACCGAGGATGTGGACACCGCCATCAGCCGCGAACGCTATGGCCACGCCGGCTGGTTTGAGAATGTAGCCAAAAACTTCCAGTATGAGGACGGTACGGATTTCGGTCTGGATGAGTCCACTGGCGTGTATGCTACTGTTGATACAGAAGCCAGGATCATCCGCCATGCCAGCTGCGAGGATAACGGCTTCGGTGTGAAACTGAAGGTGGCAAAGGAAAGCGATGGAAGTCTGTCGCGACTTGGAGATGAAGAAATAACAGCATTTCAGGCATACATTAACAGACTGAAGCCGGCCGGAGTACCAGTGACTGTGATAAGCCGTAATGCCGACACGCTCCGCCTGAAGATGACCGTGTGGTACGACCCCACTGTTTATACCGAGGGGAGTGCCACTGACAAAGTGAAAGAGACAATACGCCAATATCTGAGCGATATTGACTTTAATGGCGAGTTTGTGACCATGACCATGGTGGACCGCCTGCAGGCTGTTTCGGGACTGGATGTGATTGAGGTAGCGGAAGCAGAGGCTAAACATGCCGGATATGGCTATGAACATATATCATACGAAGCAAGATACACACCTGTTGCCGGCTACATGGTGCTTGCCGACGATAATGAACTTGAAATAACAATGATCGCCAATGTATAATGTTGACCTGAAGAAATTCGCCACCGGGCTTTTGCCCTTCTCACTGCGAGGCAGTGTGAAGGAATTGCTGTATGCGTTGCTGCACCCTGTGAAGGCATTGCACCACCGCTTCTCAGATGTCCGTGGGGAAAGCTTGTGGAGAATGAAGTACAATGCCTGTGTTGGCAGTATGCAGGCGATGCTCAACGACCGCTTCGCCGACATATTGAACAGCGTAAGTCCTTCTTTGCCGATATTGATCGATGAGGGAGATGCTGTGCCATCCATTATGGTTTACCCCAATAACGAGCAAACACCTTTGATGGTTGGGTGGGTAATGCTGACATCTCATAGAATCTGGAGTGCTGCACCTTTTGTGGTGAGAATTCCGATAGCGTTTGAGGGGGATGAGAACTTACGCAATGCTGTTGAAAAAATGGTTAAACAGTATAAATTGGAGGGAACAAAATACATAATTGAATATTACCAATAGGAGGAATCATCATGGACAAATTACTGAACATCAGCAGAGAGGGCGGTTATCCGCTTTGTGCGGAAACATTGCAAGTGCTTTACGACAATGCCAGAGCAGTGAATGTGCTGCTGGCAGGTTTACCCCTGCCGAACAAATCTGCAGTGATACTGGGAAGCGAGGAAACTGAGGCATCAAGAATACCAGCGGGTAGTTTCGCATATACATATCTGTATGTAGTCTCAGCAGGCGGGAGACGACTTGTTCGGTACACACGCAATAGCGGAGTTAATTTGTCGAGTGCAAAAGTCACCATCACGGAGACATTAAATACGGTATATGACTCTGGTGGCAACGAGATTTCGGATGTATACACCGAGGAGCGTGCTGTGATTGAAAGCACCGATGTGGCAGCTGATAAATGGAAGTTTTACAATCTGACAGATGTGCTTGAGCCGTCACTGTATAATAACCTGTTACCGGCATTTCAGGATAATCTCACTGGCACAAACGTCTCTTTAGACGAAAACTATCACAATATCCTGGGTAAAAATGATAGAAAGCTGAGGGTTAGGCTGAAATTGGACGCCTCTGTGTCAAACAATCCAACACCAGTGAGCAGTAATACTTATACAATGGATGTTTCAATCCCCATCAGCATTGCTGGGGCCCACTCATTAAACGCTGTGCTTTTATGCAATAATCAACACCGTCCAGTTCGTGCAACACTGATTGGATCAACCATCAAGATTTATGCAGGAGAAGCATTGAGTAGCATTGCTAACGATACAACATGGTATTCCCAATCATGGAGTATGTACATCAACTCAGAGATACTGCTATGACAGGGCGAGACAGACAGACGGTGGCCGACATGGCCATAGAAAATTGCGGTGGTGCGGATGACATGTTTGTTATCATGCGACAAAACAACATTTCCGCAGATGCGGAGGTGGCGGGCGTGGAACTCCAGGACAGTAGTGTGTCGGAACAGCGTACTGTTGATTATATGCGCTTTCAAGGAGCAAGTCCAGCATGCAACAGTGGTGATGAGGCCGAAGCATTGACCATTGACGATGAGAGCGAGAATGTGGTGACTGAAAACAATGAAATCATAACAGCTTAAAAACAAACAATATGAAATTCAGGGAATTTTTACTAAAACAATTGCTGGCAAGCACAGATTATCTGGTTGGATATGATGCTGATGGAAACTATATCCGTATCAGCAAATCTGATTTGGCATCCTCGATTGCGTCGAATGTGTCTGTGCCTATACTTAACGTACAATATTCGTCAAATGGCAGCAGTTGGCACGACAGTTATGCATCAGGAGACATATATGTCCGCATGAAAGTAGGAAGCGACTCCTGGACCAATGGCATAAGTCTCTGTGTCAGTGCTTACGACATTTGGAAGAAACAAGGCCATTCCGGTAATGAGGATGACTTTCTAAATTACATGAATAGCAAGACACTTTATACATCACATTGCGGAGTGATTGATGGCAATGAAATTTACATCGACGAAATAGTAGCTGGCAAACACATTGTGTTGGATGATTACAGTGATAATGTCTATGCATACGCAAGTGAGGAACCTTCTCTGTCAATTACGGTGAGTGCCCTTTTTAAGCGTATTGGTCAAAAACAGCATGTAACAATCGTTAATCAAACGGAAAACGATGTTTCTGTCACAATTTATAATGGCGATGATAATATTCTTCTTGCTGAAGAAAAGTTCTCTTTGCTGGCAGGCAGTGCGGTAATCATGGACATCTTGACCGTTGCAGTTGGCGAAGTAGATGATCAATGCTGTAATGATAACATTGAAGGCCAATATGTGACAAAAATCAGTTCGCATATCGTAGGTAAAATTGATAAAGAAATTGAATGATGAGACATTTCAGACAAGGTGACACCGTGACAATGCTTATCAACTTTGATGAGACCATTGGGGACAAAACAATGCTTGCAACAGTCCATGACGCATACGGGAAAAGAGTGTGGAAAGCGGAATTGGGTGATGGCATAGTCAGCCTCGGAAACAATGTGTACAAAGCTGAGATACCACATACTATCACCAAATACTTTGTGGGCAAGTATTATTTTGAGTTGCTTATAAAAAGTCCGAATGACACATCATACGTGAATGTGGGCGACAAAAGCGTTGAAATGGTGTTTAAAGAGGCAAAAATAATCCGTGAAATAGTTGAGGAATGAAAGCGACAATAGTTTTTTCACAGCCATCGCTCACTGTTAATGAGACAGCCGACAACTCTGTTGTATTAACGGCAATAATTGCATTTGCGTCAGTGCTACAGGGCCCTCCGGGACCAAGTGGCTCAGACGGCAAGTCTGCCTACCAGATATGGCTTGATGCTGGCAATATTGGCACCCAAGCCGACTTTCTGGATTCGCTGAAAGGTCAAGACGGCCGTGATGGAATTAATGGAACAAACGGCACGAATGGTGCCAATGGCTCAGACGGCAAGTCTGCCTACCAGATATGGCTTGATGCTGGCAATACTGGCACCCAAGCCAACTTTCTGGCTTCGCTGAAAGGTCAAGACGGCCGTGATGGAACCAATGGAACAAACGGCACGAACGGAACCAATGGAACGAATGGGACGGACGGCAAATCTGCCTACCAAATATGGCTCGATGCTGGCAATACCGGCTCCCAAGCCGACTTTCTGGCTTCGCTGAAAGGTCAAGACGGCCGTGATGGAACCAATGGAACAAACGGCACGAACGGAACCAATGGGACGAATGGGACGGACGGCAAATCTGCCTACCAGATATGGCTCGATGCTGGCAACACCGGCACGGAAGCTGACTTTCTTGCCTCGCTGAAGGGCCAGGATGGGCAGAACGGCACGAATGGAACTAACGGAACCAATGGTACGAATGGCACAGATGGCAAATCTACATACCAAATATGGCTTGATGCTGGCAACACTGGCTCCGTGGCAGACTTCCTTGCCTCGTTGATTGGGCCGCAAGGACCAGCGGGCAGTGGAGGCCTGACAAACTATGATTTGACATTCTCAACGTTGTCAAACAATACAACAAACATCACTTTTGAAGCCAATCAGCAGTGTTACAAAAGAATGACAATGACGGCTGGCGCAACGCTGAATTTCTCGGTACTGAACAAAGGATGTAATTACCTTCGCATTTTTAACTCATCAGCATCTGACATTACACTTGCAATAGGAACAATAACGTACAATAATACCGCTGTAACCACTAAAATTGTTCCTGATGACGCGATAACGGTCAATGCGGGAAAATATGTTGAGATTGGTGTTGCAGCCGACGCTGCTGAAGCCGACATAACAGTAAGTGGAACATTAAAAGCCTTATAATCATGACTTACTATTATTATATCGTAAGAGGGAAGAAAATAGAGAGGTTTATCACCCCAATGTATGGTAGTTGGTTTGAAGAACTTACCACTGAGCAACGCGAGTTTTACCTTGCCAATCCCAATGCAACAGTGCAAGAGGTTATTAATTGTCAGCTTACCCCTCCCTATGTCCCACCAACTCCTGATGTGCAGGAATATGCGGCACAAAAAGTTAAAGAACTTCATGATGCTTGTTATGCGTCAATTAGTGTTACAGACCTTGAATATGCAATGGCTAATGCTTGTTTAGCAGGCACTTCAATTGCGTATTCAGGTGACAAATATTATACTACCATTCAAGCAATAGCTGTAATGAAAACTTTTATGGATGAATCAACCCATGCTATTACAATATATGACACTTACAAACCTCAGATTGAGGCTGCAAGTACTATTGAGGATATTGATAATATATATAACACAGCGATAGGGCAGTTATGAGAAGAGAACATAATGTAGAGCAAAGTTATGTTGATTGGTTGAAATCACTTGGTTGTGTTGTTTATCTCCCTCTTACTGAGGGTGATTTGCAGGATAAGATAAGCGGCAACACTCTTGTTGTCAATAACAATAGAGTAACTTGGGATAATAATGTTGGAATGTATCTTTTTAATGCTGGTTCATCATCATCTTCTCCAGCAGCAACACTTCAGACAATATGCGATAGTAGTACTTTTGCTAATGGAGTGATGACAATAATGGGGATTGTAAAAAGAGGTTCAAGTTATGGTACTGTTGGTGGTGGTTCAAGTCCTTGGAATGAAAATTGTAAAGGAACAAACAATAATGTTACAGCAGATACAGGGTATTGGTCGGATAATGTGATGAAAAGGGCGACAATAATAAAAACAAATCCATCTAAAAGATTAGCATATCAAGATGGAATTAAGATACTTGATGATACATACACACCAGTGATTGATTCTTTGATTCCACTAAGGCTTGTAGCTTATTCAGGTTGGGGCTATACGAATGCTACCATATATGAAAGGGAAGTGATGTTTTTTAACCAAGAATTAGATTTGTCAACTATTAAAAGAATACAAGGTATAGAGTAATGAAAAGAGAACATAATTTACTAACAAAGTCACCTCAAGCTGATTATTACATCTACAATCTTGATGATTTCAAAGAGTTAAGGGATAGAATAAATAATGGCACTGAGGCGAGTGGGATAAGATACCCCAATGGTACAACAGGATATGAGGGTAAAGTGTTTGCTATGGTAAATGATATTGATTTTAACTATTATGCATGGGAAGGTATTGGTACAAGCGGAGGTAAAAGATTCAAAGGTACTTTAGACGGGCAATTTCATGAGATTAAAAACTTCAAAACTGTCAACAATACAAGCAACTCTAATAGTACTTTTTTTATTATGAGCAATGGTGGTGAGATTTGTAACATTACAATAAGTGGAACATATACTCTTACGGCTAATACTCAACATATTATTCTTTTTTCTGACGGCAATACAACATATCATCATATAGTATTTAATGTTAATGTAACGAATAATTACAACTTGATTAATTGTATTTTAGTTAATGGACCTTGTACTATTGTTGATTGTTATAATTTTGGTAATTTCACATGTTCATCTTCGGCTTATAATTCAGGAGGTTCATTTCAAATCTCTGGTACGATTGAACGATGTGCAAACTATGGCAAAATAAGCTATCTACACAGTGGTAGGTATAGAACGTCTTATTTTATCACAAGGCGAACTTATGACCTTGTCATCAGAAATTGCGTAAATTATGGCGATATGGTTAACGCTGATAACAGAAATGTTGGTATCTGTGTTAATCAAGCAAAAGAAATAACAAATTGTCTATATTGCGGTACAATGAATATTGCATCTGCTGATAGCGGTATGATAAGTAATTTTACGCCTTCAGATTCTTATTCAAACAATTTTTATGATTCAACAAAAAACACTCCCGCTTATTCTAATGGATATAATGGTGTTGGGATGTCTACTGCTGATTTGAAATCAGGCAATAATATTTTTAGTGACACTACAAATTGGGTGTACGAGTCTGGTTATTACCCACGACTTAATAACTGGCTCAAGGATGATTCAAGGGTAAAAATCTAATAAATCATGGAATCCACAATACAACAATACAACAAGATATTAGCAATAATAGCAGGTGTCCTTCTACTGCTGTTCACATTTCTGTTCTTTCATTCACACGATTTCACAACAACACAAACTATCCCTCAAGTAGAGGTCTTGCAGTGGTCTGCTGACACTTGCTGGGGGAGGTGGTAATTAAACGATGGTTAAAGACTGTTGAAATTGTGTACAATTTGATTTGAAAATATTGCACAATTTGTTTTGGGGATTATATTTATGTATGATAGCCGAAACGAAAAAAATGATAGCCTTGTTGTGTGCCTTGTTATTGGTGGCAGGGGCACACAGCCAGACCCGCATTGTTTGTGACGAAACCTGTAAGATAGGGTCTGGCGCGGACATGTCGCACCAGCAGTCAGGTGGTAATTACGCCGTGGTGTCCCCCGTCGGACGCAACTCCGTGAAGATGATTCAGCAGGCACCCCGTTTGGAGACATTGGAAGGCAAGACTATTGCCGTCGTAGGCGAAAGTTTCATGACCCACATCACCCATCCGGAAATCAAACGCCTGATTTTGAATAATTATCCAACCGCCAAGGTCATTCTGCTGGATGAAATCGGCGAGGCGGGACCGTTTCCCGCACCTGGCGTCACCCGCAAGAGAAAAGAAGAGTTCGAAGCCAAGTTGAAAGAGATGCATGTGGATGCGGTCATTGCGGGCAACGGTGGCTGCGGTCTGTGCACCCCGAAAGAGACAGGCTCGTGCCTCACCGCCGAGCACATTGGTATCCCGTCGGTCATCATTGCTGGTCCCGGTTTTGCTGACCAAGCCTACTACACCGCCTACAACAACGGCGTACCCGTGATGCGCGTGGCAGTCTATCCCGGCGCATTCGCCACCCACACCAACGAGGAGCTGATCCGCAACACCCGAGAAATCCTCTGGCCGCAGATTGTGGAGGCACTCACCAAACCCATCACACAGGAGGAACTGGACCGCAGTGCCAGCCGCAGCCACGGCGACCTCCGCGATGATGTTTTTTACGGCACCATCGACGAGGTGAACAGCTATTTCAAAGAGAACAAGTGGAGCGACGGACTTCCCTTCATCCCCCCTACTTTTGAAAAGGTGAACGAATATCTCAAATATACCGATTACGCATGGGACGAGGTGATTGCCACGCTGCCGCCTGCCCACCGAAGCACCACCACATGGCATGTGGCCGTCAACGCAGTGATGTCGGGCTGCAAGCCAGAGTACATGCCCATCCTCATCGCCCTCACCAAGGCGATGGGCAACGGCAACTTCCGGCGCACGTTGGCCAGCACCCACGCGTGGATTCCTTTCTGCTGGCTCAACGGTCCCGTAGCACGCCAACTCGGTATCGACAGCGGGCAGGGCCAGATCAACGAGGAGGCCAATATCGCCATCGGCCGTTTCATGAACCTTGCGTTGATGAATCTTGCTGGCTATTACGTGAAGCAAGACCGCATGGGCACCTTCGGCTATCCGATGTCGTGGTGCCTCGTGGAGGACGATGCCGCCTGTCAGCGTGTGGGCTGGAATCCCTACCACGTACAGCAGGGGTTCAACATGAACGACAACACTGTCACTGCCAGCTCAACGTTGCTGTGGGGCAACAACATGGCGCCCTCCACCACCGACCCGCAGAAAGTGATGGAGTTGATTGCATGGGACATTACCGAGCGTTGCCAGTTCGCCCTCGGCAGTGGCCGCCAGTTCACCAACCGCACCATTTTGATGACCGAGCCCGTGGCTGCCACGCTTGCCAAGAAATACAAATCCACCGAATCTTTGGATAAGACTCTGGTAAGTATAGCCCGCCGTCCCTCCAAGGAGCGAGCTTTCGCCAACTACTATGCCAACCCAGGCAGCGAGAAGGACGGCGGCGAGCACACGCTGCGCGAGTACAGCGCCCACATCAAGAAAGCCGAGCACGCCGCCATGACCGACACACCGCCGTGGTACGACAGCGACGCACAGCAAATCAGCACCATCCCCACTATGCAGGCCGGTGAGACCGCCTACCTCATCACTGGCGACGCAGCCCGCAACAAGGTGCAGACCATGCCCGGCGGCGGCAGCGCCACCGTGAAAATCGAGCTGCCGAAAAACTGGGACCAACTGATGGAGGAACTGGGGTACGAACCGTTGAAAAGTTTCTATAATTAGGATGTAATTACGGCAAAAAATAGTATTTTTGCCGCAAACTTATTCAGAATGAAAATAACGGACATCTTTCTGGCAGCTGTTTTGATTTTATGTATGACGGCCTGCACGGAAAACCAACCCCAAAAAGAAACTGTCGATATGAAAAATGAAGAATGCCTGATTTGTGGTGCACCACTGGAATACCTTGAACAGGACACGCTGATGGAATGCGTGCTTTGCCACAAGCAAGAACCCAGCAAGACCCGCTGCACGGAAGGACACTATGTATGCTCAGACTGCCACACCGCAGGAATGGACTCTATCATCGCCTTATGCATGGCCGAGACTTCCAAAGACCCCATCGCTATCTTGGAGAAGATGATGTCGCAATCGTTCTGCCACATGCACGGTCCTGAGCACCATGTGCTGGTGGGTGCCGCCTTGCTGACAGCCTATAACAATGCCGCAGTTGACTCGATAAAGATGGACCTGCAAACAGGACTCCTCGAAGTGATGAGCCGCGGACGGCAGGTACCGGGAGGCGCCTGTGGTTATATGGGCGCTTGCGGAGCCGCTGTCAGCACCGGTATCTTCCTATCGGTGGTCACCCGCAACACGCCGCTCTCCACCGAAACCTGGCAATTATGCAACCTGATGACGGCTCGCGCTCTGGAGCAGGTGGCCCTGAACGGCGGTCCCCGTTGCTGCAAACGCGACTCCTATCTGTCAATCCTCACTGCTGTGGATTTTGTGAAAGAGCATCTCGGCGTGGAGATGGAGAAGCCCGAAGTGAAATGCTCACGCAGCCGCATCAACAACCAATGTATCGGCAAGAAATGCCCGTTTTCACCCGTGAAGGACACAAACAAGTAAAAATTGATGAAAGTCGCAACCATTGCCGGAACGAAAGGAAATTTCAGGAAGATGCTGAAATAAAAGGCTCTATCACAGATATAAATAGACAACCACCAGATTGTTGGTGACATGGAGCAAAAATGAGGCAACGATGCCGTAGCCTACGCGAACATAACCCAAAAACAGTCCGGTTAACGTATGCATTGCCAAATTTATCAATACAAACAATGCTCCCGCAATGCTGGCAACATCTATGAAATTATGGGCATGCATCAGTCCGAAAAGGATAGCTGACAGATAAAAAATTATCGGGAACTTGGCGTTGATTATCTGTTTCTTAAGCAATAAAGCAACCGCAACCCCTACCGCTAACGCGACAATGCATCTTAAAACAAGCCGGTCTGTTGAATACAAAACATCAGACAGAAACATCGACGCCAGACACCAGACAAAACAAACTGAGGATATAAGAATGGTCACCGTGTTTCTTTTCAACCATAGTCTGAATGATAACTCTTCAAGCAAAGGGGGTATGAAAAGAACCATCCACAAGGGCAAAACCGTGGGCAAATCTCTTAAACCAGAATCAGGAGCGTTGTCTTTGAAAACCATATGAGAGACTATGGCCACAATGATTTTAATGATATAAATTGTCAAAAACACCAATAACACCGACCATATTTTCTTTGCCGGCAACTTCAAATCCTCGGAGGGATTTTTCAAATAGTTGATAAAATCACGCATTTCAATCAGATCAATTTGTGCTTAACAGGGTTGAATATTTACACTGCAAATATAAATAAGTTTTGTCATATCTTGCTTATCCTTGCCAAAATCTTCAGGACAGGGGATTATCGGGATGCGATTTTTTTTATTTTTGCGACAAATTTCATCAGAGCCGGGGTATCGGGTTTTCCTTTCTCTGCGAAGCAGTTCATTTTAAACAAAGCCCTTGTAAACAAAGCATCTATGAAAAGAAAGAAAGCATTTGCGACAATCCTTGGCCTATTCATTCTTATAGCCGCAGTTACAAACACAACTTATGCTCAGTGCAGCGACCAAGCCAAACAGGAAAACGAAACCAACACAAATATATCAGTAATGAAAATAGGAGTTATTATTGAAACCAAAGACTACGAAAAGGCATGGAACGCCTTCCGATTCGCCATCGTTGCCAAGGATCAAGGTTATGAAGTCAAAGTTTTCCTAATGGGAGAAGGTGTTGAATGCGTGGGACTTACCCACGACAAATACAATGTTGACGAAAAATTGAACGAGTTCGTGGATATGGGAGGAACTGTGCTGGCTTGCGGCACCTGCCTCCGAAGCCGCAACATGAATGGTACCGAAGCCTGCCCTATGTCCAATATGGTAACTTGTGTTGAAATGGTTGCATGGGCTGACAAGATGGTGACTTTTTAGATGGGGTATTGATGAAATACTTCATCGTTGACGCATTCACCGACCAAGCCTTCGGCGGCAATCCTGCCGGAGTGGTGCTGCTTGATTCGGATGCTTTTCCGGAAGAAGAGCTGATGCTGAACATTGCCGCAGAGCTGCGCTATTCGGAAACCGCCTTCGTTCGCAAGCATTCCGCTCAGGAGTTCACCATCCGCTACTTCACTCCAAAGGCAGAGGTGGAACTGTGTGGCCATGCAACGATAGCCTCGTTTTCCTTGCTGCATCAGAAAGAATTGGCGTCGGGAACATGCCTCTGCCATACCAAAGCAGGCGACTTGCGTATCGAAGCTGGCAAAAAGGTGATGATGCAGATGGCGAAACCACATATCGCAGCCACCATTGCCGACACTGAAGACATCTATCAAGCATTGGGAGTGAAGAATTATCGTCCAACAATGCCTGTTCAGGTGGTTTCCACAGGTTTGCCCGACCTTATGATTCCGTTGCCAGATGTAGTTACACTGCAGTCGCTCCAACCCGACATGGAAGCCATTGCAGAAATCACCAAGAAACACGGGGCTGTGAGTTTCCATGTCTTCGCTTTCGGCAACGACAGCTACACCGCTCATGTGCGCGACTTCGCACCACTGTACGACATTCCTGAAGAGTCGGCCACCGGCACCGCCAATGCCTCGTTGACGTACTACCTTCAGCAACACGGCATTATTGGTGTCGAAGCTGAATGTGCTTTTCTCCAAGGCGAAGCGATGGGAAGACCGTCGGTGGTCGCCACCCGCATTCAAGCCGACAGGAATATCTTTGTTGGTGGCACCGCAACGGTGGTGGCGGAAGGAAATTTTTCCTATAATTTGTGAGGAAAGGAATCTGACCTTTTGCAGCAATATGTGCAGTATAGAGATCTGATAGATTGTGTAAGGAGTAAATTAGTATCTTTGCAAAAACTCTTAAAATAGTGGTTCAAAAGGACAACAAAGGCTTTCTACTTCTGCATCTATCGGTATTCATTGCGGGTTTTACGGGGGTACTGGGACGGCTCATTGAGCTTGATTCCGCTGTGCTCGTATGGCATCGCATGGCGTGGGCTGCGGTTTTGATGGCACTATTTCTTCTCTTTAGGAAAGAGCTGCAACAATACCGGTTCAAAGACATAGCTCAGATGGGTGGCGTTGGTGTGCTGCTTTGTCTGCATTGGGTTTTCTTCTATGCCAGCATCAAGGCTTCAAACGTCTCCATCGGCGTTGTCTGTTTCTCATTGGTTGGGTTCTTCACGGCATTGTTCGAGCCGATAATCAACAAGCACAAGTTTTCAATAATAGAATTCCTATTCAGCATACTCACGGTATGCGGCGTTTATCTCATTTTCCATTTTGATACTCGCTATCGCTTGGGCATTGCTTTCGGAATCATATCCTCTGCATTGTACGCCTTGTTCGCTATCGCCAACCAGCATGTCGGTAAGCGTTATGAAGCCAAGAATATGCTATTCTGGGAGATGGTCGGCGGCCTGGTTGTGCTCAGTGCCATTTTCCCCATTTACAACCACTTCCTACCCGTCGAAAAACTATTTCCCACAGGTCTTGATTATCCTTACATGGCATTTATGGTTGTCGTCTGCACCATCGGTCTCTGCCTCCTGCAAATCATTGTTTTACAGAAAATTGATGCCTTTACCGTCAACCTTACATACAATTTGGAACCGGTTTACAGCATCGTTCTCGCCATGATTATTTTCAACGAATACCAGGAGTTAAATTTCTCGTTTATCCTCGGCATTACGCTGATTATCATATCAGTTGTGCTTCAAACCTGGTCTAAATTAAAAATGAAGAATTAGTTTTTTTATATATCTTTGCAAAAAATATCATCTTAAACAAAATAAAATGAAAAAAACTTTATTACTGGCAATCGTGGCACTGATGATGTGCGCATGCTGCAATGAAAAAAACAATGAAACAACTGAAAACCAAAACACAACAACAATGGATTTCCTTGAACTGACCAAACAGCGCTACTCCGAGCGTTACTTCGATTCCACACGAGTGGTGGAACAAGAAAAACTGGACCGTATTCTTGAAGCAGGCCGCCAGGCACCTACCGCTGCCAACAAACAGCCGCAACGTCTCTATCTCATCAAGAGCAAAGAGGCCTACCAAAAAGCCCAGTCGGCCTCGTTCTCACCGCTCTACAACGCGCCTGTTGTGGTGCTGGTATGTTACGACCTCGACTCCACCTGGCATAACCAGCGCGAAACCCTTCTGCCCAATTACAACAGCGGTGAGCAAGACTGCGCTATCGTGGCCACACAAATGATGTATGCCGCTGAGGAACAGGGAATTCATACCATCTGGATTAGAGGTTTTGACGCAGGTGCTTTGCAAAAGGTGTTTGACCTGCCTGCCAACATGATTCCCGCTATGATGCTGCCCCTCGGCTATCCTTCCACCGAATCAGAGCCCTCTCCAAAACACTTCATGCGCAAGCCTTTGGAGACGATATTAACGGAGTTGTAAGGGGCACATTGGCAGCATAGTTCATCTATCTTGATATTTAACATACTTTGTACCAATATTTTATCATTTCCCCATTAATGAAAAAGTACATTCTAACCATCTTATTACTTGTTGTTGTGATGTCGTTTTCAGCGACAGCACAGAAACATCTTGTCAACGGAATCAAGTTCTCCCGACATCATTTCGTCGATACAGTGAAAATCAAGATGTGGGACGGTGCGGTGATTATCCCGGTGGAAATCAACGGACAGACAAGGAATCTGCTGTTCGATTCAGGGGCAAGCTTGGGTTTTTGGATCGGGGAAGAGGAGGAGTGGATGACCCCTTCGGGCGACAGCATCACTGTTCGCGATGCTAAAAAAATATCCAAAGAAATGGAGTTCAAGAAGTTTCCTCCTATCAAAATGGGCAACATCGTCATCGAAAACTATCCTATGGTGGTGGACAACGGCATGATCGAATACTTATGCGACAGAATTGACGGTGCTTTTGGCTACGACCTCGTGGTTCGCGGCCTCTCATTTAAATTCGACACGAAAGACAGCCTGATGATTGTGACCGACCGCAAGCACTTTTTCTCCAAGGAAGAAAAACTGCAGCCCACCTTGAAATATAAATGGTATCATAAGTTCAGACCGCAAATATGGGTGCATTTTCCTTTCCACCGAATCAAGATATCTTTCGATTCCGGGGCTATAGGTGGTGGTTTTGATTTGACGGAGGATCTCATGCGGATTTGGGAAGATTCAGATCCTGAGTTGGGGCAGAAAATGGATGAATATACGGTGCTGAAGGACACAACAGTCTTTACCAATGCCGGCTTTTTTGGCCGACCCTCAGACACAATTCCCTACAGGATTTTCCACTGCCCGGAAGTGGAAATGGGCGGCATTACCTTCACAGACGTGTGGGTATCGACCGACAAACGCACCGGCAAGGTGGGCTCTTCCATATTGGAGCACAATTCACTGATTATCAATGGAAATAAAAGACAGCTTGTCTTGCTGCCACATGAGGGCAAGATGGTACAAAATGTCGGAAATAAGGATACCGTTGGGTTGAAACTTATTCCTGCCGATAAAAACGACACCCTTGGTGCGATGAAAGCCGTAGTGCGCAAAGATGGTGATGCTTACAAGAAAGGCATTCGCTCTGGCGATTATCTGGAAAGTGTCAACGGAGTGGAAATCACCGAATATTGTACTTACCTCAATCTTTCTATGGACACAACGGTGCGACGTTTTGTATTCCGCTCACCAGATGGGACGAGGAAAGAGGTGGAATGGTGAACACCTTCATCAATTTGCATAAGCTAAGTAAAAAAAGGTGGAGGAAGTCATTCAAGAGATGCTGAAATAAAAAGATAACTCTTGTAATCAATAGGGTTTTACCACATGTGTACCCTACCCTTCATCCTCAATAATGGGGGTTTTTGAAAAGCTAAATCCTCACAAATTAGGATGTCAAGCTAAGAGCATTTTTACTATTTTTGCCTCATCAAAATAGCTACATCATGCCCCTAAAGAAAACACCATTCTCAAAAGATACCAAACTGGCTGAACTGATGGCGGAGGACCGTCGGCTGTTGTTACTTTTGTCCCGTTTCGGCATCGGATTGGGTTTTGGAGACCGCAATGTGGATCAGGTGTGTCAGATGAACCAAGTCAATGTCAATCTCTTCTTGATGATTTGCGAAATATATTCCAACGGCGATTTCAGACCGGGAAAAGAAGAACTCCAAAAAATTGACCTGAACGACCTTCTCTCCTACTTGAAAGCTTCGCACCGGTATTATCTTGACGAACGTTTCCCGCACATCGAGGAACATCTGCAAAACATCATTGAAGCCTGCGGACAGAAATACGGTCCCATGCTCAGCCACTTTTACGATGAATACAAGCAGGAGGTGATGCGGCACATACAATATTATGAAGAAGAAGTGGTGTTCCCATACATTGAGGCCTTGCTCAACGGTCAGCGCAGCAATTCATACAAAATCAATGAATTCGAGCACAACCACACCAATATCCAGGACACCCTCGACGATATGATGAACATTCTTCTGAAATATCTGCCCGGCAACATTCTGCCCAAGGAACGTATCGAGATTTCGCTTGACATCATGGACCTGAGCGATGACCTCAACCGCCATTCGCTCATCGAGGACCGTATCCTCATCCCCTACGTCGAATTACTTGAAAAAGCTTAGCCATGAGAAACCGTGTTATCATTTGTTCGTCTTTTGAGATGGTCTCCATTGGCTTGGCTGAGATTATTGACAGCTTGGCGCAGTTTGACGTAGTATCGTGCCTAGATAGCCCCGAGTATCTCTCGGAGAAAATCCTGACTACCGATGCCAATATAGTCATCATCGACCCATCGGTATTGGGCTACCAAAACAAGGATTTCATCTTCCAATTCAGAAAAAAACACCCGCATGTCACACTCATCGCTTTGGTGACCACCAGCCTCGACCATTCGTGGCTGGTGCCTTATTGCGGTGTTATCGAAATCCAAGACACCCGTTCAAAAATCATTGACAAGATGAGTGAATTCATCAAGAACGACAAGCAGAAAAAGAACGAGGACGTGGAACTCTCGAAACGGGAGACTGATGTGCTGATTGCCATAGCCAAAGGCATGATGAACAAGGAGATAGCCGACCAGATGAACCTTTCTGTTCACACGGTCATCTCCCATAGGAAAAACATTACCCGGAAAACGGGCATCAAATCCGTTTCCGGCCTAACCGTTTATGCCTTGCTCAACAATTTGATTAATGAAAAGGATTTAATTTAAGTCTATATGACATTGAATCTGCCTCTTAATAGTTTTTTTGGTTAATGTTGTTATTGGAATCGGCGCCGACATCCTGCCCGCCTGTAGCGAGATGCCGGCGCCCGCTGTCCGGGAGAAGAAAATTTCAATCTACCACTTATACACTGCTAAACGGTTGTTCAAGAAGGGTAAGAAGAAGGCGAATAGTTTTGCCCGAAACGAATATTTTTTCATTTCCTCGTTGTAACTTCTTTCAGAAATCAAGCTCATCCGTGGCTCCAATTCAAGGTATTCTCTGCCAGATTTGGTTCCCCAGTGGAATTCGGCGTTGGTGTACTTCACGGAATCATGATGCTTGGTATTTCTACCCAAAATGGGATGATGCAACTCAGCCAGCAAATAGCCGTGTTCGAACGAGTCGCACAAGATGTTAAGACAGGTTTCAACCTGTTCCTTTGTAAAATATTCCAACACTCCTTCCATCACAATAATGTTAGTAGAACGCTGGGGCAACCCCTTTGTCCAATCCGATTCAAGGGCACTCCCCTCCTTCATCACACAACGCTCACGGTCTTTGCAAACCTTGCGACGAATCGAAAGTATGTCGGGCAAGTCAACATCATACCACATAATCTGCCCATTGTCAACCTGCACAAACTTGTCATCAAAACCACAACCTAAATTGACACACAAAGCGTCGGGATATTGATCAATGAGTTCCTGCAACTGGTTCTTATACATGATGGTACGAGCCACCACTCCTTCATGCGACATAAAATGGTCGTACTGGCTAAACTCAACACCGAGTGTATCGATAATCTCTTTTGCTAGATAATCCTTGATCCTTGCATTTGAACGTGCTGTTTCGCTAGCTCTTATCGCCAGTGTAATCAATGCTGTTTCCTGAATATCACCAATTTGTAATTCCATAATGATTAATATTTTAATGAATAATTCTCTCATAACTTTCTAACAGCAAAATTATCATATCCATACCAATTTCAACCTCCCATTTTAATGGGGTTATTGACAGGAGATTACTTACTTTTGGCTAGTAATCTTTGAGACTTATGCAGAGGTTTTAATACACTGTCATAATTGAGGATTTTTTGCTGTGAAAATCCCTTTAAAATAGGATAATCCAACGCATCAAAAGAAAGTATTTTTGCCATCAAAAAAAAATCAAAAAAAGTTATGGCAAAAAATCTATCTTTTCTCAAAATCTTGTTTTTAGTAGCATTCATACTGCCCTTGTTTACACTTCGTGCACAAGTGACCACATCAGACACGATTGGCAGCGGCTCAACAACTTCCATTCATTCGGCATTGCCAGGTGCATACGGCTATCACTTGTCGGCAGCATTGTATCTCGGCAATGAGATCAACCATTCGGCTGGAAACATTGAATCGCTTTCCTACCACATCACATACGGAAACTATCCGGTAAATGACGGGGATAAAAAGGTTCGGATTTACCTGTTGGAGACAACTGATCCATCTATAGATTTATCACAGACATGGAATTCTTTGGTGGTTTCGGCCACCTTGGTGTATGATTCTATCGGCTGCGACATCCAGTGGGATGATTATTGGAAGGAATTTGTTTTCTCGCAGCCTTTCCCATACAGCGGTGGCAATCTGATAGTACTGGTAGAAGGTGAAGCTTGCGACCCCTACCCCAATATGGGAGATTGTGAGACAGAGATTTACGTCAACAACGGGACTGTCAACAACTGTTGGAACCGAATGCAGGATGGAACCCCTATCTCTTTCACCACGGCAATGAGTTCCATTCCCGAAGGCACACACGGCAACCACTACGACCGTCCGAACATAGTATTCGCTTTCAGTTCCGGCGAACCTGCTTCACCTGACACGAATTGTGTTCTGACGCTTCCCATGATGGAAACATTTGAGAGTTATCCGGGAGATTTCTCCTCCATTCCCACCTGCTGGACCAAGATCTCGCAGGAATACAACCAAGCCTACGGCAGCTATTATCCCGTCATCAATGGCGGCAGTGCAAGCGACCCCAATCAGTCGGTGATGTTCATGCTGATGGACTCTTATTCATCGTATCTTATCATGCCTGCATTAGACAGCAATCTGATGATGCAAAATATCTCCATGTCGTTCAACTTCAAGTCTTCCCAGCAAAATATTACACATTTGGTGGTAGGAGTTATGTCGGATCCAACTGACACACTGACATTTGTACCAGTGGGAAGCGTGTGTCGCGAAGGCAGCACCAGTAGTTGGGAATCCAAGGAAATCAATTTTGCCACATACGCCGGCACCGGCCGTTACATCACTTTTTGGTTCAGCAAAGCCAATTCCACCCACATGTTCCCGAGTTGCTTCCTCGATAATGTGGCCGTTTTCGAAACACCAGACTGCACTCCACCCGTACAGATTTCCGCCAATGTGGACAGTCTTTCAGACGCCACCATTTCCTGGACATATACCAACAATGCCTACGGCGCCAGAATCTACTACAAAATGACCACAGACGCCTTGTTTGACTCCGTTGAAGTCTATACGGACAACTACTACACCCTTTACGATTTGCCCTTTAACACTGTTTATCAATACTATATTGTTACTCTTTGTGATGATGGCAGTGAATCGGAACCTTCGCAGATTTACACCTTCTCCACACCTTGCGAGACCGTGACGAACTTTCCTTGGATTGAAAGTTTTGAAAACGGGTTGGGTTGCTGGACTTTGAATGCCTCTTCGGCTGGCCAAGAATGGCAGATGGTCTCTTCCGGCAGCTATCCATCATGTACACCTTACTTAGGAAACGCTATGATGAAATATGACTGTTGGAGCTTCCCGTCAGGCAGCTGGGGAACCATGACCTCTCCCGCAATGACTATATTGCAGGATATGACACTCTCATTCGCCTACTACAAGCAGGATGCATATCCGGCAGAGGACAAGATTGAGGTTTACCTCAATACCACCCCCGACCTTATGAATGCCACCCTCTTGACTACCGTTTACAGTTACGACCCCTATATGAACGCTTGGGACTCTGTATCTGTTGCCATTCCTGCCCAAAATGATGACGCATATCTGATTTTCAAGGCCACCTCCGATTACGGCTATAACCTTTATATGGATTACATAACGATAGACTACTACACACCTGACGACACGGTAGTGGTCGATTCCGTTTACATCACCCTGGACGCCAGCATTTGTGAAGGTGAGAGTATGGATTTAAATGGTGTTTCTTATACCGAAGCGGGTAGCTACACGTTCACCTCTAACGACACCGTTTTCACTTTGAACCTGACCGTCAATCCAGTGTACAACATCATCATTAACGACAGCATTACCTCAGGAGAAACATACATGCAGTACGGCTTCAACGAGAGTGCGGCAGGCACCTACACGCAATATCTGACAACAGTCCATGGCTGTGACAGCATTATCACATTGAATTTGACGGTGATGACTGGCATAAATGACTATAAGGGCATGAACATCTCCATTGCCCCAAATCCCGCCCATGATTATGTAGTGATAACAGTAAAGGATTTGCACAAAGAGATGACATTGGAATTAGTGGATATGTGCGGACGTATTTTGCAAACAATGCGGTTAACGGCAGAGAATTCGATGCTTCGGGTGGAACGTAGAAATCTGCCAGACGGAATTTATATGTTACGAATGACTTCCGACGGGCAAATACAAACCCGGAAAGTGATTTTCAGATAATCTCTCAAGTCGCAGTCTTCGGGCTGCGGCTTTTTTTTAGTATTTTTGTAAACTCATAACTCATCATCTCTATGGAACATCATCAAAATCAAGAACACCATCACCACCACCATCATCACCATGTCGCGCCAACGCAGTCGCTGAGCGGCATTTTTATCCTGTCCATCATCCTCAACGGACTTTTCGTGCTCATTGAGGCAGGTGTGGGTCTATGGCAAGACTCACTCTCGCTCCTCAGCGATGCGGGGCACAACCTCAGCGACGTGTTCAGCCTCTTGCTTGTACTCATCGCCTTCCGCTTAGCCAAAGCGCAGCGGAACAAGCGTTTTACTTACGGATACCGCAAATCCACCATCCTCATCTCACTGCTGAATGCCGTCATCCTGCTGGTAGCGGTGGGAGCTATCGTAATCGAGAGCATCCACAAATTCAGCGAACCCACCGAGGTAAACGGCATTGCCATATCATGGACCGCGGGGGTGGGCATCCTCATCAACGGAGCGACGGCATTGTTGCTCATGCGAGGGCAAAAGAGCGACCTTAACGTGCGTGGCGCCTTCCTCCACATGGCAGCCGACACACTGGTATCCATCGGTGTGGTCATCAGCGGTATCATCATTTATCATACTGGCTGGAGCGTTGTCGACCCCATTGTGTCGCTCATCATTGCTGCCGTCATCCTCATCTCCACTTGGGAATTGCTTTCCGACAGCCTTAGGCTTGCGGTGGATGGAGTCCCCGACGGGGTTGAATTACAGGAAATTGAGCAACTGTTTGTCGCCGAAGAGCATGTGAAAGGAGCCCATCACATCCACGTGTGGGCCATTAGCACCACCGAGACCGCCCTCACGGCCCATGTGGTCATTGACGATTTCAGTTGCTGGCCGCAGGTTTCGGAACGGCTCAAACACACCCTTGCCGATCATGGTATCAACCATGCCACTCTTGAGCCCGAAACCGAAGAGCATCAGTGCTGTGATATGGAGTGTTAAAATAGTTTTTATATCCCTGCCACCACAATATTTTCGACAAACTAAGAAGGGCCTAGTAATATTGAATCTGACGTTCCAGAATTTCTGTGACGGTCATGGAATCTTTACTTCGTCCTTCATAACGGATACATTTCACCCAATTTCCTTGTTGATCGTAGGCATATTGCCAGCGGACAATTTTGTATGGTCTGGAATCATTGGATTGATAAGCAACATGTTCCACTAAATTGCCGTACTCATCATACGTCCATTCTTCCAAATCGGCCATTATGTAGTCAAAAATAGCCTCATTGATTCGAAAATCACCCAACAGTGCCTCTTTTTTCACCATTCTGCCTGCTGAATCGTAGGAAGTTTGTATATGAAGGTCTAAGGTATGTTGCGAGCCTCGAACATCATAATACTTGGATTCAGTCTCCCTACCAGCACTATCATATTGGTAATAGTTGTCCCAGCCTTCGGGTTTCCAGTCCCCGATGGAATATTCGTGAATCATATTATGCTGGTCGTCATATTCATACCCTTTATTCTTTCGGAACCCCTTGCATTTACAAGTTCTATTATTACCATCATAACCATCACAGCGTCCCTCGAATATCATATTATCCATACTGTCGTACACAAAATAATCCATCCATTTTGCAGTATTGCCATTGTTCATCTGATGTGCCACCATATTGCCTCGTTCATCATAGCAATAGGTGTCACCATAATCGAGATATTTATTACTCTTATTTTTACTTTTTGAGGGACTCTGTTTCAAAGCATCCTCAAAACGATGTTGAACAGTCTCCACTCGCACAGGTTTCCCTTCAGCATTTAATGTAATGACATCCTCATGCCAGTTGATGACATCCTTATAATGAGTTGATATTTTTGTCAATCGTCCGTATTTATCATATTCGAAAGAATCAGTATTTGAGTATCTTGTGTCTATTACCTGAGTAATACGACCTGATGCATCAAAACTGTATATTTTTATAGGTTCTATGGAATTATACTCCTTGTCAGTCAAAACACGAGCACTGTTGATATCGTATTCCTGAAACGTCTTCAAAAGAATTTTGTTGATATGGCATTGCTCTAAATATCCTGTTTTGGCAAACAACCACGTTTGCTGTTTGGAATAAACATCCTCGGAAGAGTTTTCACGATTTAGTACTGAAGTGGGCACCCTGGTCTGTACAACTGACTTTACTGTGCCATTAAGTGAGATATTCAATTCTGTGTAATAACCATTGAAAAGATTTAACTCTTTGTAAGGTTTTTCAGCAACATATTCGGTTTTCTCCCGTGGTTCGACGGTTTCTACGGAAACACTGACAGAATCGGGGTTGAAATGCTCAATCGGTTTATAACGGGTACTTTGCTGGGTGTCGGTTTTCTTGCCACCCATGACGATTTCTTCCACATCGTTGTGAAGTTTCTCATAGTCAATATTTTCCTTGTAGGTATATTTGTACATAGACTGTCGCAATTCGCCGTTTTCCGTTGGAATGTATTTTGTCATTATATAGTCGAAAGGCATATCTGTCCCATGGAACATAATCAAATGCAAGCGGTACAGTTGGTCTTTGTCGCTGCCGTCGGGATTGGAGCTGTAAACGTAATATACCACCTTGGTAAAGCTGGTGGAGAAACGGTTTTTCGGCAACTCGTCGTACCATTCATAACCCCAAATATTCAAGGTGTCCATCCTGAAAAAATCGAAGTTGTAATAGTGGCAAAGCTCGTATTCACAAGGCAGTTTGTTCTTTTTGTGTGCTTTGTACAACAGAGCCCTGTTTTCGGCGGCTTTCCTATAATTTCCCAAACCAGAGTAACAGACAATCTTGTTGCGGATGGCAAAATAATCGGTTTCCGGTTTCTTCAAGGCCAACATCTCTTCATTGAGTACCAACGCTTCCTCAAATTTTTCCTGATACCGGTATACCATTTCAAGCAGATTGGCTGTACCGTAATAGTCGGCAATGGCATCCTTGTATGTTTGACTTTCATCTGGTGATAGACTTTGCCAGCGTTGTTTGGCATACTGGTAGGCCTCTTCATAGAGTCCGGCCTGACACAAACTGTCAATATGACGTTCGTATTGGTCGCTTTGCGCATAGACTACCCCAAGCGGAATCAGGACAACAACGGTCAGTAAAAAAAAGAATATTTTTTTCATAACTCCCTGTGGACTTCAGAAAAACACCTTTTGCATTGCTACTGGCCAGGTGCGAAGTCCATTAAACGCCATGGTCAGTGAACAACGTCACAAAATTAATAAAAATCACAGAATTGGTATGAATTTTTTACTATTTTTGCCCCGAATAATTATTATAAACTATGAAAAAGACCATCGTATTCGTAGCTGCCATACTTATTCTATTCGGCTGCAACCATCCCAAACAATTTGAGGTAACCCTCAAACTTGATAATGCTGAGGGGCAAAGCGTTTACCTTTGCAAACACATCGATGATAATACTGACGCGGTTATTGACAGCAGCGTCATCTCTGACAAAACAGCTGTGCTGACCGCCCCCAACGACAACCCGCAAACGCTCTATATCATCAAATTCAACAAGAACGACCACTGTGGAATCTACACCTTCTTCACCGAAAACCAAAACACAACGATTACAGGCAACCGCGACGACATGCCGCATTGGACCGTTAAAGGCTGTCCCTCCATGGATATTTTGATGGCTCACCATGAAGAGTCAATGAAGTTGTATGAAGAGCCTATTATGGCTGCCTATATGGAGCTTGAGGAGGCTGGATTGACAGGAGATACGGTAAAGTTTGCTGAAACCAACGACCAAATTCAACTTCTCATTAAAGAGTATTTCAATCATGAGGCAGATTTTATTAGGAATCACGCTGATAGTTACCTCGGGCACTATATGCTCGACGACATGAAAGAAGATCTTGATTTTGAACTTGTGAAAGAGTTAGCTGCCGGCCTCACCAACGAGTCAGTTTACAGAAAAAACGTTCAGAAATTCATTGAAAACGGAGGCCAATCCTCAAGACGTGTATGCTACATGGAAGATTGATGCGATAGGTTCTGCCCTTGTCTGTGCAGCATCCAGAAATTCCTCTGGACTAACAACATCACATAAAAACAAACAATGACCACCGAAGAAACTCGCCTATTGGAATTCGATGCGGTAATCTTGCAAAACGAGGACATGGATGCCGCCTATGTGGAGGTGCCATTCGACATCAAGACGATGTTCGGCAAAGGCAGGCTGTTGGTGCACGCCACTTTCGACGAAGTACCTTACGACGGACAAATCGTGAAGATGGGAACGCCTTGCTATATCATCGGAGTACGGAAAGACATTCGCAAACAGATTGGCAAGAGCTTCGGCGACATTGTACATGTCACCTTTTATGGAAGGGAAGGAAAATAATCCTATGATCAGAAAAGAGATTAAAGAATAATCACCTCAAACCGCAGTCTTCGGGCTGCGATTTTTTTTCACTTTTTTCAAAAATATCGCTTGCGATATAAAATATTTTTGTATTTTTGCATCGTGAACGATATAAATAAAACAATGGACGAACAACTCAAATTAGACAACCAGCTTTGTTTCCGTCTTTACACGGCAGCGCGGCTAACCATGGGGGCCTATCACCCGTACCTGGAACCGCTGGGCATCACCTATCCGCAATACCTGGTGTTGCTCGTGCTGTGGGAAAAAGACAAACAGCCGGTATGTGATTTATGCAAACGTTTGTTCTTGGAAACCAACACCGTCACTCCACTCTTGCAACGTATGGAGAAGGCGGGATTGTTGACCCGCACGCGCGGTAAAGAGGACACACGCCAGCGCATTGTCTCGCTTACTGCCAAAGGACGCGCCATGCAAGAACAAGCGGCAAGCATCCATGAAAGTATGCACAAGGAAGTAGCTCTGAAATTGAGCGAGGAGAAAAAAATGGTTCCCTTGCTTGACAAATTGATTGAAGAATTACAAAAACTCAATAAAAAATAACAATAGTATTAACATTCAAAATTTAAAGCTATGACAAAAGAAGAAGCATTAAAAGCATTCGCCTATATGGGCGCAGTATGGTTTGGTAACAGTAAGCAACACTTTGCCTTCTCGGCATACGACCGTTTCAACGGCTGGAACAAACTCGCCGACAAATGGAAAGAGGAAGCCGAAGAAGAATGGGACGAAGCGGAAGAAGTGCTCAACCGCCTTGTCGAACTCGGTTGCAAACCTGCCGACTTGCAAGAGGCCATGAAGACCGTGGAATTCCCCTTCTATGACGACCCCAAGCAGCAGATTGAATCGGATTATCAGCCTACAGCCATCGAGGAAATGAGCAAGTTGGCCGCTGCATTCGCCGATGATTATGTAACTCAGAAACTGATTTATAAATGGATTGAAGGCGAGAAAGCACACATGGATTGGGAAAGACAATATCTCAACTACATCGACAAAATCGGTTATGAGAATTTCCTTATCGAAATAATGTAATCACCCAAAGAAAAACCCTATAACAATGAAAGAGAAAGTATTACAAGCCATGCGTGAGTTCGGCGCTCCCGTCAACGCTGGCAAGATCGCAGAAATCACAGGTATCGACCGCAAAGAGGTTGACAAAGCCTTTGCCGAACTGAAAAAGGAAGGTGCCATTGTATCTCCCGTCCGTTGCAAATGGGAACCAGCAAAGTAATCTAATGGCTTCGACGAGTGCATCCGCACCTCGACGCATACAAATTTTTCTTCACGGGACGGTGTTGCCGAAGTGATTGTACTACAATTCAGACACCACGCAAAACCGTCCCTCTATTTTCAAATTACTAAAACACAAATATGGAAATAAAAGCAATCAGAATGTTCGATGGCGGGTTCATGACCCAGCAGTTTGCCTTCGGAGGAGAAGAAGGCAAAGAGATGTACGACGAACAAATCCTCTTCCGCAGTTCGCTACAAAACTTCCTTATCGACACAGGCAAGGAGGTGATACTTGTTGATACAGGTTTCAAGACTGGCATGGCGGCTCCCGCCAAGAAACTCGGTGCCCCACTCTATATGGGCGAGAAGGTGGCCGACTATATGGACTCGTTCGCAGCCCTCGGCTACAAGCCTGAGCAAGTGACCAAGATTCTCGTCACCCACAAGCACCCCGACCACTCGGGAGCATTGGAGTACTTCCCCAACGCCAAGATTTACATTTCGCCAGAAGATGCCGATGCCATGAAGTTAGAGGGCGAAAATATCGTCCGCGCTGAATACGGCACGCCCTATAAGAACTTCCCCAACGCACAGCAGGTGGCCGACGGCATCTGGTTCATCGAGGCCAAAGGCCACACCTATGGCAACAGCATCGTCATTGCCGAGAACGACGGACTCTACTATATGTTCCACGGCGATATAACCTATACCGATGCCGCCCTGAAAGCAAACAAACTCAGTATCATCTTTGAAGACATCAAGGCCGCCCGCCAAACCCTTGACCGTGTGCGCCAGTTCGTCAAGGACCAGCCCACCATCTATCTCTCCACCCATTGTCCAGAAGGCTATGAAAACCTGGAGATGAAGCGGGTGATAACACTTTAATTCTTATAATTTTTCACAAAAAAACTCCTCTATATCAGGAAGATTGGAGTTTAATTTGTAATCCAAAACACACCAGCAGCATCCAAAAACAATGAAAATCCTTCTCGTCATTGACACTTACGACACTAACAACAATGGTACCAGCATCTCCGCGCAGCGTTTTGCCGCAGTACTGCGCGAACATGGAAACGAGGTGAAGATTCTCACTACGGGAGAACCGGCACCTGACAAATTCGCCCTCAAAGAGTTCAAAGTCCCGGTATTCAACGACCTGATACACTCACATGGTTTTCAGTTCGCGAAGGTGGATTTAGACATTATCCGTGAAGCGGTTAGGTGGGCGGATGTGGTCCACTGCATGATGCCATTTATTCTGGAAGCCGTCACCAAACACATTGCGGACGAAATGCACAAACCATCCACGGCGGCATTTCATATCCAGCCCGAAAACATGACTTCATCTGTTGGCTTGGGAAAAGTGGAATGGGTCAACAACCGTTTTTACGAAACCTTCAATTTCCTGCTGTATCAGCATTTTACGCATATACATGTGCCTTCCCAGTTCATGGCAGACGAGCTGATAAAACGCGGCTACAAAGCGAAAATCCATGTGATTTCCAACGGCATCGATCCAGCATTCCAATATACAAAACGGCCTAAGGAGCCACAGTATGAAGGCAAGATACTGATTGTGATGGTGGGACGTCTCGCACAGGAAAAACGTCAGGATGTCATCATCAACGCGGTCCCGCTTTCCAAATATGCTGACAAGATTCAGCTTGTTTTTGCTGGCAAAGGACCCAAATACAACGAGTATGTGAAGCTCGGGGAAAAACTGCCGAATCCACCACAATTTGTGTTCCTCAGCAAAGAAGAACTTATTAATCTGCTGTCACAAACTGACTTGTATATCCACGCAAGCGACATGGAGAGCGAGGCTATTTCGTGCATAGAGGCGTTCGCCACAGGACTTGTGCCTGTCATCGCCAACTCAGAAGTAAGTGCCACGCCGCAATTTGCCCTTGACGGACGTTCGCTCTTTTTGCCTGGCAGTCCGAAAGACTTGGCACGCAGCATCGACTGGTGGCTCGACCATCCGGAAGAAAAACAAAAAATGGAGAAAGAGTATGCTGAATTCGCGAAACGATTTAACATAGACGAAAGCGTGCGTCAATGCGAGGAAATGTTTCGTGAAGCTATAGAGGAAGTGTAACAATCGTGAAAAAAGTGGACATCCCTAATTTTTAGTCGCAGTTTTCGGGCTGCGACTTTTTTTGTATCTTTGCGGAGTATTTATTCACCTGAAATAAAAGTGTTATCGTGAAAAAGAATTATCCTAAAGCTTGTAGTGTGGCATTGATAGCTGCCATTTACGTGCTTGCCGGTGTGGTAGGCGTATTGTTTTTCAACAAACTGACTGCCACAGCTTTGCATCCCATTTGGGCGCTTCTGTGGGCAGATGTGTTGGCAACGGTTATAGTCTGGCTATTCGGACTGCTATTCGAAAATGTCTCGGTATATGATCCCTATTGGAGCGTGTTTCCACCCGTGGCTTTTCTCCTCTGGGCCTTTTATACGCACACTTGGTCGATACCTGTAATCCTGTTACTGGTGGCTTCGTGGTACTGGGGCTGGCGGCTCACACGCAACTGGGCCATCACATTCAAAGGAATAGGCCACGAAGACTGGCGTTATACCCAATACCGCAGCAAACACCCACTGCTATTCCACCTCATCAACTTTTTCGGACTGAACATGATGCCGACATTTGTGGTGTTCGCGGCCATGCTGCCTGGACTGAAACTGTTTGATTGGGGATTTTCTTTCCTTGATGTCTATCATCAATGTCAAGAAGGGATCTACTGCTTGCTTACCACCTCCATCCACCTTTGCATCGGTTTCCTTGTGTGCATTGCGGCGGCTACCCTTCAGCTTATCGCTGACAAGCAAATTCACGTTTTTCGCGCTGCCAACCCAGGACAATACTGCAATGTGGGATTATGGAAACATGGGCGTCATCCCAATTATTTTGGCGAAATCATGTTTTGGTGGGGTATCTGGATGATGTACTGCGTATTAGGAGGCATTGACTGGCTCATTTGTGGTCCTATCGCCATGACAGCACTTTTTGTCTGCATCAGTATTCCTCTTATGGAAAAACGCCAGCTGCAGAACAAGCCCGGCTATGCAGAGTACCGCAAGCAGACACGAATGTTTATTTGAGGCAGAGGCAGTAGCCATCAGGCTACAGTTTTTTGTATCCTTGCAGAATAATTAATCAATTAAAATTGATAAAAACTGTATATGAAACAATCACCGATTATTGGCGTTACGCCGCTTTGGGATGCGGAGCGTAAAAGCGTTTGGATGCTGCCTGATTATTTGGAAGGCATCAAGGCTGCCGGAGGCTTACCCATCGTCTTGCCCCTTGAGATGGCAGACGAGGACGCAGACCGAATTGTGGAAATCTGCGATGGATTTTTGTTTACAGGCGGTCAGGATGTCAGTTCTTGTCCGGAACGCGACAAAATGGAAACACTTCTGCTGTCGAAAGCCCTGCCGTCCGACAAGCCCATACTCGGAATCTGCCGTGGCCTTCAGTTCATCAACGTGTTTTTAGGCGGCACGCTTTGGCAGGATCTTCCCTCGCAGCATCCTTCGGAGATTGTCCACAGGCAAGGCAAACCTTACGATGCTCCAACGCATAAAATCCTGTTGGAAGGAGAATTACGAACATTGTTGGGCAAAGAGCACATCGAAGTGAACACCTTGCACCACCAGGCCGCCAAAGACCTCGGCGGTAATTTGACAGCGATGGCTGTCGCTCCTGATGGCATTATCGAAGCAGTCCAAATACCGGACAAACGATTTGTCTGGGCCGTTCAATGGCATCCTGAATACATGTTCAGGAATGATCCGGCCAGTTTGGCTATATTCTCACACTTCATCAAGCATTGCAAATAAAATAGCTGCCTTAAATTTTCAACAATATGAAGAAAATATTTTTACTCGGCGTGATGGTGTGCGCCCTCGGAATGATGATTGCCTGCAAAAACAGGACTGAGAATGAGACAAAGATGGACTTTCAGCATGTAAAAGAGTTCATTCCAGTTGAGGGTGTGAGATACTATGCCGATTCTATTGACGGATTCGCGACATTCTCGGCAGAAAATAACATTGTCGTCATTCCCGAGGAAATCACCAAGGAGCAATACAACAAGTTGCTTACGGACAAATATACCTTGCGTCCGGTCGAGATAGATACAAATACATCCCGCTATGCGGAATTATATAAATTGGGATTGCGGAACTCTCTGCGGTATGACTCTATTAGAGGGTTCTTTGAATGTGAAGTTGACGAGTTGCTTCTCGAAAGAAGAGGTTGGGCTTTCCATATCCCTATTTACCACTATCCAGAAACAAAACAATACGAATATGTCATGCTGGCACCGCTGACCAATGAGTCGTTCATGATGACCGAGGATGGCGTTGTCGACACGACCTATATGCAGTCAGAGACACGGACCTACGGCACAAACGGGATTTTTGTCGGTCAGCATGGGCACGACTGCGACTATCATGGTTCCCTGTGGTTCTACAGATACGACGAGCAGCGGCATCACATGGTTCCGCTATGCCACTATGTTGACTACCGATGGAGTGAGGATGGGGTGTCCGAAGGTTTCAACATCTGCTGGATTAGCGACAACGAGTTGTTGGTCTCGGCGGTTTCCACTGGCAGCGTCATGGAATGGGTAGGTGGCTACAGATCGGCCGACCTCGCCCCGTGGGGAACCCCCGTTTATTATAAACTAAAAATCATAAGCAGATAGTTCCCCTGCGTGCATCGGCCAGGCCAGCTACTGTAACATGGTGCACGATCACACCGCCGAAGATGTGACGCAGGACAAAGAGGGATGATTAACCAAAAAGTCGCAGCCTTCGGACTGCGATTTTTTTTTGTATCTTTGCCCCAAAATTTGAACAACAATTATGAAAGTGAGAAACATCATTATTGCAGCTCTCGCACTGCTTGTTACAGTGAGCTGCTTCGGACAAAGCAAAAAGTACAAAAACGTTTACGACATTACAGTCAAGGACATCAAAGGCAACGATGTGTCGCTGGCCAACTACCAAGGCAAGGTGCTGCTGATTGTCAATGTGGCAAGCAAGTGCGGACTGACCCCACAGTACGAGGGACTGGAAGCCCTTTATCAGAAATACAAGGACCAAGGGTTGGAAATCCTGGCATTCCCTTGCAACCAGTTCCTTGAACAGGAACCCGGCACCAACGAAGATATCATGGAATTTTGCTCTATCAACTATAATGTCACATTCCCGCTGTTCGACAAGATTGACGTAAATGGCAAAGAGGAAAGCCCGCTTTACACATTTCTCAAATCCAAAGCCCCGTTCAAGGGCTATCCTGAAGGATATGAGGCTTTTGCCAACCAGCTTACCCAAATCCACCAGAGAACTGGCAGCGGTTATGAGAAAGGCAACGCCATCAAGTGGAATTTTGGCAAGTTCCTAATCTCCAAAGACGGCAAAACCATCCTGCGCTTCGAGCCGATGGTAAGCCCCATAATGCTGGAGGAAACAATTCAAGAGATGCTGAAGGAGTAACAAATGAAAAATTTCATATTTATATCATTGGCTGCAATGGCCTTGTTATTATGCTCCTGCCGTAATAACAAAACGAATCAGACGGATGTCCCTAACACCTCGAAGTGTACCATAACAGCAGAAATGGCATACGAGGGAGTAAACAACTATTGCCATCGCGAATATGACTGGAGTATAGCGGAAGAGAATCCTTCCATGATGTATGTAGAGATGGGCGAAGAGACGGATTCCGCGTATCAAGTGATATTCCGCAGCTATACGGGGGCGTTGGTGTACTTTTATGTGGACAAAACAAGCGGCACTACACGAATGGTGGAACGAGTTCCAAGTCTTGGTGTTGAAGAGGAAGTTGGAAGCTTCGAATTGTCTAATTACACTAAATAATTCACTAAATTCCGCATTAAAATGAAACTGAAGAAAAGAAAAATCAAATATTCTGCAATATTCTTTCTCTGCTGGTTTGCACTTTTAGTCTTTTTGATTGATGGAGTTCTGAAATTCCAAACATTGGTTGATTATTTCGGATCGTACGCTCTTGTAGAGATTGCACTATTGCTTTTGGTCTTTCTACCAACATTGGCAGTTTACATTTTTACAAAAGAATAAGCTGTTAACAGGGATTGACCGCCTTGTGACGAACAAAAAAAAGGTCTATTACCTCAAACCGCAGTCTTCGGACAGCGGTTTTTTTTGTATCTTTGCATAGTAAAACAATTGTCCTATGCCCAACCCCACCACAAAACAGGAACTTTTGGCAGCCATGGCTGACGGCTATGTCCAGCTGAACGAACAAAAGGGCTACTACAAAGTTACCTACACCACCAGCATGGGGGCTTATTTCTTAAGCGTCACTCCATACGGGCAGGCGGTGAAAATACTGAAGACGCACCAGAAAAGCATGAAGAAAAAATGATAAAAATTGACACAAGCAATATGTGCTCGCACTTGCAGAAAAAACTGTTTGAAGAGGACGGTATGTATCATGCTCTATGGATGGCCATGCAGGAAGAACCCGAACTGACCGCTGTGGTTCGTTCCCGTCAGCTCCACATCTATCGCAACGGTAAGAAAGTATTGGTGCTGGCTGGGAAATCGGCACCTAAAATCATCCAAGACGACAATCTTATACAATATTTATAATTCTTTGTTGTATCTTTGCATTTAATAAAAAAAAGGAATGTGATGTCAAAACGTGCAAGACAATATATTGGAATCTTAGTGGCAATAGTGGCCTACTATATCATCCACGAGGGAGCTCACCTGCTGGCGGCCTTGCTGCAAGGCGTATTCAAACAAATCAATTTCATGGGATTAGGCATACAAATTGACGTCTTTGCCGACCAGATGAGCAACACGCAGATGGGTATTTTCTGCCTTGCGGGAGCGATTGCAACCTTTGTGTGTGGCTGGATTTTGGTGCTACTTTGCGGTAAGATTTGTACTTTGAAATCTCCTGTTATCAAAGCTATCTTCTGGTATGTAACTATCGCTTTGCTCATCCTTGACCCACTGTACCTGAGCGTTTTATGCGGATTCTTCGGTGGCGGTGATATGAACGGCATCCGTCTGCTGATGCCCGAAACTGCAGCACGGATTATCTTTGCGGTCATTGGCGTTCTCCATATTGTGGTGATTTGGAAGTACCTGCTGCCACGGTATAAGGAAGCGTTCAATTAAGAAACAGATTACATGGTTAATTGCGGTGAATTATGACCAAAAACAAAGCTGTTAATAAGATTACTCGGCGAATAATCGGCATTTCTGCATTAGTATTTTGGGCAATAGTCATATTACCGCGGATTATCCTGCCTATTGGCGACAGGTTGGCATGGCAGCTGCAAGGCTGGATGCTGATCTCAGCCTCTATTTTCACAATGGTGTATGTTATCATGGATACCATTCATACTACCAAAAATGAGGATGGGTATCAAAAATTTCAAAGTTGGATGGTGTGCAGTCAGGGCATATTGATTTGCATAGTTTTCTTCCTCGTTGCCACATTTAAGGCAGACTATAAGGTTTGGGGCAATGGAAACTACGTGATATATGGATATGTGGTGTCCGACGACAAACATGGTGGTTTTTGCAAACCGTCCATTTTTAAATATTATAAGCGAAAAGGCATTGTTGACCACCGATTGGGAATAATCGGTGATGATCGAACATATCTGTTTCAAACTCCAGATATGAGCCGAGTACAAAAGATTGATTATACCATTTATGAAGCGCATAATTTGTTAAAAGAAGAGATGTATTATATGCCCTATGAAAGCGACAGCGTATGTCACCTCACCTCATTTTACCGTTTAAGCGATGGTTGTTACTATGACTATAGTGAAAACGATTATTTTATTTCGCTAATAAACCAATAAAGTATTATGAACTGGACCGTCATCATCATTGAAACCCTCGTCTTGACCGCTGCGTTTACAGCCATGATTCTGATTCCGCTGGTCAAGAACCCCGTATGGTGGATTGCGGACTACCCCGAGGACATTCAGGAGGAGTATTTCAAAACACACGAGCGCATACCGTCAAAGTTCTTCACTCCCACCGTACTGTTGAAAAAAAGCATGGCGTTACTCATCGCCCTTGCACTGTTGCTACTGGTGGTCAAACTGGCCGGCGCCTACGATTTCTGGTCGGCACTGGGTGTAGGCTACGGGATATGGCTGTTTATCGACTGGTACGACTGCTTCTTCCTCGACTGGGTGCTCTTCGCCAACATGAAGTCCGTGCGTCTGCCCGGCACCGAGCACATGGACGAGGCCTACCACCAAAAGAAATACCATTTCATCCAATCCTGCTGGGGGATGCTCATCGGCCTCATCCCCTGCCTCATCGGCGCAGGGCATTATACAGGGCTATTCTTATAACGAAATTGTCAGGATTATAGCACCTTTATCGTGTTTCCCACATTGATCAGATGGTCGGCGATACGCTCGGCATTCTGGGCCAATGAAAGGTACTCCGCACCAGCCAATGGCGTACACTCGCCTTTCACAAGTCGCTGAATGTGATTTCTTTCCATCTTTTTAGTCAGTTCATCCACCTTGTCTTCTATCTGATAGGCACGCTCTAATGCCTCGCGGTCGAGTTTGTGATATGCCTGGCGAATCTCTTGGTATAAATCTACGACCAGTCCTTCCATTTGTCGGATTTCCTCGATTGCCTTTTCCGAAAAAGTAACTTGCTGTGCCTGAAGACTATCGGCATATTCCACAATATTTTCCGCATAGTCACCGATACGTTCCAAATCGCTTACACTACGGATACTCGTGTTCAGATAGTGTGTATCATACTGGTTCAACTGTTTGTCGGAAAGCACTATCATATACCGCAGCAACTCTGCATTGAGGTAATTGAGTTCTTTTTCTTTTTGAGCGAATTTCGAGGCTTCACTGAAATCCATAGTAGTGATAATGCTGATAGATCTTTGGAAATTCTCCACTGCCATTTTCGCCATGTGCTCAATTTCCGCCTTGAGCTGACGGATGGCCACTACCGGCGTACGCAGCATGGATTCGTCCAGATAATACAGATGCGGCTGTTCGTCCTTGGCTGTCTCTTCTTGGTCGGGAAGAATACGGCATACCAGATTCACCAGTTTGCCTGTCAACGGTAATGCGACCAATGTGGTGCATACATTGAACACCGTATGGAACATAGCCAGTTGCAATTGCGGAGCATGTGGGAAAAGCGTCTCAAATATTCTTCCGAAGCCCCATACCCCATTGGTAAAGAGGTTTAGGAAAAGACTTATCAGCAAGAAAAGGACAACGCCCATGATATTGAAAAACAAGTGGATAAGAGCTGTCCGTTTGGCATTTCTTCCGCTGGTAATACCGGCGATAATAGCCACCACACAAGAACCGATGTTAGAACCCATCGTCAGATATATGCCTTGGTCAAGTGATAACAAACCCGCCACCACCATGGTGATGGCGATACTAGTCACTACCGATGAAGACTGGATGATAGCCGTAAACAAGGCTCCCAAAAAGACTATCAGCAATGGATTTCTCACACTGGCCAGAAAGCTTTTCACCGAATCGTGGGCAGCAAATTCAGACATAGCCCCTGACATGATGCTCAAGCCCACAAACAAAATTCCGAAGCCAGTCAAAATACCACCGATATTTTTCCAAACATCCTTTTTCGAAAACATGAGGATAAAAGCCCCTACCCCTGCCATAGCGGAAAAGATGACCGTGGTGGAGATTCCATTGCCGCCAAACATTCCTAAAGCCACCAACTGGGCAGTGATCGTGGTGCCGATATTCGCCCCATATATGATGGTGGTGGCCTGTGTCAACGACATGATGCCCACATTTACGAAACCGATGACCATCACCGTGACCGCACCCGAACTCTGGATGGCCGCAGTACCCAAAGCTCCGATACCGACACCCGTCCATTTGTTCTCTCCCACACGGGCAAACAAGCGCTTCAGTTTCTTACTGCCGGCACTTTCAAGGTAAGTGCTCATCATGTTGCACGCCATCAGAAAAACTCCTATCCCCGCTATCAAAGTGAGAATAGCTGAGATAATACTTATCGCATTCATAATAAAATGGTTTTATAGTTTTTTAATTTATTTGTTTCGCACAAAAAAAGTGGTATGGGAAAACCCACACCACTTGAGCCGTTATCGAAAACGGTATGATTATAGCTGTCTACCCTATTTTCTTGTGGAAAATGACGCCTTACTTGTCCTATTCGCAATGCTTTGGATTGGTTCCGTTCCGAAGTTTTTCGAACCGTAATGGTAAAGTTCTCCAGACGCAACGGGGTTGGCCGACCCGAATAAACATCCGGCAAATCGTCATCATCATCAAAATCCATGTCATCCTCTGCTATAGACATACAGGCCACGGAATTATTTTCATGGCCGAACTGCCGCATATCCTCATATTCATCGGCAAAAACACAGACAATGAAAATACTCATTATCAAAACAATACAAATTTTCTGATATTTTCTATAGCATTCAAACATGATGTGCAAAGATACAAAGTTTTTGTTCAAAAACAGAAGTACAATAACTTTTTTTTGTAATTTTGCAGTCATGAATATGATACAGAAACATTGCCATGAATGCGGAACACCGCTCATTGAGAAAGAGCTTGAGGGCGAGGGCATCATCCCCTACTGCCCCAAATGCGAGCAGTACCGCTTCCCCATGTACAACGTGGCCGTGAGCATGGTGGTCATCAACGAGCAGAATGGAAAGATTCTGCTGATAAAGCAATACGGAAGACCTAACTTCATCCTCGTGGCGGGCTACGTGAACCGTGGCGAACAGCTGGAACACGCCGTTGGGCGCGAAATAAAGGAGGAGACGGGAATGACCGTCAGCCGCATTAAGTTCAACCGCACCAGTTTCTTCGAGCCGTCAAACACGCTGATGTGCAACTTCACGGCCTTCGTGAAGGATGACAGCGAGATGTCGCCCAACGGGGAAATCGACTCCTACGAATGGTTCACCCCGGAGGAGGCACGGAGGAACATCCGTCCCGAAAGCCTCGCCCAAAGATTTCTAAACGCTTATTTAGACGAAAATACAATAAATATATGAATATGAAGAAATTAGCATTATTCGCATTTGCAGTCTCCTTGATGCTGACAGGCTGCGCACAGAATCCTCAACAATTAAACAATTCAACAAATCAACAATTAAACAACATGAATAAGACATTAGTAGTTTACTTCTCAGCCACGGGAACCACCAAGGCTGCGGCACAAAAGTTGGCGAAAGAATTCAACGCCGACCTTTACGAAATCACCCCTGAGGTGCCCTACTCTGCCGCCGACCTCGACTGGCGCGACAAGACCTCACGCTCAACCATCGAGATGAAGGACAAGAGCTCGCGTCCCGCTATCAAGGGCAAGTGCGAGAACATCGCCGATTACGACACGGTGTGGATCGGCTTCCCCGTGTGGTGGTACACCGCACCGACCATCGTCAACACCTTTATCGAAGCCCACGACCTGAGCGGCAAGACTCTCAACGTGTTCGCCACCAGCGGAGGTAGCGGTGTGGAAGGCTCCGCCAACGACCTCAAGAAGGCTTATCCACAATACAAGTGGGGCGAGAGTCGATTGATGAATTAGTATATCGAGCGTGAAACGCATCATTTATATCTCAGTGGGACTGCTATGTGTCGGGCTGGGAGCTTTGGGCGTAATCGTACCGGGCTTACCCACCACGCCGTTCCTTTTGTTAGCGTCATGGTGCTTCTACCGTTCATCCCAACGCTTGCAAGATTGGCTGTTGAAATCATGGCTGGGAGCATACATCCGCAGCTATCACCGCCGGGGAGGAATGACCTTTGCACAAAAAGCAGGTGCTTGCGGTATCATGGCGGCGATGGTGCTGCTTTCCGTTTTATTCTTTATTCCCAAAGACTCAGTAGCAAAAATAATCGTTCCCATTGCGGGTGCTGTAGGCGTCCTCACCGTAATATTTGCGGTGCCCAATGCCAAAGAAGAAGAGTAGTCACTATGGAGGTCAACAGGCACAACTTAGCTTGCTTTTTAAGCAATAAAACCAGAACTGCAACGTTAATCTAAACAGAAGCGATTAAGTCTGATACACAATGAAAAAGGCAATCATATTCTGCGTAGCGATGCTCTTCTCTTTAATTGCATGGGCGCAAATCGACCTCCGCAGAGCCGAAGGATTGAGCGACCGGGATTGGGAGAGAATCAACAGCAATACGAGGAGACTCAAATCAATCTGAAAACGGATTTTTATTTAACATAAATTACCAATATGGTAATCAGCACAGCACCAACAAAGTAGCTGAATGCATTGGCTATGAGTGTGGCGTTAAGGGTTTTCTTGAAAGGGTATTCTTTCTTGAGGATAAGATGATTCGCCAGCAGCTCAATCAGAACAGAGAGAATCATTGCCGCGAAATAGTAAATAATCAGACCCAGTAACTGGTTGGAGTTATGAATGTTCACCTCATGTGAGCAGACCCAAGGAAACCAGACGACGAGCCACCATCCACCATTAAGAATCATAGTTATTATGATTCCAACAATACCGCTGATAATGTTGGAAATAGCTGCAGAGCCACAAATTCTTTTGTTGAAGTTTTGTTGAATCAGATACTTACTCATCAGAAAAGCCTCTCCTACAATGATGAAAGCCATAAACAGCCATCCCATAGGAAGGAAAGCGTGAATACCAAAAGAAACATTTAAGAGCAAATGCATATCATTTGAGGGAACTTCTATTTTTACTTCTTCACGTTGTCGTCGACCTTGGTGCGAAGTCCGTTAAACATCAAGATAGGCAAACAACGCTACAAAATTATAAAAATTTCTATTTATTAGGATGCAAAAAAGTGAAAAGGTTGATTATCAGCTCAACTCAATCCTGTGATTCGTAAAAAATAATGTTTTTACACCGATTTACAAAATAAAAATCTATGGATTCCCAGACTTTCGTTTTCCCTAACGCAGCAATTGCGGATTGTTGGTGAAGTACTCCCGAAGGGTGATGTTGTTGAATTGATTGCTCTTCACCGTCTCACCCTGCTCCACTTCCATGGGTTTTAGCCGCAAAAACTCTATTGTGTTTCCTGGCGTGCGGGAGTCGGCTCCATACGTGGAATGAAGGATGTACGAAAGATAGAAAAGATTTTTGGCCATATAATAATCCAAATAATATTCTTTGACAACTTTGGATTGATTGTTCCAATTGGCATTGGCATTGAGTTCGATGGGTTTGTTTTGGATGATTCGCTCACGCACCTCAAAGATACTGAGCAGCTGTTGGTTTTCATCCATCACGTATGCCTCGTTGGTGGGGTCAATCCACAGCCATTTGCCCAATTGCACAGAATAGACTTCGTTGATTACATGGCAATCCTCGTAGTAATTTCGGGGCAAGCAGGTGACAACGCGCGAGCGGAAACCTAACGCCAGATAACATTCGTTGGCAAAGAGCGCCAGACCGCGGCAATTCACCCCCTTCTTTTGGGCAAACTTTTCAATCGTTTCCGCGTTCCTCTCCTTCTTGGGCAGGCCTGCGCTACCATTATGTCGGATGTGATTATGCACCCAATGAAGAACATTCAATATTTGCGTCACTTCATCTCCTGTGCCGGCAACAGAGTCCAAGTTGTACTTCAGCCGCAGCGCTTGCAATTCGGGAGCATCGGCCGACTGGTAGGTGAACGTGGGGATGTCGCGTTGCTGCGAAACATCGAAGGTTTTGCCCGTACGCAGCGTGTCCATGTAATCCGGTCGCGGGACAAAATCCACATAGCTGACACGTTTTTTCCGAATGACAACCAGTCTGCTGCATTGCGAAGAATTGTACTCGTATTGAAATTTTGCGGTGTCAATATCAGTATAATAGAGGAATGTTTTTCCGTCGTCCCGTTTCATACAGGGAACGATGTCGTCGTGGATGTTGCGCCTGAACCAGAACTCTCCATCGGCATATAAGAAACAGCGATCTATATTGGCATAGACGGTGTCTATAATGACAAACTGTTGGGCAATGGCTGTACAGGTGCTTATAAAAAGTAAGATAAAAAGTATAACTTGTTTTTTCATAGGCAAAAGCGTTTAAAAATAAACGGACGATGTGACGAAATTATTGTCTATGACTAATTTGAAATTTTATTCCAATCAAATTATGGTGTGAACAATGTGTTTTTTTGCGTCATTGGATGCGGATTGTAATAATTTTTGTATTTTTGCAGCGAAATTTAAGATTATTCATTTCATATATTGATATGAAAAATCCGTATTGGATATGGCAATATGCCGAATGGCCCCATTTCTGCTGGAACAATGACAGCATCATTGCTTCTTTGGCGCAGGTTCGGGAAAAACAAGGCCGGCTGCTGGGCCTGATGGATGGCTTGGGATTCGACGTGCAAAAAACCTCTTCGCTTGAAGTGATGACCGAGGACGTGTTGCGAAACAGCGAGATAGAAGGTTTGCTCCTCAATGCCGAGAATGTGCGTTCTTCGGTGGCACGACACCTTGGACTTGACATTGGTGGGTTATCCCATTCAGATCTCTATACCGAAGGTGTGGTGCAGGTGATGATGGATGCCATACAACAAGCCGACACCCCTTTGACTGAGCAACGACTCTTCAACTGGCACGCCGCATTGTTTCCTAGCGGAAGAAGCGGCATCACCCCCATCACCGTGGCGGGATGGCGCACAGGCAAAGATCCAATGCTGGTGGTAAGCGGTGCTATGGGAAAGGAGAAAATCCATTACGAGGCGCCACCGTCGGACGATGTGCCCCGTCAAATGCAACAGTTTATACAATGGTTTAACAGCGAGCCCACTACCGACCCTGTGCTAAAGGCCGCCATCGCGCACCTTTGGTTTGTCAATATACATCCCTTTGATGATGGCAATGGCCGTTTGACACGCACACTCACCGACATGCTATTGGCACGGGCAGAAGGATCACCACGGCGTTTCTACAGCATGTCGGCGGCCATTTTGCGCGACAGAAACAACTACTATGATTTGCTGGAGTATATGGGCAAACACGGGTTGGATATAACCCAATGGCTTTTGTGGTTCCTGCAAACCATGGGAAACGCTATCGACACGGCCATTGAGAAAACCCAACGGGCAATACAAAAATCACTATTTTGGCAGGAGCATCGCACCATTGCGCTGAATGAAAGGCAAATCAAGGTCATCAACCGGCTTTGGGATGGCTTTGAGGGTAAACTCAACACCAGCAAGTGGGCAAAGATGACGAAAACTTCCGCAGCCACCGCCTTGCGCGACATACAAGACCTTGTGGACAAAGGCATCCTTTGCCGCACCGAAGAAGGAGGTCGCAGCACTAATTACAAACTGATTGAAAATGGAACAAAACCAACCATGACCAAGCACACAAACTAAATTTATACATTAAAAAATTTGTCACATGACGTATTTATTCATTCTTTTAGCGGTTTCCCTTGCCGTTTCGGCAGTGGGTTGGAAGTATTTCATTTATTTCTTCAGTGTCGGTTACGGTTATGGCATCTCGGCATTGGCTGTGACGATAGCTATCCTATTTCACGCCAACCTTAGCCTACCCACCATTCTGCTTCTTATCTTGCTGTTTATCTTTGGCTTGCGCCTGGGCACCTACCTGCTCATACGAGAACGCAAGGCGGCTGAGTATCGCAAGATTCTCTATGCCCCGTTGAACCAAAAGCAGAAACCCCTTGGAGTCATTATCACAGTATGGCTGTTTTGCGCACTGCTATATGTGACACAAGTGAGTCCCGTGGCGTTTCGTTTGGCCAACGGCCCTCACGCCAGCGAACTGTGGGCGTGGATAGGAGCTGCCGTGACATTGTGCGGCATTCTGTTAGAGGCCGTCAGCGATGCGCAGAAGGCTGCCGCTAAAAAGGTCAACCCCAAGCGCTTCGTCGATACTGGACTGTACCGCATCGTTCGTTGCCCTAACTACCTCGGTGAGCTGGTCATCTGGACCGGTGTCCTGATTAGTGCTATCGGTGCCCACCTCAGCTGGTGGCAATGGATAGTGGCCGGTATTGGCTATATCGGCATCGTATTTGTCATGTTCAGCGGTGCCCGACGGTTGGAACTTCGACAGAACGAGACCTACGGCAATGATCCCGAATACCAAAATTACATCAAGAAGACTCCTATTTTGATTCCTTTCTTACCTATATATTCCGTTGCACGTTATGAATGGCTCAAAGCTTGATCTTTTTTCCAAAAATGGAGTGCTTGTCCCCAAGGACGTAAGCCCTTTCCAGACTTTTTCCGGCAAGGGGATGACATTTCAATTGCAGTCGTACGACTGGAATGGTTGTGCCTGTGTGTCGTGTCTCACCATGCGGGCTTTCCTCGGCCTGATGAAGATGGACACGCTGATATGCACACCTTACGCCAAGGATATGCCACTTCTCTCTTACGATTTCATCTCCGCTATGGGACGGCGAACGCTGATGGTGGAGGCGTATGACACCTTGGTGGAACCTGTTGACCTCTCCTCCATGCTGGCAGTGAAAGAAAAATATCAGGATTTGAAGGACAAACCTACCAAACCTGCCTGGTACGATTCATTGAAACTCTCGCCCACCGTTTGCAAAGAGGGAGACAGCGCACGGCTGTCCGCCCTGGCCACAGAGATGATTACCGCCTATTTAGATCTCTTCGCCTCCGCTCGCGATATAGACCGCACAGCCAAGACCGCCCGCAACAGCGCTTACGTGGAAGGTCTCATCAACGATGGTCCCACTTTCAAGGTCGTCAGCAAAATGATCGGCACAAAGTCTGCCCAAACCCTTTTCCGCCGTTTCCTCTTCGGAACGAAGTAACAAAACTGTATTATGACATTCAATACCTACGGAAATAAAGAAAACCAGAGTTTGCTACTGATACCGGGATTAGGAGTGTCCTACGAGATATTCCTGCCATTGATAGAGCTGCTTAAAAGCCGATATTACATTGTCGCGGTTGGCATCGACGGATTCCTGCTTGGTCAGGAGTCGCAGTTTACTTCTGTCGATGACCAGGCTGTTCAGGCGATTCAATACATTCAGAAAAATCTGAATGGACACCTGGATGTTGCTTATGGTCTTTCTTTGGGTGGAAAGATTCTTTCAAGAATCCTAGAGCGAAACGAGATTGTCATTGACCACGCCATTATGGATGCGGCCCCACTACTGCCTTTGCCCAAGTGGACCGTGAATCCGCTGCGATACTACCAGAGCTTGAATGTGTGGACCTGCTATCACTGGACCGGATTCTGGAAGCTTGTGTTCCATTCGCACTATTTTGATGTGCTCTTGGACGAATGCAAGAAGGTGTGGCCCTCCGGCAAAGGCAAAGCCGTACGCGACGGCTACAAAGATGTTTATACCCAAAAGTTGGAATCCATCCAAGGAGCCAACATCCACTATTGGTATGGCACGAAGGAGGCGTTTATCGCCAAACCTCAAGCCGAGCATCTATGCAAAATTCATCCGGACACTCATGTGGAAGTTTTCCCCAAAATGAATCACGGACAGCTGTTGGTGGATCATCCTGAGGAAATTGCCAATAGGATTCTCGACTACACCACCAACATGAAAACTCAATTTTAATTGAATTACCAATACAAAAATATGAAAAAGTTTATCTTTTTACTTGTTATAGCTGCGATATCCCTCGTGGCTTGTAGAAAAGAGCCAAATGAACCATCAATTCCAGATAATCCTGTACAACCATTGATAGATGGGTATGTCATTGAAAATGCGGTTACCGACTACGATGGCAACAGCTATAATGCCATCGTTTTAGGTGAACAAGTTTGGCTACAGAGCAATTTACGCACCACACACTATGATGATGGCACTGAAATTCCTTTAAAAAATGAAGTTAGCGATAGTGTTGCCTGCTACTATCATGATGACAATGAACATGATGTGGCTGACTATGGCTTTTTATACAATTGGAAGGCGGTAATGCGCAATTCACCCGCCACTAATGCAAATCCCAGTGGTGTACAAGGTATCTGTCCAACGGGGTGGCATGTACCCAGTAATGCCGAATGGGTTCAATTGGCAGATTATCTGCACAGCCAGAGTCAATACAACAGCTGCAGCGAACACCATGTGGCAAAGGCATTAGCTTCGGAAACTGGTTGGAATTCATACGATCCTGAAATGGATATTAATAATCCGCATCACGTCCTTTGTTGTGTAGGCAATCAATCCAACAGTAACAATGCTACTGGTTTTAACGCATTCCCTGCTGGCTTTTATGGTGCTTTTTATTATGGCTGCTTCACCACCAACATTGGCATAGAAGCCAATTTTTGGAGCACAACCGAACACCAAAATGTTAGCTTTATCGATATTTTGGGTTGCTCGTTAATATATAATAGTCCCGACATTAATTGCAGCACATATAACAGTAAAAGATTTGGTTACTCAGTCCGTTGTCTCCGCGATTAACAGATTGTATGTACCCCAACAAAAAAAGCACCCTTTTGAGGTGTTTTTTTGAGCGGAAAACGAGACTCGAACTCGCGACCCTAACCTTGGCAAGGTTATGCTCTAAAATGCGAAGAAAAGAAATAGGAGGTCGGAATTTGCGAGTAGCAAAAAAAATGGATTTTGCAAAATAGAGAAGAAGTTCAAGGGGAATTTGTGAGGTAAAGATAGGAGGTAGTAGATATTAGGTAGCAGTTAGCGGCACTGACGAGGAACTTGAAGCACATCTGATGCTATTCAAGTTTCGTATGTTTTTTTTGCAAAAAGCACATAAAAAAACAGAGGAATCGACCTATATTCTATTATTGCAATTTCTTATCACAGTCCGAACAACGTCACGATCAGCCATAATAGACCGACGAAGAGCAACGCCTCGATGAGAAATCCGATAAAACCGCCGAGAAGGGCGAACGGTAGCGTCAGGATGCCCCAAAGCCAAGAAAGCAGGTCGAGCAGAACGGGCCCGAACAATTTGATGATGACCACCACAAGCACTATTGTCAGTATTATTGAAAGTACCATTTGTCCTTTGATTTTATCGGGATTATCTTGTTTGATTTTCCTTCTCACTGCCCTCAACATCTCCACTATCGCCCATGTGTCTTGCTGGCAGCTGCGTTTCAATGATTATTTAATCTCATAACTCATAATATATTCATCGCCTGCTTTCCGAATGTCAAACTGTCCGTGATAGACATGTTCTATCATCTTTATGAATTCATCAATCGGACGGGGATATCGGGATGGTTTAGACTTGTTGTTCATCATGTGAAATAACCACAAATAGTATGTATTTTCTCCAATGACAAACGGTCCGGAAGAGCTGGCAGGTGGAGGTGTGGAATCGTCGCACAGGATACTTCTCAAACAGAAAAATCCATCCTGAGAGAGTGAGAGATACTTATTCCCTTTCTCTTGGGTTCGAATAAACGGTGCAAGGCTATCAAGCAAGTCGTTGTCTCTAAGGAATCTGAACACCGCCAAAGCGAAACGTGTCTCGGTGGATTCTCTAACCACAACTACTTTCAATAGCTCTCCCAACTTTTTATAAGCAGCATCCTCAGCCCAAAGATAAGAAGGGTATTCTGGATACAACAGATACTTGTACTCCAAGGCATCTGCGCAACGATTGTCTATCACACAGGACATAATGGCATATTGCGCTATCAGGCCGGAGGCATCATCCTTATGCTTTTCAAAGAGGTAGGCGCCAAATCCGTATGCGGCAGTAAGACCCGTGCATTTCTGTTTGTCTTTGACAAAACCTAAAGTATGCCTCAGCGCCTCGCCTGCTTCCGCGGCAACAGACGCCCCCGATGA
>JAEETJ010000037.1 GCA_016290295.1 Bacteroidales bacterium
GAAGACCTAAACCGAAACCTCCCACAAAAGGATCCACCTGCCGCGTGATTTTAGCAATGATAGGCCCGTTGGCGACATATCGGGTGTAGAGGCAGTTGTCTTCCGAATAAGGCGTGAATCCCGTCCATGCGGTACCGAGGTCTCCAAATAGGAGCAACTGCATGGAATTGAAGAAGTTAAGCCTTACCTTATGACCGGCAATGAGTTGCACGAATGGAATTCGTAATTCGGTGTTCAGTACCACAAAAGAAGTACCGTTGCGGATGTTCTGCTCAAAACCGTGCATGTTGGTGGCGAGTGTCTGGTAGGCATAATCCTTGCTCAAATCCACCCAGATGTCACTGTTGAATTTGGCCCCAATCCAGTTATCTACACCGCCCATATAATACACCAGTCGTGCTTGCCCGAAATTGGTGCTGGCCGCCAGACGAGTGGCCCAAGTCATGTTTTTATAAATTTTGACCGATTTTCGGATGTCAAAACCAAGCACGAACAAATTTTTTGTCTCTTTCTCCACCCGTTGCTGATATTCCGCAAAAATCTTTATTTTGCTGCCTTTCCACAGATTAGTGGACAGCTCTTTGGAGGAGTCGAAAACATACTCCACTTTGGCCCCTGCCCATACATGCCGTTCGTCCTGTGTTTGAAGCGAGGCGTCGCTGGTACCCCCTAAAATGAGGGTCTCATAACGACCTGTCAACGTGAAACGCAGGCTGTTGAATTTGTCGAAAGGCAGTTTTATGATGTAAAACAAACTGTTAGTCCGTTGCTTATACACATAATAACCATACGTGGAGTTAATGGATTGTCGGTAAAAGGCAATCTGATGGTCCACTCGGCGCTCGAGGTTCTCGTAGCTGAGCATAAACTCATTACTTTGCATGTCCAATCCAAGTCGGAAGCCTCCCGTAATACGATGGTTTTCAAACAAATCATGGATGCCTACCATAAATAAGGCGTTAAGTCCTGTGTTGAGGTAAATGGGATTGGTACTGCTTGTAAACTGCTGGTAAGTTGTATTTAGAAAACCATAGTCAGCTTGTGTAACCAACTTGTTTACAGTGTATTGTGTAAAATAGCTCTTGCCAATAGGTTGTACATATTCAAAGCCCTTGGTCAGCACGTCCGCTTGAATACCTCGCTGGAGTTGCACTGCTTGGCTGTCAGACAAACTGTCTGTTTCGGCCTTGTTTTTCTTTACCAAATCACTCTTTCTGAATTGATAAAAACCATGTTTGATTTCAGGGTTTTGTTTTTGTTCCGCTTTTTTATGGTTTATGCTGTCCTTAATCTGCTGTGCTTTTTGTATTTCTGCTTGGATGGCGGAAGCACTTGGAGCGTCTTTTCGCGGGGAATTGTCAAGAGGAGTGAGATAAATTCTTTTGACTTTGTCATATAAGAGTATATCCCCGCATTGTCCAGATGCTGGATTATAGGCTTGTTCAAGAATGCTGTAGTAGTTGTCTGTCAGATGCGACAAGCGGGCATAATAGCCATAGTGGATGATGGTGTCGATTTTGCTGATACTGCTGTCCAGACGGGCTATATTACGGTTGTAAATGCCATTTTCGTCACTTAAAAAAAGTATTTCATTCGGACTGACAGCTTGGGCTTGTATCTCGTTGCTGTGTTCTGTATGGGTTATTTGCAGCAACTTCTGGTCTTTTTTGTCGTAGTGATACAAAAACAGGTCGTATCCATCTATGGGTTTGGCTTGGTAAAAAGGATCTTTGATTTTGATGGAATCGACGGGACGGTTGGAGGAGAATACAATCTGTTTTTTATTCAAGAAGATAGGGGCATAATCATCATAAAAATCATTGGTGATATTTTGGTAGGATTTGGCTAAGAAACTGAAAATGAAGATGTCGGATTGTCCATTCTTAAAGCCGGAAAACAACATATATTTACCGTCGGGGTCAAAAGAGAAATCTGTGATTTTCTCCACATCCACCAAGATGCGTTTGCCTCTTTTTTTCTTCTCGATGTCATAGGGATAGTAGTAACATCTGCCTTTATCTTCCATGGTAAAAGAAAGAATGTCGCCACTCGGATGCCAGCACAGGGAGGGATAGCTTAAATCGGGATTGTCTTCTGTCTTTTTGTATTTTCTGAAAATGACTTTGGGCTTTTTGTATTGAGGTGTTTTCAGCCATATTTTTACCTGTCCCGCTTCATTGGTGGCGTAAGCCATGCTTTCTCCATCAGGCGCAATACACAGCTGGTTGTAGTCTCTCAGGGCTTTTGGCCGTTTCAGATAGCCTTTGCCATCAGGCATATCCCGTTTGTTATCCTTTGCGTATAGAATGTAATAGTAGCGGTACCAATTGGCTAATAACTGTCTGTATTCCAGTCCTGTAACAAGATAAAAGCCTCGCTCATAGCTTCTGGAGGCACTGGTGACGTGCAAAATATTGCTGATAGACTTTTCGCCATATTGGTCCACAATGAATTTCCAAAAAGAGTGGCCGGCGTAAGTGGCGTCAACAGGCGACAACTCGTCAAAATCGGCATAACGCTGGCTTAGAATTCCGTCTTTGACATGGGCGTCAATATCGCTGTCCCAGTTACGTCCTATATAGGAAGACAGGCCGCTGTAGTACCAGTTGGGCATATTGCCGACATAGCTCGATTTCATGTTGGAGGCGGTTGTGCTTCCTTCCACCAACAGGCGAGCGTATATATTCATGATGCCGGCACGTATCATTTTATCAAAATGCTCATGGCTTCCGTCAAAATACAGATAGACTTTGGTGCCATAGATGTTGGTGACACCGCCCTGGTTGTAAAAATCTTCGTCATCGTATGCAAAATTTGACTCTCTGAAGTCGGCCTGTGTGTTGTAAACGATGAATTGGATTTTCTTGGTGGAGGTGAAATTGAGCATTTTTTCAATTTCCTCGATGATTTTTGGCGCTTTGTACAGCGTGTATTCAGCCAGATTTTTTCCAGTAGGGTAGTAATAAACGTCGAGTTGTGTGGTGCGGAAATACTGCCAGTTGAAATGCTGATGTTGCACTCTGTTTTTGCCGAAACTTAATTGCGAGCCGTTGTAAAACTGGGCATATAAAGGCATGACCGCCAATAGCAGTATGGTCATGGTGAGGATTTGCCCGAGTTTTTTCATCGCATCAGTTTAAGCGTGCAAAGCTACAAAAAATTTTGTATTTTTGCCATTTCTATTATCATTATCATGGATATTCTAACCGTAAACGATTTTTCGCTGGAGTTGAGACGCGATGAGGAGTGGAAGCAAATTCTGCACCATGTGTCTTTTTCCTTGAAAAAAGGAGAAACCGTTGGGATTGTCGGTGAGTCGGGCTCGGGAAAATCTGTGACGGCCTTGTCGGTGATGCAATTGTTGAATAGGAGTATAGCGAAATATACTTCAGGAAATATCATTTTTTATGATAAAGATAAAGAAATCAATGTTTTAGAAGCTTCTGAGCAACAGATGAGAGGCATTCGGGGAGCTAAAATCGCCATGATTTTCCAGGAACCGATGACCTCTTTGAATCCGGTTATCAAGTGTGGTGAGCAGGTGACGGAAGCGATACTTTTGCATACTAAAGTCAGCAAAAAGGAAGCGCATGACAAGGTGATCGAACTGTTCAAGGAAGTGATGTTGCCCCGTCCGGAAAAGATTTTCGATTCCTATCCCCATGAGTTGTCAGGCGGTCAGAAACAGCGTGTGATGATAGCCATGGCTATGAGTTGCAATCCGGATATCCTGATTGCCGATGAGCCTACCACGGCTTTGGATGTTACAGTGCAGAAGAATATACTGGAACTGATACGTAGTTTGCAGCAAAAGTATGGCATGAGCGTGATTTTTATTACCCATGACCTGGGCGTGGTGGCCGAAATCGCTGAGAAAGTGGTGGTATTGTACAAGGGGAAAATTGTGGAGGCTGGCCCGATACAAGAAATTTTCAGAAATCCGAAACATCCTTATACACAAGGTCTATTGGCTTGCCGTCCCCCGTTGGATGTGCGATTGAAGAAGCTGTCCACCGTGGATGACTATATGCGTTGCGAGGAAGAGCACAAGGCGGTACCGAAAGAGTATATTTCTGCAGAAGAAAGACAGGCGTTTCATCAACGCTTGTATGCGGAAAAACCTTTGATCAGCATTGAGCATTTGTTTAAAACTTATCCTATCAGGAAACGGAAGCTTTTTGAAAAGCAGGAGTATGTTCATGCGGTGCAAGATATTAGTTTAGAAGTGTTTGAGGGTGAAACTTTAGGTTTGGTAGGGGAGTCGGGTTGCGGCAAAACCACCCTTGGACGTTCTATGATTCGTTTGATTGAACCTACTTCGGGCTGTGTGACTTATAGGGGCGAGAATTTGTTGAACCTGTCGGGACGTGAGATGATGAAACGGAGAAAGGATTTGCAAATCATTCTGCAAGATCCGTATTCTTCATTGAATCAAAGAATTACTGTTGGCTCGGCCATCATGGAACCCATGCAGGTGCATCGTTTGTACGCCAATGATAAGGAACGCAAAAAGAAAGCTATAGAGTTGTTGGAAAGAGTGAGTTTGAATGAGTCGCATTTTTACCGCTATCCGCATGAGTTTTCAGGCGGTCAACGCCAACGTATCAGCATTGCGCGTGCCTTGGTGGTAAATCCGCGCTTTATCATATGCGACGAGTCGGTGTCCGCTTTGGACGTATCGGTGCAGGCGCAGGTGCTCAACTTGCTCAATGAGTTGAAACAGGAATATCATTTGACATACATTTTCATTTCCCATGACTTGTCGGTGGTGAAATTTATGTCAGATCGTATGGCCGTCATGCAGAACGGCAGAATCGTTGAATTGAATGATGCGGATGAGATTTATTTCCATCCGCAGACAGACTATACAAAAAAATTAATCGGAGCAATCCCCAAAGGTATCAACTAAAAATTCCCCTTCTTATAGGGTTGACGAATAAACGAGAGAACTAATTCCCCTTCTTGAGAATCGACGAATGAGCGAGAGCAAAAGCAAAGCTTGCTTTGATTATGCCGAGCGAGGAGGAGAAGGGAGGCGAAGCCTCCAACGGGCCCGAAGGGCGGGGTAGTGATATAAACGTAAAAAAATTACATGTAAATATGAAATCGAAAGATATTATTTTATTGATACTTCGTCTCTTGATAGGCGCTTTGTTCATCACCACCGCCATCATGAAATTGGTAACGATTGACGAATTTGAAGCCTATATTTATAGTTTCAATCTTTTTAATTTTTTGCTGTCAACGGTGGTGGCCCGCTTGGTGATTATGGCAGAGCTGTTGCTGGGTATTTGTTTGATGGCCAAAATGTTGTATAAATATGCCTGGTGGTTGACCATGCTGATGTTGATTGGTTTTACCTTCTTTCTGATTTATGTCGCTATTTTCAGGAACGATACTAATTGTCATTGTTTTGGTGATATTGTGCAATTGGATCCTGCTCATTCTATTATTAAGAATTTGATTACCATGATATTGATGCTCTTCATCAGAAAGGAAGAAGATTATCAGTTTAAATGGAAAAAATGGGCTTTGGTTGCTGCTTTTGCGGTTTCGTTTATTGTACCTTTCTGTGTATTCCCGATGGATGTGGTTTACAATAAATTTGTTTCACCGATAGATGAGGTGAATAACACCGCCTTTGAAGAAATCCAAGCCGATAGTACCATGACTGATTTTGATATCAGTGAGGGAAATTATGTGGTGGCTATATATGCTTCTGGCTGTAAATATTGCAAAATGAGCGCCAAAAGGATGTCGCTCATGATGGAACAAAACGAGATTGACTCCACAAAATTCCAAATTCTGATTTGGGGTGACTCAACTCATATCCAGCAGTTTAGAGAGGAAACAAATTGCGAGAGATTTCCGTGGCATGTAATCAATCCATTCGCTGCCATTGATGTGGTTTATGGAAAATTCCCGACGTTTATTCTCACACAAGACGGCCAGGTCATCAAGGGTGTTGATTACCGTGGATTGGATGAGGCTGTCCTCAAAGAACACCTGAAATAAAAGACTGCTTTATCTACACTCCATATTGCTGTTGGAATAATCAGCGCAATTTTCATTGTATGCGACTTCTAGTTCCTGAACATTTTGGGAACTTGTATTATTATTACCAACGGAACAAGTGCAATTTTTGGTGCATGCACAGCAACATAAACCTAATGCGATAATCAATATCAAAGCTTTTTTCATATCTAATTTTAATTCAAAGTTCAAAATCCAACACTAACCCTCCTAACCCTTCCATCCTATAATCCTGTAATCCTGTAATCCAAAGTCAACTGTCAATTATCAATTGTTAATTATCAATTGTCATCTGTCTCTTATAATCTGCAATGAGCCGTGGTAATTCACGGTCTTGAATTTTCCTTTGTAGTAGAAGGTAAAGAAATAAGCACCGTCGGTCACTTTTGAGCCGTCAAATACCTGGTCGCCAATGATAATGCCAGAACCACGTTCACCCGTCATATCCATGAAAGTGTCGTAGTTTTCCGCATGATACACTTGCTTGCCCCAACGGTCGTAAATGGTTAGTTCGTTGTTTCTATATCTGTCTGGGTCTATATCGTTTATGGATGTGTTGAGGTTGCCAATGGCGAACACATCATTCACCCCGTCACCATTAGGGGTGATGACATTCGGGAAGATGAGATCTGCCTCCAAAGCGACTGTATGTGTGATACTGCTGTAACATCCATCAGAAGTGAATAAGGTTAGGGTAACATCGTAATCGCCCCAGCTGGCATAGTTGTGTTCGAGGGCATAGCTGGAGGAATCGGTACTACCGTCGCCAAAGTCCCAGCTGACATTCATGCCATTTTCAAATGAGGTGGTATCACCTTGTACTTTGAAATAAATTGTACCGTCGGTCTCAGACCATAGGGAAATATCCGGAATGGCATCAAATTCGGCATTAGGCTGGTAACTGACAGTAATGTAATTGTATTTGATGATGGAGTCCTGGCAACCATGGGCGTTGCTTACCGTAAGCATAACACTGTAAATACCACCATAATCAAGGGTGACAGATGGATTTTTCTGGTCGGAGGTGAAGACCGTTTGTCCTTGGTCATCATAACAGAACCAGTAATATTGCATGTCGTTTTCATCACCGATACTTAGATTGGTGAAGTTGACTGTAAGTGGGGCGCAACCATTGGTGTCGCTGACCGTAAAGTTGGCAATGGGTTTTGGTGAAACCATGATTTGTACAGTATCGGAGCCACTGCATACCAAGCCATCTTCCGAGGTGTTGAATACCATTAGGGAATATACTCCAGAGGAGGTCAAATAGATGTCGGAAGTATGTTCACCGGTGTTCCAAAGAAATGTGGAGTTGTTGTCTGTCCAGTTGGAGTGAAGTAGATATAGTTCCCCGTTGCAGATATAGCGGTCTTCGCCCAAATCGGGTTGTGGGCTTTGGGTAATGTCAATTTGCATGAGCGTGTCATACAAGCAGCCAAACTCGTCGATAACATTGACGGTATAGGGAATGTGTCCGCTTTGATTAGGAACAATATTTATGCCTGATGCACCAGGACCCGTGATAAAGATTGTATCAACATCAACTGCGTATGACCAGTTTTGGGGCAGTAATGACGGATCCAAAGCCATCTCCCATTCGTGCAGATAACCATTGTCGTTGGTCCATACATCTTCAATTTCAATGTACCAGCTGCCATTCAATGGACAGCCTACCATACCGGCAAAACTCTGCAAAGGATGATATACTTGGGTCATATTGGCCACATCCGTAGAGTCTATCTTATAAGAAGTGTTGCCGTCATCCCAATAGGGGTTGGCAGAGGAGTGCACGTTGCCTGGCTCATAACAGTAACTGTTGGTGGTATTGGCATACTGGTATCCTAAAGTTGTATTGTTAGACCAGACATAATTCCAGGCGATACCCATTGGGTTTTGTGAGGCATTGCAACTTACCACTTCTTGCAAGCGGTTAGCTACGCCCAAGTTAGTTCTGAAATAGTGTGTGACTCCACCCCAGCCGTCGTATTGGTAGTCGGGGACAATCTTACAGCGGTTACCGTTTGGGCAGACCAAGGAAATACGTATATCCTCTATGGCCGAGTGCTCTATTTTCAAACGCACATACAAAATGTCGTTGGCACTGGTGATAGTCGCATTGGGCGCAAAAGCCGTAAAATTGACGTATGAGCGGTAGTAATAACCGTAGGGAGGACAACTGATGCCATCGGGCAAAAACACGGTGTCAACGACCGCTAATGAGGTTATCTGCTCACTTCCTACGGGGCTTAATTGCAATGCGCTCATATTACTATAGCCGACAGACAAGTTGAATTCGTCACCTGTACACAAAGGAGCCTGTGGCATGATGTTTCGAATCGGATTTTTGGAAGTACGCACACGGAAAGTAATAGGCACCAATGTTGGGCATTGATTAATGTCTTTGGCACTGATGGCCACATCATAACCACGGCCAGGGGTGAAATAATAGTCCATGACATTGCTCCCTGGCAGTTCAAATTCTTCCAAATCAAAATCCCAGTTGAAAAGGGTTGTGGCGTCATCCTGATGATAGCTAAAATCGTTGTCAGGATAGGAGCAGTGTACCACAAGATGAACAGTGTCGTAGGGACAGACATCAAGATAATAGTAATCATCATCATCCAGTTGTGGAATATGTGTGGATTGAAGTGAATCCAAGGTAATGATGACTCTTTGGCAGGGAGCAATACAACTGGTTTTGAGCACAAAACCTTCTCCGACGGCGGTAGAGTCGGCTTTGAGTCTTATGGTAACAGCTCCCGTCGCATTTTGGATGGTGGCTGCGAAACGATAGGTGACGGTAGGATTGTAATTGCCGTTGTTTATTTTAAACAACAAAGTACCATTCGTATCGGTGCCATCATAGAAATATAAAGTGTCACTTTCATCAATATCCAAGGTCTGCACCTCCACCATAACACATCCGTTGTTGGGGTCGTTGGATGTAATAGTAAGTGTTTGGTCGATATTGGATGAATAGTCGTTGGTGTTGCCACCGTCATCATAAATCAACAGATTGCAATTTGAAATGCTACTGCTTGTTCCAAGATTTATTGTGCCCTGGGCGACAATTATGGGTAAGCAGGAGATGAATAGTACAAACAAAAAGAAAAACTTTCTCATAAGCATAATTTTTTGTTTTTGATATTCATTTGTCTCCATAAGGATTTCTGTTAAAATCAGTCCACAAAGTTACACAAAAAATTGAAACCAATGTAAACTGGCAAAAATTTATTGAAAAAAAAAGAGTTAAGAAGAAACCCCCTTAACTCTTAAGTATTAATTGTTAACTGTTAATTGTCAAAGGTTACCTGTCTCTAATAATATGCAAGGTGCCATGATAGTTAACTGTTTTGAATTTTCCTTTGTAATAGAAGGTGAAGAAATAGGAACCGTCAGTAACTTTAGAGCCATCAAATACTTGGTCACCGATGATGATGCCATTTCCACGCTCACCAGTCATATCCATGAAAGTGTCATAATTTTCTGCGTGATACACTTGTTTACCCCAACGGTCATAGATGGTCAATTCATTGTTTCTGTATCTGTCAGGATCTAAGTCATTCATGGAAGTATTAAGGTTGCCGATAGCAAATACATCGTTCACACCGTCACCGTTAGGCGTGATAACATTCGGGAAGACGAGATCTGCCTCTAAGGCTACCGTGTGGGTAATACTGCTATTACAGCCTTCGGGGGTGAACATATTCAAAGTGACATCATAATCGCCCCAAGTGGAGTATGTGTGTTCGATGGCATAACTTGATGAGTCGGTAGCACCATCACCGAAATCCCAGTTGAAACTCATACTGTTACCAAAGGCGGTGGTATCACCCTGAACCACGAACATGATGGTTCCATCGGTTTCTGACCATAATGCCACGTCTGGTGTAGCTATAAATTCAGCTGCGGGTTGATAATTGACAGTCAGGTAGTTCCATTTGATGATAGAGTCTTGACAGCCATTGTCGGTTATAGCGTGCATGTAGATGGAATATACACCATCAGTTTCAACGACGAAGTCAGGTGAAGGTTTATCTGAAGTGAAAATGGTGTTGCCATACTCGTCAAAGCAAATCCATTGGTAGGACATATTGGCGGTGTCGGTGGCAATAGTGGTATTGCTCAAATGTATGTTGAGTGGTGCACATCCGCTGGTATCCGAGGCGTAAAAATCGGGAATGGGTTTAGGTAAAGTGATAATATTCACGGTGTCGGATCCAGTACATTCCAGTCCGTCTTCATTGGCCACAGTCAGCTGTACGGCATATTCACCGCTTGAAGAGAGATAAATGTTGGGTGTATGTTCACCGGTACTCCAGATAAGTGAGGTATAGGGTTGGTCATAGCCGCAGTTCAACTGATAGAGTTGGCCATGGCAAATGTTTCTGTCGGGACCGAGGTCGGGGTGAGGCCTTTCAACAACTTCCAAGGGGAGTATAGTGTCGTATTCGCAACCCAAATCATCAATAACGTGTGCGACGTAATCTATGTAACCGCTTTCCATCGGGATAACGGAAGTGCCATCGGCACCAGGACCAGTTAAATAAACAGTATCAACAAAAACGGTATAAGACCAATCTTGGGGAACCAAGGATGGATCCAGAGCCATTTCCCATTCGGTAATATAGCCATTGTCTCCATACCATGCGTCAATGACGGTAATACTCCAGGTACCGTTCATCGGGCATCCGATAAGGGAAGCAAATGACTCGTCAGGATGATAAATGTTGGTCATAGTGACCATATTGGATGAGTCAACACTGCCACTAAGATGATGACCTTGGTTAACGCTTTCATATACATATCCTTGCCCATTAGCATATTGGTAACCATTGTTGGTGTTGTTTGACCAGCAGTAATTCCAGGCGGTTCCCATCGGATTTGTGGCAGGGTTACAATCGTCACCGTTATCGGTATGTAATGCTGCTCCAAAATCGGTGCTGGAGCCTACTCCAGTGGTTACATTCCATCCCCATCCATTTGAGGGAACGAGGCCAGAGCATTGTGTTGTTGTACTGTTACCGTACTTCTTCATAATTTTAGCGCTTCTACGCACACCTGTTACAGGATCGGGGGGACAGGTAAGAGCTACATAAATATCTCCGATGTAGGTATGCTCCAATTTGGCACGGACATACCAAATGTCGTTTGCGCTTTGAATAGTAGCGGAAGGAGCAAAAGCGGTAAAGGTTACAGGTGATTCAAAAGCGCAAATACCATTACACATCACACCATCAGGGATAAACACGGTGTCCAATACAGCCAATGTGGTGAGCTGTTCACTGTATATTGAGTCGTATTGCAGCACAGAGAGATTAGAATAACTGGCCGTGATTGTAACTTCGTCACCAGTACACATTGGAGGAAGTGGTTGTATTTTTCTGATGGGGTTGTCAGAAGTTCTGATTCTGAAGATAGTCGGGTTCATGTTCTCGCATCCGGCACTATCCACATTGGAAAGGGCAATATCATAACCTCTGCCGTGTTCAAAATAGTAATCTATTGTGGTTAATCCTACTCCTTCAAAGTAATCAACGCCCAAGTCCCATTTGAAAGTGGTGTTGGCATCATCCTGGTGGTAGTTGTAGTCGTTGTCAAGGTATAAGCCGTGCAGAACCATGTGAAAGGTATCGTGTCCGCAAAGGTCCACATAATAAAAACCATCATCATCAAGATGTGGGACATGGGACGACAATACAGGGTCAATCTCAATACCTACACGCTGGCAAGCTTGCACACAGCTGCTATTGATAACGAAACCACTGCCATTATCTATACTGTCGCTGACGAATTTCAGGGTCAGGGCACCCGTTGGGTTCTGTATAGTGGCAGTAAAAAGTATTTCAGCGCCGATACCTGTAAGCGTTGCACTGTTGACAGCTGCAAGAAGGAGAGAGTCGGCATCTGTGTCTCCATCATAGATATACAAGGTATCAGAGGAGTGAATATCAGTATTGGTGACTTGTAATGCCAATTGTATATTCGACATGGTGGGGTTGTTGGAGTGAATGGTCAGTATGTCGTTGCGGAAAGGACCATAATTTCCATTTTGTCCACCGTGGTCGTATATGACGAAATTACATCCTGTAACATTTGTGGTGCTACCCCCCATGGTAACAACCGTCTGTGCTGAAATCGTGACAAATGTACCACAAAGCAGCAAGGCTAAAAGGATAAGTATTCTTTTCATTGTTTTATTCTTTTTTGATGATGATTTCTTTTAATTGATACCAAATCCGTTATCTAACAGAATAGCTCTTTTTTGATCGTCAAACCATTGTTTGGAATTGACCATGATATAAGCTCCCGTATTTCCCAACGGATAGAATACCGGCAATAGTTTGTCTTGTTCCAACTCAAAGTCATATCTGTTGATTGCACCACTGCTGATAATCTCTTGGTAATTGCAGCTTTTACCGGCTTTTACGTGGTTTTTCAAGTCATCTTTCATGATGTATGTCCCTTCCGGTCCTGAAAGTTTAAAAGCAACCGCACAGTAATAATTCAAATTGATGTGTTCGATCAATAATTGTTTCGGATTATTGGCACGTAAATCATTGACTTTGGCAGTTCCCAGTATTTCAGTAAGCCGTGGATCAACTTTGATTTCTTTCTTCGTTTGCTGGGCATATGCTCCAAATAGAAGAAATAATGCCATGACTAAAAAAGTTATTTTTTTCATATCCTTTTGATTTTTAATATGTTATCTTTATTTGTAATAGTTTTTTAGTGTTTCCGTTCATTTGCATGACGCTTTAAATTGTAAAAACGTTACAGCAAAATGAAATTTTTTTTTTCAAAGCTGCAAATTTACACAAATTTCCCGAATAACAATCAGTTATGCAAAAATAAAATGTAGGGCTGTTATATTATGGCTGCCAAATGACAAAATAAGGCTACCCCAAAGCATGTTTTATGATAGTCCTATATGCAAAAAAAAAAAACGTGCCAGAAATCTGACACGTTAAAAAAGTGGTGCTGACGGGAATTGAACCAGTGACACACGGATTTTCAGTCCGTTGCTCTACCAACTGAGCTACAGCACCAGTTGTTTTTTAGAGTTGCAAAAATACAAAAAAAATCAATCCGTGAAGTGTTTCTTGAAAAATTTTTTCAGAATCAGTATAAATAACTAATATTCAGTAAATTTAAATTTTTAGCAAGGCTTAAAACGAACTTTTTTTTCATTCATTCTTGATACTAAATCTGCATGAAATGGGAATTAATCGTTCAGTTTATTACCGTATGCAAGGTCGCCAGCGTCTCCTAAACCGGGTACGATATAGGAGTTTGCGGTCAATTCGTCATCTACAGCGCCTACCCAGATGGTGCAATTTCGAGGTGAGAGATTTTTTTGTAAATATTCTATTCCTTGCGCGGAGGCGATGGCACAAACAATGTGTGTATGTTTGGGTTTGCCATTGTTGAGCAACTCCTCGTAAGCCAATATCATAGATTTGCCCGTCGCCAACATCGGATCGGCGATAATCAGTGTTCGCCCTTCAATATTGGGAGCCGACATATAGTCCACTTGAATTTCGAAGGAACCATCGCGATAATGCTTTCTGAAAGCGGAAATAAAGGCATTTTCAGAGTCGTCAAAATAGTTGAGCAAGCCTTGATGCAAAGGTAATCCGGCCCTCAAAATGGTGGCCAAAACCGGTTTCTCTTTCAAAAGTTTCATGTTGGCAATGCCAAGCGGAGTGACGACCTCCCTGCTTTCATATTCCATGTTTTTGCTGATTTCGTATGCAAAAACTTCACCCAGACGTTCCAGGTTTCTTCTGAAACGCATACTGTCTTTTTGTGCGTTTTCACTTCTTAATTCGGCAATAAAATGATTGAAAATGGAATTTCCCTGTCCTAAATTGTTGATTGGTTTCATAATGTTTGTGATTAGAAGAGTTGTTTTAATGTGTTAATTGAATTCTGAATTTTGAATTAATATAGTTTAGTGCTTGATAGCTTTATACAGTTTTATCAGTCCTCCCAAGTAAAAATTGCGGGTGAAATGTAACATTGTGTAATTGTAAGGTACTCCGCCAAAGCCTTTATATAGCATCGCCAGGTTTTGGTTTAATGAGCCGGTGAATTCAAGAATTGTGGGTTGCTCCGCATGACGTTGGATGTATTCGTCAATCAGGTAGAACATGGTCTTTTTGTCGGTTTGGCTTTTGTCCCTGCCCGAAAACCAGAACCAAGTGCGTTTTTTTTCTCTCAGAAAAAGTGCACCGGCAATCAACTTTTGTTCGAAATAAACCCCTACAGAGTCAACCAAACCAAGGTTATTGGCGATGTGTGCCATACGTATTAGGTTGTAATAGTCTCTGTTTTTGAATCTTACAGACCTGTCTTTGCCCCTGTTTTGACGGAATAGTTGAATAATTTCTTTGAAGGAGACGTTCTCAACATATTGGAGGTCTTTTTTACGGGCAACTTTGATGTTCTTGATATTATTTTTAGAGTATTGCAGGTAGATGTTTTCGTAAGAGGGACTCAAATCAACCTCATGGTATATCATGCTGATTATTTTCTGTTCGATGAGGTCGGCCGGGTTGCGCTCGTTAAGCACCAAATCTATTTGCCGGTATTTTTTAGGGATAGCATCGATGAATTCTTTAACTTTTTCAGCTGAGATGTCTTCTTTGGAGTATATGCCCAAACGATGGTAAAAGAAGGGAGAAAATACATAGTGAATGGAAAGCTTCGCTCTGACCGGCAGAGGCATAACTCTTAGGTAGTCATCTTCCACCAGTGCACACCAATTCGGATTCCCGATACATAAAAAATCAAAATCGACAAAGATAGTGGAATTGGGTGCCTCAGAGACAGCTTTGTTCCACCTGTCTTTGTCGATTTCAGAATGCTCTAAAAAGCGTATCATCAGTTTAATTCATCAGAATTTCCAGTATTTTGATGGCACAATCGCTAATGACAGAACCCGGTCCAAAAATGGCAGCTGCACCAGCTTTGTATAAGAAATCATAATCTTGCGGAGGAATGACACCACCCACAATCACAATGATGTCCTCACGGCCCAATTTTTTGAGTTCTTCAATCACTTGGGGAACCAAGGTTTTATGACCAGCAGCCAATGAGGAAACGCCCAATACGTGAACGTCGTTTTCAACAGCTTGTTTGGCTGCTTCTTCCGGAGTCTGGAAGAGAGGACCCATATCCACGTCGAAACCGATGTCGGCATAACCGGTGGAAACCACTTTCGCGCCACGGTCGTGACCATCCTGTCCCATCTTGGCGATCATAATACGCGGACGACGTCCTTCTTTTTTGGCAAATTCGTCTGCCATCTCGCAGGCTTTCTTGAAGCTTGCGTTTTCTTTTTGTTCTGAACTGTACACGCCTGTAATCAAATTGATTTTTGCTTTATATCTTCCGAAAACTTTCTCCATGGCGTAGGAAATCTCGCCCAAGGAAGCGCGTTTTTTGGCGGCATCCACGGATAATTCGAGCAAGTTACCCTCGCCAGTCTCGGCGCAGCGGGTAATGGCCTCCAAGCATGCTTGAACCTCTTCGTTGTTACGCTCTGCTCTTAGTTTGGCCAGACGCTTGATTTGGGCCTCACGCACAGCTGTGTTGTCAACCTCCAAGGTCTCAATAGGATCTTCCTTGTCCAAACGATACTTGTTCACACCCACGATGGAATCAATACCTGAGTCGATTTTGGCCTGTCTTCTGGCGGCAGCTTCCTCGATTCTCATTTTCGGAATGCCGGTCTCGATAGCTTTGGCCATACCACCCAAAGATTCCACTTCTTGGATATGTTTCCATGCACGGTGTGCCAGTGCATGGGTGAGAGTTTCCACATAATAGGATCCAGCCCACGGGTCAACCACTCGGCAAACGTTGGTTTCTTCCTGGATGTAAATCTGCGTGTTACGGGCAATACGTGCGGAGAAGTCGGTAGGCAATGCGATAGCTTCATCCAAGGCATTGGTGTGCAGAGACTGGGTGTGTCCTAATGCGGCGCCCATGGCTTCAATGCAAGTACGTGCCACGTTGTTGAACGGATCCTGCTCGGTGAGGCTCCATCCTGAGGTCTGCGTATGCGTACGCAAGGCCAATGATTTGGGATTCTTCGGATTGAAGGTTTTAACAATCTTGGCCCACAGCATACGGGCGGCACGCATCTTGGCGATTTCCATGAAGTGGTTCATGCCCGAGCACCAGAAAAATGACAGACGCGGTGCGAAAGCGTCAACGTCCAAGCCGGCTTTGACACCGGTACGCAGGTAATCCCAACCGTCGGCTAAGGTGTATGCCATTTCAATGTCGGAAGTGGCACCTGCTTCCTGCATGTGATAGCCTGAGATAGAGATGCTGTTGAATTTCGGCATATTTTGTGAGGTGAACTCAAAAATATCGGCGATAATGCGCATTGAATGTTCAGGCGGATAAATATAGGTGTTACGTACCATGAACTCTTTCAAAATGTCATTCTGGATGGTACCTTGCAATTCTTCGTATTTGGCACCTTGCTCCAAAGCGGCGACGATGTAGAAAGCCAAAACTGGCAAAACAGCGCCGTTCATGGTCATGGAAACAGACATTTTGTTCAAAGGAATCTGGTCGAACAGAACTTTCATGTCTTCGACAGAGCAGATGCTCACACCTGCCTTACCCACATCGCCCATGACACGCTCGTGGTCGGCGTCGTAGCCACGGTGGGTGGCCAAGTCGAAGGCCACAGACAGACCTTTCTGGCCTGCTGCGATGTTACGACGATAGAAGGCGTTACTCTCTTCAGCGGTGGAAAATCCAGCGTATTGACGGATAGTCCATGGACGCATCACATACATGGTAGAGTAGGGACCACGGAGGTAAGGAGCGATGCCAGCGGCATAATTGAGGTGCTCCATGCCTGCCAAATCCTCTTTCCCATATACTGGCTTGACAGGAATTTGCTCCACGGTCAACCAGCTGGTGTCAATGTTATTTTCTTTAGCCCACTCGGCAAAACTCTGCTCGTTTTGCTTCTTTTGTTTAAAGTTTACTTTACTGAAATCAGGACGCATAATCAGTGTTTTTAACTATTAAGTTTGAATCTGCAAAGTTACGCAAAAATCTTAATAAATGTCTCACCAAATAAAAAAAAATGTGGGGCGCGCCCCACATTTTTTTTATTTGAACATTTCGTCAATTCTGTTAGCGTAACGTTCCTGTACGAAACGTCTCTTCACCTTCAGTGTTGGGGTAAGAATTTCATTTTTGATGGTCCATTCATCTGGAACAAGGATGAATTTCTTGATTTGTTCGTAATCACCAAAATTCTTGTTGTAGTTTTGGACCTCACGGTTATATCTTTTGATAATCTCCTGGTTGTGAACCATGTCGTCGGGAGTGGTGTATTTCATCTCGTGGCGTTCGCACCAGCCTTTCAGGAATTCAAAGTCAGGAGCAATAACGGCGGCGGCAAACTTCTGGTTCTCACCGACTACCATCATGTTGGCGATAAAGGGTGATTCGCAGAATTTCTCTTCCAAAGCCTCGGGATTGATATATTTGCCGAAAGAGGTCTTGAACAAACTCTTGATACGGCCCGTGATGAAAATCTGGCCTTTTTCGTTGCGACGGCCCATATCACCAGTATGATACCAGCCATCTGCGTCGATAACTTCGGCGGTGAGTTCAGGATTCTTGTAATAGCCCATCATCACGTTGTGACCACGGCAAAGCAATTCGTTGTTCTCATCGAACTTGATTTCCACACCGGGAAGAGGGAAGCCAACAGTGCCCACTTCACGGCCGTCGCGGTCTCTGCAGCTCACGGCAATAACGGGAGAAGTCTCAGTGCTGCCGTATCCTTCAAATACAGGCATGCCAATGGCGGAAAAGAAGGAAGCCAAATGGGGTTGGATGCTGGCTGCTCCTGATACTACAATGTCAAAATTGCCTCCGATTTTATTACGTATCTTGCTGTAAACCAACTTGTCAGCAATGCTGTGCTTGAAATTGTACCAGGCGGTACGTTCGTGATCCTGAATTTTATATTCTTTAGCCAATTCAACAGCCCATACGAAAAGTTTCTGTGCCATAGGCTTCATGTTGAATTTGGAGTTCCAGATCTTGTCGTAGAATTTTTCCAGCACGCGGGGAACTGCCGACATCATGGTGGGGTTCACTTCCTTAATGTTCTCGGCAATGGTGCCCAAGTTCTGTGCGTAATAGACTGACATGCCTAAATATTGGTACAAAAACACCAACATACGCTCGTAAGCATGGCAGATGGGCAGGAAACTGAAGGCTTTGTTAGACCATTTGGCGGGAGTTTGTCTCAGATTGAGCAGCTGGTGGACAATATTATGGTGGGATAACATAACTCCTTTGGGATGACCTGTGGTTCCGGAGGTGTACATGATGGTAGAGCAGTCTTCCTCTTTCACTGCATCGCTACGACGTTGCAGTTCTTCGGGGTTGGCATTTTCGCGGCCTAACTCGATGAGTTGGTCCAAATAGGGGAAACGGTCTCTGTTGATGAAAGTATATACATGCTCCAATTTGGGTGTGTCACCCATGATGTTGCCAATCTTGTTCATTACTTCGGCACCTTCCACAAAAACCACCTTCATGTCGGAGTGGCCCACAATGTACTTGTAGTCGGCTTCACTGATGGTCGGGTATACGGGAACGGTGATGGCACCAATCTGCATGATACCCATATCCAACATATTCCATTCAGGACGATTGTTGGCGATAATGCCTACTTTGTCGCCGGGCATGACACCCAACTTCATCAGTCCATAACTGATATTGTCGGTCATCTCTTTGTATTGGGCAGGTGAGAAGGTAACCCATTTTTTTTCTCTTTTACATGCTAAAGCTACGTCTTGATTCGGATATTTCTCACCATATCGGTTCAAAATATCAAAAAGTCTACTGATTTCTTTCATGTTTAGTTTATGATTAAAATTTTATCGGCAAATAAAAATGCAAAAGAATGAAAAAATATCGCTGACCTGAAAAAATAGGTATGATTTGGAGTCTAATGTGGCGAAATCCGAAATAGAGGGGTGAAATTTAAAATAGAGGGGTGAAATTTTTGCTTGCTGGGGTAAAAAATAAAAATATGGGGGTAAAATAATTTTTTGTATCTTTGCACCCCTTTAAAATATAAATATAATGAACCAGAAAATACCAGATTATTTGGCAAAATTCAGCGTCAATGTACAAATGCTGATTTTTGTGTTGGTATTTTCTATTGCATTTGTTTCCATTTATACTCCTTTTGACTTAAATGCTCTGTATCAGTCACTTGATGATGTGATGAAGGCGGTTTATATTGTCATTACAGTGATAGGATGTGTGTCTATTTTGGTGATTAGCAGACTGATACTGTGGGCTGTATGTAAAAAAGAACGCATATCCATGTTGCAATATATCGTCTGGCTTGCCGCGGAGATTGTTATCATTGTTTTTGTCTATGCGGTATTCTCGAAATTTGTGCTGGATGATGAACGTGAATTCGGGGAGATTTTTGAAAGAGCTTTGATTTTTGTTCCCTTGATCTTGTTTATTCCTTACCTTGTTTCATATATGTATTATTCTCTGAAAGAGAAGAATAGGAAGCTGAATAGTTTGCTCGACAAACAGGAAATTTGGGAGAACAAGCCTTATACCCATGTGGATGAGGTCTTTAACTTCTGCGATGAGAAGGGAAAATTGAAACTTTCCATGCTTTTGGCCAATGTCTATTATATTGCTGCAGCAGATAATTATGTTAATATATATTATATTGATAACGGACATCTGGTCCATTATATGCTTCGCAACAATTTGAAGGAATTGGAAGAAAAACTGCAAGGCAAGGGATTCTGTCGAAATCACCGTTCCTATATTGTTAATATGCAGAAAATTAAGATGATAAGCAGAGAGAAAGATGGTCTCTTTATCATCTTCGACAGCGATGAGGTAGCACCCGTTCCGGTGTCAAAAACCTATTCGGAACAGATTGTCGAAAAGTTCGCTTCCGCCAACTGATTTTTTCTGTAATTTTTTTCTTTTTTGCAACTTTTTTTCGGGTGTATTTTTCTTTTTTTCTTAATTCTCTAATTATCAAAGGGAAAAAATATCAACGTCATTTTGTTCATAATAATTGTGAATTTTAACAAACTATTCGCAGTAAACTTTATATTTTAGCAATTGAGTATTTGTTGGTACTTCTAAAAGCTAATTATCGTTCTATCAGTAAGTTGTCGAAATCCTATTTGACAGTCGGTGCGCGCTTTTATGAAAAAGGGGGTTGGGTGTATTGTAAATTGAACAATTAAAAAATTTCTATGGATAAAGATTTATCACTATTTGGAGAACTTAATTTTTCGGAAACCTTAGAGAACGGGGAAATTCAGACAAATGAGGCTCAACAATCCTTACTTGAGAGCAGGGAAAAAGTATTGGACAAAATGCAGTTCGATGACTTGGAGGAACTGGTTATGGGTAGTGTTCAAGAAGAAGGAAAAACCGTGGAGGAGGTGGAAAAGAAACCACTGAAAACCTACCAGAAAGAGGAAATTTTCCAAGATGTGGTGGATTATTTCAATGGAGACGAACTGGCAGCTGGCGTCTGGATTGATAAGTATGCCTTGAAGAATGATGAAGGTCAGCTGATGGAACGTACTCCGGATGAGATGCACCATAGATTGGCCCGCGAGTTTGCCCGTATCGAGAAAAAATATGCCAACCCCATGAGCGAGGAATTGATTTATTCCTTGTTCGAACATTTCAAGTATATCATTCCACAAGGTAGCCCGATGGCTGGTATTGGCAATGACTTCCAGATTTCATCTTTGTCTAACTGCTTTGTCATCGGTAATGATGCACGTTCCGATTCGTACGGTGGTATTATGAAAATGGACGAGGAACAGGTGCAACTGATGAAACGTCGTGGTGGAGTAGGACATGACCTGTCTCATATCCGTCCCGCCGGCAGCAAAGTGCAGAATTGTGCGATCTCATCCACAGGTGTGGTGCCTTTCATGGAAAGATATTCCAACTCCACCCGTGAGGTGGCACAGGATGGCCGCCGTGGCGCCTTGATGCTTTCCATCTCTATCAAACACCCCGATGCAGACCGCTTCATCGATGCGAAAATGACAGAAGGCAAAATCACAGGTGCCAATGTGTCTGTGAAAATTGACGACGAGTTCATGG
>JAEETJ010000015.1 GCA_016290295.1 Bacteroidales bacterium
AAACGATATATTTCTTGGGCATTGGTGGAATAGGGATGAGCGCCTTGGCCCGTTATTTTTTGCAGGCTGGAAATCATATTTATGGTTATGACCTTACTCCCAGTGATATTACGGCTCATTTGGAAGATTTAGGTGCGATAATTCACTATGAGGAGGATGTTAAGGCCATACCCGAACAAGTGGATTTTGTGGTTTATACGCCTGCTGTGCCGAAAACGCATCAGGAATATGTGTATTTTGAAAAGAACAATATACCGATATACAAGCGTTCGGCAGTGTTGGGTATGATTAGTTCGCATCTGCCCACCATCGGGGTGGCGGGTACTCATGGCAAGACTACCACGACATCGATGATTACGACCATTTTGCATGACAATCATCCTTTGTTGGCTTTCATTGGGGGAATTGCTAAGAATTTCAATGCCAATGTGGTGATTGATGACCATGCGGAGATGATGGTGGTAGAAGCCGATGAGTTTGACCGTTCTTTTCTGACCTTGCATCCCGAAGTGGGGGTGATTACCTCGATGGATGCCGACCATCTGGATATTTATGGAGCGAAAGAAAAGCTGGTGGAGTCGTTTCAGCTCTATGCCGCACAGGTAAGGGGTGCGTTGGTGGTACATGAGAAAATTGCCGCCCAGCTTCAGCATCCCCACAAAGTGGTGTATGGCCTGTCTTCAGACTGTGATTATTATGCTACTGATATACAGTTGTTTCCAAATTCTGCTGATTTTATTTTGCATCATGGTGATGAAGTTTTCCCGATGCATTTGTCTGTTTCGGGAACGTATAATGTGCTGAATGCGGTGGCTGCTTTTGCGGCCGTGCGGGAGTTTTGCAATCTTCGGAATCTACCGATACAATCAGATCTTTGTATCTCGCAGTTAGCGGCTTTTAATGGTGTAAAACGCCGCTTTGACTACCGTATAGAGCGTCCTGATTTTGTCTATATCGACGATTATGCTCATCATCCTGAAGAGCTTAGGGCTTTTATTACGGCGGTAAAGAAAATCTATGCAGAGAAGCATGTGTGTGGCATTTTCCAGCCGCATTTGTACAGTCGTACAAGGGATTTTGCCCCGCAATTTGCCGAGGTACTGTCCATGTTGGATACGGTAATTCTGCTCGATATTTATCCGGCACGAGAGCTTCCTATTCCAGGCATCACCTCGCAGTATTTGTTGGACATGATTCAGAATGACCATAAATATCTGTTGACAACAGATGAGGTTCTTCCATTCATTGAGCAGCATAAACCTGAGGTGTTGTTGACGATGGGGGCGGGGAATATTGACAGGTTGGTGCCGAAGATAGAAGAAGCGATGAGGAATTAAAGAGAAGTTTTGTGCATTGCGCTCAAGGAAAGATGGACTTTGCAAAGGGGGAGTCTCGTGCTACGCATTCGAGGGGAGTTTCGCACTTTCGTGCTCAAGGGGAGTCTCGCTTCGCTTGAGGGGAGTTGTATTCAAAATATTTTTCATTTGGGTGAAAATTGTATCGAAAAAAGTTGTATTTTTGCACCCTCAAAAAACGGGATATAGCGTAGTCCGGTTATCGCGCCTGCTTTGGGAGCAGGAGGTCGCCTGTTCGAATCAGGCTATCCCGACCAGGAGGTTCCGTAGCTCAACTGGATAGAGCAGCTGCCTTCTAAGCAGCAGGTTCCGCGTTCGAGTCGCGGCGGAATCACCAAAAGGCATCCATAACGGATGCCTTTTTTTATTTCGTGCTCAGATAAATGAAAAAAAAGGTGACCTTTGTTGAGGTCACCTTTTGCTTGAGGTTGGGAAACGCCTATCTGGCAATCTTCACTTTCTTAAATACGTTGTTACCGACTTTTACCAAGTAAATGCCATCGGTGGTAATGATGTATTTGCGGACAGACTGTGAGATATTGCTTTCGCTGACAATCAGACGGCCACTCATGTCGTAAATCTCAACGGAGAAGCCTTCTGCATTGGCAACGACAACCTGATTATCATAGCTGTATACATTGACATTGGAGAGGTTAGCATCGTTTATACCAATCACGATCTGGAAGATAGCGGTGAAAATACTATCTTGTTCCACAGTGATGGTACGCGGGTTATCCGTATTACCATCGTTCCAGCTTACAAATACATAATTGGTGAATGCCGTAGCGGAAATCTGAATTTCTGAACCATAATCGAAGGTACCGTCACCAGCAACCTCACCCATGGTTCCATCGTTGCTCAATACAGTGATGGTGTGCTGGTCGATAGCGAAGATGGCGGTCAGACCGATAGCTTGTGCCGGGAAGATGGTTCTCGGATTGTCGGTGTTGCCGTCGCTCCAGCTGACGAAGTGGTAGTGGGGCTCTGGAATAGCCGTAATGACAATTGGAGTGTTGGGTGACAAGTGTCCGCCGCCCGGAAGTTGTACATTGACATACCCCATCAGTGTATCGTTGCTGATAATCTCGATTTCCTCGGGGATGAAGAAAGCAATGAAGTTGCTGTCGCGGTCAACCGTGATGATACGTGGGTTGTCGATGCTGAGGTCGTTCCAGCCGAGGAAGATGTATCCTTCGTCGGCAGTAGCGGTCAAGGTGTCGGTGCTGCCGTAAGCGAAGCTACCACTGCCGCTTACTGTACCCCATGGAGTCTGGTCACTGACATTCACGGTAATATTGAAGTTGTGAAGTGTGAAGATAGCGGTTACAGTCACATTTTCAGCGGGCATGATAAAGCCGTTGTTCGGGGTTTCGATGGTGTCACCAGAAACAGTAGTCACTACAAAGTCAACAAAATCGTAACCGTAGTCAGCAGCAGCACTCAGTTGAATCCAAGTATTGTAGTCGGCGGTGGTGTTGGTGGTTGTGCCAGCAGTAGCGCCTGTCACTGTCACCGTAATGGTACCGCCAGTCATCTGGTTCACCGTGATGTCGTAGCTGTTGATCTGCCACTGGGCGTCAACGGTCAGGTCGTTGGCTGGCATAGTGGTGGGCAGTGCGGGGCTCCAACCGGTGAAGGTGTAGCCTTCCTTGGTTGGGTTGGCGATAGGAGTGATAGTAGCGCCGAATGCGAAGGTATCCTGAGCCAAGATGCTGTTACCATCCATGTAGGTGATAGTGTAGTTGTTAACCGTATAGGTGGCGGTCACAGTTACATCACTTGCAGGCATCATGAAGCCGTTGTTCGGTGTCTCAATAGGAGTACCGTCAGCGGTAGTCACCACGAAGTTGCCGAAGGTATATCCGTCAAGAGTCACCTCAGAGAGCTGTACCCAAGTATTGTAGTCGGCGGTGGTGTTGGTGGTTATGCCAGCAGTAGCACCTGTCACTGTCACCGTAATGGTACCGCCAGTCACTTGGTTCACCGTGATGTCATAGCTGTTGATCTGCCACTGGGCATTAACAGTCACATCGTTGGCGGGCATAGTGGTGGGCAGTGCGGGATCCCAACCAGTGAAGGTGTATCCTTCCTTAGTCGGGTTAGCGATAGGAGTGATGGTAGCGCCGAAGGCGAAGGTGTCCTGAGCCAAGATGCTGTTACCATCCATGTAAGTGATGGTGTAGTTGTTAACCGTATAGGTGGCGGTTACCGTTACATCACTTGCAGGCATCATGAAGCCGTTGTTCGGTGTCTCAATAGGAGTACCGTCAGCGGTAGTCACCACGAAGTTGCCGAAGGTATATCCATCATCGGTTGTTTCAGAAAGCTGAATCCAAGTTTCGAAGATGGCTGAGGTGTCGGTGGTGGTGCTGACATAGCTGGTAACTGTTTCACCAGCGAAGCTGACTGTAATGGTACCACCAGTTACCTGATTGATAGTGATGTCGTAGCTGTTGATCTGCCACTGAGCATTGACGATCAGGTCGTTGGCCGGCATAGTGGTGGGCAGTGCGGGGTTCCAACCTGTGAAGGTGTAGCCTTCCTTGGTTGGGTTAGCGATAGGAGTGATGGTAGCGCCGAAAGCGACAGTATCTTGAGCCAAAATGCTGTTACCATCCATGTAAGTGATGGTGTAGTTGTTAACCGTATAGGTAGCGGTTACCGTTACATCACTTGCAGGCATCATGAAGCCGTTGTTCGGGGTCTCGATAATTTCACCGTCTTCGTCGGTCACCAAGTAATCAACAAAGGTATAACCATCTTCGGTTACCTCAGAAAGCTGTACCCAAGTATTGTAGTCAACAGTGGTGTTGGTGGTTATGCCAGCAGTAGTGCCTGCCACTGTCACCGTAATGGTACCGCCAGTCACTTGGTTCACCGTGATGTCATAGCTGTTGATCTGCCACTGGGCATTAACAGTCACATCGTTGGCGGGCATAGTGGTGGGCAGTGCGGGATCCCAACCAGTGAAGGTGTAGCCTTCCTTAGTCGGGTTAGCGATAGGAGTGATGGTAGCACCGAAGGCGAAGGTGTCCTGAGCCAAGATGCTGTTACCATTCATGTAAGTGATGGTGTAGTTGTTAACCGTATAGGTGGCGGTTATCGTTACATCACTTGCAGGCATCATGAAGCCGTTGTTCGGGGTCTCAATAGGAGTACCGTCAGCGGTGGTCACCACGAAGTTGCCGAAGGTATATCCGTCAAGAGTCACCTCAGAGAGCTGTACCCAAGTATTGTAGTCGGCGGTGGTGTTGGTGGTTGTGCCAGCAGTAGCACCTGTCACTGTCACCGTAATGGTACCGCCAGTCACCTGGTTCACCGTGATGTCGTAGCTGTTGATTTGCCACTGGGCATTAACAGTCACATCGTTGGCGGGCATAGTGGTAGGCAGTGCGGGGTTCCAACCGGTGAAGGTGTATCCTTCCTTGGTCGGGTTAGCGATAGGAGTGATGGTAGCGCCAAAGGCGAAGGTATCCTGAGCCAAGATGCTGTTACCATCCATGTAAGTGATGGTGTAGTTGTTCACTGTATAGACAGCCGTCACGGTCACATTTTCAGCTGGCATGATGAAACCGTTGTTCGGGGTCTCAATCGTGTCACCCGAAGCGGTAGTCACCACAAAGTCACCGAAGGTATAACCATCATCAGTTGTTTCAGAGAGCTGAATCCAGGTCTCGAAGTTGGCTGAAGTGTCGGTGGTGGTGCTGATGTAGCTGGTAGCCGATTCGCCAGCGAAGCTGACGGTGATGGTACCGCCAGTCACCTGGTTGATGGTGATGTTGTAGCTGTTGACCTGCCATTGAGCGTTCACAATCAGGTCTTCTGCCGGCATGGTAGTAGGCAGAGCAGGATTCCAACCAGTGAAGGTATAACCCTCACGTGTCGGGTTGGCGATAGGAGTGATATTAGCACCAAAGGCGAAGGTATCCTGAGTCAAGATGCTGTTACCATCCATGTAAGTGATGGTGTAGTTGTTCACGCTGAAGGTAGCGGTCACGGTCACATCCTCTGCGGGCATCATAAAGCCGCTGTTCGGGGTCTCAAGGGTGTCGCCAGATACAGTTGTAACCACAAAGTCACCGAAGGTGTATCCATTAAAAGTTAAGGCATCAAGACGTACCCAAGAGTTGTACTGGACAGAGTCACCGATAGTGGTGCCGACTGCGGCTCCCTCAAGTATAATCATAACTACACCGCCAGTCGCCTGATTAATAGTGACTTTGTAACTGTTGGGAGTGAAGGTTGCGGAAACATTCACACCGCCTTCCGGCATTACGAAGCTGTTGTCGGTCACAGTCACAATCTCAGGAGCAGGAGTGTTGACGGTGGTCACCACCCATTCGCCGAAGCTGTAACCGTTGTCAGGTGTTGCGGTCAGGTTGACGATAGTGCCTGCGGCGGCGACTGTCGCATCAGCGGTGACGGTACCATTGGTGATGTTGGTATCAATGGTGACGGTGTATTCTTCAAGTGTGGTGAAGCTGAGTGTTTCACTCCAAATGCTGGTGAGCATTGGATTGCATTGCGAAGCCATCCTTACATAATAAGTGGTGCCAGAGTGCAGATCTAATCCTATCAGACTGCTGAGAGGAAGAGAGGTGGGGAAATAATTAGGAGCTGTGGAAGTGGCGACTGGAATATAGTCATCAAAGTTAAGATCAGTAGAGATATTGACCATGAAGTCACTTGGCACATGTGTGCCAAAATCGTAAGAAAGTAACGCACTATGTGCTGTCACATCGCTGATGCTGACGCTTACAGGAGGATAACAGGTGTCGTTGGTGTTGAAATTAAGCCAAACGGTGTCGCTGATTCTATCGAAAGAACAATAAGCGAAAACTCCCACACGGTAATGGGTGCTAGGTTGCAGTTCAGAGAGGTGCCAGCTTTGAGAGAGTTGCGATTCGGATTCGGTCAACACTCCGTTTTCATAGAGTACGCCTCCGAAGCTGTTGTTCTGGCTGCTGTTCCATGTGATGAGTGCTGAGGTGGCGGTAATCGAACCTACTGCAAGATTTTCCGCAGCCATACAAGGAATAAGCTCCCACTGAGCGTAAAGCGTCATGTTGCTGTCGGGCATGGTGAAAGGTTCAGCAGGATTCCAACCGGTGAAGATGTAGTCTTCTTTCTCAGGTCCGCTCATCGCATCGATAGTATCACCATAATCGTAAGTGACAACTTCAAATGTATCCAGATCGTTTATATAGGTGATGTTGTAGCTGTTGACTCTGTATATTACTCTCTCAATCACATCTGCAGCGCCCATGATACCCATGACGGTATCCTGTGAAGCTGTGTATCCTGTCACAACAGGAGATACCACGCTGTAGGCAGTATTATACTCGATTGTTTCGGTATGAGCAGGAGCGGCTTGTGTACCATCTAAATAGAGGTAATGGATGGTGAGATCGTAACTATTGATAGTGAAGGTAGCGGTCACAGTCACATCGCTAGCTGGCATGGCAAAGCCGTTGTTTATAGTGGAAAGAACTGTGCCACCAGTATCGGTTACCACAATGCCATAGAAAGTATAGCCATCATTGGCTACAGCGGAAAGCTGAACCCAAGAGGCGTATTCAGCGGAGTCAATCACATTGGTGGCTTGGACGCTGCCGCCCTGAACTTGAGCGATATTGATTCTGTAGCTGTTGATCTGCCATTGGGCGTGTGCTTCCATGTTGTAAGCAGGCATGGTAGTGGGTAGAGCAGGTTGCCAACCAATGAAAGTGAAGCCTACAACGGTCGGGTCAGCGATAGGAATAATGGTGTCGCCGCAAGCAAAGGTATCTACAGCCAATACTTCATAATCTTTCAGGTAGGTAATGGTGTACTCATTGGCAGTGAAGTTAGCGGTCACAGTTACATCGTTGGCGGGCATCATAAAGTAACTGTTGTTTGTAATGGCAATGGGTGTGCCGTCAGCGTTAGTTACCACGAAGTCATTGAATGTATATCCATTGTTAGTACTCACGGAGAGCTGTATCAGAGACCCAAAGGCAGCGGTGGTGTTGACAGTAGTGCTGTTAGCACCTATATTGTTTTCAGTAACAGTAATGGTACCGCCAGCCACCTGATTAATGGTGATGTTGTAGCTGTTGACTTGCCACTGCGCACTTACAGCTATGCTGTGAGCCGGCATGGTGGTTGGGATAGCTTCGCTCCAACCCGTGAAGGTGTATCCCTCACGTGTCGGGTTAGCAATAGGAGTGATGATGTCGCCGTATAAGAAGGTATCAACTTCCAGAATAGTACTGCTGCCATTCATCATGTAGTAAGTGATGGTGTATTCGTTAGCAGTGAAGTTAGCGGAAACGGTCACATCATTGGCGGGCATGGTGAATGCGTTGTTCTGTACGGCAATAGGTGTGCCGTCAGCGGTGGTCACAGTGAATCCGTTGAAGGAGTATCCATTGTCGGGCATTTGACTGAGTTGAACCCGTGTGTTGTAGTTAGCTGTGGTGTTGCTTGTTGTACTTGCAGGAGCATCTTCCACTGATACGGAAACAGTACCGCCAGTTACCTGATTAACTGTGATGTTGTAGCTGTTGATGCTGTAAATAACTCTTACAATCATATTTTCAGCGCCCATGGTACCCATAACGGTATCCTGTGAAGCCGTGTATCCTGTCAATGCAGGAGATACCACGCTGTATGCAGTGTTATACTCGATTGTATCGGTATACGAAGGAGCAGCCTCTGCGCCATTTTGATAGAGGTAGTTGATGGTGAGTTCGTAGCTTTTGACATCAAAGATAGCGGTCACAGTCACATCGTTGGCGGGCATAACAAAGTGACTGTTGTTTGGAGTGGCAATGGGTGAGCCGTCAGCATTGGTTACCACATAGCTGTTGAAGTTGTATCCATTGTCGGTCACCACTCTTCTGAAATAAATCCATGCTCCGTAATATATGCTATCACCTGTAGTAATATTGTTCTCGTGGCCGGTTTCGTCATAATAGTAAATAGAAATGGTACCACCTGTCACCTGTGTAACAGTGACTTTGTAGCTGTTTTTCTGCCATAAAGCGCCGACTAACAGGTTGTTGGCTGGCATGGTAGAGGGTAGTTCAATACTCCAACCGATGAAAGTGTAGCCTTCCTTGGTCGGGTCGGCGATAGGAGTAATGTTTGCACCGTAAGCGAAGGTATCCACTGCCAATGTATCGCCGTCATCCCTGTATGTGATAGTGAATTTTTGAATAGTGAATCTGGGGGTTACAGTCACATCGCTAGCGGGCATGGTGAAACCGTTACTTGAAAAGGAGAGAACGGTGCCATTAGCATCGGTTACCACAACGTCATTGTAAGTACAACCGTCATTGGTTATAGCGGAAATCTGTACCCAAGAGCCGTAATCAGCGGAGTCGATCACAATGGTATCACCTGTTGAGTAATCAACTTCTATTGCTTGGACGATACCACCCTGAACTTGATTGATATTGATTCTGTATCTGTTGATCTGCCAATGTGCCATTGGAGTCAGGTCGTAATCCGGCATGGTAGTGGGCAGAGCAGGGTACCAACCAGTGAAAGTGTAGCCTACTACGCTTGGGTCAGCGATAGGAGTAATGGTGTCACCGTAAGCAAAGGTATCCACAGTTATTATCTCACCACTAACATTATAATAGGTGATGGTATGGCCGTTGGGCTCGAAGGTAGCGGAAATCGTCACATTGCCAGCGGGCATAGCAAAGCTGTTGTTTGCGGAAACTTCAACAGTGCCTGTTTCAGTGGTAATCGCCCATGTGCTGAGGTGGTAGCCGTTATTGGCGATGGCGGTTAAGTTAACTGTTTCGCCCTCGGCTGCACGTGAGACATCAGCACGAACTGTACCATTGGCAATGTTGTTAGCAGTGGTAATTGCGTATGTTGGCAATACAACATACGTTGCGGTAGCCATTTCACTGTTGGTCATGTTCTCCTTCATTGCAATGGCTTTAATAGTTGTGGTGTCGTTTGCTATAAGTAAGATGGGACCATTGTAAGTAGCTGAGCTTGCTATAGGTGTTGAACCGTCAGTAGTGTAATAGATGGTGGCACCATCGGTGGCACATTCCAAAGTCACCTGTACATTATCATAATCATGATAAGTGCCTCCAGCAGGACTGAAGGTCGGGGTGGCCACAACACCCATAGCGGTGAAGTTAGCGGTAAATGCGGTGTCGTTGGTAATCTCGAAATCAAAGATTGCATCTGTGCTGACCACAACGCCTTGAGCGTTAGTCCAATTGCTGAAGAGGTAGCCTTCCGCGGCTTCCGCTCTCATTTCCACTTCGCTGCCATAGTTGTATGTGCCTGCACCAGTCACTGTACCAGCGTTAGCATCAGGTGTCACGGTAGTGGTAACCTCATAGCTGTTAATTACCCATTTTGCATACAAGTCCAAGTCACCGGTAGCCACATTCGGAATAACGGTCCAAGGATTGCCATTGAAGTTAGTGTTGGTAAACCAGCCGCCAAAACTATAGCCCTCACGTGCAATGTCGTTAGCAGTTGGCAGATATAAGACTTCGGTGTATCTGTGAATAGTATCGCTTGTGAAGCCGTTCAGCAGCGTACCTCCCATGGTATGCAAGGTCACTTGATAAACTTCCGGGATGTAATCCACTCTCACTGTGATGTCATCCGTACCCATGACACCGCTAACGGTACCTATGGTGGGGTTAAATCCTTGCACAGTGGGTGACACTACGCTATAGCTCTCACCATATTCCAGTGTATCGGTGTAGCTTGGGGCAGCTTGAACTGTTCCATTTTCAAAATAGAAGTAATTGATGGTCAGCTGGTAACGGTTGATCTGCCACTGAGCATGGACTGTCACATCATAAGCGGGCATGGTGGCAGGCAGTTCAGGAACCCAACCGATGAAGGTATAGCCTTCCCTCGTCGGGTCGGTGATAGGTCTAATAGCAGTGCCGTAAGCGACAGAGTCCTGATACTGGATATTGTTACCGTTCTTGTAGGTGAGGACATATTTATTAGGAATGAAGGTTGCGGAAACATTCACACCGCCTTCCGGCATCACGAAGCTGTTGTTGGTCACAGTCACGGTCTCTGGAGCAGGAGTGTTGACGGTGGTTACCACCCATTCGCCAAAGCTATAGCCATGGTTGGGGGTTGCTGTCAAGTTGACGATAGCACCTGCGATAGCTGCTGTGTCGCTAACAGTTACAGTACCATTGGTGATGTTGGCATCAATAGTTACAGCATATTCTTGAAGTGTGGTAAAGCTGAGCGTTTCACTCCATACGCTGGTGAAATTAGAGTTGGGATCGCATAACGAAGACAACCTCACATAATATGTTGTGTTGGGCTGTAAAGGTGCATTTAAGTAGTATCTGATTGTAATAGCGTTGGGGAAATATTCAGGCATTGTGGATAAAGTCCCATGGATATTAAAATCAGGAGTAAGAGAGGTGTGAACAATATAATCATGTGGCACGTGTTCGCCAAAATCGTAAGAGAGCAGCGCACTGTGTGCTGTCACATCGCTGATGCTGACGCTTACGGGAGGATAGCAAGTATCGTTGGTGGTGAATTCAACCCAAACGGTGTCGCTGACTCTGTCGAGAGAGCAGTAAGAGAACACACCTACGCGGTAATTGCTGTTGGGTTGGAGTTCGGAAAGGTTCCATCTTTGGTACAGCTGGTTGTTAGAACCTGCCAATACACCGTTCTCATAGTAAAAACCACCAAAAGCATTGTTTTGGTTGCTGTTCCAGGTGATGAGCGCTGAGGTAGCGGTAAGTGAGCCGCTGGCTACAGCAAGGTTTTCTGGAGCCAAACAGGGAAGGAGATCCCATTTTGCATACAAGTCCAAGTCACCGGTAGCCACATTCGGAATAACGGTCCAAGGATTGCCATTGAAGTTAGTGTTGGTAAACCAGCCGCCAAAACTATAGCCCTCACGTGCAATGTCGTTAGCAGTTGGCAGATATAAGACTTCGGTGTATCTGTGAATAGTATCGCTTGTGAAGCCGTTCAGCAGCGTACCTCCCATGGTATGCAAGGTCACTTGATAAACTTCCGGGATGTAATCCACTCTCACTGTGATGTCATCCGTACCCATGACACCGCTAACGGTACCTATGGTGGGGTTAAATCCTTGCACAGTGGGTGACACTACGCTATAGCTCTCACCATATTCCAGTGTATCGGTGTAGCTTGGGGCAGCTTGAACTGTTCCATTTTCAAAATAGAAGTAATTGATGGTCAGCTGGTACTTGTTAGCTACAAAGGTTGCGGACACAGTCACATCCTCGGCAGGCATCACAAAGCCGCTGTTTATAATCTCAATGGGGATACCCGATGCGGTAGTCACCACATAGTCGCCGAAGGTATAGCCGGCATCGGTCTCAACAGAGAGATTAACCCAAGCGTTATATGCGGCGGCAGTATCGGTGGTGGCACTGAATGCGTTTCCATAGTTGTCAACCACACCGACGGTGATGGTACCGCCAGTCATCTGGTTGATAGTGATATTGTATTTGTTGACTTGCCACTGGGCTATTACTCTAAAATCATAATCGGGCATAATAGCGGGTAGAGCGGGGGTCCAACCAGTGAAAGTATATCCTTCCTTGGTCGGGTCAGCGATAGGTGTGATGGTGGCACCCACTTCAAAGGTATCTACATCCAAAATGTTATTGTCGTCCAGGTAGGTGATGGTGAAGCTCGGTGCAGCACAAACAGGCTCACTGTTGTAAGTGGCACCTTGCTGATACACCGCATACAGTGTAGTGTTACCAGAGGGGTAGTAATTACTGCCCACCAAAGTGGGAGCATTGGTAGTCTCCGATACAGGGGTCTCGCTCCAGCCGATGAAAGTCCAGTCGTTTTGACAATAGGTTGTTGGAGTGGCACTAACGTTGGACAAATCTATATAACCACCGCACTCTAAGCTGCCTACCGTGGCAGTACCGCCGTTACCGGCATTGAAAGTTATGATATATGGGGAAAGAGTAGTGAACTCGACAGCGGGGCTCCACGGACTGCGGTCAGAGTCACTGCAGCGTGCACGCACGTAAGCATAGTAGTGTGTGTTCGGCGTGAGGGGAGCCAACCATGGTTGATCATTAGGAGTTCTCCCCACTGTGGGGGTGGTGGTGTCTGTGGGAGCCACGTCACTGGTGGTCCAGTATAAGTCCCACAAGTTTTCGTTGCCACCATGTGTCCATGTAATCTGTGCGGCATCAGGATCCATGCCTATCACCTGAAGGTTGGTCACAGCTGGACATACCGTAGGTGTTGTTTCAGCAATGGTGATATCATCCAAATACCAGCCATTAACAGGGCTTCCTGGATTTGCAGTGTTGCCAGTATGCTTGAACGCAAGACGGATGGTTTGTCCCTTGTATTGATTCAGGTTGATTGTGGTTTCTGCCCATTCTCCTCTTACAAAACTCGGTGACCATAATAGTGTCTCATTGTTTCCATCAAGCAGTACAACAGAATTATTGCTTCTGATGTAGGATAATGGCTCTGTATTGTATGACCAGAAGGTAAGATTCACATCATTGGCATCATTTGCAAGTGCAATATCAGGCAAAACCAAATAGATATCTCCCCAGAAACTACTGTAAGCACTGCCATTGACCGCACCGGAATGATTGTAATCGGATGCACCGACTCTTGACCATGCGTGTTCATTGGCATTGATTCTGCTCCAGCAGTTTGTTGGCGGGAAGGCCGTTGTGTCAAAATTCTCGGTAAAGGAATGTTCCGCATCCACCACAATGGCGTCACAAGCTGTGGTGAAGCTGTATACTTCGGTCCAGGTACTGAAATCATCGAGATATTCTGGTGTTCTACAGTCGCTTCTCATCTTAAGGTAATAAGTGGTGCCAGCTTGCAACTCATCAAAGGTGAAAGGATTCATATCGTTACCGCTTGCAATGGATATATAGCTGTCGTCATAATCGAATTGAGGAGTGGTGGAGAGGCGCATACTCCATCCGTTTTCGGGAACAAAACCATCAGCATATTCCCAAGAAACGGTAGCTGTTGATGTAGTAACATCAGATATGGTAACATTAGTCGGTGGCAAGCAGGTGGGAATGGTAGTGAAAGAGGCATGTCGTATCTCGTCAGAGCAATAGCTGTTGCCACTAATCACGGGACACACATATATATGATAGGTGGTGTTAACGTCCAAGTTGGAGAGGTTTACAAAGAGGTCGAATGAGTAGCGCCAGACGTAGTTCGGGAGATCCTGATTGGAGAGTTCCGTTTCGCTGAGGATATATTGCCACATGGTTTCACTGCTGCCGGGCATCCAACTGACATGCGCACTGCTGCCGGTGATGTTGCTGACTGCCAAATCTCTTACGCCAGGGCACCTGCTGGGTTCTGTGCAGAAGGTCACCTTGGGAAGGAAGTCTTTGGTGATGATTGTTGTTGTAGGATAATTACTGTATCCATATTCGCATATACTACCGTAGGCGCTGGAGTCACCATAAAACCAACATTCTTGACGCTGATCACGTACTTCTGTGGTAGATTCAAACTCAACAAGGAGGTTGCCGCCTTGGTATGTGAATGGAGTTGTGTCACTGAAAGTGATTACCATGCCATCGCTCATGGTTGCGTATAGCGTACCCGTGTATACAGTGGTATAACTGTTAGGGGTAACAAAGCCGTTTTCCAGATTTTCTTCAGCGACGGTAGCTAGTTTGACGGTAAATGGTTTATTCCTCCAGTTGTAATTTTGGCTGGCAGCCACATAGTACTTCATTTGAGTAATCGTTTTGCCTTGCAGCTCGGTAAGCATAGAAGCTGGGTAGATGGATTGAGTTCTTTGTTGATGATCACAATAATTTCCATAAAGGGGCGAGTATGAATTGGTGGTGGCATTGGTGGTGCTGTTGGCTACTGTGTAGCAATTATCCGGGGCAGGAAGAGTTGTCACAGTAACCCAGTCTGAGAAGACAGAACTAGTGGTCTCACTACATTTAGCTTGTACTTGGAACGAATAAGTTGTCTCGGGTTGCAGTCCGAATATGGTGACGGTGGAATCGTTTACCACTATCGAGCTCTCAGGACTGTTCGCACCATATAAGTATCTTTCAATGTACCATTGGTTTTCCTCACCCCATTCGCCACGGTTCCAGGAGAGTTGGACTGTATTGTCGGTGACATTGCTGGCAGTGAAATTCTGAATTGGCGGACATAAAGCGGGGAAGGTGACAGAACCGGCATATACATACAGGCTATTGTCATCGTTGCTGCAGCTGTTGGCTACATAGATGTAATAGGTCTGACCATAACTTCCAGAGAAGGAATAGGATGTTTCATGAATATAGGAAACATGGGCTTGTGTATTTTCCAGTTCCTGTGCCGTCATTTCATGGTCAGCAACGATTAACATATAGTTGTTACCTTGATTGTTATTCCCAGGTTCCCAAGAAACAGTGGCTAACATTTTTCTTGTCAAGCGCACACTGGCATTCTGCGGAGCACGGCAAGTGGGAAATGTGGTAAATGTGGTATCCACCCAATCGCTGTTGCCATCATTCAGGTCGCAACGGGTGCGAACATACACATAGTATGTAGTGTTTGGAGTTAACACGAAATTAGGATAGTTATTATTGGGCAATGAGAAGGTAGTGTCACGGGTAGCCATCGGGAATTCGCAGTTGCCATTTTCCAAAGTGGAAAGGTCTTGCACAGGTACAGTACTTACATGGATGTCATATACATCGGCGGAAAAACTTACGCTGGATTTCCAAGAGATAGTAGCGCTATCAGTGCCGTCGCCAGTCAAATCCACGTGGAGGTTTCTGACAGTGGAGCAGCTACCTGCTTCGGTACGCTGGCTGGTGGTCGTCCAATAACTATGGTAATTTTCGTCGCAATTGGTTCTCACATGAATGTAATACAGCGAATCACTATAAATGTTATTGGTGAATAAATAAATGTTTTGCTCGGAAGTTCCTTCACCAATATAAACATCAGGATCATTAACGATACCATAACGCACAGTGTAATTACTGTAGTCGTTACCTGTGGGAGAAGCCCATGACGCAATTAAGGCATGCGAAGTTGCATCGGTATAAAGATTGGATACAGGAGGACAAGGAGCTTTCTTGGTGATACTGAAGTTGTCGATGGCTGCAGGAGGATTATCACCGTGGCCATCGTTGTCGTTATGCCACAAAAACACCACTTTGTGCCAACCAGCCGGTACTTCAACAGTCACAGAATCTCTTTTCCAGAAAGGCTGACCAAAATGACAGTCGCCCACTTCAATCCACCCATCAGGAATGGTACCGCATGACAGTCCGTTATATAAGGTTCCAGCTTCGAGGTATGCATTCCATGGAGCAATTACTACTTTAAAATAGTCATAAATGGACTGGCCCATGCTTATCCAATCATATTCGAAGGTATATTCACCACCTTCACCGAAATCCAATATTCTGGATGCATATGACGTGGAAGCCACATCTTTGGTATAGTAGGTGGTATTGGGGTTGTTGTTGTTGGAAATAAACAGAGCGTGTCTACCTTCATATAAGGAAAATGAGTCCCAATACCATCTATTGGCCTGATAATAGTGGTTGAAATCCCATCCACATTCTGGACCTTCAAAGTCATCAATCCAATGCTCACCAACTACTGGTGCAGGGTCGGTGGTAATGGCAATGTGTTTCCATTCGCTATAGTCTTCTAAACCACAAACGGAGCGTACATTTACTTCGTAGGTGTAACCAGGGCGAAGTCCAACAAATGAGAGATATCCAGATTGATCGTCTGTTGGGTTGTTGAAATCATTCCACATTACATATTGCCAAGTGGAATTTTGGTTATTATCAGTCCAGCTTAAATAAAATGATGTAGCGGTTACATTTTCCAGATACAGCATAGGTGTCTCGCAGACAGGTGGAGTTGGTATGGAGGAACAACTCACGGTGTTGGTGGCAAGTTCCCGAATAGTGTCACCTACTTCACCATTACCCTGTGTAATTATGTCACCATTATAAGCTTTAATGATCCATGAGCATTCTCTAGGATACGAATAATCACCAGCAGGCCTCCATATAAACGTAAGTTCTTGTCCTTCGACAACAGGAATGGTAATGGTGTCTGTTGTTGCTCTCCCTTGTAATTGATAATCAGAACATGCATAAGTACCTAGGCTTTGGCCCGTCTGATTATCCCGTATTTCGATGACATTGTCACTCCAACCATCACCAAAGTTGTCGGTAAGCTCAAGCGTAATGAAACACTGTTCAAGCGGCGTTGGCTCAGGAGGACAGTTCGTGGTGTATACTACAGGAAAGGCATTCGAATAGTCGTCACCTTGTGAAATGGTATCACCGTAGGAAGCGGTAATGACCCATGAACATTCACCTGAAAAGCTTCCGAGCTGCCATTGGAATTCAATTTGTTGTCCGTCATCAACTCGGAGATAGTATGTTTGAGCCTCATCTGAACCAGCTTCATCTGTGTTGGCAAATTGCTCAAGAAAAACACCGGTCGAGACATCCCAAACTTGAATAGCGTTGCCGTTCCACCCATCACCATAGCTGTCCGTGAGTTCAAACTTGATGAAACAGCCAGAAGGCTCAGCAGAACAGTTCATGGTATAAGTGGCAAGCTGTTCCTCGTCTGCCAAGTTGCTGGCATCAGAACCTTGGGTGATAACATCACCATTGGGAGCTATAATGCGCCATGAGTAAAGTTCCGGCTGAGCATTGGGATCTCCTCCATAACCATACATCCAGCGGAAACTGAGTCTCTGCCCTTCTTCTGCAGAAACTGGCACGTTGTTATCAGGAGTTATGGACTCCAAGAATTCCCAATCTGAAATATTTTCATCATAATAATACACTCCGATAGCACTGCCATCCCAATCATTACCTGTCGGGTCGTCAAGCACGAAAGTGATGTCACATACTGGTATGCCACCGGCCGTTCTGAAACTTGTGCTGGCAATGCCACTCTCGTTTTCATCATATAAAGCCTTCACGCGGAAGTCATAATTGGTACCTTCATCCAGTCCTTCCAATGTCACAGACGTGCTGTAGCTTGTGGCATTGACACCCAAGGAATTCCAATTGTTAGGCCACTCTTCGGTCGATTTCTTATACTGATATTTATAGCCGGTCACAGTGGCAATGGGGAAACCTCTCTGTACTTGGTCCGGATTTACCCAGCTCATTGTGGCGGAAGAGGTCGTGATTTGGTCAGTGTTAATTTGGCCAATACGCGCGTATGGAGAAGGGATATAGCTGATCGTCACTGTAGGATGTCTGTTATCCCTATCGTAGTGATAAATACCATCCCAGTAACCAGCATACAAAACACTGTTTTCATAACCACCACCGTATTCATAATAGATTATTGACGATGAGCCATGGTTGGTTTCCCTTATGCCAATCATCAAATTACCACTGTTATAGTGGTAGTCATTGGAGAAGGGTATGTACATTTGGCCATTTGTCACAGTGATAGGACCATAATATACCAAGTTCATATGATTCCAGGGCTCCAAATCACTTCCCGTTTCACCAGTGAATGTGGTATAGTTTACTTCTTTCAGATAGACTTCGAAAATGGCGTTACCAAAATCGGGAGTGCCATTAGTATAGTCAGGATAGAAGGTGAGTGACTTAAAGGTACCTCCACCGATATCATCGCAGGGAATATATTCCGCAGGGATAATGAACTGGCTCAAGCATCCCTGTTCAGCTTGTGAGCCCCAAATCGGAGCACCAAGAGTATGATAAAAAAAATTGCTTGGATCGCTTGCTGCATTGTGAGTATAGGTCATGTATGCGCTTAGAGTATGGTATTTAATATTGCTCCACTCGCTTTCACTGTTGCCGCAAACAGCTTTCACACGGAAAAAATATCGGTTCTCTAAGGCTAAGGTCGAACCAGTTATGGATAGCGATACTTTACTGCCTTCGGTGACAAAACCAGAAGTTACCTGGGTGTAGGTTCCTTGGGCAAAGTTACGATCCCAGCCGTATTGCACCACCCAGTCCGACGCTTGATCATTATTGTCCCAGCTTACGGTCAACTCATCATAAACACGGGTGTACGTAATGGAAACGCCCATTGGTTTGGAGCAGTTTTGCGCAAATGTTGCCCACGGTAGGCAGAGCAGTGTGAGCATCGTCAAAAAGAATAGAACTTTTTTCATAGTTTGATGATTTTTAGTTATTGTATTTTTTAGTCTTTATAATCGATAAAAATTCACGCATTCTCTAAAAGAAACTGCAAAGTTATAAATTAAAAGTGAAACGACAATGGTATGTTAATAAAAATGTTGACAACTTGTGGTTTATGAACAAAAATTGTTGATAACCAGTCCCGTTGAATTCTTGTCATATAGCAAAAAATGAAATTTATTTTGTTCTTGCAAATCTCAAAAATTAATTGTAATTTTGCTGATTTGAATTTTATATTGTTAAACTTTTGGTCCTGAATTCCAAACAAACTGAATTACAAGAATGAAGAAGAGTAAATTAGGTCTTGATTTTGAGAAAGTTGCGTCGGCAAAAAATTTGGCGAAAAGCATTGCCGACGATGTGCAGAAGTTTGTGGACATTTATACGACTGTCACCGTGGAGCGTACTTGTTGCCGTCTCATCGGCATCGACGGTATCGACAGCAATGAGGTTCCGCTTCCCAATGTCGTAGTGAATTCCATTCACGAAAAAGGTTTGCTGAACCAAGGCGCATTGTACTATATTGGCAACGCCATCATTGAGACAGGTCTTACCCCGCAACAGATAGCTGAGAAAATGGCTGTCAACGAACTGGATATCACTGCATTAAAACTGAACCCTCTTGACAAAATAAAAGCTGCCGTTGACCCCTACGTGCAGCAATGTATTGCCCGTATCAAGAGCAATGTGGCTAAGCGAAATGAGTACCTGAACACTATCGGTGAGGGTCCCAAACCATACATCTATGTGATTGTGGCCACTGGTAATATTTATGAAGATGTGGTGCAGGCACAGGCTGCCGCCCGCCAGGGTGCCGATATTATCGCTGTGATCCGTACCACTGGTCAGAGCTTGCTCGACTATGTGCCTTACGGTGCCACTACTGAAGGTTTTGGCGGTACTTTCGCTACCCAGGAGAACTTCCGCATCATGCGTAAGGCCCTTGACGAAGTAGGCGAGGAAGTGGGTCGTTACATCCGTCTGTGCAATTATTGCTCAGGCCTCTGTATGCCCGAAATCGCTGCTATGGGTGCTCTCGAGCGCTTGGACGTGATGTTGAACGACGCTTTGTACGGCATATTGTTCCGCGATATCAACCCGCAGCGTACTTTGGTTGATCAATATTTCTCTCGTGTTATCAATGGCTTTGCTGGCGTTATCATTAATACTGGTGAGGATAACTACCTGACTACAGCCGATGCTTACGAGCAGGCTCACACGGTGCTGGCTTCCGACCTCATTAATGAGCAGCTGGCTCTGCTGGCCGGTATGCCCGAAGAGCAAATGGGTCTGGGCCATGCTTTTGAGATGAATCCCGATTTGGAGAACGGTTATCTCTATGAGTTGGCGCAGGCACAGATGCTGCGTGAAATTTTCCCGAACGCCCCGTTGAAATATATGCCACCCACCAAGTTCATGACCGGCAATATCTTCAAGGGTGAGATTCAGGATGCCCTGTTCAACTCTATCGCCATCTGGACCGGTCAGGGCTTGCAGCTGTTAGGCATGATTACCGAGGCTATCCATACGCCTTTCATGAGCGACCGTTACTTGGCTATCGAGAATGCCCGCTATATATTCAACAATATGAAGAACATCGGCGATGAGGTGGAATTCAAGGAAGGCGGTATCATTCGCCAGCGTGCGGCCAAGGTGCTCGACGATGCTCACAAATTGCTGGAAGACATGGTGAACGAAGGATTGTTCGAGGCACTGGAGAAGGGTATCTTCGCCGACATCAAGCGTAGCAAGACCGGTGGTAAAGGTCTGGCCGGTGTGGTGACTAAAGGCGAGAACTACTTCAACCCGTTTATTCCCTTGATGAAAGGACAGCGATAAGACGTGGAGACGGGAAGACGCTCACTACGTGAGCTCGGTAAGACATACACTAACGTGTACTCGTGGAGACGGTAAGACGATATCGTATAACCGAGCAAGCATAGCGAGCGACTCAACGAATGAGCGCAGCGAATGTTTCCCCGAGCGAACAAAGTGAGCGACTCGACGTAAAAACAAAACAACAACTTAAACAAATACAATAGAATAACATGAGCGGAGGATTATATTCAATGGAGGAAAAGGATTTTGACAAAACCCTTGACCTCACCAAAGTTAAACCGTACGGCGATACGATGAACGACGGCAAGACACAGATCAGTTTCACCTTGCCGGTGCCCTGTGGCGACGAAGCCATTGAGGCTGCTAAACAGCTGATGAAGAAGATGGGTTTCGAGAACCCGCTGGTAGTATATTTCAAGGAGCTGACCAAAGGCTTCACTTTTGTGAACTGCTATGGTTCATGCACCCACACGGTAGACTATACCACCATTCATGTGCCCAAGGTGGAATCCACAGTGATGGGCATGAAAGAGACGGACGAGTATATCCGTGAGCATGTGGGCCGCAAGATTGTTGCCATCGGCGCCAGTACCGGTACCGATGCCCATACCGTGGGTATCGACGCCATCATGAATATGAAGGGCTATGCCGGCCACTACGGACTGGAGCGTTACGACATGTTCGAGACCTTGAACATGGGCAGCCAGGTGCCGAACGAGGATTTCATTGCCAAAGCTATAGAGATGAAAGCCGATGCCCTTTTGGTGTCGCAGACGGTGACCCAGAAGGATGTGCATATCAAGAATCTTACCGAGCTGGTGGAAATGCTGGAGGCCGAGGGCTTGCGCGACAAGGTCATCCTCGTATGTGGCGGTCCGCGTATTTCGCACGAGCTGGCCAAGGAGTTGGGTTATGACGCAGGCTTCGGCAGCACTTCGTATGCCGATGATGTGGCTTCTTATCTGGCTCAGGAAATGGCGAAAAGAATGCAAAACAAATAATCAATTATAAAAACTCAATATCATGGAAAAAAACGAAATCAGAGAAGTTATTGCCAAGAGAGTGGCCAAAGAACTTCACGATGGCGATGTTGTTAACTTGGGTATCGGTCTGCCGACCATGGTTCCTAACTATTTGCCCGAAGGTGTGCATCTTACTCTTCAGACTGAGAATGGTATGATGGGTATGGGTCCCACTCCCGAAGCCGGCAAGGAAGACCCCAACCTCATTAACGCAGGTGGTGGTTACATCACGGCCCAGCCTGGTGCCGCCAGCTTCAGCAGTGCCGACTCTTTCGTCATTATCCGTGGCGGCCATGTGGATGCTACCATCCTCGGTGCCATGCAGGTGGACGAACAGGGCGACTTGGCCAACTGGATGATTCCTGGCAAACTGACCCCCGGTATGGGTGGTGCTATGGATCTGCTGATTGGTGCCAAGAGAGTGATTCTGGCTATGGAGCACACAGCAAAAGGTAATCCCAAAATTTTGAAGAAATGCACCCTGCCATTGACCGCCAAAGGTCAGGTGAACCTTATTGTGACCGAAATGGGCGTGATGGAAGTCACTCCCAAAGGCATTGTGCTGAAGGAAATCCATCCCGAATTCACGGTTGATCAGGTGAAGGCCGCTACCGAAGCCGACCTCATTATCGCCGATGACCTGAAACCCATGGATATCTAAAAGTATCCACCTGCGTACTCGCAGATGTGAAAAAAGGCAACGTATCCATCTGCGTCCCCGCAGATGGGAAGAATATGGAAAATGTAACCGTCTGCGTCCTCGCAGATGGAATAAAAGAATGTAGGGCTGTCACATGGTGGCAGCCTTTTTTACATGTAGGCGACTGCGTCCCGCAGTCGCTATTTGACACGCACGGCCGTGCATATCTACTGTAAAATATTCTTACAAGGGTGTAATGTTTTTTTACACTATAAAGCCTGCTGATTTTATTCAGTAGGTTGATAATCAGTGCTTTCATTTCTTTGGCACGGTTTTTGGATTCCATTCTGTGTATTCAATAGAAAAAAGAATGAAAAAGAGCCTGCTTTTCTTGTTGGTGATACTGAATTGCACTGCGGCAGTTGTAAATGCCCAAAAGGACACAGTGGTGATGAGTCTGAGGGATTGCATGGGCTACGCCATTAGCCATTCCGCCAAAATGAGAATACAGGAGGCCAACAACCGCGATGCGCAAATCAGCCGTAGGGATGCTATCTTGATGGCTTTCACCCCGTCGGTGAGCGCAGGCAGCTATGCCTATTCGAATTTTGGCCGCTCAATTGACCCTGAAACCAACACTTACAGTCAGATCGCCTCGTTTCACAATGGCTACAGTGTCTCAGCTGGCATTGGTATTTTCAATGGATTCCAGGCTGTGAACAATATCAAGATAGCCAAAACCGCCCAGCGGATGTCGATGACCCAAACCCAGCTGCTGGAAGACGAGATATGTTTAGCCACGATGGAAGCCTATTGCAATGTAGTGTATTATGCGGAGCTTAAGAAGGTGTTGATGTCGCAGCTCAACACAGCTGAGAGTTGGTTACGTCTGGCGGAGCGACAGGAGCAGTTGGGGCAGAAATCGCATACGGATGTATTGCAGTTGCAGGCCGACCTGGCCAAGTGCCAGTATAGGCTGACCAGTTGTCAGAATATGCTTGATAATGCTATTATTACCCTGAAGGATATAATGCTATGGCCTTTGGATGAACCTCTGGAACTGGAAGATACCAAAGGGTTGACGCTGTTCTCTTCGTTGAATGAGCAGAATGCCCCGTCAAATGTCAGCGATCTGATTGCGTATGCCCAAAAGCACAACGGGAAGGCCTTGGTGGCTGACGACAGACTGAGACAGGCACGCATCGCCCTCAAGACTGCCCGATGGCAGTATGCGCCCTCGCTTTCGCTGAGCGGTGGATGGAGCACCAGTTTCTTTACTTATCCTGGCCAAAAAGGCTATACGCCTATGCCATTTTCAGACCAGATCAAAAACAACAGTGGCGAATATATTCAGTTGTCGCTCAGCATACCCATTTTCAATCATCTTTCGGTGGCATCAAATATTGCGAGAAAGAAGAGCGAGTTGGATAGGGTGTCGGCAGAACGCGAGCAGAGTTTGCGGGAGATAGAGGCTGAGGTGACAAGGGCTGTGGCCGATCGCAATGGGGCGGCTGACGCCATGAAGCAGGCACAGGTGTATGCGATGATGCAGTACGAGGTGCTGGAACTCAACAACAGGCAGCTGGAGTTAGGGGTGGTATCACCGGTGGATTACAGGATTGTTGCCGACAACAGCCTAAACGCCGCTGCCGAATACCTCAGTGCGCAACTGCAATACTTTATCAAAAGCAGCGTCGTGAGATATTATGCGGGAGAGAGATACAGTGACCAGGGGTTAGGGGTCAGTGATTAGGTTTTAGGGATTAGGTGTTAGGTTATAAGGATATATAGGTGGGATGTGCCCGTGGGGCAGGGTAGAACCGTAAATACGGTTCGAAATTGTAGGGACGCGATTTATCGCGTCCGTGAAAGGGGAGGTAGTGACGAAGGTATAATTCAACACTAATCCCTATTCACTAACTCCTGATCCTTAATTAATTGGCACATTAGCACATTGATAATTAGCACATTAAAAATATGGATAGACAGATAGAACAGAAAAAAGGAATTAGAAAGGTTTTCTCGAAGAAGGCACTGCCTTATTGGGGTGGGGCACTGCTTTTGCTTTTCATTGGCTGGCTGGTGTTCAGGGACAATTCCAAGAAACTGCGTGCTCAAGTGGAAAATATTACCATCAATGCCGTGACCCAAGGCCAGTTTAATGACTATATCCGTATCAGCGGTCAGGTGGTGCCGATGACCACCATCCAACTCAGCCCCATGGAGGGCGGGGTGGTGCAGAAGATTGTCACCGAGGAAGGCAGCTATGTGCATGAGGGAGATGTCATTCTGGTGTTGAGCAACGAGACCTTGGATATGCAGATTCTGAATGCCGAAGCGGATTTGGCGGAGAAGGAGAATATACTGCGCAACACCATGATACAAATGGAACAGCAGAAGCTGAACTTGCAACAAGAGAAGCTGCAATTGCAGATGGAAGTGCGGCGTAAGAAAAGGACTTACGACAGCCAGAAGGCATTGTTTAACGAAGGACTAATAGCCAGCGAAACCTGGCTGCAGGCCGACGAGGAATACCAGTTGGCGTTAGATAGGCTGAAACTGGTGGAGAACCGTGCCAAGCAGGACAGTCTGTACCGCTCGGTGGAGATCAGGCAGATGCAAGAGAGCTTGGAAAACATGCGTCTCAACATGCAGATGATTCGCAAGCGCAAGGACAATCTGAGTATCAAGGCACCTATTGATGGCGAGTTGGGTTTGCTGGATGTGGAGTTGGGACAGGCGGTGGCTGCCGGCACCAAGATAGGACAAATCAACAATATGGAGAGCTATAAGATTGAGGCAAAGATAGATGAGCATTATATCGACAGGGTTACCGCAGGTCTGGAAGCCAGTTTTGAGCGACAGGGTGAGCGGCACAGTTTGCATATCCGCAAGGTCTATCCGGAGGTGCGCGAGGGCAAGTTCAAGGCGGACTTCAAATTTTCGGGCGAACAGCCTGAAAACATTCGCACAGGACAGACTTTTTACTTAAATTTGCAGCTCGGTCAGCCCATCGAGGCAATACTGATACCCCGCGGAGCGTTCTATCAGAAAACCGGTGGAAAGTGGATCTATGTGGTGTCGGCAGACGGGAAGCAGGCCGTGAAACGGGAGATTCGCATCGGCCGCCAGAACCCGCAGTACTACGAGGTGCTGGAAGGTTTGGAGCCGGGAGAAAAAGTGATTGCCTCGTCGTACGACAACTTCGGAGAGAGCGATGTGCTGGTATTTTAATATTTTATATCTTTGGCATGAAATATGCATGTTCTTGATGATAAATAGATACAAAATTCCAATTGTTAGCGCATTTGATGCGTCCTACAAAACGATAGACCATATAAAGATGAAAATTATCTTCCCTGAGCGGCCTCGGAGAGGCAAGACGCACGAAGTGCAATTAACCCCACATAAGTGCAGCGTAATGTGTGGCGTAATGTGTGGCGTATAAAAACATCAAAATTCCTTAGATATGATCAAAGTGCAAAACCTTAGCAAAATCTTCCGCACGGAAGACATCGAGACCCTCGCGTTGGACGGGGTGTCATTTGAAATTCAAGACGGCGAGTTCGTCGCCGTCATGGGACCGTCGGGCTGCGGCAAATCTACACTGCTCAACATTTTAGGACTGCTTGACAACCCCACAGAGGGCAACTACGAGCTGCTCGGACAGCAGGTGGGCGAACTGAAAGAGAAGGCTCGCACCAAGTTCCGCAAGGGCAACATCGGCTTCGTGTTCCAAAGCTTCAACCTCATCGACGAGCTGAACGTCTATGAGAACATCGAGCTACCGCTGCGCTACCTGAACATCAGCGCCACGGAGCGCAAGGAGCGGGTCACGGCCATGATGAAGCGAATGGCCATCACCCACAGGGCCAAGCACTTCCCACAGCAGCTCTCGGGCGGACAGCAGCAGCGTGTCGCCATCGCCCGCGCCGTGGTGGCCAACCCCAAGCTCATCCTCGCCGACGAGCCCACCGGCAACCTCGACAGCAAAAACGGCAAGGAGGTGATGGACCTGCTCACCGAGTTGCACAAGGAGGGCACCACCATCGTGATGGTCACCCACTCGCAGCGCGACGCGGGCTATGCCGACCGCATCATCAACCTCTTCGACGGCCGCATTGTCGAGGATGTATTGCCGGAATTGTAGTGTTATGAAGAGTTACCTTAATTTTTTGAGCCGCAACAAACTCTACACCGCCATCGAGGCGGTGGGGCTGGTCGTGAGCCTCGCGTTCGTGATTATCATCGGCAGCTACGTGTGGCAGCAGTACAGCATCACACGCGAGAGCCCCGACCGTGAGAATATCTATACCTTCGGGACACCAAACACCACGGGTCTCACCTACGCCTTCCCCGATGAGCTACTTGCGCGGGTTCCTGAGGTGGAAGCGGCGGTACGCTATTGCCAGTGTTATACGACCGTCGCCCAGATGGGAGATGACTATGTGAAAGTGAATGCGGTTGCCGTGGAGAAGGACTTCTTCATGATGTTCCCGCACCTCGGACGTTTCGTTGAAGGCGGTCTCGAAGACCTTGACGTTCCTACTAATGTGATTGTCAATGAGATGTTTGCACGAAAGCATGATTTAAAATCAGGTCAGACAATCCGGATTGATGGCGAGGATTATATCATTGCCGGCATTATCAAGGAATTCGAAAGCACCATCTTCAAAAACAGCGACCTGATTGTCAATGTGCGCCATCCCGCCAATCGGTTTGCCATTGATATGCCCTACGATGGTTTCGGTACGACTATCACCTTTGCGAAAATCGTTAAAGGCACTGACCCCCAAGTGTTTTACGACAAAGTGGAGAAGGTCTGCAAAGAGATTTATCCCATATACGGACATGTTGGTTTCTTCGAACGGTTGGAGATGACCCGATTCGACCAGCTGTTTTTCAATGACAATGGTCACGAATTCAACCATGGCGACCTCAAAACACTGAAATTGCTGGCGCTTGTCGGGTTGCTGTTGCTGCTCTCAGCGGTGTTCAACTACATCAATCTCTCGTTTGCCCTCACGGGGAAACGTGCCAAAGAGATGGCCACGCGCCGCCTGCTCGGAGCGCAGAAAGGGGAGATTGTTTGGAAATATATCGCTGAGTCATTGGTGTTTACAACGGTTTGCTTCGGTCTCGGACTGTTGTTGGCCTACCTGTTGGCACCGTCGGTCAATGCCTTGCTCAACGATCCCGATGTGCCCATTCGAGTACGGCTGACGTTTACGTATATTTTGGCTTACCTTGCTGGTATCTTTGTGGTTGGCGTTCTTAATGGCATCATTCCGGCCTTGTTCGCCAGCCGAGTGCAGCCCATTGATGTGGTGAAAGGCACCTTCCGTCGTAATACGAAAATGGTGTTCAACAAGGTGTTCATCGTCGTCCAAAGCGTTTTTGCGGTATTCCTCATCGCGATGGCCATCGTGATGGAGGCGCAATACCGCACTTCGCTCCATCGCCCGATGCACTGCAACACACAAGACAAGTACTATGTGCTTGTTGAAGCACAGAATTCGGAACCCGAGCTGTTCGAGAAATTGGAGACGCTGCCCTGCGTGAAGCGGGTTGGCCGAAGTGTCGGGGTGCCCGGTTTTGTTTGGGATATGCAATATAACTGGGAGGGAGAAAAGAGCTTTATGTATTGGAAATTGCAGATGGATACGACTGTTTTCCAGATGCTTGGATTTGAAGTGCTTAAGGATTATAAAGCACCGCTCTACAGCTCAATGTGGTTTGGCGAGCGGACATTTGCCGCTTTGGGTTTCAGCGATGGTGATCACGTCATCAATACTCCTTTGATTTCGGGGAAAAACGAAAGCAGGCAGGCGGCGGGCGTGATTTGTGATTTTCCCACCAACTGCAGCAATATGGGTGAAGAGACGAATGTTGTCATCTGCATTTTGAGGGAGGACGAGGTTCCGTTGCCCGGCTACCTCTTGGAGATTGTGGGCGACCATTCGGAAGCTGCGAAAGCCATCACAAAGGTGGTTGGTGACTGGTGTCACGAACAGCAGACGTTTTATTTCGCCAATGGTTTCATTGACGATTTCTACCGCGATGCGCTGAAACCCGCCAAGAACAATATGCGTCTGTTGGAAATTTTCATGCTGTTGGCAGTGCTGATCTCGCTGCTCGGGCTTCTGGCCATGAGCACCTACTATGCGGGCGAGAATGCCAAAGGCATCGCCGTGCGCAAGGTGTTCGGTGGCACCGTCAAGAGCGAGACCTGGCGCACCGTGCGAGAGTACATGCTGCTGGTCGCGGTGGCCTGCGTCATCGGTGTACCGATAGCGGTCTGGGCGGCGCAGCGTTACTTGGAGGGCTTCATCGTCAGGTTGGAGCACTACGGCTGGATCTTCTTCGTCGCCGTGGTCATCTCCCTTGCCATGGCCTTCCTTTCGGTCCTTTGGCAAACCTTGCGCGCCGCGAGGACGAACCCTGCAGAGGCATTGAAGAAGGAGTGATTAGAATCTAATTCTTAATATTTGCAAAATGGTCAAGATAATGATTGAGAGAAGTAAGTTCAATCAAATTGGAGGCGAGAAATGCTTCGCAGTAAAGTTCTCTGAAACGGCATATTTCTTTGAGGAGAGCCTTACGGTTTGGAGAGTTTCGACGACCGTATGCGATAGTAAGGTCAACAAGCTCTTGCATACGCTCGAAAGCTCGCTCGGCGTTATCGATACGGCCTTTGGCGAGCCATTTGACCACGCGGGAACCCTCGCTTCCGATATTAGCCATCTGCTGTGGGAGTGTCAGTTTGCTCCATCCGCTTTCAAAAAGTTTCTTATGTTGAATCAATTTCTTTTTTTGCAAAAATAGTAAAAATCCAGCAATTCAAATTCAATTATAACAAATAATAATAAGAATTATGTCTAGTTACCTCAAATTCCTAAGCAGAAACAAACTCTATACCGCCATTGAAGCGGTGGGGCTGGTCGTGAGCTTAGCGTTCGTCATTCTGATTGGCAGCTACGTGGCACAGCAATGGGCCGTCGTGAATGAGAATCCCAATCATGACCGCATTTACGGCCTTAGTAATACGTTACACCTGGGACTGTCTGTTTGGGATAAAGAGTCTCTGGAAACCAATATTCCTGAAATTGAGTTGATCAGCAGAATCAGGGAGAAGGATGGCGAATTGGTTTATCAAAGTAAGACCTATCCTGCTAACATCAAGTTCGCTGACCAGGACTTTTTCAATCTTTTCCCGTATTACACGTTTGTGGAAGGGAGCAGTGACGGATTTGACAAATCCGACAACGCCATTATCAGTGAAACTATGGCTAGACAGTTTGAGGACAAAGGGAACTTGTTGGGCAAAACCATCATCATCGATGAAAAGCCATACATCATTTGCGGCATCATAAAAGATGTCCAAAATTCCTTGATTCAGTATTTTGACGTGTTGCTTCCTTTTGATGATAAAAGCTATGAGGGGCAAATGCCTTTCCATATCATCCAGGGTGTGCTCACCCTCTTTCAGAGAATGGAGAACACGGACGAGGAGGCTTTCAAAAACAAGGTACTTGAGCTCTGCAATCAAAATTATAGTTTTTGGGGAGAAGAGTGGTTAAATGGGCTTGTGGTGTACAATTATAAGGAGATGTTCTTCAATTCCTATTCCCATTCGAATAAAAGTATTCATACTGGGAACCTCACTAACATCCGGATTCTTACGGCCATCGTTATCCTTCTTTTGCTGTCGGCTGTCATCAACTACATCAACCTCAGTATGGCTTTGGTGGGAAAACGTGCCAGGGAAATGGCTACCCGCCGACTTTTGGGGGCGCAGAAATTGTCCGTCATGGGCAAACTTATTGCCGAATCTGTGTTGTTCACAGCAGTATGTTTCGTTTTCGCCTTTTTGTTGGCTTATGCTTTGGTGCCCACGATGAATCGGCTGTTAGTCAGCAATACTCCTGATGCCGACATCCAATTACGGCTGTTGATGACGCCCGCATACATAGTTGCGTATATGAGTGGTATTCTGCTACTGGGAGTGCTTTCAGGCTGGTTGCCCGCTTTGTTCGCCTCCCGTTATGCCCCGATTGAGGTGGTTCGCGGCGCATTCCGCCAATACAACAAAATGTGGTTCAACAAGATATTCATAGTTTTCCAGAGCGTGCTTTCGTTTGTGCTGATTGCCTTGGCTACCGTGATGGAGGTGCAGATGCGGCACATGGTTAATCGCCCCACCCATCTTCAGACAAAAGACCTTTTTGTGATTGATGAACCTTATCCGCCAAGAGCGTATTTGCCCATTGTGGAAGAGCTCAGGTCGTTGCCATGTGTTGAAGAAGTCGGTATCGGGCAAGGTTATCCTGGGAAAATCAACTATAGCTTTGGCATTCCAGATATGGAAGACGATTCCAAAAGCGAGATAACAATGGCAACGGTTCTATGTGACTCAATCTATTTCCAACTGATTGGTTTTGAGGTGATTGAGGATTTTGGCCATCCCAAAGCCAATTCGCTGTGGTTAGGAGAGCATGTCTTGGTGGAAAGCGGTGTTTCCGATACCTCCACTTCGTTTTTGAATAGGATAGCCGCATATTTTAGCACCTATTACCATCTGAATGTGGAATACATTGGAGGTGTTGTGTATGATTTCCCTGTCAATGGTGCTGCTTGTGCCGATGGCGACTATAATTTAAATGGAGGTGTTTTTGTGTTTGATATTGAGAAAATGGGCTACGGAGTCGGATTGCTCGTCAAGACCACTGGTGACCATGCGGAAGCAGAAAGACAGATTATGGACCACTACAACCAGTGGGTGGAGAAAAAGGAGGGCGTTGGCAGGGATGTCAAGTGCGGCTATGTGGACGATCTGATGTTGGAGCAATTGGAACCAGCCAAACGCATTGTGAGGCTGTTAGAGATTTTCATGGGTTTGTCGGTATTACTCTCCCTTCTCGGCCTCGTTGCCATGAGCACCTATTATTGTGACGAAGGCAGTCACAGCATCGCCATCCGCAAGGTGTTCGGCAGCGATGTCAATCGCGAGTTGTGGCGCACCGTGAAAGACTACATGATTCTTGTTGGTATTGCCGCAATCATCGGGGCTCCCGTTGCTGTTTGGCTTAGCGGCAAATACTTGGAACGTTTTGCCTATCGCATTGAGCATTATGGCTGGATTATTGTCGTGGCGGTTGTGGTCACCATGCTGCTGGCTTTCCTTTCCGTCCTCTGGCAGACGCTCCGCGCCGCGAAGACGAACCCCGCGGAAGCGCTGAAGAAGGAGTAATTATAACCGAAAGATATATGAAAAGTTACCTCAAATTCCTAAGCAGAAACAAGCTTTACACCGCCATTGAGGCGGTGGGGCTCGTCGTATCCATTGCCTTCGTGATACTGATAGGCTCGTATGTGGCGCAGCAATGGGCCGTGGTCTATGAAACCCCTGACCATGACCGGATTTATGGCTTAGGCACAGCGGATGTGTTAGCCCTTTCATGGGATGACAAGGAATCGTTGGAAAGCCAAATACCCGAGATAGAGGCCATCACGAGAATCAGCTATGGCGGTGACAAGATTAGCTATAATGGCAATAGTTATCATGTGATTGCTCGTCAGGTAGATCCCGGTTTCTTTGACCTATTCCCTCAATATACCATGGTGGAAGGCAGTTCCGATTGTTTTGAGGGTGGCCATACCGTCATTGTCAGCAAAAGTCTTGCCGCCACTATTGGCGAGGAAAGGGAGTTGATAGGCCATCCGATTCAAGTATATGATTCCACCTATATTATCGGGGGAATTATGGAGGATGTGCGCAATTCTTTTATCTCCTATTTTGATGTGCTTATCCCTACGGATGATGAAGCTTGGAGGCAAATACCCTTTATTGGAATGCAGGGAGGAATAGGCTCGCATTTGACCCTTTTCAGACGGGCGGAGAATACCGATGAGGAACTTTTCAGACAAAAAGTACTGGAAATATGCAGCAACAACCACCATGGTTCAAAAGACATAGAGATGTACAACTGCAAGGAGATGTTTTTTCATCCTGCGTCAAGCAGTTTTATTCACGAAGGTAATCTGACCATGTTGAGGATCCTAACAGTGGTGGTGCTGTTATTGTTATTGTCGGCCATATTCAACTATGTGAACCTGAACATGGCTTTGGTGAGCAAAAGAGCCAAGGAAATGGCTACAAGGCGCTTGTTGGGTGCTCAAAAACAGGCGATTATCGGAAAATATATCCTTGAGTCCATTTTGTTCACGGCGGTCTGTTTCGCTTTTGCCTTGTTATTGGCCTACGCGCTGGTCCCTACGATGAATCTTCTGTTGACGCAAGACCAGCCGGAAGCCGATATCCAACTTCGTTTTCTGCTCACTCCTGCCTATCTGCTTTCCTATATTGCCGGAGTCTTGGTATTGGGCGTATTGTCGGGACTGTTACCAGCGTTGCTCGCCTCGCATTACCAGCCCATTGACATCGTACGAGGAGTGTTCCGCCGGCACAGCAAAACCTGGCTCAACGGGGTCTTTATCACCATTCAGAATGTTCTGTCAATCATACTGATAGCATTGGCATTGGTGATGGAGGTTCAGATGCATCACATGATGAAACGCCCTTTGAACGCGAACACAGAAGATTTGTTTATGCTTGACATGAGTGTTATCCACACCGATGAGTTAAAGACCTTGGCAGAGCAGCTGGAAAGCACGCCCTGTGTGGAGGCATTCGGTTATGGACGTGGATATCCGGGATGCATTTTTTATACAAAGGGAGTACTTTTGCCCGATAGGGAGGAGAGTATAGCTATCAGTTTGATTGTGTGCGACACAGCCTATTTCCGTTTGTTAGGCTTGGAAATCCTAGAGGATTTTGGTCATCCCATGGCCAATTCCATGTGGTTGGGGCAAAGGGCCTATCTGGAGGCCAACGTTTCCGACACCTCCACCATGTTTACCAGGATGTTCAGTGTCAATCAAAGCAAGGCGGATTATATCGGAGGTGTTTTCAAGGATATTCCAGGACAAAGCGCAGCCCACGCCGCTGACGAATACTATCAGCTGAATGTGGGCATAGTGGTGCAAAAACCGGAAGATTTAAATTGTTTTTGTGGCATGCTGATTAAAACCAATGGGGACCACAAGGAAGCCGAGCGGACTATTATGAATCTGTATAAAACATGGAGCGAGCAAAAATACGGATTCTATGAGGAGCCTAACGAGTATGGTTATATAGATGATCTTCTGGCAAAAGAATTGGAACCGGCCAAGCGCACCATGCGTTTGTTGGAGCTGTTCATGTTGCTTTCGGTGTTGCTTTCAATGCTTGGCTTGGTGGCCATGAGCACCTATTACAGCGGTGAGAACACCCAGAGTGTCGCCATCCGCAAGGCCTTTGGCAGTGATGTGCGGAGCGAGCTATGGCGCACAGTGAGAGGTTATATGCTGCTGGTGGGCATAGCGGCGGTTATCGCTGTTCCCGTTGCTGTATGGCTTAGCGGCAAATACTTGGAGCGTTTTGCCTACCGCATTGAGCATTATGGTTGGATTATCATTTTGGCGGTGGTTATCTCCATGGTTATTGCCTTCCTGTCGGTCCTTTGGCAAACCTTGCGCGCCGCGAGGACGAACCCTGCGGAGGCGCTGAAAAAGGAATAATCTTTTCAAAAAAAAGCAATTTAATATACATTGTATTGAAAAATGTTGTACTTTTGCATTACAAATAATATTAAATTTAAATCGTCATGTCACAAACAACAATGTCTATCAGGGTAGATAGCAATTTGAAACAAAAATTTGACAACTTATGCAATGAATTCGGCTTAAGCGTCACTTCAGCTTTTACCATTTTCATGAATGCTGTGGTTCGAGAACGCAGGATTCCTTTTGAGATTAGGACTGATTCAAGAGAGAGTGAAAAAGAAATCCGGGATAAAGGAATAGCAGCATTCTTAGAGATTCGAAAAATGGCAGAACAAGGCGCTTTTCCTGATATGACATTAGAGGAAATTAATGAGGAAATCAGATTAGCAAGAGAGGGGAAATGAGAAAAAACAAGGTGTTTGCAGTAATAGACACTAATGTCATCGTGTCAGGATTGTTAAGTCCTAATCCATTATCTCCGACCAAAATTGTGTTGGAGAATGTTATTAATTGTAGAATTATACCCTTGTACTGCGATGAGATATTAGAAGAATATCATGATGTGTTGTGTAGAGATAAATTTCACCTTCCTCAAGATAATGTGAATAAGATAATTAATTTAATAGAATCAGAGGGTATTTCATCTCCAAGGGTGGTGTCAACAGAAATTTTTCCCGATAAAAAAGATATCGTTTTCTATGAGATTGCTATGAGTAAAGAAGATGCCTATCTAGTTACGGGAAACATAAAGCATTTTCCAAAGAAGCCTTTTGTGGTTACACCGGCTGAAATGGTAGCGATATTAGGATTATAACGGTCACGCTTTCCAAAGTCTTGAATCCCAAAAACATCATTATGACCAAACTGAAATCAAAAATATTAGTCGTTGACGACAATGCGGGCATCCGCTCTACGCTGAAGCTGCTGTTGCCAGCGCATTTTCCCGAAGTTGAAATTATCGCCTCGCCCAAAGAGCTGATGAGCAAGATGAGCAGTTTCAAACCTGATGTGGTGCTGCTGGACATGAATTTCGAGGCGGATATCAACACTGGCAACGAAGGGTTGTTCTGGCTTTCGGAACTGAAGCGCAGCTTTGCGGATACCGAGGTGGTGCTCTTCACAGCTTACGCTGACATCGCTTTGGCTGTGGAGGGCATGAAACGAGGTGCTTTCGATTTTATCGTCAAGCCTTGGGATAATGATAAACTGTTAGGCGTTTTGGAGGCGGCTTGCCGGAAACACAAGCCGGAGTCTCAGCCTAAGACGTCAGTACAAGAAATGACTATGTTGTGGGGAAACAGCCCTGCTGTCAGTGACATACACCGAATGGTGGAGAAAATCGCCCCGACAGAGGCCTCTGTCTTGATTACCGGTGAAAACGGAACGGGCAAGGATGTGTTGGCTAATGAAATTCACCGACTTTCTGCCCGGGCAAGCAAAGACATGGTCAGTGTCGATATCGGCTCCCTTACCGAAACACTGTTCGAAAGCGAGCTTTTTGGCCATGTCAAAGGGGCCTTTACAGATGCCCGTGCTGACCATACCGGTAAGTTTGAACAGGCTAACGGCACCACACTCTTCTTGGATGAAATCGGCAATATTCCACTGAATCTGCAGGCGAAACTGCTGCGGGTACTGCAAAACCGCAGTATCACCAGGGTTGGTGACACAAAGGCCATTCCCATCGACATCCGTTTGATTTGCGCTACCAACAAAGACCTGCCCCAGATGGTTCGGGAAGGGAAATTCCGTGAGGATTTGTTTTACCGCATCAATACGGTGACCATGCATCTTCCTCCTTTGCGGGAGCGTTTAGATGAAATCGAAGCCTTGTCAACCCTCTTTATCCAGAAATTCGCCACGAAATACCATCGTCAGGTGAAGGGCCTTTCCCCGGAGGCGTTGTCTCTGTTACAGCGTTGTTATTGGAAGGGAAATATTCGCGAGTTGCAGAATTGTCTCGAGAAAGCCGTCATTCTTTCCGAAAAGGAATATATTCAGGCGGCAGACTTGCAAATTGACGCACAGCACCTGAGGGATATCACGGAATCTGCCAACCCTTCCGAGAGTTTGCAGGATGCGGAGGAGCGTATTATCCGACAGGCCATGAAGAAACACAACGGGAATCTCACCTTGGTGGCCAAAGCGTTGAATATCAGTCGCCCCACTTTATATAACAGACTGAAAAAATACGGAATATGAGCACTTGGATATGGCTTCTGATACTGATAGCGGTCGGTGCGTTGTCGATGCTCATCACGGCTCTTGTGGTTCGCCGGAAAGACAGTGACAAGGTCAACTACATGATGGATGCGCTGGAGGATGGGGAGCAGAATTTCCGTTTCCGCGGCAACACGGCATTGAACCGGGCGCTCAACCGTTTCCGTAGTATTATAGATAAGCAGTCTGTTCAGAATGAATCTGTATCCTGGAGCAAATTATTCAGGGTGATGACCCATGAGATTATGAATACCATCACTCCGATAGCCTCGCTGAGTGACGCGCTTTCCAAAGACAGCAATCTGGATACACAGGCTGGTCTGGAGACGATTTCCGCCTCTTCCAAAGAACTGATACGCTTTGTGGAGTCCTATCGCAGTTTTACCCGGATGGCACCGCCTGTGAGGAAAACCATTGCGGTGGATGAATTGATAAACAGGGTGATACAACTCCATCAGGGCAAAACTTTAGAGCAGGATGTTTCGATTGATTATGAGATACGGACGGCTGATTTGCTGATTTATGCCGATGAAGGACAGCTGATGCAGGTTTTTAACAACCTGATAAAAAACGCCATACAAGCCGAGGCCACAAAGATTCGCATCGTTGCGGATCTCAATGCCGAGGATCAGACGGTCATCAGTATTATTAATAACGGAAAGCCTGTTCCACAGCAAAAAAGAGAGGAGATTTTTGTGCCTTTCTACACGACCAAAGCCAATGGCAGTGGTATCGGCCTCAGTCTGTCGCGACAAATCATGATCCACCACAACGGCATGTTGAATTTGGTGCAGAGTGACAAACACTCGACAGTATTTGCTTTGGTTTTCAAATAAAGAAAGGCTGCCCGCAGGCAGCCTTTTTTACATGTAGGCGACTGCGTCCCGCAGTCGCTATTTATGTTATTTGAAGGCGTTCTCGCTGAGGCCGGGACCGCCGATTTTCAGTTGTTCCATGTAGCTGGGTACCTCGCGACCGAGGTATTTGTCCACATAGATCTTCGAGAGGTACTGTCCGAGCATGAAGCCGTGGCCACGGAGACCGGTGAGCAAACCGACTTCGGGATCGACCACATAACGCGGTTCGGTGTAACGTCCTGCCCAGACGGCGAGGAAGCCCACTTCACGCAAGTTGGGAATCCATTCGGCGAAGACCTCGGAGACAATCTCGAGGAACTCCTTGCTGTTGTATTTGATGTTCTGGCGTGCCTCGTAGGCGTCGGTGTCGGGGCTGGCACAACCGATAATCTGGCCGGTATGGCCGAACTGCTGTCCATACACGGCACTGAAGCCTTTGTAGTGGCGACGGTCAATAATCATGTCCAAAGGTCCCTGTTTGCCGTTCATCACCTTACCCATCATGGGCAGACGGCGGGTGATGAAGGCCTGGTGCTTGACGGGGTAGAGGCCGATGTTGAGGTCGAGCTGGTCGATGAACTTCTCGGCACCCCAACCCATGGCATTGACGAAGTGGTCGCAAGTATATTCGACGTAGGTGCCTTCATGGTCGCGGGCCAGAGCGAGGTATTTGTCACCATCGCGCCAAACATGCAGCAACTCGCAGTCCTCATAGTAACGTCCGCCGTTTTGTACACCGATACCACGGATATAGTCGATAACACGACCTGGAGTAGCCTGCCAGCAGTCACGGGTAATGAGGGCGTGGCTGTAGGTGTCCTTACTGTCATCCCAGAGAGGAGAGATTTCCTTCTTGAAGTCCTTGCGTTCCACCATATAGGCGTCACTCCAAGCGCGAGAAGCGTCGAGTGAGCGGTAAGTGGCATCGTCGTGGACCAGGTTGACGTAGGTGGTAGGCTGGAAGTTGATATTGTGAACGGCCTGGATGCTCTTGAAAATCTCACGGTTGTGAGCGGCGATGTCGGCAATATCGGGGTTGGAGAATGCCGGACGGCCACCACCGATGTTACGCCAGGAAGCACCACGGCTATAGTTGATCATCACAGGGTTGCAACCTGCTTCGGAGAAGTAACGCAACAATCCGCTACCGGCAATACCGCCACCAGCGATGAGGACGGGAACATGCTCGCGGCGCACGTGGTCGCTCTTGGTATAGACGAAGACTTCCTTAGTATGTCCGTTGTAGAGGTCGCCGAGGGTCACCTGGTTGGAGAGGGGAGCACGAGGTGTGGCGTCTCCTGTCAGTTCGATACCGCGGGCGCGGAGAGCCTGGCGGGCACGGAGAATACAACGTTTTCCACGGCAGGGACCCATACCCATACGGGTGATGTGTTTCAGCTCATCAACAGAAATAACCTTGCGGTTGCCTACAGCAGCAAGCACCTCTTCGAGACTGACATCCTCGCAGTGGCAAACGTAAGTCTTGCCATCCACCTCTTGGAGAGGTTTCATCTGGAGGGGTTCTGGATATTTTTCTTTGAGGATAAAGCCCTTGATGTCAGTCATCTGGCCCTCAACTTTGTCCACATGCACGCGGGCTACATTGGTCTTGTTGTTCTTCTTGAGAATCTTCTCGATGACACCTTCGCCAACTTTCTGTCCATTGTTATCAACCAAGAAAACATTGGCACCTTCTTCGGCATTGTATTCAATGGGCAGGAAGCATACGTTCTTGGCGAGGTCGTAGCCAAAGATAGCCAGACCTGGGCAGCCAGAAACGCATTGCATACAGCCGATACACTTGTCGTAGTCCACAACTGGTGTGCTGCTGGTGGTGGGCTTGGTGATGGCTTTCTGCGGGCAGGCAAAGGTACAAGGATTGCAAGCGAAGCCATAGATGCAGTCGGTCTGCACGAAGGGTTTCAGCTTCATGCGCTCAGGGGTGGGAAGGTTGGGTTTCTCCAACACGCGCACGGGGTGCTGCTGTGAGTCGATATATTGGCGGGAGATGTCGAGATACTCGTCGTAGTTAAAGCGGATGTTGAGGTTCTGAGCCACTTCGTAAGCTACCTGCTTGCCACGGAGAACGGCGCTGGTGCCTTCACCGATGCGGATAGCATCACCTGCACCATAGACATTGTGACCGAACACCTCGCGACCCTTGGTGAGGAGCTGGTTGTCAGGGATCAAACCAGTGCAGATATTGATGATGTCGATGTCCTCAATCACTTGCTCGGTGCCAGGGATAGCCTTGAAGTTCTCGCACTTGGCGATGACGGCTCCCTTGATGCCGCTGTAGTCCTCGTTGGGGATGGCACGCACGAGGGTGTAGCCTGTCATGATAGGAATGCCCAGGCGGCGCACACGGTTGGCCTGCACAGGGAAACCGCCTTCGCGGGGCATCGCCTCGATGATGGCTTTGATGGTGGCACCAGCTTGCATGCCTTGGTAAGAGGTGAGGTAACCGATGTTGCCGGCACCCACGGTGAGCACGCGCTTGCCCAGCAGGGTGTGCTCTTGGTTCATCATCTTCTGGAAGACAGCGGCGGTGTAAACACCGGGCACGTCGTCATTTTCGAAAGTGGGCATGAAGGGAACGGCACCTGTGGCTACCACGAGATGTTGTGCATCTACGTATGCCATTTCGCCAGTGGCGATGTTCTTGATGGCTACACGCTGGCCTTCGAGGAGATCCCATACGGTATGGTTGAGCAGGATGCCGCTCTGGTCGTCACCTGCTAAAGTCTTGGCGATGTCGAAACCACGCATACCACCAAAGCGTTTCTCACGCTCGAAGAAGAAGAACTGGTGAGTCTGCATATTGAACTGGCCACCGATACGGTTCATGGAGTCGATGACGAGGTTGTCGATGCCGAAGGCGTTGAGTTGTTCACGGCAGGCGAGACCGGCAGGACCTGCGCCGATGATGGCCACGGTGGTCTTGTATATTTTCACCTCGCGGGGCTGCTGTTCTACCACGCCGGGCAATTCGGCCTCTTCGTGGGCGATTTGACGCACTTCGCGCACACCGTCAACGGGGGTGATACAGATACGGCGCACCTTGCCGTCCACCAGCATTTCGCAGGCACCGCACTTGCCGATGCCGCAGTTAAGGCTTCGGTTACGGCCCTTGAGGCTGTGGCTGTGGATAGGAAATCCGGCCTGGTGCAGGGCTGCTGCGATGGTGTAGCCCTTGTGTCCCGTCACTTTTTCACCGTTGTAAGTAAAGGTGACTTCTTCCGCTTTTGGAATATCCAAAATGGGATGTTCTTCGATTCTTTTCATGAGATTTGTGCTAATTTGTTGTTTTATAGTGTTTTATATTGATACTGATTTTTTCAGAATGCAAACAACAAAGTTATGTAAAAATCAAATAGGTGTGATAATTTTTTTGATAAAAATGCGAGATGATCATGTTTTTTTTAAAAGTCTGTTGATATTGAAAAAATCTTTATTTTTGCAAACAAGTTTTCTAAAAACGATGATTAACGAAAGAGAATATTAACCAAACTAATTGCTAATGAGATAAATTTCAGAGCATAGTTAGCACACCATAGAATAGGAAAAAGCGAAGTGGCTTATCTGGTTTTCTGAAACTTCGACAACTTCAAGAAAATCCATCCAGAACAGCAACTGCGTGTTCCCGCCAACAGGCGTGGGCTTGTACGTTGTAATTGGATGGATCAGGTAGTCGAAGACCTCAGAAAACCAATGAAGGCGAAAAGTGCCACGCTTTTTTTGTGTGCGTAAATCAAAACATTTTGGCACAACAAATGGAGTTGCCGATAGCCATAAAGTGGAGGCGAGTTTAATAAAACAAGATACTATGAATAATATCAGAATTGGAGCCGATGAATTGATACTTTGGCTTCGTAAAAATGAGCAGGCAGTGACTATTCCCAATGATGGTGCGCAAGGTTTAGGTAGAAAGATTTACGATTTGATTATATCTTTAGGAGGTAAAAAGATAGCGGACGACCAAGCTTGTTTTTGGGAAAGTGAGGAGAATAGTAAAAATATAGGGCAATTCGCACTTCCTAAAACGGCCGCTCAATATGAGATGGATGTGAAGAAATTGCCAGAATTGTTCAATGCTTTAAAACAGTTGTAAAATGAGAACAATTCTGTGTATAATTTTTAATCTGTTGTTTTTATGGGGTTACACTCAAGACTTTTGTGTAACTTATTCTTCAGGCAAAACACTATGTTTTGAAATAACATCCTCAAAAACAGTGAAAATTGCGGAAAGCAAAACTGTAATACGTTATATAGAAGGTTATGGACCAGATCTTTTTGGAGGTTATCGATATGTAAAAACACCTGTGTATGGCTATGTCTTTGAGGGTTCTTTGGTTATACCGGCAACAGTTACGGATAAAGGTGACACTTATACGGTAACAGAAGTGGACTACTTGAATGGCACTAATTTGACATCTGTAAAAATCCCCAAAACGGTTACGCATATTTCTGCACGTGCATTTGCTGGTTCGCATAAACTAACTACTGTGGTTTTACCAGAATCCATAGAAAGTATTGGAGCGGGTGCTTTTTCTAATTGTTCCATATTATCATCCATAGTGCTTCCGCACTCTGTTAAATTAATATGCTCTGAAACTTTTAAAAACTGTTCTAATTTGCAAAATATAACTTTACCAGACTCTCTTGAGGAAATTGGTAGTTTTGCCTTTGAAAACTGTTCTAATTTGCAAAAAATAACATTACCCTCTTCACTTAAAAAAATCAGTCATTATGCCTTTAAGGATTGTGTTTATTTAAGAGAAATTGAAATACCAGAGGGTGTAGAGGAACTTGAGAACCATGTTTTTGAAGGTTGTAAACGACTTAGGACAATCAAGTTGCCCAAATCAATAAAAATGATGGGGTATATTGATAATTATGGGCGTCGTGATGTGACTCTTTTTTTCCATTGCCAATCTCTTGAGAAAATCATCATTCCTGTTGGTACTACGGAATATTTTAAGGAATTGTTAATTTATCCAGAATATTTTGATATGTTAGTGGAGGAATAAGGATAAAGTCCAGTTGTGGGCAAGTCTTTTAATTAATTGCTTTCTTCATCCTATTCTTTGGGGCGGATGAAGCCGATGGGACGGCACGGGATTGATGGACTGCTGGAATAATCCGAAGCCTGGAGTTCCGCAAGAGCAGTTGTAATGGCATCAAGCTGTGTGCGAGTATCCTCATTGATGTCATTTTGAACCGCAAAAAATTCGCTTATGTCTTTTCTAATATCCTCTATTTGTTGTTTCAATTCGATATAGGTTGCCGCAAGAGGAATTTCCGCCAGATGGCGATAATTCACAAAAGCTTTCATAATTTGCCGGTTTGCTTGTATGGCGACTTCTGACCTCAACACACTGCTAAGCATAGCAACTCCAATTTCCGTAAAAGCGAAGGGTAGAAAACGCAGTTTTTGGATGGATTTTGCGGTCACAAATTGTGACCGCAAGTCTGTAATATCTTTATTATCAAATGATTGAAATTTGTTTAGTTGCGTCTTAATTATTCTCCATTCTTCTTTCGTAAGCTGGAACATAAACTCTTCCCCCTCAAATCGTTTAATGTTTCTTTTTACTGCTTGATTTAGTGCTTTTGTTTCTACTTGATAGATTCTCGCGAGATCATAATCAAGCATTACTCGCCGGCCACGAATGATGTAAATCAGATTTTGGATATATTCTATTTGTTCCATATCGTTATTTTTTGCAAAAATAATAATTATTTTATTGTGAATTGATTTAAAAATAAAAATAATTTGACATAAAAAATCACGCGATTAGATAGCAGAAAAATATGTTAGCTTGTGTCTATCTCGGGGATTTTGCTTACCTTTGCACTTTGGTTCATATATTTATGTTATGCAGAAAAAACTCTTCCTCCTCGACGCTATGGCTCTGATTTACAGAGCATACTACGCTATGGTTAAATCCCCTCGCATCACTTCCAAAGGGGTGAATACCTCCGCCACTTTGGGCTTCACCAACACCTTGTACGAGCTTTTGCGACAGGAACAGCCTACGCATATTGCGGTAGCTTTCGACACCGGAGCGCCTACGCTGCGTCATGCCGATTTCGCCGCTTATAAGGCCAATCGTGAAGCTACTCCCGATGACATCATCAACTCGATACCTTATATCAAAAAGGTGATAGACGCTTTCAACATCCCCATGGTGATGATGGATGGCTATGAGGCGGATGATGTGATTGGAACCTTGGCAAAAAGAGCTGAGATAGAGGGTTTTAAGGTGTATATGATGACCTCCGACAAGGACTATGGTCAGTTAGTGTCCGACAATATATATATGTACAAGCCCGCTAAGTTCGGTCAGCCGGCGCAGGTGGTGGATGTGGCAGGTATCTGTGAGAAGTATGGTATCAGCAAGCCCGAACAACTGATTGACATTCTGGGACTTTGGGGTGATGCGTCCGACAATATCCCTGGCGTGCCCGGGGTGGGCGAGGTGAAGGCCAAAAAGCTGATTGCCCAGTTCGGCTCCATCGAGAATATTTATGCCAATATTGATGAGGTGGGCAATCCCAAGTTGAAGCAGGCGCTTGTCGAGAACCAAGAGCAGGCATTGACCTCTAAAATGCTGGCTACCATTATTTTGGATGTTCCTGTGGAATGTGATTTTGAGGCGATGAAATATACCGGTCCCGATCCGCTGAAACTGAAAGCTGTGTTTGATGAACTGGAATTCCGAGCCCTCGCAAAGCGGGTTTTCACAGATTTGTCACTGCCGACAACGGTAAAGAAAGAAGCCCAGTCCGCTCAGCCCGACTTGTTCTCGGCACCGCAGGAAGATTCTCAGCCAGAATTGCTTACTTCTCATAAAACATTTCAGACAAATCCGTTTAAATGCTTGAAGATAAATAATGTGCAAGATCTAAAATCGGCATTTTCCGAAACTTCGACCCTCTTTTTTGACTGGATTATCGTCAATGAGAAGATTGCCGGCTTTGCAGCGGCTGAAAATAGTGAGACAGTGTATTATTACTTGCTGGAAGATGCCGCTGAGTTTAAGAAATTGCTTCAGTTTGTGTTTGAAAATAAGCGTATGCTGGTGTCGTATGCCTTAAAGCAGACCTTCAAGTATTTTCATGGCTTGAAATTGAAAGTCAAGGCCTCTTTCTTTGATTTGCAGATTGCCCATTATCTGATACAGCCCGAAAATCAGCATAAATTGGAGGTGTTGGCGGAAAGTTATTTGGATTACGAGCTGATGAGCGAAGCCAAAGAGTTGCATCTTGCTGTATGTGAGCATGTAGAAGTGTATGCTCAGCTTTACCCCATCTTCAAAAAAGAGTTGGAACAGAATAATCTGACTTCCTTATTTGATGAGGTGGAAATGCCTTTGACTGAGGTGCTGGCCGACATGGAATACACTGGGGTTAAGTTAGATACGGAAGTATTGCGAGAGAACTCCCAAACTTTGGCTCAGGATATCGCCGACCTTGAAGAACATATCTATGCTTTGGCAGGGGAGAAGTTCAATATCGGTTCGCCCAAACAGATGGGGGAAATCCTTTTCGAAAAACTGCGGATTATTGAGAATGCCAAGCTGACCAAAACCAAACAATACCAGACGGGTGAGGAGGTGCTGAACAAGTTGGTGAACAAGCATCCTATTGTGTCACTAATACTGGAATGGCGCACCCTGTCAAAACTGAAATCCACCTATATTGATGCTTTGCCGCAACTAATCAATCCTAAGACGGGACGTATCCATACTACATTCAATCAAACGGTTACATCCACCGGCCGTTTAAGTTCAGTGAACCCCAATTTGCAAAATATTCCCATCCGCACGGAGCGAGGTCGTGATATTCGCAAGGCTTTTGTGGCGCCGAGTGACGACTATGTCATCATGGCGGCGGACTACTCGCAGATAGAGTTGCGTATTGTGGCCCATGTCTGTGGCGATGAGCGCATGATTGAGACTTTCCGTCAACACAAGGACATTCACGCCTCGATGGCGGCACATGTGTATCATGTACCCGAAGAGGAGGTGACGAGCACCATGCGCCGCAATGCCAAAACAGTGAATTTTGGTATTTTGTATGGCATTTCCGCTTTTGGTCTGGCTGAGCGCTTGCATATTCCGCAGAAGGAAGCCCGGGAACTGATCACAGATTACTTTGCCGGCTTCCCGAAAATCAGTCAGTATTTGTCCGAAACCATGGAGTTTGCCCGTCAGAACGGTTATGTGGAAACTTTATTAGGCAGACGGCGTTACATCAAGGATATCACCTCACCGAATGCTATTTTACGCAAGGCAGCGGAGCGTAATGCCATCAATGCACCCATACAGGGTACTGCTGCCGATTTGATCAAGATTGCCATGGTGCGCATTGCCCGGGAAATCAAGAAGCAAAAGTTAGATTGCCGCATGATACTGCAGGTGCATGACGAATTGGTGTTCGAGGTAAGGAAAACGGAAGTTGAGAAGATAAAAAGAACGGTACGTGAGTTGATGAGCACTGCGCTGCAACTGTCCGTACCGTTAGATGTAGATATCAATGAAGGCAAGAGCTGGTATGAAGCTCACTAACTACTTACATTGAATACCAGTTTGTGATTCTTCGTCGAAATTGCTCATAGCCGAGCAATCTTTGTAGGGTTTGTCCAATTCTTTCTCAAATTCAGTGGCTTTTTCTACTACGGCACCGTTTTTGAGGAAAGTGCATTTGCACATTTTGGTGCATGAAGACATGCCTACAATTATGCATAAAGCAAAAAACAACGCGACAAATTTCTTCATTTTTTATGCTTTTATTTTTCGTAAACGCAGGCGACCTGTCCGCCAATGGCGTTTAATGATTCATTCTGACTATCCTCGTATGCTTTACAAGCTTTTTTGCTGTTGGGCTGTTCGTAGGTGATGCTTCCCTCATATTCGGGAACTCCCGTAGTGGTGCAGGTGCATTTTTTGTTGCAAGAGCATGAACACACGGCTATAATACCGACTAAGCCTATTATTTTCAGGATATTCTTCATTGCTATTATCTTACTGATTTGCTACGTATCTGTGGCAGATGATAGAATCGTGGAAAGTACCGGTGTAAAGTTGTACTTCTCTTGTGCCTTCCAGTGACTTGCATGTTTTTGCTGTTGTGGGTCCAACATTGATGTTGTTGATGGTATTTCCAGTCTCAATTCTATAGGCGTCGCAATAGCAGTTTTTTTTGCAGGAAATAAAACAACCGCCCAGCAAGAGCACAAAACCAATAGCTAATAAAACTTTTTTCATAGTTTACAGTTTTTGAACGACAAAGATAAGAAAAAAAACGGAAAAAAATGAAAAGCGTCTAAAAATTAGTACTTGATTTTAATTAATTGATATCCAGCTTGATATGGTGATATTTTCTTTTCTTTTATCAAATCCGTGAGTTCTGAAATCTTATTTTTTATCGTATTGTCGGAATAAAAATAGTTTTTGATGCTAAAATCCACCCAGTCATAAAATGTTTTGATAAGCTGCTCGTCGCGCTGTTTATAGAACCACCCATTCCCTTTGGTGAGCTCGGCGAAATCGCAAATCATGCGCCACACATTTTCGATGCCATTTTTATTGAGTGCTGAACAAGTATCCACTCGTGGCTCCCAGTTGTTTTCATTGGGAGGGAAGAGTTTGAGGGCAGAACTGTACTGGGCTTTGGCGGCTGTAGCTTTGCCGATATTGTCGCCATCAGCCTTGTTGATAACTAAGGCATCGGCCATCTCCATGATACCACGTTTGATGCCTTGCAGCTCATCCCCAGCTCCAGCCAACATCAGCAAAAGGAAGAAATCGACCATGGACTTGACAATGGTTTCCGACTGTCCCACACCGACGGTCTCGATGAGGATCACATCGAAGCCACCAGCTTCGCAGAGAATAGTGGTTTCGCGGGTTTTGCGGGCCACACCACCCAAGGTCAAACCTGATGGGGTGGGACGGATGAAGGCGTTGGGGTCTATGGATAAGCTTTCCATACGTGTTTTGTCACCCAAGATGCTGCCTTTGGAACGTTCGCTGCTGGGGTCGATGGCTAATACCGCAACCTTATGTCCTAAACCAGTCAGATAGGTTCCAAAAGATTCAATAAAAGTACTTTTGCCCACACCTGGCACACCCGTGATGCCTACTCTAATAGAGTTGCCGGAGTGGGGGAGACATTGCTCTATCACAGCCTGTGCCTTGTCGAAATGCTCGGGATTGGTGCTCTCTACCAGCGTGATGGCTTGACTGAGAATCACACGGTCGTGAGCCAAGATGCCTTTGACATAGTCCTCCACTTCCATAGCCCTGCGTGTCGCTTTCTTGCGCTTGAAATAGGGGTTGACTTGTGCGGGTTGCTCAATGCCCTCCTGAACCGATAGTGCTGATTGAAAATCTTCCATAAGATTTGTTGCAAATAAAATGCAAAGATACGAAAAAAATGTGCCAATTGGTTAATGTGCTAATGTGCTAATTAAAAAATCGTCATACGCTACTGGTCGGGGCGGTAGCTCCGGGTGGCCCACGGCAATTCGCAGTTTGACAGTATGTTCGGGCAGGGTGACGGGTATATGTACACGTCCATCCTCACCGTCAATGGCGTTGACAAATTGTCCGACACGACCCCATGTCAGCGAGGTGATATTGCCGTCATCGGTCCATGCATCCACAGCTACAATAATTCTTCCCATCAGGTCGTGGGTATATCCTTTGATCCAAAATGAGATGTTGATATCTCTTGCCCATGAGCTGTCAATGGGGTCATCATATAAGAACAAGGTTTCATTGCAGTATCCACTTAATACCCCATGCTCATTGTCATCCCATGTTTGATTGTAATATGCTATTTCATTGGATTTTATGGCATTTGCTTGCTCCTGTTGGTAGTCGTGACAGAGTTGTCGTAAGGCATCAATGCTGATGCAATGCAGTGAGAATTTGTCGGTGGTCATAAGCGAATCCGCATAACTCAGTATTCTCTTCTCATTCGGATTCAACTGGCTTTGGTCAGGTATTGATACAATCAACAGCGGCTGATCATTGGGAAAATCTTGAAGAATGTTGTATTCTTTCCAGGGCTCCCACGAGAGCTCGATGCAGTTGTATGCCCTTGTGATAGAGCTTCTTGAACTATAGTTGCAAATCATTGGTAATCCTGTCTTGAAGGAAACGTAAGTGTTGATTTGTAACATGTCTTCCAAAGCATGCAGATGATAATGCTCAGAACCCACATTGAAAATAGGTAAGGAAAGTATGGCTTGATACTCGGAAGGATTGATCTGTTTAAGCCATTGGTTATCAGTTGTTTTATTGTCATAGTCGGTCCATTCTGGGTAGGGCTGTGGCCAAATAGACAGGGCTGAATGGGAATATATCTCGTAGCTGTAAGCCAAACACACCAATAAGAGCATCCCTATTTTAAGCCCTTGTCTCTTGAAGTTTGAAGTCCATTGCCATACCCAATAAATTGCTAATATATTGAGGGTTACAAAGGGAAGCCATAATAGTCTCCCCATGGCTCGCAGTTGTGCTAATGACGCCAGATGAGTGATAATGTTCGGGTGATGTTGTATGATGGCGGGAAGCACTGAGGCCACGAGAAACAGCAAAATTGAGGCCCATAAAAACACGTTAAGCAGCTGGTTGTTGGTGGGATGGAAAAGGTGGGTAAAATGCAGGTGGAACATATCCCAGAGAATACGTAGAACCCATACTATCAATGTGATGAGTGCCACAATGCCAATGTAGCAGCAGGTTTCCCATTCGGGTGCGGCAATGCCCATGATTTCTTTCAATTCAGTATTGAAAAAGTATCGATAAAAGGGTAAAAGTAATCCAATGAGACGGCCACGATAACAGTACATTCCATCAGGAACAGCAGTTCTGTCCAAGGGGGTGTTGCCAATGGATGACAGTATGAAAAAAATCAGGACTGGCAGAATAAACAAAATGCAGAAATGCAGTACGAGTTGGGGAATCGTCCACTGGTTTTTTTTATGCGTGAACAGCAGATAGAGCATATAAACGATGCATATATCCGCCAGAAAAGCCAGATAATAGGGATGAGCCAAGGCACTGATCAGCGTTAAAAGGCCATAGAAAACAGACCATTTCCAATGGTGCGTATGGTGTAGTCGTGCAATAAAATATAGAGCCATGGGGATAATGCACAAATAACTCAGTGTGAGGTGTCCGCCCATACGTTGCAGCTGTGGCATCAAAAAAGTAATGAAAATGGCTCCAAATACAGAAGGAACTGGAGGTAGTTTCAGTTCTGTGAATAACAGGTATAAAAATAAGGTACACAGAAAGATAGAGATGATGATGTAAAAGTTGATGAGGGACAGACAGGCCTTCCAGGCATCTTTTATTCCCATTTTCTGGAGCAGTTGGAGTGGAGCGGATACCAGTATTTGTAATCCGGTATAGGTATATTGTTCGCCATAAGGATAGGCCATGGCGGTACAATGAGTGAAGCTACTGTCGTATTTTGTGTGGTAGGTTGTGGTATAAACGTCCTTGATGAGGTCTTCGGAATACAGAGAAAAGAAAAAGTGATGGGCATTGCTGAGTAAGCCGGCTCCGAAAAACAGACGGAATACAATCAGTGTGGCTACCAAGGTCAATCCCGCACCGATATATCTTGCTGTTTTGGTATTTTGGGTGAAAAGATTAGGCTTGCTTGTCATCAGACTGAGCTTGTTCAATGCTTTGGATGATGTATAATGGACGTTGTTTCACCTCGTCGAAAATGAAGCCGATGTAGTAACCGATGGCACCGGTGACGAAAAGCTGGATGCCGGCGAAAGCGCTAAGGAAAATGACAAGGGTGGTATAGCCGGATACAGGAGTGTCGATGATCCACATCACGATGGAATAGATAATCAGGATGATACTCAGGAAAACGAATATTAAGCCCGAATAGATGCCTATTTTCAGTGGGGTTTTGGAGAAGGAGGCGATGGCCGAAAAGGAGAATTTCAGCAGTTTCCACAGGGAGTATTTGCTTTTGCCGGCAGCGCGTGAGGGTGCCTCGTAATTGATGGAATCCCTTTCGAAGCCGATATTCTGGATGATGCCGCGCAGGAAACGGGTGCGCTCGCGGTAGTCGTTTTTAAGCACATCAATGACCTTTCTTGAAACCAAGAAGAAATCAGAGGCATTGGGTTGCAGTTGGGCCTCCGACATTTTGTTGATGATGCGATAGAATAGCTTGGAACTGAGATGTTTACTCATCCCTCCGTCGGCACGGTCGGTGCGCATCATCGTGATTACATCCTTGCCTTCCTGATATTTTGCCAGCATTTGCGGTAACAGAGTGGGAGGGTGCTGCAAATCACTGTCCATGCACACTGCTGCCTCTCCCCGACAGTGGTCGAGCCCGGCGAGCATGGCCGCCTCGTGGCCAAAGTTGCGGGAGAAATGTATGACTCGTATCCGCTGGTCTTTCTCCATCAGTTGTTGCAGTATCTGACGGCTGTTGTCACTGCTGCCATCGTTGACGAAAAGCAGCTCGAAGTCGGCGGTGTCAGCCACGGTGTCAATCACAGCGGACACTTCCTGATGAAAAAGCGGCAATACCGCTTCTTCATTATAAACCGACACGATGATGGAGTATAGGGGTTTTTGCATAATTTCAGTAATATGAAATTGCAAAGTTACATAATTTTCCCGAAATATATGTGATTTGGAAGAAAAATGTTAGGTCTGCGGGCTTACTTTTCAGAAATTCGTTTCCACCAGCTTGATTTCAATCCGCGAGCCGTCAATGTTGGTGTTGTCCATCTTGACAAAGCCGTAGGTGTCGTTGTAATAGGCGGTGAGGTGGGTTTTCCCGATGCGGCTTTTGGCTATGGCCTCAACCTTTACGCACGAAAGCGTACCCATTGGCGTGACCACCTCGCATGCGGTATCGGTAATTCTGTACTTATACTTGTTGACAATTTTACCTTCCCATGTTTTCCAACGCTCATCGCCCCAATGGCTGCCGATGGTGAGTTTCCATTTCCAAGTCTTTCCTTTTTTGATGGGGTATTGGATGTAAGGGAACGGATTGAGTTCGAGAATCCCGAAAAGACAATCTCTATTGGGATGCATCCACAAATTCCGCTCGTTCTCCACTATGCCAGAATATGACGAAGACCGTTCTCTTTGGTCATCAAAAAAGAAACGAAACTCTTCAATAGTTTGATCATAATCATTGCCAAAACCGCCACCAGTGCATGCGACTTTCAATAAATAACGGTTGACGCAGGAATCTGTGGCATCAAAGATATCCGAGAAGGAGAAGTCCGACGCCGTATATGTGCAGGTGGTGGTGTCGCCAGTTTCCGTGAGACATATTCCTTGTTTCGGAACAAGCTTATATCTCATGAAGCGCTCGTTTCCTTGTGGGTCGAAATAATGGAACTCAAAGTTGAATTCCCTGTCGGCTTGGTAAATCTTGTTGTCCTCGGTATAGCGGCAAGGATTTGCGGTGTCAGTTCTCACCTCAAACCAGACGCCATCTTTGCCACTACGTGAATATTCGGTGTTTTGTGAAAAGGCCGGAAGACAGGCGCAGACAGTTAAGATGGCGATGGTGATGAGATTTTTCATGTTGTTTTGGTTTTGTCTGAAGTAGTTGATGGTCAATGGTAAATTGGGTAAATTGCAAAGTTACCTTCCTTTCAGCGTACTTGTGCAGAGCTTGATGTTCTCGCGCTTATCGAAATTAACGTAGTACGCTTTTATGTTCAGGCTGTCCTGCTCGTTTCGTTGCACGACTTCCTCGGCGAGGCGCTTGTTTTTGGGTTTGTTGAAGACACCCTCGTAAGTGGCCCAATAGATCAAGACCACAAAGTCCGCATCGGCAATATCAGCATAAAAAGCTGTGCTGTCGAAATTGATGACACACTGGCTGTTGATGTACCATGAAAGAGGCTTGTTGGGGTCTGTATGGTATTGAGTACTGTCCGATAGGCTATGAAACAAGGTAAAACTGTAGGCAGTACACCCGGTACTTGTCTCAACGGGAATCACCATATCCCCATGCTTGAATATCAGAGGGTCGAATTTATTACTGGCGGAATCCACCGTGCGCAAGCGGTCAGTTACCCAATAGCGAATGGTTCCTGTATCGGTGGTGAACAGCATCGGGAACTCATCAAAATGAAACTTGCGGGCTTTTTTCAGTACCTGTTTTTCTGTTTTCGGAGAGGGCGTTTTGACACCCAAAATCCCCCGTGCCAAAAAACAAGATGACAGCAGCGCAGATAATACTACAAATACAAGAATTATGGTTAAGGTTGTTTTTCTCATACTTGTTGATGTTTTGTGATAATTAGTACGTCATAAAGAATCCGTTTATCGGTTTCTGCTCTTCCAATGGGCACAGGCCGATATTGGTTCGGTGCTTGTTGACCGCAGCTGTGTCAGGGTTTGCGGCGTGACCATTGTCATCCCATACGCCATAAAAACTCTTTTCTCCCCGTGCTTTGATAATGCATTGGTCGTATGTGCGGGCGTATGTCAATGGGATATAATGACCCTCTATCAACTTCTGTTTCCAAATAGGCTCAATATAGGTGAGCCAGAATTGAGGATAAGCCGTGAATATGTGGCGGCTCAGCAAAAAGTACGACCACTCATCAAGAGCAAACGGATCTAAGATATTCGGATTCTCCTGGATAATTTTTACCATATTGACCATGGTTAGCGAGTCTGTAAACATTATCAAGGCTGAACTCGGATGGATATTATCATAGTTTCTGGCCAATTGGTCTGCGGAAACCATTGCGGAAATCTGTTCTATTATCCTCAACTCCTGATAAGTGAATACCTTGCTGTAATTCTCTTTGTATTCCTTGATTTTATTGAAAAATAATATGGAATCCTGCTCCATAAACTGTTTCCTGTATCTTTTTTCAAAGACTCTTGGCAATAGTTCTTTGGCGTAAAAAGCCTTATCAAAATACTCTATGGCCTCAGCCGTGTGCTTTCTTTTCAATAATATTTCAGCATACGTTACGTACGCCCTCTTTTTATATATGGAGACGTCGGATTTGAATATATTATTGTAAGCTGTTTTTATGGCTTCGTCAGAATAGTTGGCAAAATAATTCTCAGATGCCATTTTGTCAACGACATCATGAAGTTCAAAATATTTTTTTATGCGGTTAGAGAGGACTGGCTCTTGTGCCCACACCGCAGTCATCGCCGCGATTAAAATGATAATGGTTAAGCTTGATTTTCTCATATTTGTTGGTATTTTGTGATACTGTCGCATAAAAAAACTGGTGATTTCCGGGCCGGTTTTCAACAAAGAGAGAGGAGGTAGTTGTATAACTCGTGATAATATAGTACAGCATTTTTTCTATCAGCTGTTCTCTTGTCATTCTAAAATTTTGGCAAAGATACAAAATAATCGCATTCAATTGTTGCAATATAGATTCATCAAGCAAAGTATTAAAGAATCAATCGTATGCGGGCATGATCATGAATTCGTCCTTTTTCAACTCTTGCAAAGGAGGCAAACCGAGCCAGCGCCTGCGCTTGTTGACCAACTCCGTATCCGGGTTCGCATTCTTTCCGTTATTGTCCCATTGGCCATAGTAACTCTGGCAACCGTATGCGCGGATTATACATTTGTCATACAAATCGGCATAGACAAATGGCATGCAAATTCCTTCTTCCACCTTTTTTCTCGTATAGGGTTCAAAATAAGTGAGCCAAAACAGAGGGTATGCTGAAAAAAGATGTCTAGATAATATGATGGAAACCTCTTTGTCCACACTAAAAATATTTTCATATTCAGGATATTCTTTCATTAAATTCACCAGTCTTTTCATAATCAGCGAATCCGAAAACCTCAGTATATCAGTATATTCAGGGTGTTTTAACTCATATTTTCTCGCAAATTGGTCTGCACCTAACAATTGCCGGAGTTCGTAAATTAATTGTGATTCCCGAACTGAATGTACACACATTGACAGGTATTCCTTTAGTTTCCGATTATATAAGGCAGTGTCTTTTGCGAAATATTCTTTTCTGTAGGTATAGCCAAATTCATCAGGTTCCGCGAAGCCGTTATTAATAGCCAGGTCATAATAGGTGATGGCTTTTGTGAGGTTCCCGCTTTGAGCCAGAACATCGGCATAACCCCGATAGAAAGGGCCACAGACAGAGAGCGGTGGATCCATTGCGAACAAATCCTCATACGCCTTGATGGCCACGGGTAAATTCTCGGGTTTATGATATACACGGATAGAATTGATGACTTCTTTTTGTTTATTGATTTTCTGAACCTTTTTTGAAAGTACAATATCCTTTTGTTGAGGCTGGCATACGGCGCCAAAAACAATATAAAGGAAGATGATAAATAAGGAGATTTTTTTCATGGTTAACACTTTTATTTCATATTATTGATTTTTTTTATTGTTTCGTGCTGAAAGCACGCTATTCTATTAACCCCTAACAAGGCCGTAGGCCGCAGTTTGGGGTGGTGATACTCGTGGTGGAATGCAGCGTGCCGAAGGTACGCAACTGTTCACATAATAGCCGCTGATTCTCAAACTGTCCTGCTCCATGGTTTTTACTAATGCCTCTGCGGCGCGCTTGTTGTTGGGTTTGTTGAAAACGCCTTCGAATGTCATATATTGGATTACAACTTCTTGAAAAATTTCTCCGGACCATTTTTCACTTCCTCTATCGTTATACTTTTCGATGCTACTATCTTCTGTTTCTTGATTTTCAGTACAGAGACTCCTGAGATGCCAAAAGACATCCTGTCTAATTTGTTTGTTGTGTCGCAAAGAACATGTTTGTCTATCGTAAGAATCTTGTCTGAAAGTTTTTTCACCGTGGCTTGCGAAATGAGGACGGCTTTGTATTTTCCACGGATGGTTTCTGGGTGGGATAATAGAAAATCATGTACAGTACAAGTGCATTTAAAACATCCTGAAGGAAGAATAAACAAATACTCTCCATCCGTAAGTTTGAAGTCGGGGAAGGTCTCTTTCATATAAGACGTAAAAAAAGCACTTCTTTTTTCTACAACAGAATCCTGCTCATTATGTTTGTCTGGTGAAAGAACTGGTATTATCCATAAAACAATCACCATTAAAAATGCATGTGTTTTTATCATAGTGCTATGTTATAAATAATGAAACATGATTTTTGATTATCGCAATGAGTGGGATCTTTTACCGCAAGGCCTTCGGGAATAATCAGTAGCTCATGTTTGCTCAGGTGAGTCGGCATGTCTATCTCGGCCTTCTGGTGGAATTCGGAATCCAGAATGATAAGAGACCAGGGCTTCTCGGTGGCGAAATTATGGGTACCATCCCCATTTTCGTAGGGCATCGCTTTGGAAACTGCCACATAATACAAATCCCTGTATGCATCATAGCGCAAATACATGTATGAAGTGCTTTCACAACCCTTTTCTTCCAGATAATTGTAATTGTTCAGCTCGTTTAGGTCAAGGATTTCATTCTCATGATGTTGGTATTTGCTCTTTAAGGGATACCTGCTTTGCGTGTTGTTACGATGAATCACATACAATGAATCCAAAAAGAAATAGGCGGTGACAATATCCAAATCCTTGTTCATGGCCGTCCAGAACCAATAGTGCTTGTAGATGGAGTCTTTGGAAAAATGAGAGGTGGGGTAATGTCCTATCCCTCGATGGAATGCCAAACTTTCATTGTTAAAAGTGAACTCGGTAATCATTGGTTTGGAGAATTTTCTCAACCGATGCTCTGGATTCACTTTGTAATCGTTCAAACTTGTCAGTATTCTTCTCGCATACAGAAGGCCGGAATCTTGAGTGACAGGGACATAGTAGGCAAACGGTCTGGTCGTCAGCATGAAAGGTTCTTCATTTTCCGTTCCGATATTCATTTCTATAATTTTCGTGACATTGGACAAACTGTCTAAAGCATACATTTGATCGTCATTCACATATTTCACTATGATTTTGTTTCGGTCAACCACAAAATAATTTGAAAAAGTATTGTCCAAAACAAAGGAGGTGGTTGGATACAAGGAGTTTACGCAATAGTGTAAGATAGCGTGACCTGCATAATCTTTGGAAAAATAGCTGTTTACTTGTGTTTTCTCGACTGCCGAATAGAAGGAGAACTCATAGCCGATGTTGTGAGGAATGTAAAGTGTGTCAATAGGTACCGCTTTAGGATAATCGCTTTTTGAAAGCGCTCGGTTGACATCATTTTGCAGATGACTATACGCTAACCATTCCTCAGATTGAGCGGAGAGCCTAATTGTGCTGACAATTAGCAAGAAGAATAGGATGATTTGTTTCATGGTTGTTGTTGTTTTCTCGTTGCTGTACGGTGTTATAGGAGAAAAATGGGCGGTATGTATCCTTTCACCTTCTTTCACATATTTAGATATAGCATCTGCAAGTTTATGGTGATAATTTTCCTCTACTACAGCCGAAATTATATAATTTTTATCGCGTCGATTGATATACTTTGTTCCTCCTCCGGTTTTTTCGTTGATTACAGCAATAACAATATCAAGCATCAAGCTACGCATTTGCTTGGCCTTCTCACTTTCTGTTAAAAGCATTCCGACATTAAGAAAAGAGCGGAAGTCAAAAAGGCCGATTTGAGGAGTCTTGTTAAGGACATTTATGTCCCTAACATATCGCAACTTGAACTCTTTCAATCTGTTACCTTTACAAATAAAGTATCCATTATACTTCAGTTCCTCTTTGTACTTGACAATATAACGGGATATTGTGCGAACATCTACTTCATAGAAGTCTGCTACCATCTGTTTTGTCAATACAATTTGTCCTTCAAACTCCAAAGGTTTAATTTCCAAAGCTTCTCGTATACGTGACAGAGCCAACGGATTATTCAGGATATTCTGCCTGCTTATTTCTGATGTCGTTAAATCCTTCTCCATATTAATTTTTATTTCTTCTTGTTTTCAGCTTCCATTTTCATGGACAAATCGAAGTTTCGCTTCATGTAACTGGCAACATCAACAGGACTCATCGGCGATTTCTGCGATGCGATGATTTTCTGTATCTTGCGTTCTGTCACCTCTTTGTGGAACTTGTTGAGGAATGTCATAATTCATTGTTATATTGGTTCCCGTGTGCAAAGATACAGAAATTATTGTGAAATAGCAATAACGATAAATACACACACATTTATTCCAAACGCTCTCTTATTCTCTGCCAAACCTCCAAAGGCAGCAACTGGATGGCGGATCGTCTTTGGTTTACCTCGCGAGGTTTGTACAGCGGGACATCAAACTTGAAGGACTTCTGCCCATAGTAGGATTTGCCGAAGAGGCGGAAATAGACATCGTCGTATAGCTCGGCATAGTCGAAAAGATGGTAGTTGCCCAGTTTAACCTGCTCGAACAACCACTCGAAAAAGGCTTTATAGTTCTTGCGAGACAGTGTTCTGGCTTTGTCAGAAATGAGCTTCGGAATATGCCCGTTCCACGCATCGAATGTATATCGGGGGTAAAAGCCATTGTCCAATACCTTCACGAGGGTGTCAAACGAGGTGATGGACTTGAGCATGGCGTCTTCGTCTTTGGTGATAAGCCGTTCATAATCGGCACGCAATTCGTCATAATTAGCTTTCACGGAATCCATCAAAAGTGGTGGAAGAACCCATTTCTCATCCAAACATTTCCCGAAAAGCACCATTTTTTTCGCTTGCTGAACTGCTAAGTTTGTGTCAAGCTCCCAAAGAAACAATGCCAGTGCTTCCAAGTCCTTCGGGAAGTAGTATATGAGTTGGTTATAATACCATTCTCCCGTATCGTCATTATTATGCCAACGGGCATCAATGGAAATATACATCTTGGTATAATTGGGATAATAACTGTTCATGTAGTCAACATAATCAGGGTAGATTTGGAGGGTGTCAACACCCCATCTTTTTGTATAATCAGCAATAGGCCCAAGTTCCATTACATAGCGGCGGTGGTCAAGATTTTTCATATCCATGATGGGATAATAACCTAAAACAGTGTCTTTTTGGTTCATTTGTGTGCCATAGATTTGCGGGCGTCCCTGAGACATCAGGTACCGGTCTTCCAGATAAGCGAGATAACGCTTCTCCGCATCATTTTCAATGACAGCCTGACGATACATTCTCAGGAACTCAGGCAGATACTCTTGTGAATGTTGGGCTATCAGCCAGGCGTATCTCGTTCCGAGGCGGCCTACAAGCTTCCAAGAGGGGAAGCCATACTGTGCAACCAATGCCTGCAACTTGGCCGTGTTGGTAGAATCAATGATCCGCATTTGTTTGCTGATATCGTCGGATCCTCCTTGTTCATGCAATTTTTGACGGATATCCTGATCAGTTTTTACCATGATATCTAACGAATCCATGAAGGGCTTACATCTTCGGTTCTCGGCAAGTTGAATGAGGGAGTCCAATGTTGGCCAATAGCTTCTCTCCCGGAGACCAATATCCTCAAAAAACTCTTGGTTAAAGTCGTCCCTTTTAATACCGTTTGATTGTACAATACGGTATAACAGCGTTTCCGCCTTCACGGAATCCATGGTCTTCTCCGCAGAGATATAATACATCCATAAATCGAAGTAATAGCTTATCGGTTCGATGGAATCATGTGTTGCGAACAAGGTGTATGCCTTCGTAAAGTCAGAGCTTTGGTAGGCTTTGTCTGCTTCGTATAGTAGTGAAGTGTTTTGGGCTTGCACAATGAAGTTGGCGCATCCTATCAGCACAATGAGGGTGATTATGATTTGTTTCATGGTTAATGGTTTTTAGATTCAACAAGGAAAGTATGAAAATCAATCGTATGCGGGTACGATTATTTCTTCCTCCTTGCAATCACTCTGAAGCCGATGAGTGGGGAAGGGGCATCGTAACGCTTCTCGCTGTTGATGCGGATGTCGTAGCCGGGGTCGAGGAAGCTGCCACCAAAGGCGACACCGCACTCATACACCATCTCCGCCACATTGCCGCACATATTATACAAACCGTAAAGGTTGGGATGATGCGAATAAACATGTGTGGGATGCTTGTATCGATACAAAGGAAATTTCTTTTCCATCAACGAATCTTTGACCACTATCTCCTTAAATTCTATAACCACTAAATGCCCGTCCTGCATGGTGATATGTGAGTCGTCCACATGCAAGTAAGTGTATAAGGGTACACCATTATTATTGGTAGTAAGAGGTCCTCCCATTGAGTATTGAGCTGGCCATTTTCCACCTCGGGCGGCACATTTCCACTCTTCCTCTGTGGGCAGGGTATATTCCCACTCACCGCCTCCCACTTTCTCCGTCAGCCAGCGGCAGAACAGTATCGCTCCCTCATGGCTGACACATGTCACGGGATACTGCTCATACGCGGGATGAGTGAAGTAAAAGGGCGCGATATCCGGCATCGCTCTGGAGGTGTCTATCTGTGCCTTCTCATATTCGGCCATACGTCCCTGTGCCTTCAAGTCCTCAAGAAAGCGGTTGTACGATGCAATGGTTACCTCTGTTTGTAACATGCGGAATGGCTCTGCACCTCTTGTTATCGTTTCTGTCGTGTCTTTTCTATGGACTTCAATCGTGTAATGCGTATCAGGAATTTCCTCGAATGTTCCCACAAGCCGTTTCTCTAACTTCACGGTTTTCCTGTCGGGCTTCTGCGCCCATATTGCAGTCACCGCTGCGATTAAAAGAATGGTTAAGACTGATTTTTTCATATTTATTGAATTTTGTATTGTTACGTGCAGAATGCACGCTATTCTATTAACCCCTAACAAGGCCGTAGGCCGCAGTTTGGGGTGGTGATACTCGTGGTGGAATGCAGCGTGCCGAAGGTACGCAACTGTGAGTGTCGTTGTAGCGTGCCTTCCGCACGCATACAATATGTCCGCCGTGAAAAAGAACACAGTGTAAACAGAAAGAGGACGATTACTAACAAAAACTTTTCCATGCTTATTTTCTTACGGATTCGTCAAAATACAATCTATGAAAATCACCGGCAGCGTGCTCTTCGTCTATCTCTTTTTTCAATTTTACCGCTTCTGCATTGTTTTCGTCTTTATCCCCGTATATACAGGTGCTAATGCTGTGCCATCGCATAATGTTGTGGGTGTATTCCCATGATACTTTTTTCACCAAATCTTCAAAAGTCTCTGATAGTCCGAGTGCTTTTCTATGTTTGTTAACCATCTTTATATTTGTGGGATAAGTGATAAATACAGTACCTCCAATTTTGTAAAAATAGAAGTTCCCTTGTCCATACCCATTGGGATCTTTCAGTTCGTCAGTCTCCTTGTTGTTTTCAATCACCAAGAGGTATTCATCCTCTAACCTCATATACATATCGGCACCTATATTGCCCTTTAGAACATGTTCCTTGAACAAATCTTGTAAGTCGTGCAATTCTGCACGTACGTAGTGTATTGCTGGAGCATGGAGATTGTATAGATGATATATTCCGGTCGTTTGTATGTTTATTTTGTACCTGTCGGAAAGTCCCTTGATATCACGTATTATAGCATGATTCATAGAATCTTCAAATGCATTCAGTCCGCGACCGTGCCGGTATGATTGATCTTTTTCCAGGATTTCATCTAAGCTGTGTTGCAAAGCCGTGTCGCAAAGTGAGTGATAATTCGTTTCAATGAATTGTAATAGTTTGTATACCTGTGAGTCCACCTCACATTCGCTTGCGTATCTTTCAGAAAGTTCTGAATCCCCACATTGGATAAGATATTTCGCATATGTTTCTATTTTATCCACATCGTGGGTGAGTTTCAAATTCAACAAGTAAGCTGAAAGCAAGTCTTTGGCAAATGGGATTTTCAATGCGAAAGCCTTGTCATAACACGCATTGGCCGTTGCATAGTTGCTGTCGCAGATAGCCAGTTCGGCCTGGTTAGTCCAGTAATAGTATTGACGGAGGTTTTTTTTCTGCCCAAAACTAAACAATGATATTAAAACCAGAGACATTGTTAATAAACAACACTTAACAATCTTTCTTTTCATAATAAGATTGGGGGATTTATTAAACATTCAATATAATAATAGACGCAAAAATCGGAAATTTGTTGCTCATAAAAGACACTTTTTTCCACACCTCAAAACGAAGTCCCGTCCATTTTTCGTCCAGAGTTCGTCCCAATTTGCTTGAATTCAGCAGTTTAAACAGCTGCAAAAACGTCTTCTCTCACGATGAAAAAATGTGGCGAAATTCGCTATACAGGGGTGAATTTCTTTACCAATAACTCTGCTTTGTAACTTATTTTAATTATATTAGAAAAATAATATATAAATATAATAAAATATGTATATTTGCATTTTGTTTTCATATTATATTGAATTCAATGAATAACCATCACATAGACTTGTCGAAAGAGATTATATGTCAATTCCCCAATGGGGGTAAGGTGGTGGTTTATAATTCCATAGACCGTACTGCAAATGATTTTCTGCGGATTGTTACATGTGCGGTATTCTTTGCAAAACAGGGGAAGCAAGTTGTTCTTACACCGAAGTTCAATTCTCCCTTGAAAAGTGAACAGTACCGTGAGATATACCATTCATTGGCAGGGACAAAATATTATGGCAAGTGCCCGGACTTGTGTGTTGATGGTGTGTTTTATGAGCATGAGGGGTATGCTGGATGTAATCCCAAACGTTCATTTCGAAATATGTGTTATCATGGACTGAAACAATCCAATAGAATTATAATTGATGATTGTGGATTGACTTATGGTTATATGTATCGTAGCATTTTGGGACGTATAGAAAGAAAGGAAAATATAGCAGAAGTATGGGTGCATTCTCCTTCGGGATTGTTTATGCTCTTTAAAGCAGAATAGCAGAACATATAAGTCCTGCCACCTGAATCGACGAATCCGCAGAATCGTCATTGCAAAAGTAAATAAAAAAATAATACAAAGCATCACAATGGCAAATTTTTTAAAAATAATTCAAGACTTATCTCCGTTCCCCTTGCCCCTGGCCGGCCTGTGCGGACTCCAACTCCATTTTGCCAAACTTGAACGAGAGGCCGAAACGAATTGTCCGTGCCTGCCAGTTCACACGCTTCGAACTGCTGTCCAGATAATAGGGATTGCTACTCACACTTGTGCTGCGGTTCCAGTCGAAAAGGTCGTCCACGTTCACCCATACCGCGATGCGGTGCTTCCAGAACTCCGCTTTCAGGCCAAGGTCAATGCTGTAACGCGGTTTCACGGTGGTGAACAGCGACACACTTTGGGACTGGTAGTTGGCCGCCGCATTGATTTCCAGTACTTTCCATAACTTTGCCCAGAAGTTCAGCCGGAAACTGTAGCCCAAATTGTCCACGATGTAAGGCTGTTCCTCGTTGCGGAACTGGAAAGCCGACTTCATGTAATAAACATTGCCGTAAAAGCGGATGCTCATGAAGGTTTTGAGTTGGTAGGTAACATTGACCTCCGCACCCGTATTCAGGGTACGTCCCGCATTGATGGGTTCCGCAAATGGAACAATCCGCCCGAAAAACGGGTCGTAGCAGACATCTGTCAAGGGGGAGAATTCGTCTTTCGTGTTTTTGAACCACGCATTGATGCCCACATTGCCGAATTTCCTGATATACTTGGTCCAGCCGGCCTCCACAGAGTTTGTGAACGCCTGTCGCAAGTCGGGATTGCCTGTACTGAAACTGTCATCCGAATAGGTGCAATAGGCGGTCAGGTCGGAGGGTTGCGGATTGTTCACCCTACGAGTATAGCTCAGCTTGAAATTGTGCATGTTTTTGGTACGGTAACTCAGATGCAGCGAAGGAAATAGTCCCCAGAAATGGCGCTGGAAACTGTAGTCAGGTGCATCAGGATAGCGTATGCCGCGCAAAGCGTACTCAGCTCGTAATCCGCCTTTTATGGTGAATCCGCCAAACTGGTGCTGCACCGTCACATAGCTTGCCAAATCCACAGGATTGTCATACAAAGAGTAGGAACGTAATTTGTCTTTTTCATAGTAATCTGCTGTGGATGAATGTACCAAAGAGTCTATATTTCCCCATTGGTATTTGGGATTGGCAGAGCCCGACACACCCAACTCCAGGATACCATTGGCATGATAGGGGAAAGTATAATCCAGCTCCATGGTCAGATAATGGGAGTTATAACGCCAGTTTTCCTGCCGAATCCAATTCGGTAGCGGCAAAAGCAGATAAGCCCGGTCCTTTGTCGCTTGCGATTTGTAAGCGGAAGCCTGATAGAAAGCGCTTGCGCTGATTGTGTGTCCTTTGGGATTGAATTGATGCTCATACCACAAGCCTATGTAACCGCCAAAATTTCTGGAATTGAGTATATAATCTTCTGTGTAAGAATAATTTCCTGACTGATAAATATATTCGTCTCGCCAGGTGGAATCCTGTTGGGTAAATTTGTTTGACATGGGGAAGAACCCTCCATAAACATAAATGACATTGGCCGTGTCGGATGTATAAGAGGCATTGACAAACAGCCCGATTTGGTTTTCCTTGAAACGCCGCACGGTTTTGTATTGGCTATGCGAGGACAAGCTGCCGTCATTGTCATAATAGCTTGATTCACCGTGTGTGTCATGGCGAGAAGTACTATACCAATAATGCAGGTAGGTGCTGATAGAGAACTTGCGGTCGGCATAAACATAGGAAATGAAGGGGGTAACATCCGGTGAGGAAGAGCCTTTTGCCCCGAAACTCAAGAAGCTGTTTTTCTTGATGTTGGAAACAGTGACAATGTTGATGATGCCGCCCGTTCCCTGCGCACTATATCTTGCCGACGGGTTAGTAATAACCTCAATTTTCTCAATGTCGCTCGCGGGCATCTGTTGCAGAAGGAGTTTCAGTGCCTCAGCATTCATGTTGGCGGGCTTGTTGTTGAGCCAGATTTCCACAGAGGAGACCCCTCGCAGGGTCACATTGCCCTCCACATCTACTTCCACCCCAGGCGCATTCTGCAGGGCGTCGGCTGCCGTACCTGTCTGGACAGCAGGGTCTTCAGAGACGTTATAAAGGGTCTTCTCCCCATCCGTCATATAGACAGGCTTCTTGGCGGTGATGCCCACTTCTTGCAATTCTGTTATCTTTTTCGGGGAGATTGAATCGGTCTTCGCCACCGCGGTCGTGTCCGTGTTCTGTGCAACGCCATACATAAAGCACAAAAACAATGTTATTAAATTGATAAGTTTTTTCATGGTATTATATTTGATTAACAAGGCTGTAGGCCGTAGTTTGGGGTGGTAGTGCTGGGAGTAGAAGTCGGCGTGCCGAAGGTACACAACTGCAGGTGTCATTGTGGCGTGCCTTCCGCACGCACACCGTACACTTGTCTTCATCACCCCACACTTACGTGCGGGGTTAATAGGATATCGTGCCTTCGGCACTCCACTGGTAACTAGAAAGAGATAGCTAATTGATCAACGGGGAATGAGTCAATCTGGTAGGTAGCGATGCAAGGAGGGGTTTTGCCTTGATGAGTTATGTAATCCGGGTGAGAATCATAGACGAACACCACGGGCATACGCAATGCACAACGAACGGGTTGACCGTCCTTCATAGCTGGTTTGCATGCAGGAGTGGCACGGAAAGCGCGGTCAATCTCCGCCATGTTGGCCTCTTCAATCTGTTGCAATGCACAACGAACGGACTGACTGTCCTCCATGGCTGGTTTATCTTGATCCGATGATGAGGCCTCGCTAAATTCGGCATTGCACATAGCCATGTTTCCTATATAAGCCACCATCTTGCTCTCATTCCCATTCAAGGGTTGCCATTTGACATACGCCGTATCCAATTCGGTAATATAAATCTTACCATCCTTCTCTACAATGAAGCGGATCGTGTAAAAGCCTTGCATCTTGTACTTTTTGGAGATTTCAGGATATTGCATACTGCTGAAAAGGTTGTCAAAATACTGCTGTATACCGCCAGGAAACTCAGGCATCACATCCGGATTTTCGCATACTTCCTCATCAGCCGCCACTTCCTCTGGCAAATTTTCTGTTTTCGGATGGCAGTTCACCAGTAGCAATCCGGTCATAATGGGGATAAGGAGCAGCAACCACCACGCGGATACTTTGTTCTTTACCTTCTGGTTCATCATCTGAATCCGCTTTTTGGTGAGGAAATGACGGAAACTGTTGCCCACGGGTGCAAACTTGCCCACACACAACTGCTTGTAAAGCAGCTCCAGATAGTCACGTTTTACAGCACCTTGAGCCAGCACTTCCTCGTCTGCCAAATACTCATGAACAGACTTCAATTCTCTCAAATACAAATATATGAGGGGATTAAACCACTGAAATACTTTTACAGCTTCCAATAAGAGCAAATCAGCGGTATGGTGCTGACGAATATGCGCGCGCTCGTGGCTCAGCACCTGCTGCAACTCGCTATCCGTGAAAACTTCCGGATTGACAAACACCGAGCGTAGGAACGAGAACGGGATGTTTCCATCGGGTTCAGCCAGTATCCGGACACGCATTTCCCAAGTGGAAAGCGACTCGGACAGGCTGCTGCGACGATAATAGCGAAAAGTACGTACCAGTTTGATAATTAATAGAATAAACGTTATCCCACAACCGGTGAGATATACCAATGCCAACAGGTCTTTCCAAGTCCATGAGGCAGGTGCATTTTGTGTTTCAACTTTTGTTTCAGTTTGTATAGATACCGGAGAAGCCTCTGTGTCGCCGATTTGCAAGGCGGGAGCCTCATTAAGTATCTGAATGTGTTGCACATACGAGCTCACGCGGGTGGCTTGTGGTGCTTTCGTCTCAATGGAAACAAAAGGGATGACCATTGCGACCATCAATGTTCCAACGAGATAAAAACGGCGCAGGCGAAGCAGGTTGCACCTGCGCAATGTGGCGACATACAGCCCGAAAAACAGGGCTATGGCCACGGCTGAAAAAAGTAATGTTTTCATGGCTATTCGGTTTTGTCAATCATATTACGGATTTCATCCAACTCCTCTAACGAGATGTCCTTGTTATTGGCGAAAAAGGAAATCATCGACTTGAAAGAGTTGTCAAAATAATTCTGCACAAAGTTCTGCATGAACGATGCTGAATATTCTTCTTTGCTGATGAGCGGG
>JAEETJ010000079.1 GCA_016290295.1 Bacteroidales bacterium
CTGTTTGATAAAGTCAGGATAAACAATCAGACAGGATTTATATACGGTCGGAGACAGAGTGGCTCCTACCTTGTTAAAGATATTGATGGAAATATTATTTCAAGTAGTATTTCCTATAAAAAGTTAAACCTTATTGAAAAAAGAAAAGGCTGGATTGTTGATTTTAAACAATCTTAAATAGCATCAAAGGTTATTATGGAGCGTTTACCATCAATATGTTTATCGGACGTAAAAAAGAACTTAAAGATCTAACTTCTGAGCTTTCAAAAAGTAACAAAAAGACTGCTGTACTCATATATGGAAAGCGAAGGGTCGGAAAATCAACCTTGATAAATGAGGCGGCTAAATCATTTGACGGAGTTGTAATCAACCATCTATGTGTAAGTAGCACTTTTGAAGGAAATTTAGAGCTCATATACAGAAGTGTATCTCAAAGTTTATCTCTCCCTACCATGCGATTTGACTCATTGTTATCAATGATGGACTATCTTGAAACAACAAATAAGAAAATATTACTGATCATAGACGAATATCCTTATCTTAAGCAGACAAAAAAGAAGTACGAAGTTGACTCCTATATGCAGGCCGTAGTTGATAAACTTCCTGAAAATGTAAAACTGATTCTGTGCGGTTCCTATATAACAATCATGAAAGAACTGCTTGCTGAAGATAATCCGCTGTTTGGCAGATTTTCTTTAATTCAGCACATCCATGATTTTGATTACTATGATGCATCACAATTCTATTCCACCCTGCCGGTGCGAGATAAGGTTGCATTCTACAGTATTTTTGGAGGATGCCCCTACGTACTTGAAAATCTAGAAGTAAATAAATCACTCAAGGACAATATTATCAAACTGCTTTTGCCGGAAACAGGAATAATAAGATCTCACATCGAAAATGTTATGCTGAAAGAGATCCAGAAATCTTTCGATGCAAGGATATTAGAATCTCTCGGAAACGGAAAGAAAAAATACACTGAAATCAGAGATCTGCTGGGTAGCAACGAAACCGGATTACTGGATAAACAGTTAAAAATTCTGTTGGACATGGAGACAATCTGCAAGACCGAGCCGATAAACCGAAGAAATGATAAAAAGAAACAATTCTACGAGATTACAGATAATCTTATGCGTTTTTACTTTACATTTATCTTTGGAAATGCCGGAACCATTGTCAGAATTGGAGAAAATCAATATTACAATAGACAGATTGAACACACTATTATTCAATTTATCAGCAGAAGATTTGAAGGAATTACACTGCAGTACTTCCATAGGATGTCAATTCAAGAAAAATGTCCCGATATCGAGGATTACGGTTCCTACTGGTATGATGATCCGAAGACAAAATCAAACGGTGAATTCGACTGTGTAATCAAGAGAACTGGAGATTTGTACGATTTTTATGAATGCAAGTACTTCGATCGACCTATGACGTTGCCAGAATGTGAACATGAACAGAAGCAACTTGATTCCGTAGAAGAGATTAAAGTGGATCACATCGGCTTTGTAAGCATCGAAGGTTTTGATTTTGAAAACAAGAATAACTACATTCTTATTGAGGGAAACGACTTATATCAATAATATTATGCGTGATCCATTGAAATCTTAAAAATGCAAAATAAATCGAAATCTTGCTATCTGCTGTAACTTCCGTTGAGGCAACACTAATAAAAAGTATGCTGATGTTTGGGCAAATAATCTACAGCCTGGTAGCGATGAAGGTCCCTCATATACTTGTTCCTAAGCAATCAAATTTTCCCCTTTTATTATAGGTTCCATAAGGCTTTCCCTGATACTCTGAAGTACCGAATTCAAAGTTCGGTGCTCCAACTCTTTTTTGAACGATTGTCTACTTTTTGTTACAAAGGTAGATCGGCTTTTCAGAGTCTTTAGGATATCGTGCAGCTTTTCGAGGTTGCAGTTAAAAAATGCTTTAACAAAATCATTGAACCATGATGGCTTAACATGAATTTTCCAAAAGGAAATGTTCTTCAGCATCCTGGATAAAAAATTTGCCGCAATGTTCTTCAGAAAATATGCACAGAGCGAACTCAATATCAACACTCGTAAAATATTCAGGTTGGTGGTGCATTTGGAGAATCTTAAGCCGCTTCCGCTTTTGAGATTTTTGAAGCACAGTTCGCACTGCCATCTAACTCGATAAGCGTTGGTAACCAATTTTGGTGCAAGAATTTCGTGATTGATGTTCGTTACAAGCAGGACTGTTTCATTCTTTTCTTTGCTGTAAAAAGCAACCATTCTTACCGAAAGCCCGGTCTTGAAAGTGGCCGTAAAATCGATGTTCTGTTTGTTTTGGCGAATCATAATTAATGCATCACTTACCTTCATTCCGTTATATTCTTCAGCCTTAGGAGCTATCTTTCGGTATGTCCCCCATGTGCGACAATCAGATATGACAGCAGCACAGTTTTTCCTTCCTTTGGTAATGTAGAATGAGCCGTTTGTATCAATATCCTTCAAAAGATTCAGACTGAAATATCCGCTGTCCATCAGCATCAAGGCTTTGGAGTCATCCTTACCGGGTACTTCAACAAAGGATTTTTCGTTTGCGGTTTCAGCTGTTAAAACCGCAGTTTTGATTGCTCCGGTTTTCATTGACATTTTGGTTTGCAGACCTATGCCTGCATCCTTTACTTCATCAAAACACACATCTCCAGCTTCATCGAAAATGCCCTCACATACTTTTATTTTTGTCTGACTTCTTGTCCTTTGATACACATCTGCCAGCTCCGATTTTAGCTTCCAGTATGATCCGTCGTACAAGTATATATCCTCTATTGGCAGCCCCTTCTTTTGGAATAGTTGAATTAATTCTTCTCCTTCGGCGTAAGCACATTTCTGGCTTACATCGTTATGAGTCCGCTCAGACTGTTCCAGGATATATTCAAAAAAATCTACGCATTCATCTGACGACATCCGGTTCCAAAATGGCTTTATCTGCATTTTGCCTTCAAAATTAACATTATACAGCTCGCATATTTTTGATAGAGATTCCGGAGTATCAGAACTTCCAACTGCAGTGATAACTGCCTGGGCAAATTTTGTAGGTTGAAAACTTCCTTTTCGTTTAACAAACCCGCACTTCCTGGCCTTTTTGCCTATTTTACTACTTGTACCCTGGTTACCGAAAAAATCTAAAATTTTATTCTTGGTTACGTTTGCAGGTAATTTTTTATTATGCTTCTTAACTGATTTATGTGATAATGACATAGGCATGATTACTCCTTTTTTTGAGTGTTTGTCTTAATTTCATTATAAGGAAAATCATGCTTTTTTTCTCTCTAATCCCTTGTCCTGCAAGCTTCTCAAAGAATTAATTGATTAATTTTCGATCAAGTATATGGAAGGTCCCTCTAAACTCAAGCTATTCATTTATACTGATACAATAATTTCAATATAACCACTCTTGCATTAGCATTAGGTTCAGTTTCTGCATCAGCAGTTGATTTTCACGGTTATTTCAGATCTGGTTTAAACTATGCTACTGAAGGTGGTAACGCATACTGCATCGGTAACGGTAACCTCGGTCACTTATTAGGTCGTTTAGGTGATGAATGCGATACATACGCTGAAATCTCTTTATCTCAGGAAGTGTTCAACAAGGGTAACAACAAATTTACAGTAAACACTTTAGTTGCTTACGGTACTCACGAAAGCAACTGGGATGAACAGGGTAACTCATGGCAGGGTATCGGCGCTGGCGGTGACAGAAATGCTAACAACAATTCTGCATGGAATGGTCAGCGTTTATCATTACGTGAAGCCTGGGCTGCATACCAGATGCCTTCTGGAATTCAGTTATGGGCTGGTAAGAGATTCTATCAGCGTAAAGATATCCACATCATGGATTTCTACTACCTGAACAACTCTGGTACCGGTTTCGGTGTTGAATCAATTCCAGTAGCTAACTTAGGTACAGCATCTGTTGCTATTATCAAGCACCAGGTTGATGCTCCATTTGATGCATACGGCTGGCCAGAAGACAAAGCTACTAACGAATCTTACAACTCTTGGAAGTTAGATGCTCGTTGGAACGGTATCCCATTATGGTCTGATGCTTCTTTAGACATCGCTTTAATCTATGCTTGGCAGAACCTTTCTGATGCTCAGAAACAGACCGCTGGTTTAAGGGCTAACAACGGTTTCTTAGCTCAGTTAGAATGGACCCAGGGTAACTTCTTCGGTGGTTTCAACAAGATGAGCTTAACCTATGGTCACGATGCTCTTGATTATGTTGGTGTATTAAACGGCGGTAACCACGCTGGTGATAACGTTATCCCTTACAGCGAAAAGGGTAGCGGTTACAGATTCATCGATTGGGGTGTTATTGAACAGCCTTCTTGGAACTTAGGCTATGCTTTCTTAGCTGCTCACAAGAACGCTTTCGATGAAAACACTACTGAAGGTGGTGCTAACTGGTCTCACCCAACTGGTAATGACTACGCTGTAGTTATCCGTCCAGCTTACAAGTGGTCAGATTTCACTTCTACAGTATTAGAATTCGGTTACACCAATC
>JAEETJ010000080.1 GCA_016290295.1 Bacteroidales bacterium
CTCCTCTAACGAGATGTCCTTGTTATTGGCGAAAAAGGAAATCATCGACTTGAAAGAGTTGTCAAAATAATTCTGCACAAAGTTCTGCATGAACGATGCTGAATATTCTTCTTTGCTGATGAGCGGGTAATAGCGGTGGGTTTTCCCGAAGGTCTCATGGCCTATGAAGCCTTTCTTCTCCAGGATTCGCACAACGGTCAGCACGGTGTTGTAAGCCGGTTTCGGTTCAGGGAAATTGGCGCTCAGGTCGGCAGCAAATCCTTGTCCGATTTTCCACAGCACATGCATTACTTGTTCTTCTGCTTTGGTTAGTTCTTTCATATTACTGTACTATGATATTTTTATATCCCCCAGACGTCAGTCTGGGGTTATTGAGATTTCGCCTCTTCGAGGCGTACACTCCCAACATTTACTCATCAACATTTACTTCTATAACATTTACTCCACAACATTCACTCATAATAACGTGGCAAAAGTACAATTTATTTTTTAATTATACAACTAAAAAAGTAATTATATTGATTTTTTTATTTATCAAATTGTATATCAGTTATTTATATGTAAAAATAATTTTGTGATAGGTACAAATGAATAGGGCTGTGACAATGTGGTAGCCGAAAATGGTGGCGTGCCTCTGGCACGCTATGATACATTACTTGTTCATCACTTGCTATGCGGCGGTGGCCGCAATGCGGCCGTAATTGCGGTGAAACCGCAATCGCCGCATAGGGATGAGTTACAGATTATGTATTCGGTCGCGGCGTATGGGACATTTGAACCGAAGCATCATATTTGCTCGCCGCGAAATGGAGCGACTATAGCTGATGCTATAACTCTCTCTCCATTAATCTATACCTCAACAAGAAAATGGTGGCGTGCCTCTGGCACGTAGAGTAAGAGTATATGATTGCACATCCCACATTACGCTACGCTTATGCGGGGTTAATGGGATGGCGTGCATTCTGCACGCAAGGGAAAATTAGCAGTAGGGCTGTCACAATATGGCAGCTGGAAATAGTGGTATGTTGTAGGTGCGCTAACGGTTTTCAGCTGTTCAATTATTGTTCCTCCACATCGTATTTAGCAGGTTTCTCGGCGACGCAAGGGGAAGCCGTTTTGGGAGCTGCATACCCGACGGCATGCTCAAACTTAAACTGCAATTCTGGAAATACTCGGCCATCGGCTTCCTCCAATTCCTTCATCTCTGATACGGTTGCGTAAAAGTCCTCAATAGCCTCTTCTTCCGTTTCACCATAGCCGGCAAGTCCGAAACCATACTCATTGGAGGGCATAAAGGCGGAGAACAGCCCGTCCTTGCTCACTTCTATTATTACTTTTTCAGTTTTCATATTCTTTTGTATTATAATTCGACACCTGATTTTCTTGCAATATCTTTCAATGTTCCTAGAGCTACTTCTTTAGAAGTATGACGAGGTATGGGAAATCTTTCTTCTGTAATCGGACTATACCATATATCATGATTGGCACCATGTCTAACCATTGTGCATCCCGAATCAAGCAGCCTTTTCAGTAGTTCTGAGGTTTTCAATCTTCATGATATTTCCTTTGCAAAAATACAAAAAAAAATGAATTGTTTACTAATAAAAATAAATTTTATTTTAGGATTATAATATCCCTGTTTACCGGCACAGGCGCTCAATGAGGTCGGTGTGCTGGGGGAACTGGCTTTGCAGTTCGCTTTTGTTGCCCAGTTCGAAGTTCTCAAAACTGAAGGCAGGGGCCACAGCACATCCCACTAGGCAGAAGCCGGTTTTCGATGGGATGTCGGCGGCAAACCACTGACCTGGTTGAATTACCACCTGCATTTCGTTATTGGCATAAAGATGGTGTACGGCCAGACTGCCATCGGTATCGATAACGTAGAGGTTAAGGCGCTCGCCTGCATGGTAGTACCAGATCTCCGTCATATTGTGCAGGCGGTGGAAGGCTGAGAAGTCGCTGCCTGTAAGCATATAGTAAATAGTGGAGATGTCCTTGGTGCCTTTGTCATCATTGCCATAAACCTGCCGATAATATCCGCCTTCGGGGTGGGGCTCCAATTGAAGGGTCTCAATGTATTTCTTCGCGTCCATAATCTGAATGAATTTTAGTAGGTGTAATTAAAAAAAGTGGGTAATACTATGGGAGCATAGAAGGATTGTTATTCTATCCAAATAAATTGAGAGGATACGACCGACCATTCATCATTCTCCTTTTCCAAAATAACAACTCCTCCTTCATAGACGAATCGGAAATAGACAACGGCACGTTGTATTTGGGAATCGAAAACAATCAAATTAGCTTGAGGGTATGTTTCATATTGCCAATAACCACCCCAGTGTCCATAGAAAATAGTGGCAGCTTTACAGATAAAATCCATTTTACCACGGCTTTGATCTGTGGAATAAGCAGGCTGCATGGTGTTGTGTTTCCCTAGTTCTACATGTTTATTACCCAAGAAATTATCCAGCAATTTTTTGTATTTTGGGGTTAAATAAACAATTTTTTTGTCGGGAAAATGTACTGGGGAACGAAATACTATGTCGGAATCCATCATCGTGGCATGAAAAAACTTCCAGTAATTGTATCCGTATTTCCAATAGTATTCCCGAAGTTCTTCAGAAGTTTGCCAAATTGTGTCCACTACTATAATTTTCCAAAGCGAACCCTGCACAATGTAATATGGACTATCTTGATAAATGTCTCTTGCAAAACTGTCATTGGCTTTCTTACGCATTTCCAATGGTTGATAAAATGAAGCAAACATTTGATGGGCTTCGGCTACCCATTTGTCTGGGGCTTCATTTTCATTGGAAGATATTTCATTGGACCAGTTGTCAAAAAAAGTGAATAGCATTTGTTCGGACTGGTTTTCGTAGGCCTTCTTTAACAACTTGGCTTGAGCTTTGTTTTGACCGTATAGTGTCGGAGATAGTGCATAGAGAAAGCATGTCGTTATCACAAGATATAACAGTATTGTTAGAAAATACTGGCGTTGTGTGTAAGCCGAAAATTTGCAGTATTTCTTCTCGTCCATAGATTCTAATTAATATATGTCATGTAATTATATCTGTGCAAAGATACAAATATAAAATGATTTTATCAGAGAAAAATTCCACTGAAAAGTATATTATGCGGAGAAAAAGTTATGTATTCTCCGCAATTTTTGCGGAGAATAACAGGTGTTTTGGTCCGCACCGAGGGTGGAGGTCGCAGTACGGGCTACCATTTTTGCCCAGTTTGAAAAGATATTTATTCTTCCTTCAGCAACTCGTCGATTTCTTCGGTGAGTTCATTGTAGCGATTTCTCACGCGTTTGCCGGTGAATCTTCCAATGGGGAAACAAATGATGCTGGTAAAGAGTAGGGTAAAGAACAAAGGTCGGTCGTTAAACCACAGGTATATGTCTATCAATACCAGTCCAAAGATACCGAAACCACGATAGAACCATGTGCGCCATCGATTTGAGCTGCAGCTGGCTTTAACATTATCGCGCAGCGAACGCAGGCCTTCTTTGCTTTCTACATCAGGATGTGCCATACCTCTTGTGATTACCAGGTTATCTATTATAAGCACACTGAAATACACAATAGTTGGTATAATAACCCACCAGGGCCAGTGTGCGACAATGTATAGTATTCCGATGCTGACACTCATCATTACGGCCAAAAACACCACACATAAAATGTTTTGTCGGTAGAGGCTACGCGTGTATCGTTTCACTGAACGACGCCACACTTCAGTGTTGAAAGTGCTGTGCTGTTCTATTTCTTGCTGCATGCCAAGCAATTCTTGCTGCAACTCTTGCTTGAATTCATTATTCGGTTCCATAGTTTCTTGAGGCTTTAGTCGGTGATTTTTTTCAGTTTCTCGCGTATGCGCACCAAACGTACGCTGACGTTATCGACGGTGATGCCGAGGATGGCGGCAATCTCATCGTATGGCAGGTCTTCGAGCCAGAGTAGTATCAGTGCCCGATCGAAGGGGTGTAGCTTTGCTATGCGTTTGTGCAGACGGCTGGCGGCGGGGCAGGACTCCTCGTCAGCAAAGAGGTCAATATCCACCTCCAAGGGCATACAGTCGGGACGGCGACTATGACGTTTGTCGAGGGTTACGCAGGTATTCAGCGCTACACGATAGACCCATGTTTTAGCCGAGCTGAGTTTCTTGAAGCCGTCAAAGCCTTTCCATAGGCGAATCAGCACCTCTTGTACCAGGTCATCCGCCTCCTGACGGTCGTTGGCGAAAAGATAGCACACCGAGTAGATGGTCTGTTTTTGCTCCTTCACCAGCTGCTCGAAGTCGCTCTCTTTCTGTTCTTTTTGTTTCATCTTTTGGGTGTTGTTTTCTTTTAGACTACAAAAGCGAAAAAAAACTACGGACAATTTAAATTTAAAAAAAGTCCCACCATGCTGGCGGGACTTTTTTGACAGACATATAATAAGGTGTTGATTATTTGTTCACCTGGAATTTCTTGTCGCCATTGACGAAGAAGTTCAC